>CAZHIM010000001.1:0-423176 GCA_964532525.1 uncultured Bifidobacteriaceae bacterium
AGGGCAATGTTAGTCAGCGATTTTAGTGTTAAGAAGTCCGCCCTTTCCATGAACCGTCTTAGGTTCATGGCCCCAATGTGCATCCCATTTGGGATGTCGAAACTCCCCATGAACCTGGAAAACATTCAACATTCGACATTCAACTTCCAACCCTGAACGAAGGCGGCAGCGCGAGCCCCTTCGATATTGGGCGTTGAATGTGGAATGTTGGATGTTTCTTTTGCGGTTCAGGGGTTCAACGCGCAAAAACGCTTTCGGGGAATTCTCTCCCCGGGGGCTGAGCCTGTCCCATAAGTCCCGTCGCTGGACACCGGGTCGTGGTTCACGGGTCAAGGCGCGAGCATCCCTCCAATCCCAAAGGGATTGTGCCTCAAAGCCCAGGGTTGGCGAGTCCGCGAGCCTACCCTGGGTAAACGATGATAAATCCGGATCAACCCCAACGGGGTTGTGGCAAACGTTGGGCGCGAGTTTTGCTCTGTATTGCAGACGTTTCGAATACCGGCGGTGTCCAGCAGTCTGACTTGTGGGTAAGGGCCAACCCACGAGGAGAGGGAGAACCGGTTTCCGCGTTTTGGAAAATGCGAGTGGCGGGATTGGCCGGACTGCCATTCGAATATCCGAAAAGCGAACCAGGTGGAAAGTCCTCTCCTGGGGGAGAGGATTTAGGTGAGGGCGAGCGTTAAACCATTTACGACAAACAATCAGTGACCGATGCCAATCAGTAAGAACAACCCTGTCTCCCTGTCCTCATCTGGGTCTATCTGTGTTCATCTGTGGTTGAACTGATTCGTTCCGGCCCCGCTTTCTTCCCCGCCAGATGCTGCACGTGCCGCTCGATGCGGTTGGCCGCCTCGATCAATTGTTCGTAGCTGGTGGCGAAACAGGCGCGGCAGAAACCCGCGCCGTTGGGCCCGAACGCCGCCCCCGGCACCATCGCCACCTTCTCCGCCTGCAACAGCCCCACCGCAAATTCCTTTTCGTTCTGGCCGGTCGCGGACACGTCCGGAAACGCATAAAACGACCCGCGCGGCAGGTGGCATTTCAACCCGATTTCGTTGAACCGCCGCACGATGAAGTCGCGCCGGCGATGGTACTGCTCGCGCATCCGCTTCATGGCGTCCTCGCCGTGGACCAGCGCCTCCATCGCCCCTTCCTGGCTGATGATGGGCGCGCAGAGCATCGAGTACTGGTGCACCTTCATCATCGCCTCAATCAGCGGCGCCGGGCCGCAGGCGTAGCCGATGCGCCAGCCGGTCATGGCAAACGCCTTGGAAAAGCCATGCAGGAAAATCGTCCGCTCCTTCATGCCCGGCAGGCTGGCGATGCTCGTGTGCCCGCCCTCGAAGGTCAGCTCGGAATAAATCTCATCGCTCAGCACCAGCAAATCCTTTTCCGCCGCAAACTTGGCAATTCCCTCCATCTGCGCGCGGTCGCACGTGCCGCCGGTGGGATTGCACGGCAGGTTCAACATGAGCAGCTTGCAGCCCGGCTGCCAGGCCGCCCGCAACGCCTCCACCGTGAGCGCAAAGTTGTCCCGCGCAAACGTCGGCACCGGCACCGCCACCCCGTGCGTCAACACCACGCTCGGGTGATAGCTCACGTAGCAGGGCTGGTGATACATCACCTTGTCGCCGGGATTGATGAACGCCCGGCACGCCAGGTCCAGCGCCTCGCTCACGCCCACCGTCACGAGAATCTCGTTTTCCGGCGCGTAGCTGGCGGCGTAATTCTCTTCCACGTAGCGGCTGATGGCCCGGCGCAGTTCGAGCAGGCCCAGGTTGGCCGTGTAATGCGTCCGGCCCTTTTCCAGCGCGTAAATGCCCGCCTCGCGGATGTGCCACGGCGTGTCAAAATCCGGCTCGCCCACGCCCAGCGAAATGGCGTCCTTCATCTTGGCCACAATGTCGAAAAAGTCGCGGATGCCCGACTTCGGCAGGCTGGCGACGTGCTGGGCGATATAACGCGAGGAGTCCATACGGGGAAATCTCAGTTCCAAAATCCCAAAAATGAATCCGGCTTACGGGGCCACCTTGAGGCGGTGATTTTCCTCTTCCTTGCCTTCGAACAGGAAACCGCGTTCCTTGTACGACCGCAGCATGAAATGCGTGGCCGTGGACAGCACGCCTTCGATGGTGGACAGTTTTTCGGAAACGAACGCCGCGACCCGCTGCAAACTCCGGCCGTTGATCACCACCAGCAAGTCGTAGCCGCCGGACATGAGATAGCAGGATTCCACCTCGTCGAACCGCGAGATGCGCTCGGCCAGCCGGTTGAACCCGCCGCCGCGCTCGGGCGTGATGCGCACCTCGATGACGGCCGACACCACGCCGGCCTCCTCATCCGAAAGGTTGAGCACCGGCGACCAGCCCAGCAGCACGTGCTGGGCCTTCAGCTCCGCCAGTTGCCGGTTCACTTCCGCTTCGGACAGGTTGAGCACCTGCGCCATCTGCGCGGTGTCCAAACGGCCGCCTTCAAGCAACAATTTCAACAACGGATTCATGGACGGGAAGTATCGCAGAAAAACCGCGCAAATCCATAGTAAAGTCGCAGACGGAGGCTTGACACGAATCGCACGAATTTTCGCGAATTGGGGCGAGGGCGGACGGGGATAAAAACGAGGATGGGGGATTGAGAATGGAGGATGGCGGCCTAAGGAGGGGCGCCGTACTCACCGTGATGATCCGCGCAACTCCGACGCGCCCGGCAATTCCCTTCGCGTCATGGACTGCGCCGGCAAAGCGCAGCGACGACGGCGCTTTCGCCCGCACGCGCGAGCCGCGAGCCTTTGCGGACCGTCGCCCGCACGAAAGCGGCGTGGCGCCGTTCATCCCCCCGATCCCGTTCGTCGCTGTTTTTCTGGCGCCTCTGCCGGGGTGCGTCTCAATTTTGCACACGAATACCGGAGGTCTTCGCAGACTGCGACCTCCGGCTACTGTCTGGCAACCCTCCGGGTTGCACTGGATCGCCAACCCGAAGGGTTGGAAGCCAGTAGCCCTTTTTTAGCCTTCAGCCTTTGGAATTTGTCCTTTTGCTGCCCCCCGGAAGACGCCCCCCGGTTTTCCCGCACCCCGGCAGGCGGTGCCAGAAGCGCCCGCCGGGAAAGTTTGAAAGTTTGACCCGTGGGCAATAATCTTGAAGAAAATCAAGCCTTGTGCTTGCATTGGCTCTTTACCCTCAGAGGGTCAACCAAAAACAACAGCGCCAGATGCGTGGCCGCCCAAATTGAACGGCGTTCTGCATCTGGCGGGAACGCTATCTGCATGGAACTATGAAAACACTCACTCGATTGATCGTCGCGGCCGCGGTGGCCGCCAGCGGATGGCTTCAAACGGTTCAGGTTCAGGCCGGTTTAATCACCGGCAGTATCGGTTTCACTGGGTCGGTCAACTTGGACACTAGTTCGCCGGGAACAGCCACGCTGGTCACCTGGTGGATCACTCCTACTGTCACAACCACTTCTGGCACTTTTGCCCCCATTGCCAGCGGCGCGCCAATGACCTTTCGCGCCATATCCTGGGTGTTTAACACCAGCACCAAAGCACCCATCACCAACTTCTGGACCGTGGGGGGATTCAAATTTGAATTAGTGTCCTCGCAAATCACTATTCAAGCTGGCAACGCCGGTGCCAATGCTTATGTCGAGGTTGATGGCACCGGCGTCGTGAGCGGCAATGGCTGCACTCCCACGGCATTTACCTGGTCTTTTACGTGCCAGAACCCCCCGACCGGTAGCAATCCGGACTCCTGGACGTTTACAGCCTCATGTGCTTCCCAGAATTGCCTTGGCGGGCCGGTCATTCAAAGCCAAGTCAGCACCGACACAGCGGTCTTGCAGTGGACTGATCCGACCTTTACGTTGCAAGCCGCACCCGCACTGAACGCCGCCTACACAAATATCCCGGGCGCCACCAGCCCCTACACGAATTCCTTCACCGGACGGCAACAGTTTTTCCGGCTCCAGCAGTAACGAATGCTTTGCCCCGGTCTGCGAACCGCCTCAAACGCTTGTCGCAACGCCGCCATCCGAACCTATCCCAAAGCGCGGATTGCTCTGGACCGTATTCACCGTCCGTCGCACCGCGATGCCATGATAATAGCCCGGTCGTTTCAACGCCGGGTCACCGCCGTTCTGGCAATCCCAAGGGGATTGAGTCCTCCAGCCCAGGGTTGGCGAGTCCGCGAGCCTACCCTGGGTCCGTGTCCAAACGAAATCATCAACCGCAACGCGGTTGCGGCCTTTCCCCGTTCCCGGTCACGGGCGACATCATCCTTCATCCTTTTTTCGGTAGGTTTAAACTCATCGCTACAGATTTGCTGGAGATGCTCTAACGCCAATAAAATCCGGTGGGCGTAGGTCCAGATTCTAGTTTTAACCCCTTGACGTTGATGGCGAGCGTCAAGCTCATGCCTCTTGGACGACGGGAAAGACAGACGTTTTCAAATTACCAATAGTTAGCGATTCCAATTGCAATCTTGACAGTTGGTGACACTTGGTTCAAAATGATGTGAATTGGTGACATAATGAGAAGTAAGCCAAAACGTTTCAGCATTTCTTTGTCAAAAGGCGATTACCGAAAGCTCTCTAAAATTGGGCGCGGTCACAAACCCGTCCTGTCGCTGCAATACTTGGTGAGTTGGTCTATTCAGAACGGGTTGCTGGAGCGCGCAAATGAACCAAAGTTACACGCTGAGTTGGCAAACCCGTTAAAACCGAACAACTCCAATGACTGAAAACCAAAAGCTCAATATCGTGGTTCCGCCGGCAGTGATCCAAGCCGTTCTCAGCCAGGAAAGGGTGGATGAACCGCCGCACAGCTTTTACAAATACCCGGCGCGTTTTTCACCCGTGTTCGCTCGCGAAGCGATCAAAGCGTTTAGTAAACCAGGGGACACTGTGGTTGATCCATTTTGCGGAGGCGGGACGTCGTTGGTCGAGGCCGTTGCGCTGGGCAGGAAAGCCGCTGGTTTTGACATTAGCTCACTGGCCGTGTTTCTGAGCCGCACAAAAATCACGCCGCTGTCGATCCATGATAAACGGGAAATACTGGCTTGGGCTGCAGTGATGGAAACGGCAGAGCTCGAAAAGGTCGAGTCCGAGTTTGATACCATTGAGGAACAGTCCCATTATCTGCGGAACCTACCGGATGAGGCCCGGTCTTGTTTTGAAACCATCATACATTGGACGGAACTTTTACCCAAGGAACGACAACGGAGCTTTGTCCGCTTGATTCTTCTTTCTGTCGGCCAGTGGGCGCTGGATTGCAAGACAGAGGTGCCGACGTGGCCGACCTTGCGGTTTGAATTCTGTAGCCGCGTTAAGCTGGTGGCAGAGCAACATTTTGAATTCCTGACGCAAGCGGCGGCAACGAACAATATGCCTCGTTGCCGCTTGACGCAAATGCGCCGCATCATTAACTGCTCATCCGAGAATAGCCGTGGTGATGGTCGGATTCCTAGTGATTGGCTGCCTGCGAAACTTGTTTTGACATCGCCCCCCTATCCAGGGGTCCACGTTGTATACCACCGTTGGCAAATAAACGGTCGCAAGGAAACCCCTGCGCCTTTTTGGCTGGCAAACAGCCGTGATGGCGCGGGTGAGGCGTACTATTGCCTCGGCCGGCGTAATGAAACCGGCTTGAAAACGTATTTTGACCGCCTGGGTAGAGCGTTTACTTCGGTGAGAGGATTGGTTGGGAAAAACTCACTTGTTGTCCAACTCGTCGCATTTTCACAACCTGAATGGCAATTGCCCGCTTATCTTCAAGCAATGGGGGATGCGGGCTTTAACGAGCTTCTCCCGGTCTGTGAAACAGAATATCTATTTGAAAATCGCATTTGGCGGCAAGTCCCAGGAAGGAAATGGTATGCGAATCAAAAGGGGAAGACGGAAAGCAGCAAGGAAGTGTTGCTGTTGCACATGACTGCAGCGCCAGCCGCCGTACGTAATTTAGACTTGGATACTCCAAACCGAATTGCTCTGGCAGCAGCTTAATCAGCGGAAAACGCCCACGGTTTCACAATTCACGGATTTTCGTGGCTGAAAGCGCCACGCCCATAAACAGCACTTGTGTTGCAATGTCTTCATCATAAAAATGTTAGATAACGTACAAGTGCGCTCATAATAGAAGGAGCGATTATTATTATAAAACGAGTTGACTTCTTTTCTACCATGAAGTACAAAGGAGTCAGCTTATGTTGATTTATGTTCGCATTGAAGACGCTTTAAAGAAACAAGCTGATAAGCTTGTTTCGCGCGGCCTATATCCTGATTTCCATACCGTTGTCACGGTGGCGCTACAAAACTTGCTGGTAGCGGAACAGGGCGACGTGCAAGGCACTGGGCAGCAAATTGTGACGTCTTTCCCAGCTCAATTGACGGCCCCGGTCGCTCCCGCTAAAGCCGTCGCTGCATCTTCGCCCACGTTGGAAGGCGCAAAATTAGACATTTGGGACAGTTCTGTAACGGTTCCCGAAAAATTCATTATCCCCTTTCCGGCTGATTTGTTTCGTCCCGATCAGACTGTGCCGGTAGAGAAATGGGTGTTTGGACAGCAGAACCGGGTGCTTCCAGCCAAAGTCAATGCTCGCCTATTTATTATGCTCGTTGCGGAACGTGGAACAGAAGTGGAGTTATTTGAGGCTGCAAGTGAAATTAGCGCCCGTGCCGCGCAGGTGTTCGAGTATTTGAGTGGTTTGGACAGGCGTTTTGGGCATGGCAAGGATGATCTCCTTTCTACCGGATTTCCGGAGCCGGGTTCGGAAAAGGCCGGATCGCGTTATGCAAACCATTTTGCCGCTTACGAAAGCACCCAGGGAAACCTCACCGGTATGCTCATTCAATGGAAGCTCGCCGGCGTTAAGCGCGTAAAAAACAAGACCTATCTGTTGCCAACAAAGGCCTGCACCGATTTTGCTGCCTTGGTTAATCCGCTGTTGGATCAACCCGTAAACCAAAAGCCGAATGAAAAATTCAGTGGTGAGGAAATGGCGTGGGCCGTTGAACACATTCGGAAGCATGTGCCAGTTGAAGCCTCGGCTTTCACAACAATCCTAAGCGGCCTTGAGCAGGGTTTTACAACGCCAGATGCCATTGATGGATTCGTGCGTGAGCACGCCAGGGAAAAAACCGATATTTCGCCCGCCTTTATCAGCACTCAGCGAAGCGGAGCCTTTTCAAGAATGGCAGATTTGAATCTCGTTAAACGTCAACGTGATGGAACAAAAGTCATCTATGAAATTACGGAGTTTGGCAACAGCTGGCTGAAAAATCAGAACGGAAAGAACTCAAAAAAATAGAATAAATACACAGGAAACGTCATGGCTACAAAAAACGGCACAACTGCGGGTAAATCAAATAACAGCAACGAAGACTTATTTTATGCGCTCCTGCGCGCTGAGAGCGAGGACGAACTGTCCCGAATCATGGCGCAACGCGGCATGTTGAAAAACCAGTCCGATTGGAAATCACTTGGGGATATGGAGAATAATTGGAGCGCCGCCGGTAACCAGCAAAGTGCCGCCGCCGCCGCGCTTGTTGAAAAAATTGTCAATGGAATCGATGCCGTGCTGGTTCATGAGTGCTTGAAGGGAGGCATTGACCCGGCTTCGGACAAAGCACCGCATTCCATGGCGGACGCAGCCAAACAGTTTTTCAAAATTCGGAACGGTCGGCTTGAAAACATTGAAGCCCGGGACAGGACCGCCCTTGCCACCCGCGTCCAGTTTATAGCGGTGGGCAGCAAGAAAACGCCGAATTACCTGGTCGTTGACAAAGGTGAGGGCCAGGCGCCTGGTGACTTTCCCGAAACCTTCCTTTCAATCGCAAAATCAAACAAACTGCGGATTCATTTTGTGCAGGGCAAATACAACGCAGGCGGGACGGGTGCGCTTCGTTTTTGCGGCCACGAAAATTATCAGTTAATAGTTTCACGACGTGCGCCTGGCCTTGCGAGCAAAAACCCTGGCCTGACGGGGCACGATTGGGGATTCACTATTGTTCGCCGGATGCGGCCAAACGAGCAGAGTTCACAGAAAAGTTCCATATATGTTTACTATGCTCCGGGAGGCCAAGTTCCATCATTTCCTGCGGAAGCGATAAATGTTCTCGCCGGTGAAGGTGCAGCGAATAAGCCGCCTAAAGCCTATACGGAACCCTTGCAATACGGATCATGTGTTAAACTTTATGCTTATCGTTGGAATGCCCCTGGGATTGCGACACTTGATCCACGCTACCAAATGAACAAATATCTACATAATTTGATCCTGCCCATTCGCGTGACGGAAACACGCGAAGGCTACCGCGCCAATTCCTACAGCACCACAGTCTCCGGCGGTTCCATTGATGAAAATGCCGATCTGGACTTAGGGCCGGCGAGTGGTTCGATTGCGTTGCCGAGGGGCCTAGGGACCGTGCCGGTTGAACTAAAAGTTTTTAAGGACAAGAAGCCGGATGGGAGTGAGGTTGATTCCCGTCATCTGCCCAAGGGCATCATCTTTACGGTGAACGGTCAAGTTCACGGCACCCTGCCCGCCTCATTTATTTCCAGAAAACTCAACTACACCTACCTTGAGGATTATTTGCTTCTCGTCGTGGACGCGACGGAAATGCCAGCGGACTTCCGTGAGGATTTTTTTATGACGTCCAGGGATCGGTTGGTTGAAGGGGACGACCGCGATTTCATGGAAAATGAGATTAAGGAATTTTTAAAAGGGCATGAGGGACTCCGGTTGCTCAATAATAAGCGGAAGGAGGAGGCAATAACCAAAACCGTTGAAAGCGAGGAGCCACTCGACATTTTGCAGGAACTCATAAACGAAGACCCGGCGCTGGCGGCGTTGTTCGGCGGCGGCACGAAGTTGAAAGCGCCTTACGGGAAAGAAAAAAGCGAAACGCCGTTCAATGGCCGGAAATTCCCCACCTTTTTTAAACTGAAGAAAGAGAATCTGCTTAAGGACTGTCCAATCAATCGGGCCTGCCGCGTTGAATTTGAGACCGACGCCGCGGACGACTATTTTTCCCGTGGCGACGAACCCGGGCATTTTGATGTGATTCCGCCGAATTTCAACCAAGGCTACAAATTGTATCACGGCATATGCTCGGCCAAATTCTGCCCGCCCATCAACTGTGAAGTAGGCGATTTGATCGACATCGAGGTTCGGGCTTCGGATTCAAGCCGGGAAACAAATCCATTTGTCTGCAAGTTTAAAATACGCGTCACGCCAAAGGAAATAATTCCAGAATCTGATCCCGACCGGGAACGCAAACCCAGGGAAGAAACCGAGAACGGCATCAATATGCCCAAAATACATGAGATTTTTCGGGATAAATGGCCTAACAACAAATTCACTGAACATTCTGGATTACGTTTTGACGGGGGAAGTGATGGGCAACCTCTGGAAGCATATGTAAACATGGAAAATATGTTTCTTACAAATGAGCTCGCACGTGCCAAAGACGGTGGGGACCAGATGTTGCTCAAACATTATTATAAATTTGGCTTGGTGCTTGTTGCGCTGGGACTGCTTCAAGAAGCCAAACGAGCCAAA
This sequence comes from uncultured Bifidobacteriaceae bacterium, assembly GCA_964532525.1. Classification (GTDB taxonomy): domain Bacteria; phylum Verrucomicrobiota; class Verrucomicrobiia; order Limisphaerales; family UBA11358; genus UBA11358. The sequence goes on from CAZHIM010000001.1 coordinate 9,547, forward strand.
CCGCTTGATGAAGATAGCGCCGATTCGGCAAAGAAGCATGAAGATCAATTTGAAGATGATCGTTCTACCATTTTCCGGCTGTCGGGTGGTATCGCAGCGGTCATAATTCCGGTAGTTCGTAACTTGGCCGCCACGGCCGCCAAGCTCGTTCCGTGATCCACTTTCCCCCGCCACAACCTACCCATGGATTGCCAACGTCGCTGCTGGTGCGGTTGCGCCCATCCGGACAGCCCGTCGTGGCGGCCCACATAAATAAAAACATGATAGCTATGCAAACGACGATTTCTAAAACTCCAGATCCTTCCGATTCGATTTCAATCGGATCTCAAGAGCGGCGGTCTTTTCGCATCTTGGCCCTCGACGGTGGCGGGGCAAAGGGTTTCTACACCATAGGCGTTCTTTCGGAAATAGAAGCAATGACTGGAAAGCCAGTTCACGAATCGTTCGATTTAATATTTGGCACGAGCACCGGTGCGATTATTGCCGCCCTGCTTGCCCGCGGGGAGTGCGTTGAAACCGTACATGCTCTATACAAACAACACGTCCCGACTATAATGAAAGCTCATGATACCACTGGCCGGACGCGCGCGCTTCACAAATTAGCAAATGACGTTTTCAAAGATGAACGCTATGATGTTTTTAAGACCGGAATCGGAATTGTTGCGACAAATTGGAACGATGAACGGCCAATGATCTTTAAAGCCTCCATCGGTCAGGCGCATGGCTCAAAAGGTTCCTTCGTACCGTTCTTTGGCGTTTCCATCGCGGATGCGATTATTGGCTCATGTTCTGCCTATCCATTCTTTGACCGGCACATGATTCAAAAGGCCAATGGTGATCACGTCGAAGTAGCCGACGGGGGATTCTGCGCGAACAACCCCACACTCTACGCTATCGCTGATGCTACCTCGGCACTCGAATTGCCTGCGGATACTCTGCGAGTCGTCAGCCTGGGAGTGGGGGCATATCCCGAACCCTCTGTCTGGAAACGTGCGGGTCGTTTGTTAAGAAATTGGGCGCTGATGCGGCATGTGCCGAACGCTGATTTCCTGCAAAAAGTTCTAGGCACGAACACGTGCTCCATGGAAGTGCTTCGGGGCGTTTTATTCAAAAGAGTTCCTACCATCCGAATCAATGAATCGTTTGTCGAACCGCATATGGCCACAGACCTCTTGGAACATGACTTGAAAAAGCTGAATCGCTTAGTTCAAAAGGGACGACTTTCATTTGCTGCTCACGAATCGAAATTGAGGGAGTTTTTAAATTAAGTCAAAACAAACAAAAAATTATGGCAATTCCAGAATCGCAACTTGAAACATGGTCGCATCAAGGTTCGGTCACGCAATCAAGCGATACATATCAGACGATGCGTACCGCCCTTTTGAGCGACACCGCACTGTATGCGGATAAGAATTTTGACGTTTTTTTGCAGGGATCATACGGCAATGACACAAATATTTATTCCGAAAGCGACGTGGATACCGTTATTAGACTGGACTCAATCTATCGTGGGGATGTGAGTAATCTGCCACTGGAACAGCAGCTCGCCTACTATCTGTTTTTGGCCAATGAGGGAGGAGCAACTTATGGGTTCGATGAATTCAAGAAAGCTGTGGTGACTCGGCTCACGACTGCCTTTGGTGTTGATGACGTCAAAGCTGGAAATAAGGCCATCAAAGTGAAGCCAAATGGCTCTCGTCGTAGCGCCGACGTGGTGGCTTGTTACGAATATCGCCGTTTTACCCGCTTTGTAAATAAGAATGATTGTGCGTTTATTTCGGGGATCATTTTCCCGAGCACTTCAAGCGGTGAAGTCATAAATTATCCAAAGTTACACAGCGAAAATCTCACTCAAAAACATCAAGCGGTAAACAGTTGGTTCAAGCCTACGGTTCGCATATTTAAGAACATGCGCAGTCGCCTTGTTGATGAGCGGCTGATTGACAAAGATACTGCTCCATCATATTACATCGAGGGGATGCTTCACAATGTGCCGGACGATAAGTTTGGGATCAGTTACGTTGATACTTTTTGCAATTGCATCAATTGGCTGGTGCAAACCGATAGGACTAAATTCAAATGCGCCCATCAGCAGTATTTATTGCTTGGTAACAGCAATGTGCAATGGCCGATTACAAAATGCACCGAGTTTCTTGGTGCGCTGGTTAAACGATGGCAGAATTGGTGACTGATTGTGCGAGGGATCACCCATAGTTTGGGACGCATTATCTGAGGATTCCCCGCCAACGGAGGGCGCGGGGCGGTCATTTTTCCACATTCACAATTTTAGTGTTTGCCCCACATTTTTCCGCATGCCGTTTGAGTAATTCCGTGTCCGGCGCAAATTGCTTCGGCAGCAACAGCCGCGCGCCGTCAAAGCTGGTGAGCCAGCGGATGGTTTCGTTATTGGCCTCGGCGGCTTCGCCGAGTCGCCGGGAAAAACGGATCGTGTAGTCGGGTTCAATCCACATCAGATGCCGGTCGAAGGCGCGGTCGTGAAGCGCGTTCAGGCACAAGCCGTTCCGGGGGTTCAACCGGTTCTTCTCATCCTCGGCCCACGGGATGATGTGGCTGGCCGTCAGCAGGGGTTGGACGGTCAGGCCGGTGACGCAGCAGCGGAAATTGTAGGCGGACAGAATCCGGTCGCGGAAAAAGCCCTGGTTCACACGCACGCGGACGGTGGCTTCGCGTTCCAGCCCGGCTCGCGGGAGGTCGCCGGTATCCACGTCGGCAACTTGCTCCAGGGACTGGCCCAGCCGCGCGGCCAACAGGCGCGCGCTCTCAAATACCAGCGTTTCCGGGTGCTCGGCAAATTCACGCCAGATTTCCACCTCGCCTTTGGCGCCGTGGCTCATGCCGCGAATGCCCCGCGCCTGCAAGGCCGGGTCGAGTCGCGCGAAGTTGGTAAGTTTCAGCGTCACCGAACCGACACTGCGCCGCAACAGTTGCGCGAGCTGGATGACGCGCGGATTGCGCATGTGGATTTGGCCGAAGGGGATTTTGCAATACAAGTTGAACGCCAGGATGTGTTCCTCGCGCGTCCAATCATGGTGTTGCGCAGCCATGGTGATTTTAAGCCCACTGAGTTTGCTAAAACCGGCTGATCTTTGGCGATGCTACGCGCGCATGTCACTCCGGGCAACTGGTTTTTGCGCCCCAGGAAATAAATCTTTGCGATTTTCAATATCACTATATCGTATATTTGCTCGACATCTGTACGCATTTGTTCTATATTCCCGTCTGTCCGGTGATGCCACCGGGCCATGATGAACACCGTTCATGCCAATACGATTGCCGCCCACCGGGTGATTCCACCCGGCGCGCGAGCATTTGAATGCAGAGGGCATAATGTGGACGATGGCGGCGAACGCCCATCCTCCGCGGCAGCACTGCGGAGGGTGGGCCAGTTCGCCGCTACGAGAAGAAATTCCCGCCTTCCGCCGGTCAACCCTGGTCAACCGTGGTCAACCCTCAAGCGCCCCCAAAATTCGCCAGCGCATGAATGCCCTTCTTCCAAAATTCGCGTCAAACCGGTTTCCGCGCCTCTGGAAAATGCGAGTGGCGGGATCGATCGGACTGCCGTTCAAATATCCCGAAGTGTGGGAGCAGGAAGTCCTCGCCCCGGGGGAGAGGATTTAGGTGAGGGCGAGCGTCAAAACAAACTTCAATTTCCCGTTCGTCGGGGCTGGTCGTGGTTCAGTGGTTCAATGCGCGAACCTTTTCGGGGAATTTCCCATCCTGTCAATCTTGTTCATCCTGTCCAGGTTCCCACTTCAAAAATTCGCGAAAATTCGTGCGATTCGTGTCAAAAACTTCTGCTTTCTTCCGTGCAAATTCGTGTCAAAACTTTCTCCTCACAGCCGGACGGGAATGTTCTTTTCCGCCAGGAACCGCTTCACATCACCGACGGTGTAAGTGCCAAAATGAAATATGCTCGCCGCCAGCACCGCATCGGCCTTGCCTTCCAGCAACACCTCGGCCATGTGCTCCAGCTTGCCCGCCCCGCCGCTGGCCACCACCGGCACGCCCACCGATTCGCTGATGCGCCGCGTGATCACGAGGTCGAAACCCGTCTTCATGCCGTCGGCATCAATGGAATTCAGCACGATCTCGCCCGCGCCCAGCGCCACCGCCTGCTTCGCCCAGGCCACCGCGTCCCGGCCCGTGTCCACCCGGCCGCCGCGCGCGAACACGCCCCAGCGGTCCGGCCCGGTTTTCTTGGCGTCAATCGAGACGACGACGCACTGGCTGCCGAATTTTTCCGCGCCTTCGCGGATGAGCTCCGGCCGCGCCAGCGCGCTGGAATTGATGCTCACCTTGTCCGCCCCGGCGCGCAGCATGGTGAACATGTCCGCCACGGATTTGATGCCCCCGCCGACGGTGAGCGGCATGAAACATTGGTCGGCGGCGCGTTCGATCACGTCCACCATGGTGGCCCGGCCGTGGGCGGTGGCGGTGATATCGAAGAACACCATCTCGTCGGCGCCCTGCTCGTTGTAGCGCAGCGCCAGGGCCACGGGGTCGCCCACGTTCCGCAGCTCGCCGGCCTCGGCCTTGCCGAACTGCACGCCGCGCGTGACCTGGCCGGCATGCACATCCAGACACGGAATGACACGTTTTGCAATCACCCCCCTATTGAAGCGGCACCGCCGCCGCAAAGCAAATGATTCCGCAGGGCGGCAGCCGGAACCATGCAATTGAATGAAGAATTAACCACAGATGAACACCGATGGACACAGATCCGAAAACACTTCGGGACTTGGAAACCCCTGCGTACCAATCAGCGACCGATGCCAACCAGCTAAAACTGACGTTAGTATAAAGAAGCTCGCCCCTCCCCGGCCCTGTCCATGAACCCAGAAAACATTCAACCTTCGACATTCAACTTCCAACCCTGAACGAAGGCGGCTGCGCGAGCCCCTTCGATATTGGGCGTTGAATGTTGGATGTTTCTTTTGCGGTTCAACGGTTCAATGCGTGAAATGGTTGGGGGGGCTCTCTCCTTCTGTCCTCATCTGTACTACAATAGTGAAAGTTCACGCAATCCCGGCAAAGATTTTTGTGCGAACGCAAAACGCCTTTTTTTCCATCCTCGATCCTCTTCCATCCTCCATCCTCTGTGGTGGCGGCGCCAGCCGCGCTGGGTTGGTCTGTGTCCATCTGTGGTTGAACTCCGGCCCCGGTCCCGGTGGCGCCGGCCGGTTGGATTTTTCTTTGAACCCGTTTAAGTTTCAATTGTCATGATGGTTAGGAGATACTTGAAGACTATGAAATTGCAGGTTTTGACTGTGGCAGTGGCCGCCTCGGCGGTGGTCTTGACCGGTTGTGTGAACCCGGACGGCACCCAGAACAACACGGGCAGCGGCGCCCTCATTGGTGGCGCCACGGGCGCCCTCGCCGGCGCGGCCATCGGCGGCCGCCATGGCGGACCGGACGCCTTGATTGGCGCGGCGGCCGGCATGCTGGCCGGCGCCCTCATCGGCAGTGCCGCCGACCAGGAGCGCGACGCCCAAATGCGGGCCGCGGCGCCGCCCGGCTACCTGCCCGCCGCCAAGCCCATGAGCTTGTCCGACATCAAGGCAATGGCCAAAGCCGGCGTGGGCGACGACACGATCATCAATCAGATCCAAGTCTCGCGCACGGTCTTTCACCTGACCGCCTCGGACATCATCTCCCTGCGCAAGGCCGGCGTGAGTGAGCAGGTGGTTGATTTCATGATCAACAGTCCCGGCATCATGGCGGCGGCGCCGGTCATGCCCGCCCCCCCGGCTTATGTCCAAGCCGCGCCCCCGGCGGCCCCGGCGGCGGTCAGTCCCGGGCCCGGTTACGTCTGGGTGGGCGGCGAATGGGTGTGGAATGGCGGCTGGATCTGGGTGGCCGGTCACTGGGCTTATCCGCCTTATCCCCAGGCCGTCTGGGTGACCGGCCGTTGCTGGCACGACGCCGCCGGCTGGCATAGCATCCCCGGCCATTGGGGCTGATTCACCCGCAGTATCCTCGAAACGTTCCGTGGGAAACGCGCCGGCCTCCACGCATTTCCTCCCACGGCTTCCGGGCTGGCAGGGAACTTTGACCAACGGGGCAAGGCGCCCCTGCCGGGCGCACCTCAAAAAAAATGCCCCGGAGATTTCCGGGGCACGGGTGAGAGGGGCAAAATCAATGACGGCGGCGCACGGCCAGCAGCGTGACCAAACCGGCCGCGCCCAGCGCTATGGTGGACGGTTCGGGCACGGTCGTATAAGTGACGAAGCTGGTCTGGGTGAACGGATTCCAGCCCTGGGTGCCGGAATCGTTGCCCGCGATGGCTTCATCGGACCGGTAGCCGGATTCGGAGACCAGGGTGCCGAACACTTCGAAACTCTGGCCCGCGTCGGCCGTCAGTCCCAAATCCACCAGCGGGACCGTGAGCGAATACGGAGACCCGGTCTGGCCGGTGCCCGTGATATAATTCAAGCTGCTGGCACCGCCATTGGCCAGACCGAACAAGCTGGCGTAGGTGGGGCCGATGTCCACCGCATAATTCGGGGCAAACCCGGAGGCAAAAGTCAAAATGCTCTGCTGGGTGGCGCTGCTGTAACCGGACACGGCGCTACGGCCGCCGTCCGCGTTGTCATTAAACCCGGCCGTGCTGGAAAAACCGCCGGCAACGGAATCAATGTACAGCACGAGGTCGTTGCCCAGCGAGCCCGCGCCACTGTTGAGGGTGAACGTAACGCTGGTGCCATTGTCCGTGATGCCCAGCGTGCCATTCCCCACCGACCCGCCAAAGCCGGTGTTGCCGTTGCCGGAAAGGGTGGCCGGGTTGGAGTATTGGGCTTGGGCAGAAATCGCCATTACCACGAGAACCGCGCTAATGACGCCCGTTTTTTGGAGTTTCATAGATCCTTTTTTGTGGTTTCAGGTTTGCTGTTCTTTTTAACAAAAAAAACGAATGGGAGCTACCGCATGTTTGTGCGGTGGCCAGGTCATTCACGAAAACACACCGGGCAAGTTGAGACCGCGCTATTGCACCATCAAAACCTGATAGAACTTTTGCGGCGCCGGGTTGGAGTCGTAGAACGACGTGGTGGAACCCTGGCTGGGGATCGTGCCGCTGATCGGCGCAAACGGCTGCAGGAGGTTGGTGGTGGCCAGCACCTCGTAATTCACGCCGGAGAGGCTGCCCCAAAGCACGAGTTGGTTGTCCACGCCGCCGAGCCCCGAAATCAGGAGTGGCGGCACCACGGTAAGGTAGCGGACGTCGCTGATGGGCGGGATCGAGTTGGTATAGATCACCTGTATGACGTTGGTGCCCACCGGGGGATTATGCCAGTAATAGTACAGCGCCCGCTGGCCCGAGCACGGTCCGTTGGGCAGCAGCACATAGGACGTTTGCGGCTGAAGCACGCCGTTGATCAGCACGTTGAAATTGTTGGTCAGCGGAGTCAGCGACGAACTGAAGCAGGCGGTCACGAGGTAAGTCATGTTGGTCGTGTACGGGAGGATCGTGCCGTTGGTGGCGGGGCTCGAGATCTCGACCACCTGCGTGGGCGCCAGGGTGTTGACGGCGACGGAAAGCGGCGTGAAGCGGTTGGTATAAACGCTGGTGGCGTATTCGTTGAGCCGGATGTTGATGGTGGCGGTGCCGCTGTTGGGCACATTGGTGTAAACGAACCGGAACTCCTGCGGATAATTCGTGTAGGTGGCGCTCAACGCGGGATTGGGGGTGACCGCCGTGGCCGGGACAAAGATGGGATTGCCGCTGGCATCATTGCCGTTGCCGTTGGCCTGGCCGGTGACGATGTCGTCGTTGTTGGGATTGCTGTCCTGGATGTTGAACTGCACACCGGTGGTCGTGCTGTCGGCGCGGACGACGACCGTGTAGGTGCTGCTGCCGATGGTGCCGCCGGCGGCCGGATACGCAATCGCCCCCGTCGGCAGGGCAGCGTCATAATAGAAGGTCTGCAGGAAGGTGTTGTAAACGCTCGCCTGGCCCGGGCGCGGCAGGAATGTGCGGGCGCGGACAATGTGAAAACCGCCCGGCAAACCGGTGGCCGTATTCGCGGGGTTCAAATCGTCGTGGATCCAGACGGTGGCGGTGGCGGGATTGAAATTGGTGATGGCCGCCTGCGTGAGGCCGTAATACTTGGAGCCCTGGGGCTCGGCATCCGAGATGGGCGCGATGCTCGTGTTGCCGGCGCTGCCGCCGGAGAACAGCGCGACCTTGTAGCGTATCTGCGTGCCAGCCGCCAGGCCGGGAATCGTGGCTTTCCACCAGTCAATATTGCTCTGGACGCTGTCGTGATTAACCCAATTTCCCGGAACCACCTGGGTGGTGCCCGTGCCGACACCGAAGGCGCCTTCGGGATTCGAGCCGTCGGTGGTGTAATAAAGATAACAGGTGTTGGCCTGGAACTGATAACCCACCTTCACCCAGATATCCACGGACTGGCCCGCGGCGGGATTGGTGGGGTTCATCTGCGTGAGCGGGGCGACGGGCAGGCTGGCGTTGGTCAGGACGGTCGGGGCGGCATTGGGATCGTGATATACCCAATCCGGCGTCTGATTGGTGACGCCGGCGCCGAAGCCGGTGCCGGAGATAACGAGGTTGGCGCCGCCGATGGTGTAGTAGTAGGTTTCGGCGCCGAGGGAGACGACGTTGTTGCTGGCGATGTTGCGGGCGGCGAATTTCTCGGGGCCGTTGCGGAATTGGAACGCGGTTTGTTCATAGCCCAGGAAGACGTCGCTGGCATACCCCGGCTTGTTATCGCGCAGATCCAGGAAATTGGTGGGCGCGATGCCGGGTTGAAACGTGAGGGGACCCAGCCCCATCTGGCTGTTCAGGTCAATGCCGCCGTCCAACTTGACGAGGGTGTTGGAACAGGAGGCGTCGCTGCGGACAAGGATGTCGAAGTTGGCGTTGGTGACGACGGGAATGTTGATGGCGTAGGTGAGGTTGGAGACGGCGCCTTCGCCGGGCGCCCGGACGACGTTGCCGTATTGGTCCACGCCGCCGCGCATCTTGAAGGGGAAGAGCGGGCTGTAATTGGTGGGGGCGTCGGGGCCGTCCTGGCGATAGACGGTGATTTGCGGAACGGGATTCCCGCCCTGGCGGAAGAGGATGGCGTTGGTGGCGATATTGGCGCGGCTGGCCTGCGGCCATTGATAGCCGTAAATGACCCAGGCATCGCTGGGAATGGTCAATTCGATCGCGCCGCCGCCGGAGGAGAGGGTCTGGCCGCCGACGTAAATCAGGCGCTGGGTGGGGTCGGTGGCGCTGGCGGAATTGGAGGCGGCCGTCCAGCTTTGGGTGGCGGCATGGACCAGCAATTTTTGATAGGCGCGCCCGCCCGTGGGCGAGGAACTGGAGAGCTGGACGAGCACGGAGCCCGGCGCGAAATCCACGACGAGGCCGAGGCCGCGGGAATTGGAGACAGCCGTGGAAGTGGTGTTGGTGGGATTCAGATAATATCCGTCGCTGACGCGCGCCACGCCGTCATCAAAAGTGATGTCGCCGGGGTAACTGGTTTTGTCGTTCATGCCGAACAGGCTGACGGCCTGGGTTGGGGGCTGGGTGTTGGTGCCTTCGCGATAGTCGTAGCGCTCGAACATGACGAGGTTCTGGTCGCTCCAGCGGGACCAGGTGCCGCCGCGGGCGAGCTGATTATGCAGGTACATCGTGTCCGGCAGGGTGTTGTCGCCAAATTCGCCGAGGCAATGGTTGGTGGTGACGATGGGCGTGCCGCTGTTGGGGTTGTGATTGAAACCGTCGGAATAAACCATGGGCAGGCCCTCGTGCATGAAGAAGTAGGCGTCCTCCAGGGCCATGTTGGCGTAGGTGTAGCCGTAGGCGGTGGCGTCCTGGTCCTGCATCATGTTGGCGCCCTGGGCGAGGCTGTAATTGCCGTTGCTGTCGCAATTGCCCTGCTCGCTGGTGGAGGGCGCGTAATCGCGGCTGTCGAAGCCGTAGAGGCCGGGGCTGCCGCCGGCGTTGTTGAGCACGCTGTTGAACTCGTTGAAGAGCGGGAAATTCAAGAGCCGCATGCCGGAGTTGAGGTATTCCCAGTAATCCTCGGTGGACGGCAGGGCGGAGGCTTCGTATTCGCCGAAGATCATGGCGTCATTGCGGACGGCTTCGGTGTTGAAGAGGCTGTTGCGGCAGCCGTCGGTCTCGATATAGCCGTTGGCGGTGACGTTGCTGCCGTAGCCGTGGACATAATCGTACATGGCCTGGATGGCGCCGGTGTAGCCGACGAACGCGGGGTCATCGGTCTGGCCGGAGGCGTTGCCGAAGAAGGCGACGGGGACGTGCTTCACGGCGTCCAGGCGGAAACCGTCACAGCCGGTCATGTAGAGCGTCCAGGCGACGGCGCGGCAAAGATAGGTGGAGACGTCCTCGGGCACGGGCTGGCCGTGGCCGTCGAAGGGGCGCCAGCCGTTCAGGGGGCCGTTGCCGTTGGCGGGCGCGGGCCAGGTGCCACCGATCCCGGCGCCCAGCAACGGGCCGTTGGTATCCATGTACAAATCGGGCCGGCCGGGAAAGCGGATGAAGATGGGCTTGTTGGTGACGTTGCCGTAGCCGGGGCCGAAGTTCCAATTGACCGAGCCGGGTTCCTGCGCGAGGTCGCACAGGCCGAGCAGCGGATTGTTCTCGACGTTCTCGATGGTGCACCAATCGCTGACGTCGGACCAGTTTTCATAACCGCCGGAGACCACTTGCAGGTGGAAGTCCTGCGGGATGAGGCCGGGATAGTAGTTGGTGGCCGTGCCGGAACCGGGATAGCCCGGGACCGTGCCGGAGCGATGGTTCATGACGTTGTCGAAATAAACGCGGATGCCAAAGCGGTGGGCGGTCTGGACCATCTGGATCAACTGCGCCTGCGTGCCGTACATGGTGGCGACGGTGCCCTGCTGGTTGGTGCCGCCGAGGTCAAAAGGGTCGAAGACGTCGTAGCCGGTGGAGTAAGCGCCGCTGTTGCCCTTGGCGGGGTTGGGCAGCCACAAGCTGTCATAACCGGCCTCGGCTATTTCCGGCAGGCGTTGTGTCACCTGCGGCCAGGTTTGTTGGAACAACTCGAGCATGGCGTCGCCGGCGGCGGGGCGCGCGGCCAGGACGAGGGAGGCGGCGACCAGCGGGAGAGTGAGATGGCGCCCCAAGAGGTTGCGGAAGCAAGACATTGATTTCACAATTAGGTTTTACTGGTTGCCAGCACTCCAACCCAGCCGTTGCGTCGCCGCTGAACCGGCGCATTTGCGAAAGACAATGCCGGAGTTGGAAGCGTAGGGAAGATACCGCAGGCGGCGAAGGGCGGCCACCGCATCTTTGTGCGGAGTCGCCGGAACATAGAGAGCCATTGGGGATGCGAAAGCGGCGTGGCGCCTCCCGCCGCAGTCCATTGGCCCGGACCGCGGCTGTGTCGCAAACCAGCCGCAGCGGCTTCGCAGGAATGGGCGTGCCGGAAATGCTCATCACGGCTTGCGGGCCGACACGCTGCGGCTGATCCCGCGCCGCGCGGGACACAGCCGCGGTCCATGACGCCCCGCGCAATGCCGACGCGCCCGGCGAATCCGTTCCCTGTAGCGCAGACTTCCAAGTCTGCTGTATCGCGGGTTTCCAAACCCGCAGGCCACCTCTATTCCCAACGCCCTCGACCTTGCGACGCCCTGCCGATTTGGAAATCGGCGATACGGCAGGTTTGGAAACCTGCGCTACGCCGGTTTGTTTCCGCCCGTCAAAGCAGCTATCCGGGTTAGAGGCCGCATAGCGGCACTCAGCCCAGCGCCGCGAGCGAGGCTTGGCCGTGGGCCAGGCGGGCCTGCCAGTCGGCCAGGCGCTGCTTGTGCTCGGCAAGGACGGCGGGCGGAACCTTTTGCGTGAAGTTCGGATTGGCGAGCTTCTGCTGAACCTTGACAATTTCGGCCTGGAATTTTTCGACTTCCTTGGCGAGGCGGACTCTCTCGGCGGCGGCGTCAATCAATCCCTCCAAGGGCAGGAATAACTCGCCCAACTTGGATTGGACGGCGGGCGTGCCTTTGGGGGCCTGGTAGCCGGCGGCGACTTCGAGGGCTTCGGCGTTGAGCAGGAGCTTGACGACCTCGGCGTCGTGCGGCGCGAGGGGTTGCGCGGGTTTGAAGACGTACTTCACCTTTTTCGCGGCCTGAATGTTGCCGGCGCGGCGGAGGTTGCGGCCCTGGGTGACGAGCTCGTACTTGAGGTCGGTGGCTTCGCGGTCGCCGTCCGCCAAGCCGTAGTGCGCCTTGAAATCGTCGTCGAGGGGCATGGGCCAGGGGGCATTCATGATGGTTTTGCCGCCCTGGTTGTCGGGCATGTCGGTGGCATAGCCCATGCCGTGCCAGAGTTCCTCGGTGATGAAGGGCAGGAACGGGTGGAACAGGCGCACCGTGTGGCTGAGGACGAAGTCAATCACGGCAAGCGTGCTCGCCTTTTGGGCGGCGTCGGTGCCGAAGAACACGGCCTTGCTGGCCTCGACGTACCAGTCGCAATACTCGCTCCAGAAGAAGCGGTAAAGGGCGGCGGTGGCTTCGCTGAATTTGTAGTCGTTCAGGGCGATGGTAACCTCGCGGATGGCGGCATCCAGCTTGAGCAGGATCCATTTGTCATCGGAGTTGAGCAAGCGGGGCTCGATTTCGCCCTGCACTTCGCCGCCCTGCATCTGGCGGAAGCGGCAGGCGTTCCAGAGCTTGTTGCAGAAGTTGCGGCCCAGCTCCACGTCCTTTTCGTCGAACAGCACGTCTTGGCCGAGGGGCGCGCTGCGCATGGTGCCGAAGCGGAGGGCGTCGGCGCCGTATTGGGCGATGAGGACGAGCGGGTCGGGGGAATTGCCCAAAGTCTTGGACATTTTGCGGCCCTGCTTGTCGCGGATGATGCCGGTGAAATAGACGTTCCGGAAGGGCAGATCGCCCATGAATTCATGGCCGGCCATGATCATGCGGGCCACCCAGAAGAAGATGATGTCCGGACCGGTGACGAGGTCGGTAGTGGGGTAAAACTTTTTCAACGTATCGGTCTTTTCCGGCCAGCCCATCGTGGCGAACGGCCAGAGCCAGGAACTGAACCAGGTGTCGAGGACATCGGGGTCTTGCTTAAAGCCAAAACTCTCCATTGTTCCACTTCCTGCTTCAAACTCAGCGCAATAGAAAATATCATATTCGCCCTCTGTTTCCTTTGTGACAGGCATCAACGGATCCACTTTTGGATCTACTATTTTACCGTCGCTCACGCGGGTGATTCGTATGCAATAGGTGATTTGTTCGCCATGAGCTTTTGCGTGACTATCCCAGTTTCCCGAGACGTAAGAATCCCAGCCCCATTCAAGCAGCTCTTTTGTCCAATTCTGCTCTGTGAGCTTTACGCGTTTTGTCCACACCGGAATCCGGTGTCCCCACCAGAGCTGGCGGCTGATGCACCAGTCCTGGATGTTGGCGAGCCAGTGGTCATAGACTTTGGCCCAGCGTTCGGGATGAAATTTCATGTGGCCCTGGGCGACGCAGGCCTGGGACTGTTCGACGGCGGGGTATTTCAGGAACCATTGCTCGCTCAGGCGTGGCTCGATGGGCACGTCGGCGCGCTGGCTGAAACCCACGTTGTTTTCGTAGGGCTTGTCTTCCACGAAGGCGCCTTGTTCCTTGAGGAGTTCCACGGAGAGCTTGCGGGCCTTGAAACGGTCCAAGCCGGCCAACTGCGCGCCGGCGAGGGCGTTCATGGTGGCGTCGGGGTTCATGATATCTATGAGCGGCAGGTGGTGGCGCTGGCCGATCTCGAAGTCCGCCTTGTCGTGGGCCGGGGTGACTTTGAGCACGCCGGTGCCGAATTCGAAGTCCACGTGTTCATCGCCGATGATGGGAATGAGCTTCTGCTCGCGGGGCAGTTCGGCGGGTAGCGGGCGGAGGATGTGTTTGCCAATGAGGTGCGCGTAGCGGGCGTCCTTGGGGTTCACGGCCACTGCCGTATCGCCGGGAATGGTTTCGGGGCGGGTGGTGGCGATGGTGAGCCAGGTGGCGGGCTCCTCGGCCACCTGGACCTTGAAGTAATACATGGAGCCTTTTTGGGGCTTCATCTCCACCTCTTCGTCCGAGAGGGCGGTCTGGGAAACGGGGCACCAGTTGACCATGCGTTTGCCGCGGTAAATCAGGCCTTTTTTGTACAGCTCCACGAAGACCTTTTGCACGCACCGCGAATACTCCGGGTCCATGGTGAAACGCTCGCGAGTCCAATCGCACGAGCAGCCGAGCTTCTTGAGCTGGCTGATGATGATGCTCCCGTGTTTTTCCTTCCAGGCCCAGACGCGCTTGAGGAATTCCTCGCGGCCGAGGTCGTGGCGGGATTTTTTCTCGGTTTTTTTGAGCTGCTTTTCGACCATCACCTGGGTGGCGATGCCGGCGTGGTCGGTGCCGGGGAGCCAGAGGACTTCCTTGCCGTCCATGCGGGCCTTGCGGCTGAGGATGTCCTGGATGGTGTTGTTGAGGACGTGGCCCATGTGGAGGACGCCGGTGACGTTGGGCGGGGGGATGACAATGGAGTAGGCAGGCTTGGCAGACTTGGCATCGGCGGTGAAACACGCGTTGGCCAGCCAGAACTGATACCACTTATCTTCGACCGCTTGCGGTTCGTAGGCTTTGGGAATCTCAGACATAAAAGTTTTTGACGCGAATTACGCGAATTAACGCGAATTTTTAGAGACGGAAATTTTGGGGCAACGGCTCTGGCTTGTTCTTTCGGCTCAACACGACGCGTTTCCATTCCAAGGAATCAGCACCAAAGTTGACCAACAAACCGACTTCAATTTTTGATGCCGCCAAATAATTCAAAACCTGTTTTACGTGGGGTTCGGCTAATTGCTCCAATGCCTTGGCCTCGAGAAGGATTTTATCCCAGACTACAAAGTCGGAAAAATAGAGGTGTGGCAAAACAACTCCTTTGTAAGTGATTTCGTATTTCTGCTCGCGGGTAAACGGAATCCGGGCGCGCTGCAACTCGACCACCAAAGCATCTTTGTAAACGACTTCGGTGTGGCCTTTGCCCAGCTCGCGATGAATCTCCATGCACAGGCCAACAAGATTGAACACCTCAGCCTTGTAAAGTAATTCGCTCATGTTTTGAAAATTCGCGCCAATTCGTGTAATTCGCGTCAAGTCTTCACTTCTTTAACAGGGCGTATTCCATGGAGTCCACCAGGGCTTCGAGGCTGGCTTCGATGATGTTCTGGCTGACGCCGACGGTGCCCCACTCGCGTTTGGCGTCCGCGGAGGTGATGAGGACGCGGGTCTTGGCGGCGGTGCCGGTGATGCCGTTGATGATGCGGACCTTGTAATCGGTGAGCTCCACGACCTTGAGGGGCGGGAAGAATTTGACGAGAGCGCGGCGGAGGGCGGCGTCCAGCGCGTTGACGGGGCCGTCGCCCTCGGCGACGGTGTGGGCGATCTGATCGCCGACGCGGACGCGGATGGTGGCTTCGCAGAGGGAATGGTGATCATCACGGCGCATGGAGACGTGATAGCTCTCGATGTGGAAGCTGGGGTCGCGATGTTTGAGAGTGCGGCTGATCAGCAGGGCGAGGGAGCCTTCGGCGGCCTCGTATTCGTAGCCGCGGGCTTCGAGTTCCTTGACCTTGGAGGTAATGGCGCGGGTTTCCGGGGCGTCGGAGGCGAGCTTATAGCCGAACTCGGCAGCCTTGAGGAGGATGTTGGTGCGGCCGGACATGTCGCTGACGAGGACGCGGCGGAAGTTGCCGACGGCTTCGGGGTTGACGTGTTCGTAGCTGCGGGCGATGCGCTCGATGGCGTGGACGTGCATGCCGCCCTTGTGGGCGAAGGCGGTCTGGCCGACCCAGGGGGCGCGGAGATCGTGGCGGACGTTGGCGACCTCGTTCACGAATTCGGAAAGCTCCTTCAATTTGGGCAGGGAGGCGCGGGGCACGACGTCGAGGCCCATTTTCAACTGGAGGATGGGAATGACGGTGATGAGGTTGCAGTTGCCGGTGCGTTCGCCGAAACCATTGATGGTGCCCTGGACCTGCATGGCGCCGGCTTCGATGGCGGCGAGGGCGTTGGCCACGGCGAGACCGCAATCGTTGTGGGTATGAATGCCGATGGGGCAGGTCAGGCGGGACTTGGCAAAGGCGGTGGTGGCGGCGATTTCGCGGGGCAGGCGGCCCCCGTTGGTGTCGCACAGCACGATGCAATCGGCGCCGGCCTTTTCGGCGGCCTGCCAGGTGGCGAGGGCGTATTCAGGCTCGTCGGCATAGCCGTCGAAGGTGTGTTCGGCGTCGTAAATGACCTTTTTGCCGTGGTCCTTGAGGAAGCGGATGGTGTCGCCGATCATGCCGAGGTTTTCATCGGGTTTGGCGCGGAGGACCTCGGTGACGTGGAGGAGCCAGGTTTTGCCGACGATGGTGACGACGGGGGTTTTAGCCTCGAGGACGAGGCGCATGAGCTCGTCATTTTCCACGGCGACGCCCTTGCGGCGGGTCATGCTGAAGGCGGCGATCTGGGCGTGCTTCCATTTGCGGCGGGCGGCCTGGCTGAAGAACTCAATGTCCTTGGGATTGCTGCCGGGCCAGCCGCCTTCAATGTACTGGACCCCAAACGAATCGAGCTTCTCGGCGATGCGGAGTTTGTCCGCCGCGGAGAAATTGATGCCTTCGGCCTGCGCGCCGTCGCGCAGGGTCGTATCGTAGATTTCCACCTGGGGTGTCATAAAAGTGCCGCCAAAAGCGGATAGATACTATCTCTAAATCGGGCCCGGGTGGCAAAGCAATTTGGAGGGGCCGCAAAAGGACAAAAGGACGGAAGGGTTCAAGTGCGGCCCGGGAGGGAGGACGGGGGAAGACAATCGCCGGCCGGGGCGGTGGCACCGACAATCAAGATCGGATCCCGGCCCGGCCCGGCCCGTTGCGGCGACTCGGTGGAATTCTCCCATCCGGTTGGCACCATGCCGGCAAATCCGCAACGCACCGCTTGGCCGCTGGGGTCACGCGCCTTGGTCGGCGGACCAGAGGGTGCGGATGGTTTCTTCCTGGCCGTAGCCGGCCGGGGTGGCGACGCTGGGTTGGTTCACGTCGTACCAACTGCTGCCGTCGGCGGCGCCGGAGAGGCAGCGGAAGCCGGGCATTTCCAGATAGCCGGCGGCATCGTGTTCGCGCACCCACTGCCAGGCGTAGCGCAGCCATTCGTTGCGGGCGGCCGCCGGTTGCTGCGAGAACCAGGTGATCTCATCCCAGCCCCAGACCCAAAACGGTCCCATGCCGGGCTGGCCAGGCTGGGGGCTGTGGCCGTAGTTGTCGAACTCCACCAGATACGGCAGATGCTCGCAGCGCCAACCGCTGGGCGTGAGGCCGCCGCGGCTGCGGCCGTAGATCGCATCCGTGTGGCCCACGCGCAGGCGCGCCTGCCGGGGCTGGCCGGCCACTTCCTCGATCCGTAGCGGAAAGGAATGGAAGTCGAACAGCAATTTTCCCTGCCGCACCAGGCCGCCGTCCGGCACGTGGGCGTCGCACAACACGAAATGGCGGCGGGCATTGGTCCGGGCATGGCGGCGGACGGCGTCCAGCAGCTCCGCCCAATGATCGGAGCCGGGATCGTTGCGGTTCATCAATTCGGCCTGGCCGAAATGAATCGCCTCGCAGCCGGCGTCGAGATAGGACGCGGCGAGGTAATAGAAAAAACGCCGGGTCTCGGGGCGGCTCACATCGGGCACCGACGCGTCACGGCCCCATTGATCGCGGCCGTGGCCGTCGGCGTAAATGATGTCGTCGTAACGAAAGTTGCGGGGCTCGACCGGCTCGCCGAGGTCCGTGAAGACCCAGGCGGGCACGGCGAGGTGGTCCACGTCGCGCGAGACGATCTCGAAGACACAGGCTTGCAGGATGAGCTCGGAGTCGGCCGCGTGAACTTTGGCCGCCGCCAGCCGGGCGCGTTCCAAGCGGGCGGGCAGCGTGGATTCGCCGCCGCCTTCGCGGCCCCAATTATAGACCGCCCGGCCGGCGAATTTCACGCCGCAGTTGGTGAGCATGCGGAGGTTGTCGTCGAGATTGCCGTGGCCGGTGAGCAGGTACATGGTGGTCATGGACCGGGAGAGATAATTCCGCAGGACCGCCTCGGACATGGTGCCGTCGAAATGGTAGTCGCGCGCCAGGCCCGCGCCGGAAGTGAGAAACAGCAGGATGACGCTGTAGCCAATGGAGCAGCAGGCAAACGGCCAGCGGCGCTGTTGACGGTACAAGGCAATTTTAGGGGAAGGTTCTTTGACCATGGGTAATTTAGAGTTGAGCCAGAATGAATGGGGGCGGTGGTTTGCGCCACCCCCGATTTCGGGGAATGACGTTTTCAGCGTTCCCACCTTTTCTTTGCGTTGGCCCTCTCCACTGTCAGAATTGCCCCGCTGTACCGGGTTCCCATGAGCGTGAATTCATACCGTTTGTGTCTGATTTTTAGGCGGAATTACCCCCAAAAAAAACCCGCGATTTCCTTCGCCAAAATCTGCGAAAACCCCAGCAAAACCCCACATCGTCAAGCCCCGTCAACCCTGAAATTTTTTTGCCGGGTCCCCTGGGGACTTCACCCGCATCTTCAAGCCCATTACCACCACCCTATCCGTCGCGTTTTACTGGGCGCGTGCCTGTGCACATTTCTGGATTTGCCCCCCTTCCGCCCTTGCGATAGCGTGAGCCATGCATTTTCGACCCCAGTTCCGCCGCCTGTGTTTCCCGCCCAGCGCGGTCCCAACCGTCGCGCTTTGCCTCGGCCTGAGCCTCTTTTCCGCCGCCGGCGCCCCTCCCCGTTTCGCCACCGCTGCCGCCGCCAAGGCCGGCTTGACCCAGGTTTTCCAGGATGACTTCCAGCGCCCCGACGGAACCAATCTCGGCCCCGGCTGGTCCGCGACGCAGCATTACGGCGTCGTCAACAAGCAAATCGTCCAACACCGCCTGCGCTTCGACATCCCCAACGGCCACGACATCCCGTGGGGCTCCGCCACCTTGGACTTGGACGATCACGCCGTCCTCGGTCACGGACTCCGCGTGGGCGATTATTTTGAAGTCACTCTCCACCGCCTGGGCAGCGCGGGCAGTCTCGGCGTGGAACTGTTCGATTCCGACCAGTTGCGCGTCGGCAGCGACATCACCGCGGGCGCTTCCCCCCTGCTGGCGTGGAACGGCACCACCTGGGTCCCGATCTCCTCCGGACC
This sequence comes from uncultured Bifidobacteriaceae bacterium, assembly GCA_964532525.1. Classification (GTDB taxonomy): domain Bacteria; phylum Verrucomicrobiota; class Verrucomicrobiia; order Limisphaerales; family UBA11358; genus UBA11358. Next base: position 28,730 of record CAZHIM010000001.1, read on the forward strand.
CGGCCAACCCGTGGCGTTCGACTGGAATACACCCCACACGCTGGGCGTCCGCTTCGATTCTGCGGACGGCCACCACACAGCCTTCAGCTACTATCTCGATGGCCAATACGCCGGTTCCTGGCTCATCAACACCCCCAACACGGCCCTCGGCAAGATCGGCGTCTTTGCCCAGACCAAGACCGGCGGCGCCGCCTTTGAGTTCTCCGACCTGAAGGTCTTTGCCCACCTGCTCATCGATTCTCCTGCGCTGCCGGGCTCTCCTTGAACCTCGTCCCGGCCTCGTGGCGTTCAACGGCAGCCATATGAAAACCGACCCAAGCATTGAACTCACCCGCACCGACATCACCCGCCTGGAGGTTGATGCCATCGTCAATGCCGCCAACACCACGTTGCTCGGCGGCGGCGGCGTGGATGGCGCCATCCACCGCGCGGCCGGCCCCGAATTGCTGGCCGAATGCCGCACGCTGGGCGGTTGTGCCACCGGCCAGGCCAAGCTCACCCAGGGCTACCGCCTGCCGGCCAAATTCGTCATCCATACCGTCGGCCCCGTCTGGCATGGCGGACACGCTGGCGAGCCCGACCTGCTCGCCTCCTGTTACCGTTCCTGTTTTGAGCTGGCGCACCTGGCTGGGGTGAAATCCATCGCTTTCCCCGCCATCAGTTGCGGCGTTTACGGCTTTCCCATTCCCCAAGCCGCCCGCATCGCCGTCCGCGAAGCCCGCGCCGCCCTCAGCCGCGCCGACGACGGCCACCGCGTTCTCTTCGTCTGCTTCACTGACGAAGTCGCGGCTGCTTACGAAGCCGCCCTCGCGTAACTCACTCGCCATCCATTTGCCCCATGAAGACAACGCTGCTGGCCTCCCAATTCCTCGCCCTCATCCGTGAGGGCCACTGGGAATACGTTGACCGCGTCAACGCCACCGGCGCCGCGCTCATCCTGGCCGTGACGCCGGAGGGGAGACTTCTGCTTGTGGAACAGTATCGCATCCCCGTCCACAGCCGCACCATCGAGCTGCCCGCCGGCATCATCGGCGACGAGCCAGGCGGCGGCAACGAATCCCAAGCCGAAGCCGCCCGCCGTGAATTGCTGGAGGAAACCGGCTACCGCGCCGATCGCATGGAAGCCTTGACCACCGGTCCGGCCTGCAGCGGCCTCACCTCCGAACGCGTTACGCTGTTTCGCGCCACCGGCTTGCACCGCACCGGCATGGGCGGCGGCGTGGCGCACGAAAATATCACCGTCCACGAAGTGCCCGTGGCCGAAGTGGTTCCCTGGCTGGAACGGACAGCCCAATCCGGCGTCCTGATTGATCCCAAGCTCTACGCCGGCCTCTTCTTCCTTAATCGGCAGAGGTGACAGAACCCTGCGGACTGGTTTTGCCCGAGTCTCCCCCCGATGGCCTGACGCGAATGGGGATGAGCCAAGATAAAGGCACGGCAAACTGGACGTCTATGTTGGTTCCCTGGAAGGAAACGCCCGGTTTGCCTGGTGAATGCGGGAGACCCGGTTCGGTGGGCCCCCGGGGGCATTCGTGATTCGGCGGCTGGCGGCCCGCAAGATTGGCCCCATTCATCATGGCTCCTTCCTCTCCGCCTCCGCTGAATTCGAGGGCACATAGCTGAAAGCCGCCGACCGGCCCGCCGACCGGGCTAACCGCACCTCGTCCGGCTCTGCCAACAGATCGTGGATCGTCTGGAAGAGTTTCGCGAAATCCAGCGGCTTTTCCAGCAGGGCGCCCACTCCCGCCGCCAACGCCGGGAAAAACTGGTTCGGCCGGGCCGTGATCAGGATGACTGGCAGCAGCGGATTCCTGGCCGACAACTGTTCAAAGGTTTCCCACCCGCCCTTCACCGGCATGTTCAGGTCCAGCAGAGCCAAGTCAATCTTCGCCGTCCCGGTCACCGTCAGCGCCTCGACGCCATTCGCGGCCGTCAGCACCAGGTAATTCTCCTCCGAAAGCAGCCGCACCAGGATTTGGCGAATGCCCGGGTCATCGTCCGCCAGCAGGATTTTCGGCTTCGACGTATTTGCGGTCGCGGCAGCGGCCATCTCAAGTGCGGTACTCATACACAAAAACTTCAACGCTCTCCAACTCGTTTGGATCCAAATCCAAACGCTGGTTGGTTCCAGCGCAAAGCATGCCAGCAGCCACACCCCGCCCGGCCCCGTCTTTTGAGCGGCCCGGCCCGTTTTTTCATTGATTTCCGGTTCCCACCCCCGGAAGAGTGTTAAGTTGATTTCCCGTATCCTGATAATCGTTTGACCACGGCCACAATTTGCGGCGTATGCAAAACGCATGGATGTTTTGCAGACCGCAAGAGCTTTTTGCACATTTTCCGCTCCGGTGTATGCTTGGTCTGGGTGGGGAGGCGCGCCGATGCGGGGACACTGGCATGAATTTAAGCATCCTGATCAGGCTGATAATCTACTTCGCAACCATCACGCTCTTGGTGGCGTTGATTGGGTGGACCGCGCACGCATCGTGGCGGCGAACGGGGGAGCTGCAAAACCAGCTCTCGGCCAAGCAATGGCAAAGCTTTCAGCTTGCCGACCGTCTGCAAACGGGCGTCCTCGGGTTGAACACTTTGATCCTGCGATATGCGGCCTATCGCGATAATGATGACTGGACGAATTTCCTGGCCACCAGCGCCGAGCTCGGCAAATGGATGGACAAGCAGCAGCCCATCCTGGCGTCCCGCAACGAACGCCCGTTTCTGGACCGGATCAATGCCGCCTTCGAGGAGTATTTGACCGCCGCCGCCGCCATTCACGGAAAAATCTACACCTCCCGCCAATCCGTGACGCGTCTGGTCGAATTCACGAGCCTGGAAAAATGTTCGCGGCGCATCCTGGATCTGGGCCTGCAGTTGTCGGAGGCGCATCAGCAGTCCATTGACTCGATTCAGGAGCAAAACCTGCACGAGTTGAACATCCTGCGCTTTGAATCCCTGAGTTCCCTGGCCGTATTGCTGCTGGCGGTCTTTTGGCTGGCCGGAGCGGTGTATCGGGATCTGATCGCTCCGTTGCAGGTGCAACTGGTCGAAAGCCGGCAATTGGTTGAGCGGCAGGAGAAACTTGCTTCGCTGGGCATGTTGGCCGCCGGCGTGGCCCATGAAATCCGCAATCCGCTGACCGCCATCAAGGCCTGGCTTTACCTTCAGCAAAAGCGCCTCACGCCCGGCACCCCCGAGTTTGGCGATGCCGAATTGATCGCCCGCGAAATCAGCCGCCTGGAGCGTATCGTCAAGGACTTTCTCCAATTCGCGCGCCCCTCCGAGCCGCAATTCACCGCCATTGACGTCGCGCAACCCTTGCGCGAGGTCCAGACCTTGATGCAGCCCGAGCTGGATAAATCCGCCATCAAGCTCCTGGTGGCAGACGCGCCGGCCGCACGAATTCGGGTGGATCCGCAGCAAATCAAACAGGTGCTCATCAACCTCGTGCAAAACGGGGCCGATAGCATCGGTCATGACGGCACGGTCACCCTCCGGGCGCGCCGCGATGAAAAACGGCTCAACCACCGGCAAATGGATGTGGTCATCCTGGAAGTCAGCGACACCGGTGCGGGCATAACTCCCGAGGCCGAGAAGCGTTTGTTTGACCCGTTCTTTACCACCAAAGAATTCGGCACCGGCCTCGGTCTGCCGATTGCCGCCCGCATCGTGGAGAAAAATCACGGGGTCCTCCAGTATCAGACCCAGGTCCAACGCGGCACCACCTTCGGCATCATCCTTCCCCTGTGCAAAGCATGACCAATCCCCCCGCCAAAATCCTGCTGGTTGAAGATGACCTCGCCATCGCCACCACCCTGCGCCGGGTGCTGGCGGATGAAGGTTACGAGACCGTGACTGAAACGACCGGCGACCGCGGATTGGTCATCGCCACGAGAGGCGCCTTCGATATCGTCATCACGGATTTGAAGCTGCCGGGCTTGAGCGGGTTGCAACTGGTGCGCGAATTGCATTCCAGCCATCCACGGCTGCCCATCCTGATGATGACGGCCCATGGCACCACCGAAACCGCCATCGAAGCCATTCAAGGCGGGGCCTTCGACTACATCGTGAAACCATTTGAGATCTCCGAGTTGTTGCGCCTGGTCAAACAAGCCGTGACCGCCAGCCGGCTGATGTCCGAACCGGTGCAACTCGGCGACGCGCGGGCCACGGGCGATGCCATCGTGGGATCCAGCCGCGCCATGCAAGCCATCTACAAGGAAATCGGACGCATTGCCGCCAAGCCGGTCACCGTGCTCATCCGCGGTGAAACCGGCACGGGCAAGGAACTGATTGCCCGCGCCATTTACCAATACAGCGACCGGGCCGGTTCGCCGTTTGTGGCCATCAACTGCGCCGCCATTCCGGAAACCTTGTTGGAAAGCGAATTGTTTGGCCACGAGCGCGGCGCCTTCACGGGCGCCGAAGCCCGGCGCATCGGCCGGTTCGAGCAGGCCAGCCACGGCACCATTTTCCTGGACGAAATCGGCGACATGACGCCGGGCACCCAGGTGAAGCTGGTGCGCGTGCTTCAGGAAAGAACTCTCCAGCGCCTCGGCGGCAAGGAGACCATTCCCGTGGATGTGCGCGTGATTGCCGCGACCCACCGGGATTTGGAGGCGGCCATCCAGCAGAACCAGTTTCGCGAAGATCTCTATTACCGGATCAGCGTGGTGGTGCTCACCCTGCCCCCCTTGCGCGAGCGCCCGGAGGACATCCCGGCCCTGGCCCGCTTTTTCCTGGGCAAATATGCCGCCGAATTCAAGATCCCCAAGCCGGCCATCCATGCCGACGCCTTGAGTTTTCTGCAGGCGCAGCCCTGGCCGGGCAATGTGCGCGAATTGGAAAACGTCATTCGCAAGGTGTTGCTCCAGGCGCGGGGCTATACGATTAGCGCGGATTTCGTAAAGGCGGCGCTGGCCAAGGCCGGCCACCTGCCGGTCACCGCGGAAAAATCGCTGGACACTTACGCCGAGGAATTGCTCGGCGCCGCCCAGCGCGGTGAGATTTCGGATGCCTACGCCCAGTTGCACGAAACCGCCGAACGGATTCTCATCGGCCAAGCCATTGAGAAAGCCCATGGCAACCAGGCCCAAGCCGCCCGTTGGCTCGGAATCTCGCGCCTCACGCTCCGCGAAAAACTCATCCATTTCGGGCTGCACCCCGGCCGCGAATCCGATTGAGCCCCTGCCCGGCAACCGGGCAACCCGGCTCCCGCCGCTGTCAATTGCCGGCCGGGTTCCGTTTCGGCTCGGCCCCCGGCAGATAGATGGTGAAGTTGGTACCCTCCCCCAAGGAGGTATGGACATGCAGGGCCCCGTTGCCTTCCTTGACGAGCCGCTGGACAATATTGAGTCCCAGCCCCGTGCCCTGGCGGGGACCCTTGGTGGTAAAATACGGCTGGAAAATCTTCGGCAGCACTTCCGGCGGGATGCCTCCGCCATTGTCCGTCACCCAGAATTTTATCAGCGGTGCCGTGTTGGCCATGCCCTCGACGTTCAGGAAACGATCGTTCGGCCCATCCTTGAAGACCGTCAGGTCCACCGGAGCCTGCAAAATCTCCGCCCCGATTGCAACCCGGTGCGGGAGCGGCACGCACTGAAATCCATTCACCGCCAGGTTCAACAAGATTTGAATCACGTCCGTACCGTTGATTTTGACGCAGATGTCTGAGGCCGGCGGAGTCACGGTGAATTCATTTTCCTGGATTGCCGGATGCACCCGCACCAGTTGCTCCAGGTCGTTCATCAACTGGCGAACCCCCGTGGGGTGGGAGTCATCGGTCTGGTGCCGCAGGAAGCCGAGGTAGCGCCGCGAAATCTCAATGCAATTGCCAATCTGGCGCTCAATGATGTGCAACCGTTCGCGGATGAATTGCAGGTCTTCCACCTCCAAGCGCGAAACCCGGTTCAATCTCTTGTTCAACAATTGGATGAAGCCCGACACCACGGTCAGCGGCCCGTTGATGTCGTGAATGATGCTGGCGTAAATCTCGCCCCGCGTCTTGGCGATTTGCTCCTCCACCTTCTGGTTCTCTAATTCCCCCAGCAGCTCGTGGACTTTTTCGGCGCTGGTGTGGATTTCGCCCTCCAGCAACCGGCGCTGCATCGCCGCGTTCACCGCATTGCGAATGGTGGCGATGTCGAACGGCTTGTTGATGTAATCGGCCGCCCGCAGCCGCAATGCCTGGCGAATGGTGTCCGTCGTCTCGAACGCCGTGATCATCACCGCCTCGATGTCCGGTTGCACGAACCGCAGCCGTTCCAAGACTTCAATACCGGACATCCCGGCCATGCGGATATCCAGAATCGCCACATCAATCAGGTTGTTTTGGGCCAGCTCAATCGCCGTCGGCCCATCCTCCGCCATGAGCAAATCATAATTGTCCTTGAAAATCACCCGCAAGGACATGCGCGGCCCCTCCTCATCATCCACCACCAAGAGAGTTCCCCGCCGCTTCGGCTCTGTGGCTGTCAGCGCCATCAGTTCGGTCATTGCAGCGTTAGCCTGGGTCAGGGGGTCGGCTGGAGCGAACATACAAGTTGTAGAGTACTCCAAATGCCGCCGGTTTCAAGCCTAATCAACCAACCAGCTTTCGCCGCAACAGCTCTAATGCCTGCGTGCCGGTCACATCCTTGAAAGTCACGCGATCCCAGGGATTTAACCGCTGCTCCACGGTCACACCCCCGGCCGACGCCAGCGCAATAAACACGGTTCCGACCGGTTTTTCCATGGTGCCGCCAGCCGGCCCCGCAATGCCCGTGACCGCCAGCGCAAAATCCGAACCGAACCGCGCCCGCGCCCCGGCCGCCATTTCCCGCGCCACCGCTTCACTCACCGCACCGTGTTGTCGCAGCGATTCAGCCCGCACCCCCAGCAGCGTTTCCTTGGCCGAATTGGCGTAGCTGACCGCGCCGCCCAAGAATACCACCGATGCCCCGGGCACATTTGTCAGCCGGTGCGCGATGTTTCCGCCGGTGCAAGATTCCGCCAGCGCCAGCGTCCGCTTTCGCCGGGTCAACAGGCGCACCACCACCGCTTCCATTTCATCGTCATCAAATCCAAAAATGTGCCCCCGCAAAATCTCCTGCACCACCGCCGCGCCGGCCTGCACGAGCCGGGCCGCTGGCGCGCCGCCGGCGGCCAACCGCACGTCCACCGCGCCCGGCCGCGCACAATAGCCCACTTGCAGGCCCGCCTGCACGAAGGGCTGCACGCCGGCCTCAATCATTTCCTGCACGCGCGATTCGCCAATGCCCGTCGAGCGTAGCGTGCGGCACACAAAAGTCTCCGCCGGAAATTCCCGCCCCAGCCACGGCACGACGGCATCATCGAACATGGGCCGCAACTCGCGCGGCGGCCCCGGCAACATCACCAGCCATTTCGTCCCGTCCGGATTCACGCGCAACGCCAGACCCGGCGCCGTACCGTATTGATTCAGGAAAAACTTCGCCCCCTCGGGAATGAGCGTTTCCGCCGCTGTACTCGCTGGACGGGGCCGGCCGCGCTGGGCGAAAAAAGCCTCGATGTGCGCCAGCACCTCCGGGCTTGGCACCAGCTTTCGGCCGAGCAACTGCGCAATCAGCTCCCGCGTGAGGTCGTCGGACGTCGGCCCCAAGCCGCCGGTGGTGACCACCAGGTCGGCGCGCCCCAGAGCCTCGCGGACGGCCTGCTGAATATCCCGGCCGCTATCCGCCACCGCGACCTGGCGCGTCACCACATGGCCCAAGTCCGCCAACCGGCGGCAGAGCCATTGCTGATGGGTGTTCAAAACCCGGCCCAGCATCAGTTCGCTGCCGGTATTGATGAGTTCAACAATCATTGAAAAGAGACAATCCCGGGGAAGCTATGACTTCGGCGGCGCATCCGGTTTGGGCTTGGGTTTGCTGACGGCCGCAGTAAAGGATCCGAGCACATAACTTTTCTCGGCGTCCGGCAGGCAGAGATAGATTTTCCCCGGCAACCGGTTGTTCGCAAGCTCGCCGAACTCCAATCTCAGGGCATAACCGGTGTCAAAGCCCGGCTTTTGCACCGTGCCGTTAGCATCCTTCCACCGCAGCGTCACCCGTGCGGCTTTCTCCGCATTGGTAGTCACATTGATGCTCTTGCCCGACAGCGACTCCGCCTGCGCGCCGCTGAAATTGATCACCAGACCGAACTCCATGGGCCCGTGCGCCCCGGCCCGGAACGCCAGCGAACCGCCCTGAAACGAGGCCCGCTCCATCAAGAAGTCCAGACCGTGAATGCGCCCCGCCACCGGCGAACCCGGGATGGCGTTGGTCAATTCGAGCATCCAGTTTGTATCGCTGGCGGGCGACAAAGCCAATCCGGGCGCAGCCGCAGATGACGAGATCCCGGAAAGCGGGCCGGCTCTGGGCACGGGGTTGGCCGCGGAATTCGGCGGCGGGTTTCGCGCGCCCGCGCCGGTGATGCGCACCTGATCAAAGACGGCCCGGCACAGCGCGGGGTGATTGTGCGATGTCACCGCCAACCCGGCATACACCGTCTTTTGCATGGCGACTATGGTCGAACCCTGAGGTGTCCAGTCGGTTCCGTCCGCCGATGATTCCGCCGTGAAAGTGTCACCCTTCCGCGTCAACCGGAGCCAGTAGGGCGCCTGCAATTGGGGAACAATGCGCACGGCGGTCGCCTGCCCGCCAGCCGTTGCGCGTATTTGAAACTCCACCCCCGAACTGGGCGTCACGAACAGGGCCGCGTGCGCCGAATCCGGTGCCAAGGTCTCGCGAACCATCAGTCCCGCCTTGGCCCACGGATCAGTTTTGGGGACCAGCAACACCCGCGCCGTCAGGCCGACATCCCCATTCATGGGCTGGTAAACATAGCGGAAGCCATCGGCTTGGAACCAGATGTCCGCCCCTGAACCGGCAATCTGGTACCGCTCCCCGTCCCGGCTATACGATCCCGCCGGCCCCACTGCGCCCACATCGGCGGTCTGCCAGTGGCCATGCGAAAACCCAATCTGGCCGCGAAGAAAATAAACCCCGGCGCCGGCCGCGAGCACCAAGGCCACGACAAACGCCACCGCCGCCACGGGAAATGCCTTGGCCGGTTGGCGGTTGACAGCCACGTTGGACCACGTATCCGGTCTTTTCTCCCCCACCTTGGAGCCGGTGAGGATGAATTTCTGATCTTCTTCGCCGGACGGTGCCTGCGGCACCGTGATCTTTTGAAAGCAGGTCGGGCAGTCCATTACCGTCCCCGCCTGCGACGAATCGCACTTGATGTGCTGGCCGCACACCGGACAGGCGTATTTGAACTCGCTCATGACTTGATAAGAACATTTCACATCCCCGTCGAGGCGGCAATGCCGATTTTTAAATCTGACTTGCTCCATGACGCCCCGCGCAATTCCGACGCGCCCGGCAAATCCGTTCGCGTCTTGGACTGCGCCGGCAAAGCGCCAGCGGCGACGGCGCTTTCGCACGCACGCACCAGCCGCGAACTTTTGCGGACCGTCGCCCGCGCGAAGGCGGCGTGGTGCTTCCCGCCACAGTCCATGACGCCCCGCGCAATTCCGACGCGCCGCCGCTGTTCCCCATTGCCGGGAGGGTTTGGTGGCGGGCTCGAGAGGGGCGGATGGGCGACAAAGAAAATTGGCGTTGACGGGGCTTGACGATGGGGGATTTTGCAGGGGTTTTCGCAAATTTTGGCGAACGAAATTGAGGGCTTTTGGGGTGTGGCGGCAGGGTGGAAAGGGATGAGCCCGATGCGACCAATGCGACTAACCGCCGAGGCGCGGAGACGCAGAGGGCGAATTGTGGGACGGGATGAGACCCATGCGACGAATGGATGCGCGGTGGCGAGACAAACAGTTCTGGCGGGCGGGCGCCGAGGGGGCGAACCGTCCGTATCCTGGCTCGATTATGAGCATAATGGCTCATCGTGGCGGGGGCGGTTTCCCAGCCAGAGCGATTTTAGCAGGGTTGCCGAAACCACAAAGTTAGCCGCTAACGGGAAATGCGTAAATGGTTGAGCTGGAGGTGAATTTAATTCAAAGAAAACGAGGGATTGACACGAATTACAAATTATTGGAGAGGGGCCAACGCAAAGAAAAGGTATCTCCCATGAAAGGCGGTAGTCTGGGGATAACCGCGGTTGACAGGAGTCTGGGCGACCGTAAGTATTCTCTTCCATGAGCAACTCAATACGCACTGGATTGTCCGTCATGATTGCCGCACTGACGATCCCCTTGCTGCTCGCCGGCTGTGCCGGCGGTTATTTGAATCGAGAGCAGGCGGTTTCCCAAAAACCGGCGAAAAATACGGAATCGAGTGAAGGGTTCGAGATTCCGAACACTTGGACGCGGCGGGGCTTGATCCTTCAACGTCAGCGGCCTGACCAAGGAGTCAGCGGCGACCCGTGCATTGTCTGGGACGAAACCATCCCCGGCTGGCGAATGGTCCTGTTCTGCAATCCTTGGGGACACGCCCAAGCCATCTGCACCAATCGCGATAATCCCGGGCCCGGACAATGGAAATTTGAAGGCCCCTTGCCCGTCGCAAACGCCCAGGCGGTGGGGGACTTCCACAAGCCTTTCATCGTGATGGATCCGGACCATCCAAATCAGGCGGCGAAGATTGATGGCCGCTATTGCCTGCTCGTGGTGAGCTTCAAGAGCGGCCACAAGCAAATCCAGCGCGCGTGGGCGGAAAGACTCGCCGGGCCGTGGACGTTCGAGCCGCAGGCGATTATTCCGGTCGGCGCAGCGGACGATTTCGACGCCAAGCACACGGACGCGGTTACCGGCTACTATTTCCCGGAGCGCAAGGAGTTCCTGTATTTCTACATGGGCTATCCGCTCAAAGCGCAACCACGGACGATCAGCCCGTTTGGTTCCGCGCAGGCCGTTGCGACTCAGAAGCTGGACGAAAAAGTGGCGACCAAGCGGGGCGTAATTCTGGAGCCGGCACAGCAAGCCGGGCACTGGGCTTCCGGCTGGGTCGGCGGCCTGCAACTCCTGCGCGGCGGGCGGCACCGTTGGGTGGCCGTGATAAACGCCTCTCCCACCGCGCCGGATCCCGGCAAAAAAGCGGTCTGGACCGAGGAGCCGCCGCCAAGTCTGGGGGGCTTTGCCTGGTGCGATGAGGAATGGCCGGTGAAGAACTGGCATTTCGCGCCGGAGCCCATTGAGTGGGTCAGGGACATTCCGCAGTCCGCACTGGATGCGGGCGAAGGCTGCAACCTATGGCGGCAGTTCATCCACATTTTGCCCGACGGGCGTGCCGCGCTTTATTACAACAGCGGCTATTACGGCCGGGAGCAATTGTATTTGAAGGTGAGTGACCAACCGTGAACGTAAACGGATCCGTGGACTTTCACCAGATCAAGCCGAAGTGCGCGGCTGTGAAGTGCCGCCTCGCCTTGCGGCCAGGCGATTCGTGCGCGGCCAAAAGCAGGGTTTGCCACAGCACACTTTTGAAGCTGATAATGGACCATGCTCTGGCCCGCTTGATCGTTTGAGGAAAGTAGTGACCGGCATTGGGCTGATGTGTGCGCCGGTGATTGCCTGGGTTTTCTTCCGGCATATCGGCATCATCTCGTTAAAGCTCATGGCAATTGCGGTTATGATCGGATTGTGGGGCTGCTGGCAGGCCTTGACCGGCACCGTCACGCTGCTGGCGCCGAAGATGGAGTCCGGTGACGTGGCGGAATAGCGGCTTTTCTCCTTCAGCCACTCTCCACCCCGCTTCAAGCGCCTTTTTATCAGGTTCCCAGGACTGACTTTCACTATTCACCGTGAGTGACCGCATTCCCCTCTTTCGACGTCAGCATCATCTTTTCGAATCATAATTCTCGTTTTAATCCTTGCATCACCCCTCTATTTTTGACAGCCATGCCAATGTGAAAACCGCAGTTTGTGATTCCGATGCTTTTTACCCGTTACGAGACCTCGTACTTGGCCCATTAAACACACTGGATGATTTACCAGCAATCGAACGATTCATTCGTACGGTTGTTCTCCACGATGAGATGGTGATGGAATTGACGCCTTGGGCATACGATGAAGAGGGTGATGCTGAAAGAAAAAGACAGGGCGAGCGAATGGTGATCACCGCAATTGGGCCAGTCCTTTCCGGCTTTGAATTCATTCAAGAGAATGGCCGTCTGCCAGACGCAACCGGTATCACGCTCTCGGATTCACAGATAGCAATAGCATCGAGATTTGCAAATGCTGGTCCTGGCAACCTTTGGTATGATTCCCATATTGAATTTCTTCAACGAGTTCTGGGACACGTAAAAATCGGTGCCGGGAGCGCGTTGTTGGTAAGTGATTTTGGCAACGAAGCGATCAAGGCCGCGGAAAAATATCCTGTTTCGTTGTTTAACGAAATGGATAAAGACTGGCAACAATTTGCACAGAACGCACAGCACCATCGTCTCGGCTTGCGAGTTCCACCAGTGCTCGGAATCGTCTTATCACGGTGCGCCAGTCGTGATGCAATTCCAATTGTGATCAAAGACCTTCGCGACGAATGGACGTATGCGCGAAAGAAGGTTTGGTCTTTAATTGATGAACTCAAAAATTGTAGAGACATTGGGGATGCGCGAACGATCGAACGCCAGTTTGCAGAAGCTTCTCAATTATTTGCGCCCAAGAAGAACGAAGATATTGATTCTGCGCCCGTTAGGATTTTATGGGAAATTCTTGCAGCTGGTGCGGCTGGCGGATTCCTCGCACAAGCATCTGGGACACCTAAGGGCATCGGAGTGCTGGCTGGTGCGTTGGGACGCGGCACAGGTTTGGTGGGCCATGTCCATGATTTCGGTGCAAAGCTATTTGGTCTAGGCGCCTTTGACCTCGCTAACAAAATTCGCCGTGAAACCGCTAAAGTTGAAATTGATGCATTGCCAAAACTTTTGACCAAAGCTGAACGCGCTTCATTAAATTTAGATTAACGCGAATTTGTACAGCTATCAGGAAGTGGCCAGCCCATAGCACGGTTCAGTTTTCTTTACGCGAGGGCAGTCTCTTCTCTTTTATTCCCCTGCCCGGCGGGCGCATTATTCGTGGAGGCGGGCGTTGGTTTTCGCAGATTTGGGAAATGCATTTGCATTAACCCACTGACAATAATCAGGTTGACGCCCACCCGCGCCCAATCCCAAAGGGAGAGTGGCGCTTACTTAGATGCAACCTGTTACTTGAAAGCTAGTGCTCTGTACCGGCCCTTCAGGCCTGAAGATTTCATTGGTGGGGCCGGTTCCTGGGCCTCCAGCCCAGGCTTTAACATTGCGGGCTTTCAGCCCTGTATTTCCAGGTTGTTTCCTTCCAGGTTGTTCCCCGTCAGCGTATTATGCATAACATTCAGCCCGCCCCCGGCACTAAGCCGTCTGCGCGATGGCCTCACGCACCTGTTTCAGAAACGGCGGGACCACGGCAAACGGATCATAGGCCTGGTTCTGCCCTGCCAGCGTCTCAATCGGCAGATAGCCGCGATAGCCGGACCCGCGCACGATGCGCAGGAGTTTTACGAGGTCGGTCGGGACGGTACTGTCGGCGCCGGACGGGCTCTGTTTGATCTGCCAGTTCACGGCGTAAGGCGCCACCAGCGCGATGTCCTGGTAGGGATCTTTGGAAACGAACTTGCCGGTATCCACAATCGCGCCGCACCAGTCGGAATTGACCGCGTTGAGGAGCGATAGCAACTGTTCCCCGGTCTGGAGAAAATCCCCGTGGTTCTGGACGCCGATGATGACGCCGTATTTTTTGCCCTGCTCCACGCATTCGCCGAGCGCGTCCACCATCCACGCCTGCACCTGCTCGCGGGTGCAGCCCTTGGCCACGTCCTGCCAGCCCTGGCCGCGCGATTGCGTGTCGCAAAACACGCGGAGGACCGGCGCGCCGAGTTTCGCGGCCACCACCACCCAATCCTTGATGAGCCGCACGCCCGCCGCGCGCTCGGCCGGGTCCGACGGCGTGAAGTTGTTGCGCACGCCCGTGCCGCTGATGCCCAGGCCATATTCAAACGCCGTGCGCTTGAACGTGTTGAGGTAATCATCGGCGGGCACCTGGGGATAGCCGGGAAAGAAATAGCCGGTCGGGTCGATCGCATCAAAATCATTCCGCGCGCAAAAATCGAGCAAGGTCATCAGGCTGACGCCCTGGCCGCGGTTCTGATTGTGATCATTGAGCAGTTTGCTGAAGGAATAGGCGTTGAGCGAAACTTTCAGCGCGGCGCCGCCGGCGCGCTTGACCGGCGGACGCGCCTCGGCGTTGAAACCGTTGAACGCCGCGGCGGCGCAAAATGGCAGGAGGGCGGCGCGTTTGACAAAGGCCCGGCGGGAATGGGTGTTGGCTTGCATGGAAACAGCATTGCCGGATGGCGGTTGGTGTCAAACCATTTGAAAGCAAAGGAGCGCGGGGGCAACTCGCCGGCGGGTTGCAAATAAACACCACGACCTTTTACAGGAGGAAATGAAAGCCTGGATTTTGGACATCAGCCCGCTTGGGCCGCCGGTCGTTGAAGCCCCATCTTCTTCATCCGGGAAAGCAGCGTCGTGGGATTGATTCCCATCAGTTCCGCCGCCCCGTTCATCCCCTTGATCTTCCAATCCGCCGTTTCCAGCACCGCCCGCAGGTTTTCGCGTTCCCTTTCCAGCATCTCCGCCTCGGTCAGGAACACCGGCCCGGCTTTGGGCGCCACCGCCGATTTCTGCGGCGCCGCCACCGGGGCCGCGCCGGTCACCGGCAGATCGAATCGCAGCACCCCTCCGCGCGCCAGGATGACCGCCCGCTCGATGACGTTCCGCAGTTCGCGGATGTTTCCCGGCCAGTCGTAGCCTTGCAACCGCGCCACCGCCGCCCGCGTCAGCCGCGGCGTGGGACACCGCAGTTCCTTCACCGACAACTTCACAAAATAATTCGCCAGCAGCGGAATGTCATCCTTGCGCGCCTTCAGCGAGGCCACATGAATCGGGAACACGTGCAGCCGGTAGTATAAATCTTCCCGGAACCGCCCCGCCGCCACCATTTTCTTCAAATCGCGGTTCGTCGCGGCCACGATCCGCACGTCCGCCTGCCTCGTGGCATCCTCGCCCACCCGTTCGTAGCTCTTTTCCTGCAACACCCGCAGCAGTTTCCCCTGCATTTCCATCGGCACTTCGCCGATTTCATCCAAAAACAGCGTGCCGCCGTCCGCCGTCTCAAACCGCCCCGCCCGGTCCTTCAGCGCCCCCGTGAACGCCCCCTTCACGTGCCCAAAAAACTCGCTCTCGAACAATTCCTTCGGAATGCTCGCGCAATTCACCCGCACCAGCGGACGGTCCTTCCGCCGGCTCCGCCGGTGAATTTCATGCGCCACCAGTTCCTTGCCCGTCCCCGTTTCCCCCAGGATCAGGACCGACGCTTCCGTCGGCGCCACGAGGTCGATCTGGCTTACGATCTGCCGCAACGCGCTGCTCTGTCCCACCAGGTCGCCAAAGGCCTTGGCCTCCACCACCTCTTCCTGCAAATATGTGTTTTCCAGTTCCAGTTGCGCCTTCAGCCGCTGGATTTCCTCAAACGCCCGCGCATTGGCAATCGCCGCCCCCAGATGGTCCGCAAAAATCCGGCTCCACAGCCGCGACTCGTCCGGCATGTCCTCCCGCGTGAATCCCACCGACACCCCCAGCACCTCGTCCTTGAACATGATCGGCGTCACGATGAACCCCCGGATTCGTTCGGCCTTCAGCCAGTCGTAACCGATGAACTCCACCGGATGCCGGTCCACCCCCTTGATTTCATATTGCTGCCCCGTTACCGCCACCTGCCCGAGGAGCCCCAACCCCAATGGCATCCGGGCGCTCAAGTCCCCAAATACCGGTGCCGCCGCCCCCGGCCCGGCCACCGAAACCCCTTGCCCGGCCACCAAGTGCAAGCACCGTGTCCGGTCGGCGCATTCCTGCCGCCGCGCGCACCGGGAACACAGATCGCCGCGGTCAATCAGCCACGTCTGCACACAGGCCACATTCGGCCGCGTCACGACTTGGGTGATCAATTTGTGCAGCAGTTGCGTCACCGATTGTTCGTGCGCAATATCCAGCAGCAACTGCGCCGCGTAGTTCGGATCAAACCGGTTGTCGCTCGTCGCTTCCATGCCCGCCCAGCTTGCTCCTGTCCGGACCGTTTTTCAATCCTACAGTATGAAAAATCGTACGTTCAAAATATCAACCCTGTGCCACCGACCGGTTCTTTGATGTTTCCCTGAAATTCCGGCGGTTTGCCCGCCCTCTAAAAAATTGGCACCCGGATTGCGTTTCTCTCATTCGACGGTTGAAAAATGAACTCCATTTAAACGCGGGCCGCCGGTGCGCCCGCCTGCATGGCCAACGCGTGAATCACGTCCCCGGCGCCGTTCTCGTTGGGGGCCCCGCCCAACATCGGCCGGCCCTCCCGGCCACCCCCCGCGGATCTGCCGCCGCCGGCAACCGGAACTCGTTGTCATGAGCGCTTCCAGAAAAACCCGTCCCGCCAAATGTCTCGAGGTGCTTGAAGCCGATTTCGAACAGGCGGTGCTGAAGTCCCCGGTCCCGGTCGCGGTCGCCTTTTGGTCCCCTTGGAGCCGGCCCTGCCAGATCATGCGCGCCGCCGTGGAGGCCGTCGCCGCCGCGTGCGGAACCGCCGCCAAAGTGGTGAAGATCAATGCCGACAACAACCCCGGCATGAGTTTGCTGTACGATATCCAAGCCGTTCCCACCGTGCTGTTCTTCGTCCGTGGCGCTGCCCAGGCGCGCATCGTTGGCACCGCCAGCAAAGACGCCATCCTTTCCCAATTCCAATTGCTCGTGCCGGGCGGCCGCTTTCGCCCGTCCAGCCCCGCACAAAAACATAAACCATGAATCACCCCGCTTTGCCCGCCCACCCCGGACCAGCTGACGCTTCGATCGGCGAACGCAATGTCGTTGAATTCGCCTGCCAAGCCCCCGACGCCCTCGCCGTCTGTCTCGTCGGCGACTTCAATAACTGGCAGCCTTCCGCCCATCCCATGCAGCGCCAGCGCAACGGTCTCTGGTCCGTCCGCCTGGAATTGTCCCCGGGCTTCCACCAATACATCTTCCTCGTGGATGGCCGGCCCAGTCTGATTCAGACCTGCGGCAGTGACTCTTTGGCAGGTGCCAATGCCGACAAACCCGCCGATCGTTCCTTGGCCATGACCGGCCGGCGTTAACCGCCCTTTATCACCCACCCATCAAAAGCGATCTCTCCCATGTCATTTCCACATCCCTCGTCTGTCTCTGTTCGTTGCTGGAAAACCCTTCTGGCCGCGCTGCTGTGCGCCCCCGTGCTGACCGGTTGCGGCCGTCGCGCCGCGGCGCCCCCGGCCGTCGTGCCGGAAGTTGCCACCATTGTCGTTTCCACCAAAGCCGTCCAACTGACCACCGAATTGCCCGGCCGCACCTGCCCTTATCGCATTGCCGAAATCCGGCCTCAAGTCAGCGGACTCATCCAAAAGCGCCTCTTTACCGAAGGCTCCCAAGTGCAGGCTGGCGAACAACTGTATCAGATTGATTCCGCACCCTTCCAAGCCGCGTTCGACAACGCCCAAGCCGCCCTGGCCCGCGCCCAGGCCAACCTCCCCGCCCTTCAGTCCCGCGCCTCCCGCTATAAAGAGGCCCTCGCCGACAAATCCGTCAGCCAGCAGGATTTCGACGACGCGGATGCGGCCCTCAAACAAGCCCAGGCCGATCTCCAGTACTACACCGCCTTGGTGGAAACCGCCCGCATCAATTTGGAATATACCCGCGTCGGTTCCCCCATCACCGGCCGCATCGGCACTTCCGCCGTCACCGAAGGCGCCATCGTGACCGCCTACCAGGCCTTGGCCCTCGCCACGATCCAGCAACTCAACCCCATCTATGTCAACGTCACCCAATCCACCACCGAACTGTTGCATTTGCAGCAGCACCTGCGCGACGGCCAGGTGGACGGCGACGGCACCAACTCCGGACAGGTGGACCTCATCCTCGAGGACGGCACGAAATATCCCGTCAAAGGCGTGCTTCAATTCCGCGATGTCACCGTAGATCCCACCACCGCTTCCGTCATCCTGCGGCTGGTCTTCCCCAATCCCAACACCGTCCTCCTGCCCGGCATGTTCGTTCGCGCCGTCGTCGAGGAGGGCGTTGATGAGCACGCCATCCTCGTTCCCCAGCAGGCCGTCTCCCGCGATCCCAAAGGCAATCCCCTCGCCATGATCGTCAACGCTTCCGGCCAGGCGGAGCAGCGCCTGCTGGTCTTGGATCGCGCCCTCGGCGATCAATGGCTCGTCGAGTCAGGGTTGGCGCCCGGCGACCATTTGATCGTCGAGGGTATGCAAAACGCAAAGCCCGCGCTGCCCGTCCATGAAGTCCCCTTCAACGACGTCCAGAAGCCCGCGCCCAAAACCGTCGCCCAACTCAATTCCGCCAACTAAGGGATCCCCGCAATGTTGTCTCGCTTCTTTCTTCAGCGCCCGGTTTTTGCCTGGGTCATCGCCATCGTCCTGATGGTTGCCGGCGTGTTGTCCATCCACAACATGCCCGTCTCCCAGTACCCGCCCATCGCGCCGCCCTCCATCGCGGTGACCGCCTTCTATCCCGGCGCCTCGGCCGAAACCGTTGAAAACAGCGTCACGCAGATCATCGAGCAGAAAATGACCGGTTTCGATTCGCTGTTGTATCTCTCCGCCACGAGCGACTCGGACGGCAACGCCCGCGTCGAGCTCACCTTCGCCGCCGGCACCGATCCCGACATGGCCTGGTCGCAGGTCCAGAACAAACTCCAGCTCGCCATGGCCAGCCTCCCCACCGTCGTCCAGCAGCAGGGCGTCCAGGTGAGCAAATCCACCAAGAATTATCTCCTCGTTCTCGGCCTCATTTCCGAAGACGGCAGCATGGATGGCAATGACCTGCGCGACTACGCCCAGTCCACCTTGGAAAAAGTCATTTCCCGCGTGCCCGGTGTCGGCGAGGTGCAGGAATTCGGTTCCCAATATTCCATGCGCGTCTGGCTGAACCCCGACAAGCTCACCGAGTACTCCCTGACCGTCGAGGATGTCCTCGCCGCCCTCCGGGCCTACAACGTCGAGGTCTCCGCCGGCCAGTTCGGCGGCGCCCCCGCCGAGAAAGGCCAGCGCCTCAACGCCTCCATCATCGTCCAAAGCCTGCTTAAAACCCCCGATGAATTCGCCGCCATCCCCGTCCGCACCAACCCGGACGGTTCGGTCGTCCACATCAAGGATATCGGCCGCACCGAGCTCGGCACCGAGGATTACAGCATCGAGGCCTTCTTCAACGGCAAGCCCTCTTCCGCCATGGCCATCCGCCAGGCCGCCGGCGCCAACGCCCTCGCCACCGCCGACGCCATCAAGGCCAAGATCAACGAAATGAGCCAGTTCTTCCCCCCCGGCATGAAGGCCGTCTATCCCTACGACACCACCCCCTTCATCCGCGTCGCCATTGGCGAAGTCGTCAAAACCCTGTGCGAAGCCGTTCTGCTCGTCTTCCTCGTCATGTACCTCTTCATGGGCACCATGCGCGCCACCCTCATCCCCACCATCGCCGTCCCGGTCGTCCTCCTGGGGACCTTCGCCCTGCTCGGCATCTTCGGCTATTCCATTAACATGCTCACCATGTTCGGCATGGTTCTCGCCATTGGCCTGCTGGTGGACGACGCCATCGTGGTCGTCGAAAACGTCGAGCGGATCATGAGCGAGGAAGGACTGTCTCCCCTCGCCGCCACCCGCAAATCAATGGACCAGATCACTCCCGCCTTGATCGGCATTGGGCTCGTGTTGTCGGCTGTCTTCGGCCCCATGGCCTTCTTCGGCGGTTCCACGGGGGTCATTTACCGCCAGTTCTCCGTCACCGTCATCACCGCCATGCTCCTGTCGGTGGTCGTGGCCTTGGTCCTCACGCCGGTCCTTTGCGCTTCCATCCTGAAACCCGTTTCCCAAGGCCACGAAGCGGCCGAAGGCGCCGTCTGGTTCTTGCGGCCCTTTTTTGAAGGGTTCGACCGCTACTTCCTGCACGCCCGGCAGCGGTACCTCAAGCTCGTCGGCCATTCGCTGACCCGCAAGTTTCGCTACGTCGCCGTCTTTGTCGTCATCGTCGCGGCTCTCGCCTTTCTGTTCAAACGCATGCCCACCAGTTATCTCCCGGATGAAGACCAGGGGATGCTGTTCGTCCAAGCCCTCCTGCCCGCCAACTCCACCATGGAGCAGACCAAGGAAGTCATGGCCCGCGTCCATTCCTATTTCTTGACCCAGGAAAGCAATTCCGTCGAATCCTGCGCCACCATCTCCGGCGCCAACCTCTCCGGCCGCGGCCAGAACGCCGGCCTCGCCTTCGTCATGTTGAAGGATTGGAAGCTCCGCCAGCGCCCGGACTTGAAAGTTGACGCCGTGGCCGCCCGTGCTTCCCGCGAATTCGCCCGGTATCGCGACGCCATGGTCTTCGCCTTTCCCCCGCCTTCCGTCGTCGAGCTTGGCCAGGCCAAGGGCTTCGATTTCCAACTCCTTGACCGCGGCGGCGTCGGGCACGGCCAGCTCATGGCCATCCGGAATCAGCTCCTGGGCATGGCCGCCCGGGACAAGATTCTCACCAAGGTCCGCCCCAACGGCTTCGAGGACGTCCCCGAATACCGCGTTGACGTGGATTGGGGCAAGGCCGGCGCCCTCGGCATCCCGATCAGTTCCATTCACGACACCATCTCCGCGGCTTTCGGCAGCGCCTACGTGAACGATTTCATCCAAGCCGGCCGCGTCAAACGCGTCTATGCCCAGGCGGATTCGCCCTATCGCATGTTGCCCCGGGACCTCGAAAAGCTCTACGTCCGCAATGACGCCGGCAAGATGGTTCCCTTCTCCTCCTTCGCTTCGGGCCACTGGATCTCCGGTTCGCCCCGGCTGGAGCGGTTCAACGGCTTTTCCTCCATCAACATCCTGGGCGAACAGGCCCCCGGCCGCAGTTCCGGCGAGGCCATGCGCGACATGGAGAACTTCGTCAAAAAGCTGCCCCGCGGCGTCGGCTACGATTGGAACGGCCTCTCCTACCAGGAGCGCCAAGCCGGCTCGCAGGCCGCGCCGATTTACGTGTTTTCCGTCCTTGTCATCTTCCTCTGCCTGGCCGCCCTTTACGAAAGCTGGTCCGTTCCCATCGCCATTTTGATCGTTCTGCCCCTCGGCGTCATTGGCGGCGTGCTGGCCACCTGCTTTCGGGGCATGCCCAACGACGTCTATTTCCAAATCGGCCTCCTGACCACCCTGGGGCTCACCGCCAAAAACGCCATCCTCATCGTCCAGTTCGCCAAGGCCCGTCTGGAAGAGGGCATGGATTTAACCGCCGCCACGCTGGAGGGCGCCAAGCTCCGGCTCCGGCCCATTATCATGACCTCGCTGGCCTTCGGCTTCGGCGTGTTGCCCCTTTCCCTGGCCGGTGGCGCCGGCGCCGGCGCCCAACGTGCCATTGGCACCGCCGTCATCGGCGGCGTGGTCACATCCACCTTCCTCGTGACGCTGTTCGCCCCCCTATTCTACGTCATCATCCAGAAAAATTTCGGCAAACGCCGTTCCCAGCCGGCCGCGGTCGCCGCCCCAGCCGCGCCGGCCGGAAATCATTAGTATGAACAAACTCCTTTTCGTTCCGCTCGTGGCCGCGTTGCTGCCCGGCATCGGTTGCACCCTCGCGCCACGCTACAGTCGCCCGGCCGCGCCCGTCCCCGCCTCGTGGCCCGGCGATGCCCGTCCGCTCACCAACGCCCCTGCCGCCCAGGACCTTTCCTGGCCCGCATTCTTTCCCGATCCCCACCTCCGCCAGGTCATCAGCCTGGCCCTGACCAACAGCCGCGACCTGCGCCTCGCCGTCTTGAACGCCCAGGAAGCCCGCGCCCTCTACGGCATCCAGCGCGCCGAACTGCTCCCCGCCATCAATGGCTCCGCCGACCTGCTTCGCGAGCGTCTGCCCGCCGACCTTTCCTCCACCGGCCAGCGCATCACCACCAGCGAATACGATGTCAATCTCGGTGCCGCCTCTTGGGAGATAGATTTCTTTGGCCGCATCCGCAGCCTGAAGAATGAGGCTTTGCAACAGTATTTCGCCAGCGAGCAGGCCCGGCGCGGCGCTCAAATCCTCTTGGTCTCTTCCGTCGCCCAGACCTACCTCACGCTCGCCGCCGACCGCGAGAACCTCCAGATCGCCGAAACCACGCTCGACACCCAGCGGAAATCGTTCGCCCTCGTCCGGCACCGTCACGAACTTGGCTTGGTCCCCGATCTCGATCTGTACCGCGCCAAAACCCCCGTTGACAGCGCCCGGCGCGATGTCGCCGCCTTCCGCCAGGCTGTGGCCCAGGACCAAAACGCCCTGAACCTCCTCGCCGGCCTGCCCGTTCCCGACGCCTGGTTGCCCACGAATCTCGAAGCCGTCCTGCCTCCCCATGAGATCGCCGCCGGCCTGTCTTCCTCCGTGCTCCTCACCCGCCCGGACGTCCTTCAGGCCGAAGCCCAGCTTAAGGCCGCCAACGCCGACATCGGCGCCGCCCGGGCAGCCTTCTTCCCCCGCATCTCCCTCACGGCCGCCATCGGCACCGCCAGCAGCGACCTTTCCGGCTTGTTCAAGGCCGGCCAAGGCGCTTGGAGCTATGCTCCCCAGGTGGTCCTGCCCATCTTTGACGCCCGCACTTGGTCCGCCCACCGCGCTTCCCAAGTGCAGCGCGACGTGGCCGTCGCCCAGTACGAAAGAGCCGTGCAGAGCGCCTTTCGCGATGTCGCCGATGCCCTCGCGGCCCGCGCCAACCTGGGCCAGCAACTCGCCGCCCAGCAATCTCTCGTCCAAGCCACTGCAGAAACCTATCGCCTCGCCAATTCCCGTTACGAAAAAGGCATCGATAGCTACCTGAGTGTTCTGGACGGCCAGCGCTCGCTCTTCGCCGCCCAGCAGGCGCTCGTCTCCCTCCAATTGGCTGCCCAAGCCAATCAGGTCCGCCTGTACGCCGCCTTGGGCGGCGGCAGCCCCGCCGAATTCACTCCCGCTTACGCCTTCCGATCCAGTTCGGGGCTCAAAAGCCCGGATTAAGACCCGGCCCATGCCTGACCAGACGAGTCATGGCGATGAGGCTTTCCTGATGGTGCCGTCCCGGGGAGGATGGTGAAGCCAAGGCCCGGGCGATCTAAAGGTGAAACCAATTGTACTCGTCCGGAAAAACCACTCCGTTGACCGTGATTTCCGATATCAGCATGAAAGCCAGCAGGGCCACCAAGACAAAGAATTTTGTGATGCCCTCGAAATACTTCATCATCCGGTCCAACCCGTACGCAAACAGGAGGAGAAACGGAATCAGCATCCCCAGCATCAGCCTGCCCGAGACAAAGTAAGGACTGCCCCGCGACGGATAAAAGCAGTCCTGAAAATCGAATTGGATGGACAGCAAGGCCAGGAACGCAAACGGCGCCAGCACGCACAGGAAGGCCAGCACCACCGCCGCCCTCTGCGGGCTCGTGAATGGCAGCGGGCGTTGCAACCAGGCGGCGAGGGTCAACGCCAATGCCCCCAGCGTCAACACCACGTAGGCCGAGTCCACGGCCGGATTCGCCAGCGGCTGCCGCTGCCACAGCATCTCCCCCTGCCAGAAAGTGGCGATATTTCGTTTCAGAAAGAACCAAAAGCCATGCGTGGAAAAGATGGGATGGTGCAGCCATTCAGCGACGGGTTTGTGCGTCCAGCCCAAAAACTGGATTTTCACGCCAGCGCCGGTGAGGTCGCCAAAATTGAATTTGCACCAAACCATCCAAGCGGCCATTGGCAGCGCTGCGGTGACAAACAAGATAAGCCATGGCCCGAATGACCGGTGCAATTCCCCACTGCGGCTCAGTCGGAGAAGTTTCACCGCCAAGAAGACCCCGGCGACGGCCAGCAACGGCAGGTTGGTAGTCTTCGTCAGATACGCCGCCGCCAAGGAGAGTCCGGTGGCCGCCGCCAGTCCCGGCGACAGATTCTCCGTCTCCCAAACCTTCAGCAGGAATACGAAGGCCAGGCCAAAGGTCAAGGGGGTCAGGATATCGTTGTTGATTGCATAAAAAGTGGTCTGGGGCAGAAATGCGATGAGTGCGGGCACCGCCAAGCGGATGAAAACATCCTCCGGGAAAATATTCCGGGCCGCCACCCAGCCCAGCCAGACCAGCGCAGCCACCAGTGGCACGTTGAGAAAACGCAGCCAGTAAAGCAGCGAGGCGCCATCCAGTTTCAGCCACTGGCCCGCATGCCACCAGGCGCCCGCCAGCGCATAATACAGCGGAGGCGAGGCCGCTTCATGATTTTGGAACTTTTCCCGGTAGGCGGCTTCCTTGGACTGCAACTGTGCCCGCACGGTGTCCATGGGTTGTTTCCACGGGGGCGGCGCGATTTTGCCGCCGGGTTGCGTGGCGGGCGGCCACAAGAACTCCGGCGTGCCATAGATGGCAATGAACGGCAGCGCCTCGGCGCACGCGGGGGTGAGCGAACGTGGAATTTCGCCGTGCGCATAACGCACCGCCAGATCAAAATGAACCTGCTCATCCACCACGCTGAAAAAAGGAAAAGCGGCCGCAAAAACAAAGACGTGCGCCGCGCCCAGCAGGCACAAGAACAACACGGCCAGGCGCTCGCCTCCCCAAGAACCTCCGTTCCGGATTTCAAGCATAGGGGTATTGAAAATATTTTGGGCTAAACGGTTTAACGCTCGCCCTCACCCCGGCCCTCTCCCCCGGGGAGAGGGAGAACTCGTTTCCGCGTCTGGGCAAAATGCTCGCGCCGGATCTAACCCGGTTCAGGGGGCCAATGCGCGAACACGTTCGGGGAATTCTCACCCCGGCCCTCTCCCCCGGGGAGACAGAGAATTTGTTTCCGCGTCTGGGCAATATGCTCGCACTGAATCTAACCCGGTTCAGGGGTCCAACGCGTGAAATTTTTTCAGGGAATTCTCTCCCGGGAGCTGGTACGGATTCCATGACGGGCAAGTTAAAGCGACTCCAGGTGAACCTCAAAGAAATTCCCATTGTGCAAACATCGCCGCTTGGCCGCGATACTCTTCCCCGTCGCCGACCAGATTCCAGACCACGGCCTGCTGGATGCGGAAGCGGCGTCCCGTTTTGGAAATGCGGACGCCTGAATAATCATCAATGTAACCGCGAGCCGTCACTGCCGCCAACAGCCGCGCCCGCTCCTCGCGGTTGGGCGCCTCGGCCGTCAACCGCGACGGGGTGCGCGTCAGTTCCGCCCAGGACATTTCCCAGAGCGCCAGCGCGGCCTGGTTTCCATAGTTCAACACCGGGTCGTCCCCCGTGCCGTGCGAAACCAGCACGAACGGCGCATGAAAGACCTTGTCGGCGAGGCCTTCATCCAAAAGATCGCCTGGCATCAAATCATGGCCCGTCCATCGCTTGAAGTTGCGCGCCATGAGCCGGGTTTGTGCCAGCACGAATGGGTTGTTCCAGAGTTCCATAGTTAAGTCACTAGAGCGCCCGCCGCAAAGTCTGAGCCAGTTCCTCCGGCGTCAGCGCGATGGGATTTGCCTTCATGCTGCTGGCCTGGCCGGCTTTGGCCACAATGTCGCCCACATCTTCTTCCCGGATGCCATAAGCCCCCAGCTTGGGAATCAGCAAGCCAGCGACCAGTCGCTGGACCCATTCCACTCCGGCGTCAGCCGTGGCGTGCGGATTCCCGGTGAGCAACGACGCCACCTGGTCATACCGGCGCAGGGCGATGCCGCCCGGCGCGCGGCTGCGGAGGGCGTGGAGGTTCATGGCCATGACGTGCGGCAGGAGCGCGCCGCAAACGGCTCCATGAGGCGCCGGAAACATCCCCCCGATGGGCCCGGCGAAACCATGCACGGCGCCCAAGCCGGCATTGGCCAACGCCAACCCGCCCAGCAAGCTCGCCGCGGCCATGTCCTCGCGCGCGGCCTGGTTCCGGCCATCGGACACGGCTTCGCGCAACGCCCGCGCCACCCGCTGGATGCCTTCCACGCAAAAGCCGTCCGTCAATGGATTGGCGCGTTGACAGACATACGGTTCAATCAATTGCGTCAGTGCATCCAGCCCCGTGCTGGCCGTGAGCGCCGGCGGCAGGTCGCCGCTCAATTCCGGATCCACCACGGCAATCGTGGGCAACAGGTACGGGCTCCGCAGGCTCACCTTCACTTTCTGCCCTGGCGCGGCCAACACCGCATTCCGGGTCACTTCCGCGCCCGTTCCGGCGGTCGTGGGCAGGGCAATGACCGGCGCCGAACGGCGGGCCAGATTTTTGCCGCGGCCGACAATCTCCAGGTAATCCAACAATTCCCCCTCGTTGGTCAGCATGGCCGCCATGGCCTTGGCCGCGTCCATCACGCTGCCGCCGCCGAAGCCAATGACGCAATCGCAGCGATCCGCTTTGGCCACGGCCACGCCGCGTTCAATCACGGAGATTTCCGGTTCGCCCGCCACGGCAAAAGGCGTGGCCGCGACGCCGCTGGCCGCAAGGCTGGCCAGCAACCGCTCCGCCCGGCGCGGATTGCGCCCGGTGACCACCAGTGCGCGGCCGCCCAAACCCTTCGCCAGATCGCCGACATGTGCGGCGCTGCCGGCGCCGAAAACGATGCGCGTGGCGGTGGCAAACTCAAAATTCATTTTGCAACGGAATTGTTCCGGCTATGGAAACACCTGGTTGAATTTTATGCTGGATCGCGGCTCGGCCATCATGGGCGCCACTGCGTCCCGCCACACCGCATAATGCGCCGTTTCCTTGTGCGCCACATTGGCCGCGGCATCGCGATAGATTTCGATGAGCACGAATTTCGCCGGGTCATCCGCCTGCTGCACCACGTCAAAGCGCAGGACACCAGGCTCCAGCAGGCTCATGCGGGCATTCGTCAGCGTCGCCGCCTTGAACGGCTCGACACTTTCCGGCTTCACGTGGATATGAACATGAACAATCAGCATGTCTGCCTAATAACGCTTTTGTTTGCAGGCTGGCAATAAAATTTCTTTGCGATAAGCTGCCTCATAGCGAAAGGATGGCCATGGCTGGAAAAATACAAATTCCCGAAGGGCTCAAACAGGACCTGCCCCCGAACCATTGGGGTAAAATCCTGGGCGCAACCCCCATCGTAATGACCGTCATCGCCACGATGCTGGCCGGACTGGCGTCGAGCGAGATGACCCGCGCGCAATATGACCGTTCGCTCGCCGCGCAACTCCAGTCCAAGGCCGGCGACCAGTGGGGTTATTACCAGGCCAAGAAAGTCCGCAGCGCCCTGGCCCAAGATACGCTTGATTTGCTGGCGGCCACCGGCGACCTCGCGCCGCTGCCCGCGTCGGCGCTGTCCAATGCGAATCCGGCGGCCATTGCAGCTTTGGTCAAAAACCAACTGCCCGACGCCACCCCTGTGAAATTTCCAGATGACGTACAAGCCGCGCTCAAGCTGGTGGAAGATTCCCGGCCCGAGACCGAAATCAGCGCCGCGCTGGCCCGCGTGCCACCGGCCGCACTGGCCGCCTGTCTGCGGGAAGCGCTCAATGCCGCCCAAGCGTTTGACAAGGCGATCAAACCGATCAGCCAAACCGCGGATAGCAAAGATTCGTGGACGACCGCTGATAAAGGCCTGTTTCGCAGTTTCACCGCGGCGCGTCTGCGTTATACCGTGGCACGTTATGACCGCGAATCCCGCCTGAACCTGACCGTGGCAGAGATCTACGAGTTGCAGGTACGCCAGAATAATGACTCTGCCGAAAGGCACCATGCGCGCAGCGGCAAATTCTTTTTCGGGATGCTCGCCGCGCAGCTTGCGGTCATCGTCTCAACTTTCGCCATGGCGGCCCGACAACATAGTTTCCTCTGGTCGCTGGCCGCCGCCGCCGGCGCGGGAGCGGTGGCGTTTTCCGTGTACGTCTATCTCTGCGTTTAACCTGCGGGACAGCAAGGTTTTCTTTAAGAACAGGTTATCAACTTGTTAATACTCGTTATTGTAATTTATGGCATTGATTCTTGTCGGCGCTTCGTCGAAGATGGGCCCTGCTCACGATGCCCAGATTCCGCCGCGCAACATTTTGAATTATGAACGCCATTGCCGACTCAAAACCCTCCCTGACGCTGACCACCCTGCCGTCAGACGACGTCCGCCAGATCATGTGGCGCTTTGCCGATCGTTATGAATTGCACATGCTGATCCAGGCCGCGCGCGGGGTGGCGCGCGGGCCGGTGGCACGATTGGTCGCCGCCGGCGGCCGCAATTCGCACGAATGGACGGCGGAAAAGAACAGTCTCCTGCAACATTACGACGACAGCGGCATCACTGCGGCCTCGCTGGACCCGGAACAAGGCGGATTTATCGCCGGTCCCAAGAACCTCGCGCTGGCGCTGATTGCGTTTGAACTGGCCTGGGTGGACGCCGGCGCGGCCACCGGCAGCCTGGCCAGCAACCTGGGGCTCGCGCCCATCCACGAACGCGGCACCCCTGAACAACGCGACAAATATGTTTCCGGCGCCGCCCCGCTCAAGCCCGGCGAAACCCGCCAACAAGTTCGCGCCGCGTTTGCCCTCACGGAACCCATCCCGTTCGTCGGCGTGGAAACGGGCATGCTGGGCGGCAAGGTGCGCGTGGCCGAGTGGCTGGATGGCGCCGAACCGCTGTTGCAGGTGGAAAAGCGGGGCCGCTTCATCACCAACATGGGCTTCGCCAACGTCGTCACCGCCGCCGTGGACTCCGATGACCCCAAAATCAAGGGCAGTTGCATGGTGATCCTGGAGGAAGGCGACCCGGGGGTTTGGGACCGCGGCACCCCCACCAAAAAACTCGTCCACCAGCTTTCTTCGACGAATGATCCCATTTTCAATCTCAAGGTTCCCGCCCACCGCATCGTCGGGGGCTACACGATCAAGAATGGCGTGATTATTCCGAATTATTCGCACAGCGAAATCATCGAAGCCGTATTCCGCCGCACCCGCGTCACGGTCGGTTTGATGACCAGCGCCAAGCTCCTTTCAGCCGTGGAACCGGTCATTCTGTATCAGCGGCGCCGTTTCCGGGGCGGAGGCGGCGCGCCGGGCACGCCGCGTTATGAGCTGGGCATCCAACAAAAAGAGGACGCGCTGCACCGCCTTGTGGACATCTGGGCCACCGGCGAAGCCAGCGCTTCGCTGGGTTTCTATGCGGCCCGACTGTTCGACGAACTGGACCCGATGGAAAAGATCAAGGAACAGTGGCTCGCGGATCGGAAGCTCACGGGCCGCGCGGCGCTCAAGGAAATGGCCAAAAAGCAGGCCGCGGCGATGGAATTGGTGAAGCTCCAGGCCATGCCCGTGGGCGAACGTGAGTTGGGCGAGGTCGCCGAACTGGAAGCCGACGTGCTGGTGAAATACTCCATCCTGGACTCCCTGGCCAACGTGTTTTGCCCCGCCTGCAAGCTTTGGAACACGGGCCACGGCGCCACGATGATGCGCGAAGCCGTCAGCCTCATGGGCGGTTATGGCATTACCGAGGATTGCCCCGGTTTCCTCGGGCAGAAATGGATGGATGCCCAATTGGAAGCCACCTATGAGGGGCCGGAAGCCGTGCAACGGTTGCAGCTTTCCATTACCATGGCCAACGAGTTGTTCCTGGCGCAGTTCAAGCAATGGATCAACGACATGCGCCGGCTCGCAGGAACCCGCCCCGGCACCGGCGCCTGCACGCTGGCCAGCGCGATGGAGCTGTGGCTCTGGACGTTGAATCATGTGCAGACCGCCACGGATGCCGACGGAAGCAAGCTTTTCCACAAATCCCGCCAGGGCGTCACCTTTCCGCTGGCCGACGCCCTGTGCTGGCTGCTCGCCGCCCGGCAGTTCATCCTGGACGTCGTGGAATTGGACGCCAAAGGCCCGCAGAACCCCGCCGTGGCCGAAGGCTTGGACGGCACCGTGAGTTTTCTCAGCGACCTCGCCCACGTCCAATGCGCGCGGACCG
Source organism: uncultured Bifidobacteriaceae bacterium (assembly GCA_964532525.1). Taxonomy (GTDB): domain Bacteria; phylum Verrucomicrobiota; class Verrucomicrobiia; order Limisphaerales; family UBA11358; genus UBA11358. The sequence goes on from CAZHIM010000001.1 coordinate 58,656, forward strand.
CCGGTGAAGTCAGCCGCATCACCACCGAGATTGTTTTCGGTTATAACCGCCACCCCGCGTGGGATGAAACCAGTTGCCATATGTGCTACCGGGCGGAGGAGCTGTCATCGCTGGAGGGATTGATTCCAGGCATCGAAGACGCGGCACGCGCGCGCGCGGACGTGGTGGAACCGGCCGGGGAGCATCCCTGTAAGGCAGGCCCGTGCGTAAAATTCGACGGCTTGGAGAATTTCAACCGCCTGCGGGCCAAGCTGGATGGCTGTCTCACCGGCTGCCGCCTGGCCAAAGACCGCGCGGCCGAATCCCTGACCAAGGTGACGCCCCGCGAGGCGTTGGATTACCCGGTTTAAGCTGCCTGTGTCTTAGTTTGGACTTCAACCGGCACGAGCTTCGGACTGCAAAGTCTGACAGGGAAGCCCGTGCCGGCAATTGCCCGGAAAGAACGAATAGAATTGCCAATGTCAGAACCGCCACAAATTGAACGCCAGCGCATGGATGCCGATATCGTCTGCGTCGGCTTTGGCCCGGCCACGGCCGGGTTTCTCACCACGCTGTCCCGGGGGCTCGTCAACGCCGACGGCACCCCCGCCGTGGAAAGCGCCGCCGCCCCGGGGCTGCCGCCGCAGGTGCTCTGCTATGAACGGGCCGACGACCCCGGCTTTGGCGTGTCCGGAGTCGTCACCCGTGCCCGGGCGTTGCGCGCCAGTTTCCCGGATCTCGAAAAAGCCGGCATTCCCATGGCCGTCCCGGTCGGCGAGGAAAAGGTGCTCTACTTGCTCGATCCCCTCGGGGCCAGCCGCCGCTCGCCGGCCCTGCGCTTGGCGGATTCCCTGATTCGCGCCGCAAAATTTGCGCTTCCGGTGGAGCAGCACGCGCTGAACCTGCCGTGGACGCCCGCGTTTTTGCACAAGCATGACGGCCTGATTCTCTCCCTGGGGCAATTCATGCAATGGGTCGGCGCCCAGGTGCAATCCACGGGCACCGTGCAAATCTGGCCGGCGACCCCGGTTTCGCAGGCGCTGACGGAGAACAACAAGGTCATCGGCGTGCGTCTGCTCGACCAAGGCGTGGACAAAAAAGGAAATCCCGCCGACGGCTTTGCCCCCGGCATGGACATCCATGCTGCACTGACGGTGCTTGGCGATGGGCCCGTCGGCGCCATCGGCCGGCAGGTGGACGCCCAATTCGGACTGCCGGACGGCCACCACATTCGCGACTGGGCCGTGGGCATGAAATTCGTCGTGGATTTGCCGGCGGACACGCCCCTCAAAGCCGGCACCGTCCTCCACACGTTTGGCTATCCCGAACCGGAGATCTTCGGTTTTCTCTATGTTCACCCGGACCACGTCGCCTCGCTCGGCATTTTCGTCCCGTCCTGGTTCGACAGCCCGGTGCGCACGGCCTACCGCTATCTCCAGCATTGGATGTTGCATCCCTATCTCTGGCGTTATCTCCAAGGCGGCAAGCTCCGCTCGTGGGGCGCCAAAACGCTCGGCGAATCCGGCCAGCAGGGCGAACCCCGGCTCACCGGCGATGGCTACGCCCGCATCGGCGAAGGCAGCGGGACGACCAACGTGCTGACCGGTTCCGGCGTTGACGAAGCCTGGGCCTCCGGCACACAACTGGCCGAGGCGGTGCTGGAATTGCTCAAGGCGAAGAAGCCGTTCACGAAACAGAATTTGGATGAAACCTACCTCAAGCGGCGCCGTGCCAGTTGGGTGGAAGCCGAGGGCCAAGTTGCCAAAAAGTCGCGTGATGGATTCCAAAAAGGCGTTGTCACCGGCATGCTGGGCATGGCCCTCGCCGGCTTGACCAAGGGGAGGTTTTCGCTGGGCCGCGCCCCGGTCCAGCCCTGGAAGCGCATTCCCAGCCTGGAAGAGTATTTTGCCGGGCGCCTTTCGCGGGAAGAACTGGCCAAGCTCCGCGACGAGTGCAAAGCCAGAAACACTTCGCTGCATGGCGCGTTGATGGACCAGGTGGGCTGGCCCGCGATTCCGTTCGACGGCCAACTGCTCGTGTCGCATCAGGACGCGTTGCTGATGGGCGGCAAGGTGCAGGCGCCCCACGGGTACGCGGACCACGTGGCGTTCGAACATCCGGAACTTTGCCAGAAGTGCGGCGCGCGGATTTGCATCGAGGCGTGCAGCGGCCAGGCGATCTATCCCGGCGAGGCCGGGGTCCCGAATTTCGACCGGGAAAAATGCGTCCATTGCGGCGCCTGCCTGTGGAATTGCTCGCAGGCCCATCCGGAAAACCCCGAGCGCATGAACATTGCCTTCCGCGCCGGCACGGGCGGACTGCACTCGGCGGAAAACTGATGTAACCATGAAAGTCTCCATCATCCTCGCCCATCCCAATCCCGGCAGTTTCAACCACGCCATCGCCGGCGCCGCGGCGGCGGAACTCGAGGAGCAGGGGCATAACGTGCGCCTGCATGATCTTTGCGAAGAGCAATTCAACCCCGTTCTGCCCACGCCGGAATTAGCCAAGAACGTTCAACTGGGCTCAGTCATCCGCCAGCACTGCCATGAGATCGTGGAAGCCGACGGCATCATCATCGTCCATCCGAACTGGTGGGACATGCCGCCGGCGATCCTGAAAGGCTGGATTGACCGCGTCCTGCGACCGGACGTGGTTTACCGTTTCGTCACCAACGAGAAGGGCGAGGGTATTCCGCAGGGCTTGCTGGCGGCCCGCGCGGCCGTGGTTTTCAACACCGCCAATACGCCCGACGCCGCCGAGCAAGCGTTATACGGCGACCCGCTGGAAACGCTCTGGAAAAAATGCATTTTCGGCCTCTGTGGCGTTAAAAACGTCCAGCGCCGGACCTTTACCCCGGTCATCGTCAGCACGCCGCAACAACGCGCGCAGTGGCTGGCCGAGGCGCGGAGAATCGTCCGCGCGCAGTTCCCAGCGGAAAAGAGATCGCGAACCGGTGGCGCCGCCCAAGACCGGCGGGCGCAGGTGACGAAGAATTGATCGCGTATCGTGGCCGCGTTGGTAAAATTGAGGCCCGTTAAATTCAAATTGCCGTGCTCTCACGAGCACAGCCACATGGAATAATTTATGAGCATAGCGTACCAAATTGTTGTCTGCGGCAGCATCGTGCCTGATCCGCTGCAAACACTGGAACCGATTGCCTCGCCAACCGGTCCCGCCTTGAAAAACGAAATGATGCTGCCCGCCGTCCTGGATCCCTGGGCGGGCCACGCGCTCTTCGAGGCCGCCAATCTCGCCAAGCAACTGCCCGGCAGCAAAGTCTGGCTCGTCAGCCTCGGCCCCAAGGCCAAATTGCAACAGGTGATGATGACCATTGCCCAAAAGGTGCCCTTCGAGCTCATCGCCCTCGACGGCCCGGCCAGCGGCTTCACCGACGCCGCCGAAACCGCCGCGGCGCTGGCGGCCGCCATCCAGGCCATCCCCGGCCTCGACAAGTCCCGGTTGCTCGTGTTTGGCGGCTGGGAATCGGCCTCGCGTGGCGCCGGGGCCACCCTGCAACTGGTGGGCGAACGCCTGGGCATTCTCGACCAGTTCCAAGGCGTGGATGAATTGAAGCCCCAGGCGGATGGTTCCCTGGAGATTCTCGAACGAATCGAAGGCGGCCGGCATCAGATTTCAACCTGTTCGGGCGCGCCGGCCGTGTTCGGTTGGGCCACCGGCCATTTGCCGGAACCCAAAAACAATCCCCAGTTGGGTATGCTCAACATGCGCACGGTGATGCCCGCCCTCCAAAAGGCAAAACCCGTCAAGTTCGCCGGGACGGGCTTGAGCTTCTCCGCAATGACCCTGCCGAAGCAGACCCGGCAAACGCAAATCGTCAAGGACAAGTCTCCGGATGCCATCGCCCGGGAAATTGTGGAATGGATCAAAAAATAAACCAACGGCTGCGTTCGTGAGAACGCGGCCAACTCTTGCCGTGCTCTCACGGGCACAGCCACCAATTTAAATCTTATGGAAACAATTTTAGTTCTCGCGCACACGGAAGCCGATGGTTCGCTGGCCAAATCGGCCCGCGAAGCCCTGCATACGGCGGCCACACTCCACAAGGCGCTCGCGGCCGCCAAATTCATCATCGGCCTGGTCGGCGAAAATGTCCAGGCCGCGGCCAATTCCATCGCTGCCTGTCCCGCCACCCGATACCTCGCCGTCACCGGTGCCGATTTTGCCCAATCCCGCTATGCCACGGACGCGGCGGCGGCCGAAGCCCTCTGCAAGGCCGGACAAGCGACCATCATCATCGTGCCGGCGACGGCGCGCTGGGCGCGCGTATTGTCGGGCGTGGCGCATCGCCTCGGTGGCTGCGCCGATACCCACGTGACGGGCGTGGCGGTGGCGAACGGGACCATCACGGCAAATCGCTGGTATTACCGTCAACGCATGGAGGGCACCCTCACGCGGGCGCAACGGCCCTGGCTCATGGGCATTGATCCCGGCAGCCAGGCACCCTGCAACTGCGGCTCAGGCACGGCCACCGTGGAGATCGTCGCCGTGGCGTTGCCGGACGCCGCCAAACGCACCGTCGTAACGGGCATCCGCGAGCCCAAGGCGGACGCGCAAACGATTCGTCCCGACGCGGCATTGCTGTTCGTCACCGGTGCCGGTTGGACGAAGAAGCAGGCGGACGGTCAGACGCACGTGCCGGAGGCGGAAAAGCTGATCCTTGATTTCCTCAAAAAATCCCGGGCTTCGCTCGGCAGCAGCAAATCGCTGGTGGATTTGGGGGGCGAAGGCCAGGCGGTGCTGCCTTTCCTTTCCCATCTCAACCAAGTCGGCCAGACCGGGGCCACGCCCCGCCACGCCAAGGGCTTGAGCACCTGCTGTCACGGCGAGGAACCGCACACGGTGGGCTGGCGTTTCGTCAATGAGCGGCGAGCCATCAGCCTGGACCCCAATTGCGGCTGGGCGCGCGGCAAAGCGGACGTGCTCTACGTGGCCGACGCGTTCCAAGTGATGAGCAAGGTGAACGAACTGCTGGCGGCAAACGCCTGAAATCCGTTTAATTCGGCTGGGCTGCTTGGACATCCACCAGGCCAAAATCCACGTATTGTCCGCCGGTGGTTTGGTGGCAGTGAATGGCAACCAGGTTCTGTCCGGATTTGAGCGCCGCCTTGGCCTCCGGGCTCAATTGGAAGATGTCGTAACCGGTGATAAAGCCATCGGCAGTGATGGCCAGCACCCCGTTGATATACACCTGGACATCTTCATCGTGGTGCAGCCAGGCGCTCAAATTCTTCCGGCTTTCCGCCGGCACATTTATCTCGCGCCGCAGCCAGATATCATCCGTCTGCCAGGTGGTGCCGATGACCGACCCCGGGGTTTGCGCCGTGCCAAATCCGCTCCGGCCCCGCTTCCAAGTCGAGTCGTCATATTGCTCGCTCATCCAACCCGGCGCCGGTTTGGCGGTGGTGTAATTCCAAGTGGCGGGTTGCTTGTCCGCCGCCGGGACCACGACCGTCATGGTGGGCGGTTTGGGCAGGGGCGCCCAATTGGATGGACTTACGGTGTCGCCCGAAGCCAGCTTTTTCCAGACCGCGCGATCGGTTAACAGTTTGATGAAAAACCCGCCCACCACCGGCCGGGCATGCATTCCCCCGCTGTGAATGTCGTCGGTCACGTAGGAATCCGCTATCGGATCACGCACGGTGGTGTGATCCAAATAATCATAAATGGGCGCGACGATCGCCTCGAAGTCAGACTGGCTATCCGCCAGGGTCGCGCACCAGATGGACCAATCGGTTTTGGTCAGATGCGTGCGCGAATCCAGCGGCACCCCGTAGCGTTGCATGACGGTTTTGTAGTAGGCGACCTCTTTCTGCGCCACCGCGGGCGGGAAAACATTCAGGCCCAGAATGCGGTCCCAGGCCAAATTATACTTCTGGCTCCAGGTGTTTGGTTTGTCGAACGCCAGCCGGTAATGATCGCCATTGGCGGCCACCTTCATCCAGTGCTCCGCATCCACCTTTGCCAGTTGGGCATATCGCTCCGCGTTCGCGGTGTCGCCGCGCATTTGGCATAGATTGCCGTAGGCGGCCAGTCCCAGTATGGCTTTCACGGACAGGTTCGCATTATGCGCCAGGTGCCCCATGAAATCATCGGTGCAAAGCTGTTCCTCGGGGTCGAGACCGTAGTTTTCCAGATATTTGGCCCATTGGGTCAGTTGCGGCCACCACGGGGTCACAAAATCAGCGTTGCCATCCGCCTGCGCCACGGCGTCGCAAAGGATGAGCATGTTGCCACTCTCTTCGACGGGCATGCCCTCGCCGCCATCGTCCGTGCCGCGCGCGATCGGATAGGTTCCCAGATCATGCGGCGCATTGGGAAACCGCCAGTGGCTCGAAGCGGCGTAGGAGAGAATCGGAACCAGGGAGGCCTTGGCCAAAGCCGGGCTCAAGCTGATCCAGATGGGGTTCATCGGGAAAAAGACGTCCACCGTCGCGATGTCGCCATTGCTGGTGTTCTCTTTCGTGAAAAACAGCGGTTGTTTATTCGCGTCGGCCGCCAGCCCGCAGGCGGCCATGCATTCGCGATAAGCCAGCGCACAAATCTGGGCGTAACGCTCCCCGCCAACCCGGGTCAGATCCGCCATCAGATCACCGTCAAATTTCTCGCAGCGCACCCGCAGGGAAGGATAATCCTTCGCCGCGACCCGCAGCAGTTCCGCCGGTTCCATGCCGTTGCGCCGCCAATAGGGACGGAGATCCCGGCCAAAATACTTGATGGCGTAAATCTCGTCATAAGCCACGATGACCTGCCTTTCCACGGCTTTCGAGCCGACCGGGCCGAGGTTAAAAACGAAGGCCAGCACGGGGGTGTTGTTGTTGACCGCCCGCGGCATCTGCGAATCGTCGGCCGCCGGCAAACTCCCGTTTTGCACAAAGCCCTGAAGCAAGGCCTGGTTCGCGCCGATGGCGGCCTGCGATTGTTTGGTGGCGGCGGCGGCATACGCGTAGCCCCAGTTGATGCGATGATCGTCCCCGGCGGAGCCGAGCACCGACTGCTCCTGCGTGCCCACCCGCAAGGTGGTGAGACTGCCCGCTGCTCCCCGCGACCACTCGACGCGTTCGCTGGTCTCGTTGACCACCAATTCAGAACTGGTGCTGTCGTAAATGGAAACTTCATGCCGCGCGCCATCCACGGACCGCACGTCCCAAGTCAGGTAGCTTAACGGGCGCGAAAACACGTCCAAATCGTGCGGCAACGCGGCGGTCATGAAGGTCAGGGTGACGCGCACGCCCGCCGCTTCAAGTTCGTAGATGCTGCGCGTGGGCAACACTTGCAAGGAAATCTGCCGGCAGGCCGGCACCGCTTTCGGTTCCGCGCCCATCAACCGGTACGTCTGGCCGTCAATGCGAATCAGGCTGGCCAGCGAGTGGTTGCGATGGGTCCAGTGAATGGTGTTTCTTTCCGTCAGCGTGTCGGCGTCCGACCAGATGCTCAAATACGGATCAAAGGTCACCAGCGGGACCGCCGGCGGGCGCAAGGTTTCCGCCGCCAGCGTATTTGTGAGGCCCAATAAACCAATGAACAACAGGAGGGAAAAACCCGGGAGGCGCGGGAAAATATGTTTCATGGCGAAGCTGGCATCGAAGCCTTCAATCTGCCCGCCCACCAGCGGTCTATTGTTCAAGTGCGCCGAAGCTTGGAGGAATCGTCCAAGTGTTATTGTCAAGGGTGGTGTGGGGCAGGTTGTCATTGTTCCATTTCGCCTGCCAATCATCCCTGGCGCAATTAATCACGTCGTTTCGCTTGGCGGATTCAACATGACTATCCGCGAAAAGGAGATCCGTGTTGTAGTTGTGCCGGTTGCAGGGAACCTGCGCGTGCCACTGGAACTCTTGCGACAGCGTCCACCCGGTCGGCGGCGTGGTATTGGCGGAAAATTGAATCTGGTCAGTCGGAGTGTCCGACCGGACATCGGCAACCGCAATCATGTTCGCAGGACTGCGGACTCGGCTGTCCTTTATCGGGGAAAATCCCACATCTGCCCCCATCCCGTACACCGTGCCATCCGAAGGCCGGTAATTGCCCCAATCATTCCAACCGATTGAGAAGCGGGTTCCAGCACTGTTCGCGCCTCCGGTCACAATGCCGAACGGGTCAATTTTGCCATTTTCACCGATTATTCTCTGAATGGTGGTATTCACGTTGGTATCCCAAGCACTCTGAGGAAGGGCCGCCGGGCAAAAAAAGGCATTCCGATTATTGCCCATGAAAGTCAAAAGGCGGGGTTGCCAAACGTAATAACTGGCTCCCGATTGCGTAAGGCAATTGGGATATACCGTATAATCCCCAACATACAAGGTTATCGCGATGCCAACCTGGCGCATATTGTTGATGCAACTGGACTGCTTGGCTTTCTGTTTGGCCTTGGATAAGGCCGGCAACAGCATGGCCGCAAGAATCGCGATAATTGCGATCACGACCAGAAGTTCGATCAGCGTGAATGCCTGAAGCGGCTTGCCAGCGCGCCCGCGGCGCCCACATAACTCAATTTGACGGAATTTTGCTTTCATTTGTCCAGTAACCTCATAAACGATTCCACCCTGACGCGTATGTCGTCCGTGGATCATGATTCAATTTAACCCGTAAACGCAGTCTGTCATGTGGCATAAAGTGGCCACACATATTGTTTAGATACATAAATTCCACTAATCAACTCCAAGACTGATTTGAATCCGGGTCCGCCGTTAATACTGCAAGGTTCAATGGCTTAATGCTTAAATACGGGCTTTTTTCAACCCGGATACATGAATTCATTGGGACGTCCAGTATTTCCGGACCGCGGCGAAAACGGTTTGGGAGCATAAGTTGGGCTAGGGCGGGCACCGTTTCCGCCCCGGAAATGATCCGCCCCGGTGAAATGACTTTGAAGCAAAACGTGATTCGGGTATCAATCGGGCATGAAAGCTTCCCGAAAACCGAAGCGAGCGCTCAATCCAAAGACCGCACAAAAGAGTGGGCCGGCTTCGGCTTCATCCCGCCTGACCGGACGCAAATTATGGGCCTTCCGATTGCTGGTGGCGATGGGAATTCCGTTGTTGCTCCTCGGCCTGACGGAAGGCATTTTGCGGCTGACCGGTTTTGGCCACCCCACGGGATTTTTTCTGCCTTCCCAACGCGACGGGCAGCCGGTTTTTATCCAAAACAACCAGTTTGGCTGGCGCTTTTTTGGACCCGCGATGGCCCGGGAACCCGAGCCCCTGTGCCTTCCCCGGGGCAAAAACTCCCGGACGGTTCGCGTCGTTGTTTTGGGGGAATCGGCGGCGCAGGGCGATCCCCAGCCCCGTTTTGGGTTGCCGCGCATGTTGCAAGCCCTGCTGGAGTTGCGTTATCCCGGCACCCATTTTGAAGTCGTTAACGCGGCGATCGTGGCCATCAATTCGAACGTCATCCTCCCCATAGCCCGCGATTGTGCCGCCACGGACGCCGATATTTGGGTCATCTACATGGGCAACAATGAAGTGGTGGGACCGTTCGGCGCCGGCACGGTCTTCGGCCAACAGGCTCTGCCCCTTCCGCTGATCCATGCCAGTTTGGCCTTGAAAACCACGCGCATCGGTCAACTCATGGACACCCTGCGCTGGGAACTTCAGAAGCCGCCGGCGGACAAGAGCGAATGGGGCGGCATGGAGATGTTTCTCAACCAGCAGGTGCGCGCCGACGACCCGCGCATGGGGGCGGTCTATGATCATTTTGCGCGGAACCTCGCGGACATTATCCGCGCGGGCAGACACTGCGGCGCGGGGATTGTCGTCAGCACGGTGGCCGTGAACTTGAAAGATTCCGCGCCATTCGGGTCGGAGCACCGGCGCGGATTGACGGATGCGGACAAGGGCAAATGGGGGATTTTTTATCAAAACGGCGTGGCGGCGCAGGCGGCGGGCAAAATTGAGGACGCCGCCGGTTGGTTTCGCGAAGCGGCGCAGATTGACGATGATTATGCGGAGCTTCGCTTTCGCCAGGGCGGCTGCGCGCTGTCGCTTGGCCAAACCGCCGACGCGCAGAAACAGTTCGCGGCCGCGCGCGATCTGGACACCCTGCGGTTTCGCTGCGACAGCCGGCTGAACGACCTGATCCGGCAGACGGTGGCAAATTACCACGACCCGCAGGTGGCCCTGGCGGATGCGGTACAGGCTTTTGCGAACCAAAGCCCGGATGGTCTGCCGGGCAATGACTTATTCTACGAACATGCGCATCTGAACTTCGACGGCAATTATCTCCTCGCGCGCGCCCTGGCGCCCAGCGTGGAGAAGCTGTTGCCGGGCAACATCGCCATGCGAGTTGCCGCCGGCCAGCCCTGGCCATCCGAGGCCGATTGTGCGCGGCGGCTGGCCTGGTCCGCTTGGGATAAACAGGAGGCCTTGGCGGAAATTTATTCCCGCCTGCCCAAGCCGCCGTTCACCGGCCAGCTTAATCATGAGGCCCAGGTTCAAAACCTGAAAAGCGCCTTGGATAAACTGATCCCGGCCACGCAGTCCGCGGGCATCAAGGTGGCGCAAAACGCATGTGAAAACGCCCTGGCGGCGGCACCCGATGATCCGCTGTTGCATGAACAACTGGCGGTGCTGGATCAATTAACCGACAATTTGGCGGACGCAGCGACCAACGCGCAGCGTGCGGTCAACTTGCTTCCCAGCAGTTCGGAGGACTGGTCGCAGCTCGGGGTGGTTCTGGCGAAACAGCACCAGTACGAGAATGCGGCGGCGGCGTTTCGCCGCGCTTTCCAGTTGAATCCCGAGGACGTGTGGGCCTTGCAAAACCTCGCCCAGTCGCTGAATGACCTCGGACGGCGGGACGACGCGATCCGGGAATACCGGCACGCCTTGGCCGTCAAACCGCGGTTTGGCCTGGCCTGGCTGGGTTTGGGCCGGATTTATGAGGACCTGGGGCGCCAAGCCGAAGCGGAGGATTGTTACCGCCAGGCGCTGGTGAACCGGCTGGATCGCGCCCCGGAATTGACCACCCTGGCCCGCTTTTGTGTCAACCACGGGTGGCGCGAAGCGGCCGCCACCAATTATGACGATGTCATAAAACTGAATCCCGCGGACGCAACGCCCTATTTTGAGTCAGGGCAAAACCTGGCAGCCTTGGGCCGTCATGCGGAAGCGGAACAACGCTATTCCGAGGCGATCCAATTATCGCCGGACATGATTCAGGCGCATTTTCTCTACGGCATGGAACTGGGCCGGGACGGCAAACCGGCTGAGGCCGCGGCGCAATTTCGCGAAGCCGTGCGCATCATGCCGGATCTGCCCGAGGCGCGATTGAATCTTGGCGTGGCCCTGGAAAACCAAGGCAACTATCCCGAAGCCCTCGCGCAGTTTGACCGGGTGCTGGCGCAAAATCCCGCGAATGCCATGGCACTAACACATGCACAAGCGTTGCGCCAAAAGCTCTCCGTGAAGCAGCCTCAGTGATCCCCAGCCCCCGGGGCCGCCGATGGTTACGAGGCGCTGAGAAACTCCGAGCATTCCTGGGAAGCGGGCGATGAAGCGGGCTGAACTCCGTATCACATTGCGGGCCTTCGGCCCCATATTCGGTTCCCCGACGTTTGTAGTGGGTAACGCGAAGACAGTAGGTTCTTAAAGAGCAGATCGCGCCTTGGTCATTGGACCCCCTTCCCGCTCATGCTGGCTTTTCCCCCGGGGAGAAGGAACGCGTGTTGTGGCCGCCGTGGAAATCGAAAGCGGCTCTCACCCATCCCGTCGCAAGTGTTCTTGCCCAGCGGGGATCGTGCCTCTCCATGAACCCTTGGTCCAAATTCTAAGCTTTGAAGTACTCTGGGGCCATCTTGTGCTAAATGGTTTAACGCTCGCCCTCACCCCGACCCTCTCCCCCGGGGAGAGGGAGAATTCGTTTCCGCGAATCGGCAATATGATCGCGCTAGATCCACCCCGGTCCAGGGTTTCAATGCGCGAACACGTTCGGCCTGCTGCCGACCCTTGAAAGGTTTGAGTGGAAATCTTCCCACCCACTATAAACGTCGAACCCGTATTCCCATGTTGTACCGTGTCGTCTTGCGCCAAGTACGATGACCAACTAGTCAGTGTCCCCTGCCAGGCACATGCAAAAAACGACCGGAGCCTTGCGGCCCCGGTCGTCTGACATGCTTCCGGCATTTTGCCGGTGGAAGCTTTGGTTCTACGGCGTAACCAGCAGCCGGAAGAACTGACTGCGGTTGGTGGCCGGGACCGTGTAGGGACTCACGGCGGCGCTGTTGGTGACCCACGATCCGAGCAGGTTCGTGGATTGCAGGAGCGTTCCGTTTTGCCAGGTCAGGACGACGTTTGCTCCGGAGCGCTCAATCGCGATGGATTGCGGCCCAAGGACGGCCACGCCGTTCGTCAGGCCCTGCACTTGAGCGGCGGTCAAGGCTTGATTAAACACGGCCACGTGGGAGATGAGGGCGGCCGGCAGCAACCGCGCCGTTCCATAATCCGGCGAACCACCAATCCAGACATCCAAGTTGTCGCCAGGGGGCGTCGCCGGCACGGTATTGTTGGCCGCCAGCCCACCGTCCACATAGAGGGCGCCATTGTTGGCTTGGCCGGGGGCGCCATTGTAAGTATAGACCACCATATGCCAGTTGCCATCATTAATGCTGTTGGTGCTGGTGGCGTCATTGAGGCCGGCGCTATCGTTGCCGCCAGGCTCGCCGCTGGGATTGATGCTGGTGCGCCAAGAGTTGTCACCTTTTCCGACCAATCCGTCAAAGCCCGGCGCGACCTCCAATTGGACCCAAGCCATGGCCGTGACCGGGCCGGTGATATTGAACGCAGCTCCCGGGATATCCACGTAGGCCGAGAAGAATTGCGCCGCAGAGCTGGAATCGCCGAAGAACGCATTGCCCGGTCCCGACTGGTTCAGCGTGACACTGGAACCAACGGCACTGGTGGTGGTATAGGTGCCGTTATGGCCGCCGACCACGTCGTAAGCGATGTTGCCGCTGGTTTCGTTCAAAGGCCAGTAGCCAATCGGATTCAGGGTCAAAATGGCCTGGTCATAGGTCGAGGGGGCAACGACGGTAAGGTTCAAGGTAGAACTCAGGGTGGTGTTGACCTTGTTGCTGACCAAGCAGGTGTAACTGGCCGTATCGGCCACTTGCACGTTGGGAAGGGTCAGCGTGGGCGAGGTGGTGACGCTGATCGGCGTGGGGCTGGCGCTGCTAAACCAGTAATACGTGAAGGGCGTCGTGCCGATAGTGGCCACGCTGACGCTCAAGGTCGCGCCCGCCAGCAGATTTTCGGTGGCCGGCGGCTCCTGGGTGAAGACCGGCGCGCTGTTCGCGACGTTGATGGTGGAGCTGGTTCCGGTGCCACCATTGATGGTGGCGCTGATGGTGGCGTTGCCGGTGCCGGTGGCCGTGACCACGCCATTGCTATCCACCGTGAGCACTCCCACGTTGCTGCTGCTCCAGTTGGTGACCGCATACGTCGCGGAAATACCGGAGGCATTCACAAAGTTCGCGAGGACCGAAGCCGACTGGCTTTGACCTTGAACCATATTGTAATTGGTGACCGTGACGCTCATCGAAACGGGGGTCAGATTGGTGACCACGACGCTCGGGCCGGCGATCTCGCTGACCGCCAGATACAGGGGTGAAACCGCGCCATCCCAGATCCGGAACTCGTAAACGGTGCCGGAGAACTGCTGATCGCCGAACACGTCGTTACCCAGCATGTTTTCGGTGGTGCCGCTGGCGCCGCCAATGGTGCCGGGAATATAAGTGGCGTTGGGATACGTTGCCGTGGCACCCAATACTCCGTTGGTATAAAGGTTGCCTACCAGCGTGTCTTGGTTGAAGGTGTAACTAACGTATTGCTCCGTACCTGACGGGAATAGCGACGTGGTGACGGCGTCAATTTCCCCGCCATTGGGCTCTACGGCCACATCCAGATTGTTAATGTTTCTTTGGGGGAACGGGCACAGCTCAAAGTTTTGGCTGTTGTTGCTGCCAAAGTCCCAAACCGTCGCCCATTGATTTGCTGAATTCTGTGTCACCCAGCATTCCACCGTGATCGAAGCGGTATTGGTCAGAATCCCGCTGGGCAAAGCCACATAGCCGGAATACCCGAATCCACCAGCGGTGTTGCCGGGCAGGATAAGCCCGTTGTTGATGGTGGCGGCGGTACCGGTTTTCGGCGGCACGATTGAGCCGTTGGCGTTGCCGATTGAATCCGAAGCGTCGCTGACGAAGCTGTAGCGGTGTTCCAGAATCGCCTGGGAGACACTCAAAGTTACGGAGGCGTTGGTGGTTCCAAGGTTGTTCACCACCGCCACGGTGTAAGTTCCCGCCTGACCCAAGGAAAGGTTGGTCAAAACCAGCGAGGTATTGGTTGCCCCCGTGATCGGCGTGGAATTAAACTCCCATTGATAGCTTAGATTTCCACCGAGAGCCAGGGCGGAAAAGGTCACGGAATCCCCCACAACCGCAACGCGATTGGAAGGTTTCTGCGAAAAGATCGGCGGAGTCGTCGCCACGGTGATGGTCGCGCTGGTGGCGGTCACCCCATCAACGGTGGCGCTGATGGTGGCGGTGCCGCCATTGACGGCGGTGATCAAACCGCTGCTGGTCACCGTAAGAACGGTCTGGTTGCTGCTGGTCCAGTTGGTGGCAGCGCCAGTCAACGGGACATTGGCGGCTTGCAGGAAGTTGCCGACGACCGCGGCTTGCTGGGTGCCAGCGCCGATCATGCTCGTATTTACCGAGATGCTCAACGACGTGGGAGTCAGATTGGTCACCACCACGCTGGGACCTGCGACCGCGCTGGCCGCCACATAGGCGGGGCTGACAGCGCCATTCCAAATACGAAGCTCATAGATGGTGCCGTTAAACTGCCAATCACCATAAATATCGTTGCCCAAATAATTGTTGACCGTGCCGCCAGGGAGGCCATACGCGCCGGGAAGATATGAAATGTTGGGGTACGTCGTGGTGGCAATCAAAGTTCCGTTGGTATAAAGACTGCCCAACAGGGTGGCCCCATTGACGGTGACGGCAACATACTGCTCTGAACCATTCGGGAAGGTCGAGCCGGAGGATATATTGATGTTGTTACCGGCGGGGAAGTTGGGCACCTCGATATGGCCGCCGTTGTCGGCCGGGTCGGGAATCAGGGCAAAGTTGTAGGCCTGGTTGTTGATGCCAAAATCCCATGCCTCCGCCCACTGATTGCCGTTATTCTGGGTCAGCCAGCATTCCACCGAGATTGCGGTGGTATTGGTAATCACGCCCTGAGGCAGTGCCACGTAACCGGAATAACCATTCCCACCCTGCGTGTTCCCCGGCAGGATCAGGCCGTTGTTGATGGTGGCAACCGCTCCGCCGTTTGGCGGCACGATTGTGCCATTCGCATTGCCCACGGAATCGGAAGCGTCGCTGATAAAGCTGTAGCGATGCACCAGGGTCTGCGGCGTGACGGTGATGGTGCCGCTGGTGGCGGTAATCCCGGCAAATGTGCCGCTGACTTTGGCTGAGCCAAGGGCAACCGCAGTGATGACGCCGTTGCTATTCACAGTGAGGACGGCCGGATTGCTGCTAACCCAGTTGGTGGCGTCGTCGGTGACCGGCACATTACTGACTTGCGGGAATTGGGCAATAATGACGGCTTGCTCGGCTCCCGAAATCGCCAGGTTGGTTTCCGTCGTCAGGCTGACCGCGGTGGGCGTGAGGTCGTTGATGACCACGCTGGGTCCCGCCACCGCGCTGACCTCTTGATACAGGTGTGAAACCACCCCATTCCAGATCCGGAATTCGTAGATGGTGCCCTTGAATTGCTGATCCGGCCATGGATCCTGTCCCAGAACATTGTTGGCCGTGTTAAAGGTGCCGGGGGTGTATGAGCTGTTGGGGACCGTGACCGAGGCAATCTGGGTGCCATTGGTGGAAATGGTGCCCACCAAGGTGCTGGCGTTGAAAGTCACCACCACATATTGTTCGGAACCAACCGCCATTTTGTATGGCGAAGCAGCGTCCGTTTCATTCCCCCCGGTTTTGAACGCCGCCTCCATGTTCTGGCCGTTGTTGCCCGGGTATGGAATAAACCCAATGTATTGGCCGGTGCCGTTGTTGAAATTCCAAAGCTCGGCATAGTCATATGCCGTATTTCCCGAATTCTCCGTCGCCCAACATTCGATGGTCAAATTGGTGGTGGTGTTCAGAATTCCGGCAGGAAAAGTCACATAGCCAGAATAACCCGGGCCGCCGCCGCCGGGAAGAGTCAAACCATTGGCGATGGTGGCGTTGGTACCGCCGTTGGCCCCCACCAGTGTTCCATTCCAGCTGGCGCCGCCCACCGAATCGGAGGCATCGGTGGCGAAGCTGTAGCGATGCTGAAGCGTTTGCGCCGAAAGTGCGCCGGGCAAGGCGAGAACGGTCAAGGCAACGAGGCCTTTGATCGCTGCGCTGGCAAATGCGTGCGGCGAGAACATTCCTTTAATTTTTGATTTCATGGCTTGGGAGGTTTTTTTTCTATCTAGTTGGTATGTGCGGTTACTGATGCGTTCCATCCAAATCAAATCCCCTGGTCAATGACTGAAGTCGGCAATTCCACGGCCCAATGGGCGCAACAGTATCGTGAACATGTGGTAAACTTACCCCATTTCCCCGGGTTGTCATGTGGCATAAAGTGGCCACATATACTATAAGGTTTCATTATTGTCTCACTTTTGATTCCGGCTGGATTCCCTTTTTTAGGTTCCTTGATTAGGTTCCTCGACGTTTTTAATGGGTAAAGCCAAGGCAGCGGGTGCTCAAAGAGCAGATCGCGGCTTGGCCGTTGGAGCCCCCTTCCCCCTTTCCATGAACCCAGAAAACATTCAACCTTCGACAATCAACTTCCAACCCTGAACGAAGGCGGCAGCGCGAGCCCCTTCGATATTGGGCGTTGAATGTGGAAGGTTGGATGTTTCTTTTGCGGTTCAGGGGTTCAATGCGCGAACGCTTTCGGGGAATTCCCACCCTGGTCTTCTTCCTCAGGGAGGAGGAAATCGGCAGGGTGTCGCAATGGCGTGGCGTCCGCGGGTTTGGAAACCCGCGATACAGCAGACTTGGAAGTCTGCGCTACAGGTTTGACTATGAAATATCCGGGTTAGGGACCGGTCAGGACCCTGAAAAACTCCGCCCCATTCGTCGTCGGAACCGTGTACGGCGAAACTGCCGCCCCGTTGGTAATCCAGGGGCCGGCCAAATTCGTGGCCTGCAGGAGGGTTCCCACCGGCCAATCAAGCACGACGCCCGATCCGGAGGGGGTCACGCCCAGAATCACCGGCCCGGTATAGACGCCGTGGTAGAGGCCCTGCACTTGAACCGCGGTCAACGCCCGGTCCCAAACGGCCGCGTGGGCGATGTTGGCCCGCAGCAACCGCGCCGTGCCATAATCGGGCGCGCCACCAATCCACACATCCAGGTTATTCCCGGCTGGCGTCACAGTCACCGTGTTGTTGGCCACCAGCGCCCCATCCACATACAGGGAGCCGTTGTCACTCTGGCCGGGAACTCCCGTGTAGGCATAGGCCACCAGGTGCCAATTACCATCAGCAATGCCGGTGGCACTGGTGGCATCGGTGGGCAGGCTGCCATCATTGGCGCCGGGTTCACTGCTGGGGTTGACGCTCATGCGCCAGGACGCATCCCCATGGCCGAACAAGCCGTCAAAAGTCGGGGTGGCCAGCAGTTGCACCCAGGCGACGGTGGTGACGGCATTGGTGATATTGAACGGCCCTTCAGGAATGTCAACATACGCCGACGACCCGTCAAACCCCGCGGCATAGCTGGCAGCGCCGAAGATCGAATTTGTCGGTCCCGCCTGGGCGAGGCGGAAACCGCCGAGATACGTCCCGTTATATCCCCCAATCACGTCATAAGCGATCGTGCCCGTGGTTTCATTCAACGGCCAGTAGGCGATTGGATTCAGAGCCGCAATGACCTGTTGGTAAGTGGCGGGGGAAACGACCTGGAGGCTCAAATTGGAACTGAGCGCCGTGCCATACTGGTTGCTGACCAGGCAACTGTAAGTGCCGGCGCTAGCCGGTTGCAGGTTGGGAAGCGTCAACGCAGGCGTGGCGGAAGTGCTGATGGGATTTGCGCCGTTGTTGGCGTACCACAGATAAACAAAGGGCGGGGTGCCAATATTGGCCACGCTCACATTCAACGTGCCCCCGGCCAGCAGGGTCTCATTGGCCGCCGGTTGCCGGGTAATGATGGGGCCGCTCGGCGGGACGGTGATGGCGGGGCTGGTTCCCGTCACACCGGCAAACGTGCCGCCAAGGGTGGCGCTGCCGCTGCCGACCGCCGTAACCAGACCGCTCCCATTCACCGTGAGCACGCCGGGATTGCTGCTGGTCCAGTTGGTGATCGAGCCGGTGATCTGCACGCCGGCGGCCTGCAGGAAATTTGCGGCCGCTCCAGCCTGCTGGGTTTGCCCCTCGGCCATGCTCGTGCTCACTGAAATGCCGACCGACGTGGGAACGAGGTTGGTCACCACGACATTGGGGCCGGCCACCGTGCTGACCGCCAGGTATAAAGGTGAGACGGCGCCATTCCAAATGCGCAGCTCGTCAATGCTGCCTTGAAACGTGGGATCGGCGCCGAACTGATCGCGTCCCAGCCAATCGTTGAAGGTGATTCCCAAATTTGCAGGAGCATGGTCGGTGGTGACGCTGGTGTTGACGCCCACTTGAACACCGTTGAGATAGAGCCGGGCCGTGGTGCTGGGCGCGTCGTAAGTGACCACCACGTATTCCTCCTGGTTTAACGGCAAGGGGGTCCCGGCATCTATTACGTCAAGCTCACTTTGATCATTATTGAAGGCCACCCTCAGATCGCCGGGTCCGCTATGGGGAATCAAGCCAAGATAGTAGGTGCCGCTGCCGGGCGGGTTCCCCGCCCCGGCGCTGCTGTCGCCGAAAGACCAGGCCTCCGCCCAAGTGGCCCCCGCCGTGTCGGTCAGCCACGTTTCAATCGTGATCGAGGTGCAGTTGGAAACTATCCCATTGGGCAGGGCCCCATAGGAACAGGTGGTGCTGCCGGAAGTGGATTGCCCCGGCAACTTCAGGGCGCCATTCGAAATGGTGGCGTTGTTGACCAGCGTTCCGTTTGCGCCGCCAATGGAATCACTTGCGTCCGCCGTAAATGAATACCGGTGCCCCAGCACCGGCGGCGACACCGGCACCACCGTCAAGGTGGCGGAACCGCTGGCGCTCCCGGCCGGGTTCGACACCAGCACGCTGTAATTTCCGGCATCCGTCACGGCAAGGTTGGCCAACGTCAACAGGGCGTTGGTGGCACCCGGAATCGGCGTGGTCCCCAGGCTCCATTGATAGGTCAAATTCTCCCCCAGAGCCTGCACGCTGAAGCTCGCCGTCCCCCCGGCATACGCGCTTACGGGAATGGGCACCTGGATGATCGTGGGCGTGGTGGAGGGGAAGGCGCCGTTGTAAAAAAGCGCGCTCACTTCGTTGTTGCCCAAAGCCCGGTTGTAAATTTTTATCTCGTCCAAGCTGCCGTTGAAATAGCCGCCGCCCGACAGGATTTGGCCAAATCGCAGGGCGGCAGAAGCCGTGAGCGAATTCGTGTTGCCGGTTCCCGTGGCTTGCAGGTTGCCATCCACGTAAAGGTTCATGGCTCCGCTTGATTGCACCCGGGTTGCCACGCATTCATGCCACACTCCATCATTGATTGCATTGGTGGATACTATGGTCGTGTCGGGATGGCCCACCCCAAAGGCGAACTCGCCGCCGGCCAAAGCCGTGCCAAAATCATTGGCGACTCCCGAGGCATCACCGTCAACCAGGCCGGCTCCCCGCCACCATTGACCGGTTCCGCCGGTTTGCGTGGTCTTGACCCAGAACGCGATGCTGAAATCGTTGCTGATCGTGTTGCTGATCTGCACATAGTTATTGGCGCCATTAAAGCTCAGGCAGCCGTTGACTTCGCCGTAGATGTTCCAGGTGGCTCCGACGACGGTTCCATTGTTGCCATTCCCAGTCGCGTCCACCGCGAGGGTCCCATTGGTGGCATCCAGCGGCCAATAGCCAATCTCATCGGTGGGAATGGTGAGGGTATTTGCGACCAGGATTTGATCGGAGAGGCCCACGTCAATGAACTGCCCGCCGGTGCTCTGGTAACAGGAGACGGCCAAGACGTTTGTACCGTTTGGAATTATGGCCGCCAAGCCCTGCGGTGTCAGGGGCAGACTGACGTAAGCCGTGGAATAGCCGGAAGCCGAAGCCGCCAGCACGCCGTTGAGGTAAATGGCCACATCCTCGTCATGATAGACCGTGAAGACCAGGTTGCTCAGTTGCTGCCCGGCAAGGGTGCCGGGATTAAACGTGCGCCGCAAATAAATATACCCCCCCGTGGTCCACGCCGTGTTCGGGGACACCCCCGGGTCCGCCGTGCCGAAGCCGCCCACGCCAGTGTTCCATCCGGCGGGGTTGAAAGTGGTGGCATACCAATTTGTGGCCGGCGTGTTAGTGGTCCACAACCACGTCTGGGGGACGCTTTGGGAGGTGGGCACCACGGTCGTCGTGGTGAGCCGTCCGGAGATGGCTTTTTGGTTGGAGAGCTCTATTTTATTGGGATCGGGCTTAAGCAACCGGTCGTAGGTCATCAGACCATTGCATTCGTTTTCCACATCGGTGATCTGGGTGTAAATGGCGGCATTCAAGCCGCCGTTCGCGGCGGATTTGAAGTTGACCGCTTCATTGATGTAGCCATCGTACAACGTGGCGATATTATTGGTGGAACTGGCCAGCAGATAGCCGGTTCCGGCCTCGGCCGGGTTCCACAAATGACCGGTTACGTGCCAGGCGATGCCGCCAAATTCGCCATCCACCGGCGCCTGGGTGGTGCTCGTGGGATCGCCGGGATCGGGATAACTGTGAGAGTCGAGCACATCGCCCACGCCGAAATAAGCGCCGCCGCTGGCCTGGTTGACCAAGCGTGAGGGGTCCAGCGTTTTGACCAGTGAAACCAACGAGGCAGTGGTGGCCTGCCCCGCCCCGTCGCTGCTGCCGGCCTCTCCCTGGTCCTCATTAAAAATGTCCCACATGATGATGGCCGGGCTGTTCCAATGATTGGTCACCAGCGCGGTCAGTTCGGCCTGGAAATCAACCGGGTCCACTGCCGGCGGATTGGCGGCGCCGGTGTAGGAATTACAACTGGGCATGTCCTGCCATACGAGCAATCCGAGTTTGTCCGCCCAATAATACCAGCGCTGGCGTTCCACCTTGATGTGTTTGCGAACCGCATTGAAGCCCAGCTCCTTTTCCCGCAACAAATCATATTCCAGCGCCGCATCCGTGGGCGCGGTGTAAATTCCATCCGGCCAGAAACCCTGGTCCAGGGGCCCCATTCCAAAATAGGCGTGGTTGTTCAAAAATATTTTGGGCACCCCGTTCACCACGCTGATGGAGATTTTACGCATCCCGAAATAACTCGTTACGCTGTCGTTGGTAACTCCGTTGTGAATGACCGAAACCTGCAGATCATAGAGGAAGGGATTCTCCGGCGACCACAAGTTGGGGCTCGGCACCGGGATGTCCAGTTCCGTCTGCGGATTGCCGCTCAGGCTGTTGACGGGCACGCCATTCGACGACACCGTGGCCGTGACCGTCACGCCGCTGGTGGCATAGGTATTGACCGTCAGGCGCAGCCGTGCATTGTCCACGTCCGGCACGATCTGCAAGTTTTCGACGCCGGAGGCATCAACCGGCTCCAGCCAGGCCGGCTGCCAGATGCCGGAGGACGAAGTGTACATGATGCCGCCCGGATAGAGCGTCTGTTTGCCGCGGGGCTGGCCGCCGTTATCCACCGGATTATACACCTGCACAATCAGTTCATTTGAACCGCCATTGAGATAAGAGGTAATGTCATAGCTAAACGGGTCATAGCCGCCTTTGTGCGTTCCCACCTTCTGATTGTTCACGTAAACCGTCGCCTGCCAGTCCACGGCGTCCAAGTGCAAAATAATTCGCTTGCCGCTCCAGGCCGACGGCACCGTGAACAACTGCCGATACCAGGAAAATTCAGAATACTGCATAATCCCTGAAATCGCCGACTCCATGGGATAGGGCACCAAAATCTGGCCGGATAACGTCTGCCCCGTTGGCACCGGGTCATTGGTGGCTCCGGGTTGAAACTGCCAGAGGCCATTCAGATTGAGCCAGTTGGTCCGGACCAGTTGCGGACGCGGATATTCCGGCAGCGGATTGTTGGTGTTGACCAGCGCCGCCCACGGCGTCATCAACGGCCCCTGCTTCATCTGCCACGCACCGACATTGCTGGCGGCCATGAGGCACAGCACGAGCAGCCATGCCGGTTTCAGTCGCCACAGCCCGGATATTCTATTCGTCCCCCGGTTTAGCCGGTTAAATTCACGAGTTGAAAAACCGAAACGACGCAACTGCTTGACTGAAGCCAAGTTCAGGATTGCGGCTAATGAGGGATGCATTCCTGTAGTTTCGCATGAAAATCAGCCAAAGCCATGTGGCATGAAATGGCCACAGGAATTGGCGCGGGCCGCCCGCCTTCAACGCCCACCGCGCCGGCAAAACCTGGGCGCTCAGGCTCCCCCGGGTTTATCCCCCGTGGGAATGAGCTCCGGTGCTGAATCTTTGCTTGAAATTCCCCCACACCACTTCTAAGGTGCGGCGTGCCTTCCAAGCCGTTGACTCCACGCCGTTGGCGCCGCCGGCTGCAACCAGGCACTGAACCCTTGATACCATGTGGCGGCTTTTAAAGGAATTCCTTCAATTCAGCCGGCAGGAAAAAAAATGGTGGCTCATCCCGCTGGTCATTTTGCTCCTGTTGCTCGGCGTGATTATCATCTTCACCGCCAGTTCCGGCATTTCCTGGGCGCTCTATCCGTTCCTTTGAAACATGCCCGGGCCGCGCCACATCCTGGGGGTCTCGGCATTTTACCACGACTCGGCCGCCGCGCTGCTCGTGGACGGGAAAATCATTGCCGCCGCCCAGGAGGAACGGTTCACGCGCCGGAAGAACGACTCGGAATTCCCGGCCAATGCCGTCGCGTTTTGCCTTCGCCACGCCGGATTGAGTTTGTCACAGCTCGACGCCGTGGTCTTCTATGACAAGCCGATTTTGAAATTTGCCCGGCTGCTGGAGACCTATCTGGCCGTCGCGCCGGGCGGCTGGAAAACCTTTCCCACGACCCTTGCAAACTGGCTTGGCGGCAAACTGGACCTGCGCAAGACCATCCGCGCGGAACTGCCCGGCCTGCCTGCGAGCACCGAGATCCTGTTCACGGAACACCACCAATCGCATGCGGCCAGCGCGTTTTACCCTTCGCCCTTCGAGGAGGCCGCGATTCTCACCATTGACGGTGTGGGCGAATGGGCCACGACCACCATCGGCCGGGGCCGGGGCAACGAAATCAAACTGGAGCAGGAAATCCGCTTTCCGCATTCGCTGGGTTTGTTGTATTCGGCCTTTACCGATTATTGCGGTTTCCGCATCAATTCCGGCGAATACAAGCTCATGGGGCTGGCGCCCTATGGCGAACCAAAATACGCCGAGGCCATCCGCCGCGAGTTGATTGATCTCAAGCCGGACGGATCGTTCCGCCTGAATCTGGATTATTTCAATTTTCTGCGCGGCACGACCATGACCAATGAGCGATTTTTCGCGCTCTTCGGCGGACTTCCGCGCCGACCGGAGGAAAAAATCGAGCAGCGGCACATGGACGTGGCGCGTTCGATTCAATTGGTCACCGAAGAAATCATGCTCAAGCTGGCGCAGCACGCGAAAGCCGTGACCGGCTCAAGAAACCTGTGTCTGGCGGGCGGCGTGGCCCTGAACTGCGTGGCCAACGGGCGGATTTTGCGGGAGCGGGTGTTTGACCGCCTGTGGATCCAGCCCGCCGCCGGCGATGCGGGCGGCGCGCTGGGCGCTGCGTTGGCCGCCTGGCATCTGCACCCGGAGGCGCCCCCGCGCAAAGTCGTTTTGCCCGATGCGATGCAATCCTCCCTGCTCGGGCCGGAGTTTTCCGACGCTGAAATCGCGGCCATGCTGAAGGCGAATGGCGCGGCGTATCGGAAGCTGGAGCCATCCGCCCTGCTGGATTTGACCGTGGAACTTTTGCAGGCGGAAAAAGTCATCGGCTGGTTTCAGGGACGGATGGAATTCGGCCCGCGGGCGCTCGGCAACCGCAGCATCCTCGGCGATGCGCGTTCGCCGAAGATGCAGTCGGTCATGAATCTGAAGGTCAAATTTCGTGAGTCATTCCGGCCTTTTGCGCCCATTGTCACCCGCGAGCGCGTGGCGGATTTTTTCGAGTTGGACGTGGCTTCGCCCTACATGCTGCTGGTCGCACCGATCAAGCCGGAATTACGCAAGCCGCTGCCGCCAAATCTCACCGGTATTGATCTGCTCAAGGCCGCGCGCTCGACGTTGCCGGCGGTGACCCATGTGGATTATTCGGCGCGCATTCAGACCGTGTCAGCCGCGGGCAATCCGTTGCTGCACGAGTTGCTGGTCCGCTTCGAGCGGGCCACGGGCTGCGCCGTGCTCGTGAACACCTCGTTTAATGTACGGGGTGAACCGATTGTCTGCTCGCCGGACGATGCGTATCGCTGTTTCATGAATACCGAGATGGATTTTCTGGTCATCGGCAGCTACGTCATCGAGCGGACGGCCCAACCGCAAAAGAACCTGGCCCGCCGGGTCGCCCCGCAGGCTGATTGAATGAAAGCAAACCTAAAAGACGAACCGAAGGAATGGCGCAAATCCGCCTGGCTGGCCGCGCTGGGGCTGGCGCTGATCAGCTCGGTGCTGCGCTGGCGTCATGTTTTGAAGCACGATAGCTGGCTGGTGATGCTGGCTGTGTTGGCAGCCGTGGCGCTCGCCGCCGGACTGCGACCGCGCTGGTTTCGGCCGTATCATTTGTTTTCCATGCGGCTGGGTATTGCCATCAGCCGGACGTTAGGGGTCGTTTTTTTGACTCTGATTTTTGTCATCGTCGTCACGCCGCTGGGTTGGATTTTGCGGTTTTCCGGAAAAGATCCGTTGCGGCTGAAACGTCCGAGCCAAACCGAAACCTACTGGCAGCCGGCCAAGCCGTGCGGGCCGCTGGACAGGTTGTTTTGAGCACCGGCCCTTGGAAAAAGTGGTGCGCATAAGAGGACTTGAACCTCTACGCCTTACGGCACTACCACCTCAAAGTAGCGTGTCTGCCAATTCCACCATATGCGCACAATGGGGAGAAAGATTTTGCCCCAGATTGGCGCGGACGCAAGTCTTTTCAGCGCGCCGGAAATCCGCCGTTTTTGAAATTTGGCCCAAGCGGCGCGGGCGCATCTCAGTTTTTGAACGGGGCAGTGGAACAACGATCCGAGCAATTACGACGGGCCCGGCAAGGCCGTGTGCGTCTTGGACTGCGCCGGCAAAGCGCCAGCGGCGACGGCGCTTTCGCCCGCACGGGCGAGCCGCGAGTTTTTAAGGACCATCGCCCGCACGAAAGCGGCGTGGCGCTGCGCTTCCCGCCGCAGTCCATGACGTTCCGCGCAATTTCGACGCGCCCAGCAAGTTCGTTGGCATCTTGGACGGCGACGGCGCACCCGTTGCAAGTTTTTCGTTTGTTCCT
Organism: uncultured Bifidobacteriaceae bacterium; assembly: GCA_964532525.1. Lineage (GTDB taxonomy): Bacteria > Verrucomicrobiota > Verrucomicrobiia > Limisphaerales > UBA11358 > UBA11358. The sequence goes on from CAZHIM010000001.1 coordinate 84,260, forward strand.
CCCGACCCAGAGGCCCCGCCGTCTTGGGTTCAAAAACTGAGAAGCGCCCTGACCCGCCTCTTTTGCCATGCCCCCCAACCAGCGTCGAAGTATGAAATCCGGTTGGCGCCGGATTCGGCACCGTGATAGCCTCCGCGCATTGCATTTGGCCAACAGACCCGGCGCCGATCACCTGCCAGGGAAAAGGCTTTTTAAGAAATGAAAAAACAGTTCAAAGAAATCAACGGTTCGATCGTTGCGCCCATCGGCTTCCTGGCGAGCGGCGTGTTTTGCGACATCAAGAAGCTCGGCACCGGCAAGGGCTCGGACAAGGGCCAGAAACGTGACCTGGCGCTGATCGTGTCGGAGGCGCCGGCGACGGTCGCGGGCATGTTCACGACGAACCAAGTGTGCGCGGCGCCCGTGAAGGTGTGCGTGGAACGCGTGAAACAGGGCACGGCGCAGGTCGTGGTGGTGAACTCGGGTAATGCGAACGCCTGCACCGGGAAACAGGGCCTGGCGGACGCGCGGGACATGGTTGCCTTCACCGAGCGGGCGCTGAACCTCTCCGCCGGGCGGGCGCTGGTGGGTTCCACCGGGCGGATCGGCGTGACGATGCCCATGGACAACGTCCGCGCGGGCATCATCGAGGCCGCGGCCCTGCTGGGGGCGACGGCGAAACATGCCGACCAAGCGGTGGAAGCGATCATGACCAGCGACACCAAGCCGAAGCAGGTGGCGGTGGAGTTCAAGCTCGGCGGCCGCACGGTGCGGATCGGGGGCATGTGCAAAGGCGCGGGGATGATCCAGCCGGGAATGTCGGCGACGGGCGCGCGGCCCGCGGCCTTGCCGCACGGCGGGCTCCACGCGACGATGCTGTGTTTCATCACGACGGACGCGGCCGTGGACGCGAAGGTGTTGCAGGCGGCCTTGCGGGAGGCGGTGGCGAACAGTTTCAATCGCATCACGGTGGACGGCGACATGAGCACGAACGACACGGTGCTGGTGCTGGCCAACGGGCTGGCGGCGAACCGGAAGTTCGGCGCGCGGGGCGCGGAGTTCGCGGTCTTCCAGGCCGCGCTGAGCCACGTCTGCCTGGAGCTGGCGAAAAAGATTGTGCGCGACGGCGAAGGCGTGCATCGCGTGGTGACGGTGCGGGTGAACGGCGCCAAGACGATTGAAGACGCCGATGCCGCCGCACGGGCGGTGGCGAACAGCCCGCTGGTGAAGACGAGCTGGCATGGCGGCGACCCGAATTGGGGCCGGATCATTGACGCGGTGGGCTATTCGCGCGCGACGGTGGTGGAGGAGAAGATTGACATCGGCTATTCGGCGCCGGGAAACGGCAAGATCCTGTGGAGCCTCCGGCGCGGCCAGCCGACTAAGGCGACGTTCAAGCAACTGTGCCGGGCGGTGGCGCCGCAGGAGTTCGAACTGCACATCCGGTTGAATCTCGGCAACGCGGACGCGGTGATGTATGCCGCCGACCTGACCGAGGCGTATGTGGACTTCAACAAGGGGGATGTGAGCGACCCCACCAAGATTGCCGGCTAATCCATGTTTCCTGGCATAGCAGGCACTATATTTAAATGGTTTAACGCTCACCCTCACCCCGGCCCTCTCCCCCAGGGAGAGGGAGAACTCGTTTCCGCGTCTGGGCAAAATGCTCGTGCTGGATCCACCACGGTTCAGGGGTTGAATGCGCGAACGGTTTCGGGGAATTCTCATCCCGGGCCGAACCTCGGCTTGGCACCTCTCCCTCGGGGAGAGGGAGAAACGCTCCCAGCGCTCAGGTGAAACGGACTTCCGGGTTCAAGAGGAGCTTGAGAACTCAGCGCCCAGACAAAAGCTCATTCCACGGAAACAGTGAAGAAAAAAGCCGCCGGCGGGTGCCGGCGGCTTTTGCATTTTAAATCGGACGACGAATCAATAGGCGGCCTGGGCGCCCTTGATGTTTTTCTTGCCCATCCAAGGCATGAGGGCGCGGAGCTTGGCGCCGGTCTTTTCGATCGGGTGCTGCTCGCCCTTTTTGAGGAGCGCGTTGTATTTCTTGTAGCCGCCCTTGTATTCGGCCACCCATTCGCGGGCGAACTTGCCGGACTGGATGTCCTTGAGCGCGGCCTTCATGCGTTTCTTCACGCCGGAATCAATGATCTTGGGCCCGACGGAGACGTCGCCCCACTTGGCGGTTTCGGAGATGGAGAAGCGCATGCCGCTGATGCCGGACTCGTTCATGAGGTCGGCGATGAGCTTCAATTCATGGAGGCATTCGAAGTAGGCCATTTCGGGCGCGTAACCGGCTTCGACGAGGGTTTCAAACCCGGCTTGGACGAGCGCGCTGGCGCCGCCGCAAAGGACGGTCTGTTCGCCGAACAAATCGGTTTCGGTCTCTTCCTTGAAGCTGGTCTCGATGACGCCGGCGCGGGTGGCGCCGATGCCCTTGGCCCAGGCGAGGGCGATCTGCTTGGCCGCGCGGCCGCCTTGATAAACGGCGATGAGGCTCGGGACGCCCTTGCCTTCCACGTATTGGCGGCGGACGGTGTGGCCGGGGCCCTTGGGCGCGACCATGATGACGCTGACGTTCTTCGCCGGAACGATGGTCTTGAAATGGATGGCGAAGCCGTGGGCGAAGAGGATGGTCTTGCCCGGCGTGAGGTTCGGCGCAATATCTTTCTCATAAACGGCCGGCTGCTTCGTATCCGGGATGGAAATGAAGATCACATCGGCCCGTTTGACCGCTTCGGCCGTGCTGACGACTTCGAAGCCCTTTTCCTTGGCCACGGGAATGGACTTGCTGCCCTCGTACAGGCCGATAATGACCTTGAGGCCGCTGTCCTTGAGGTTGAGCGCGTGGGCGTGGCCTTGGGAGCCAAAGCCAAGCACGGCCAGCGTTTTATTTTTCAACACGCCGAGATCGGCGTCCTTGTCGGTATAGACTTTTGCCATAAATTAAGCGGGAGTTGTGGTTTGGGTTGGGGCGGCGGTTATTTTCGCGGCAGGGCCACCTTGCCGGTGCGGACGAGTTCCTGCACGCCGAACGAGCTCATCAGTTCCAGAAATTTGTCCATTTTGCTTTCGTCGCCGGTGATTTCAATGGTGAGGGATTTGGGCTGAACGTCCACGATCTTGCCGCGGAAGATCGTGGTGATCTGCATGACCTCGGGGCGCGTCTGGGAATCCACCATGACCTTGACGAGGACAAGCTCGCGGTCAATGTGATCGTCGTTGTGAAAATCCTGGACCTTGAGGACATCAGGCAGCTTGTTGAGCTGCTTGAGGATCTGTTCGATGGTGGCCTCATCGCCGTGCGTGACGATGGTCATGCGCGAGGCGGTGGCGTCGTGGGTGGGCGCGACATTGAGCGAGTCAATGTTGTAGCCCCGGCCGCTGAACAGGCCGGCAACGCGGGTAAGCACGCCGAACTTGTTCTCAACCAGGACTGAAATGGTGTGTCGCATAAAACCGTTTGAAAGCGGATGGTCAGTTTAGCAAGGGCGGTAAAAAGGGCAATTTGGAAATTATTTGAAGGATTTTAAGACCTCGGCCTTCCGGGCGTGGAAGGCGGCGCGGGGGGCGTTGCCGGCGGCCTGGAAATCGGCGGCCAATTGCTGCTGGAGGCCGAATTCGACCGATTCCCGGCGCAATGCGTGTTTGGAACAGACGAAGCCCAGGGCGGCCAGACCGGCGAGGAGGGCGAGGATGCCGCCGGGTTGCCGGAGGCTGAGCTCGATCGTGCCCCGGGCCAGGGCGAAGGCGCACAGGCCCGCGAACAGGGCTAGGCCGGCGATCAACATGGCCTGGCCGCCGCGCAACAGGCCCTGCGCGGCGGTGGCGAGCCGGCCCGGGGCGGGTGCCGCGGCTGCGGGCAGACAGGCGAGCGGCAGAATGGGCTGCAACTTCGGATCGCGGAGCACCCACAAAGTATGCTCCGGATTGGGCCGGATGCCGGGCGGCGCGGACAGATCCTGGTCATTGCCGCTGAGCGCAAAAGCGGCCAGGCGCTCCTCGGCAATCAGATTCATCGTGCGCGTGGGCACCAGCAGGTCCTCCACGACGATTTCGGACATTTGAGCCAGGCCCCAAACGATGACTGAGGCAAACACGAGGGGGAGGATTAGCGGATTCCAGTTCAGGACGCGGTCGTGCCGCCATTGTTCGCCGAGCAGGAGGGTGGCGAACAGGCTGGTGATGAGCAGGAGGGCGAAGACTTCCGTGTAGCGGCTGGCGGGGATGACTTCGCCGTAATTGGCCCGGCCGAAGGCCAGCATAATGGAATCGAGCACGCTCCAGAGGGCCAGGGTGAGCAGCAGCTCGGCGGCCCGCGGATTCTGGAAACCCGGCCGCAAATAAAAGACCAGCAGCAGGACGAGGGGCAGCGGGATGAGGCAGGCCATTTCGGGCACCCGGTAGAAGGGCCAGTCGAGCTGGCGGACGAGCGCGGCGGTGAATTGCGCGAAGGAATGGGCCTGCAAGGGGCGGAAGCCCTCCGCACGGACGATCAGCAACGCGCCCAAGGCCACCACCGCGAGACAGACGGCGAACGAAACCAGGCTGGTCCGGGCCAACCGCCGTTCCCGAAGGGAACGCAAGACGAGAAGTCCGCCGACGGCGATGGGCGCCACCGGGCCGAGGGCCATGGACAGCAAGCCGAGCAAGGCGGCGGCCAAGCCGAGCCACCACGGCCAACTGGCCGGGGGGAAAAAACCCAAGCCAACGATTGCGCCCAAGCCGAGAAGGCTAATGAGATACCACAGGGAGTTCATGCCCCAGACCGCGTTTTCGCCGGCAAAGGGCAGCGTAAAGAACGGCAGCAGCAGCAAGCAGACCAGCCAGGCAGGTTTGCGTCCGCCGTAATACCACAGGCTGAAAGCCAGCAAGGCCGCATACCCGGCATGAATGAAGACATTGACGGTCATCTGCAACATGGGGTCCCACCGGCCATTCAGGGAGACGAGAGCCATGTCCAGGAAATGGGTAAGGATGATGCGGTGGTCGCTGGCCGGGGCGGCGATATCGGCCCAAGTCAAATGGCCTTCCTGCCACGGCTTGAAAAGGGAGAGGGCTTCGTCCCATTGATCCCAGAACGGCAGGGGCGAACCGTAGAGCCAGACCAGCCAGCAGTGCGCCCCGACGACCGCCAAAAGGAACGCCACGAGCCAGGGCGCAAAGCCCTTGAAAGAATCGGTGGGGCGGTTCATGGGCCGGTGACAGCTTCTGAGAAAGGGGCGGGCTTCAGGCCGATGCCAAACGCGGACGCCTATCGTTTGCGCTTCGCGGCCGGCTTGCGGCGCTTGGCCGGCTTGACGGGCCGGGCATCGCCCCACAGACCTTCGAGGTCGTAGTGTTTGCGCGTCTCCGCGTGCATGACGTGGACGATGACGTCGAAATAGTCGAGGACCACCCAGTTGCCGGTGGAGGCGCCCTCCGAACGGGACGGGCGCAGATCATAATCGTCCCGGAGCTTGCCGGAGATTTCCTCGACGATGGCGCGGAGATGGGGCTGGCTGGTGCCGGAGGCGATGACAAAATAATCCGTCACGCTCGACAGCTTGCGGACATCGAGCACGACGACATTTTCGGCCTTTTTATTGTCGGCGAGTTCGCGGCACAACAGCGCCAATTTATTGGATTCCATATTTAGGGGTTAATCTTATGCGGAGAGTTATGGCAGTTCACGTTAATTTTGACGGGAATAAATCCCGGCGGAACGAAGGGCGTCGCCGACGGCGGCGGGGACGAGATGGTCAATGGGCAGGCCGGCCTGCAAGCGCCGGCGAATTTCGGAGGAGGAGACACCGAAGGGAAAGCCGTTCAGTGTACGGCCCCGGAACGGGGGCGGGAACACGGCCGGCGCGCCGCCGGGGCGGGGCACGACGACGAACTCCGCGAGGCCGGCCAAGGCGGCCGATTCCCGCCATTGGCCGAGCTGGGCGGCGTTGTCCGCCCCGATGAGATAGAACAATTCCGCGCCGGGGAAGACGGCGGCGTAGGCGCGCAAGGTATCCACGGTGTAGGAAATGCCGCCGCGGCGGATTTCCTGGTCGTCCACCTCGCACCGGGTCTGGCCGGCGAGGGCCAGGCGGAGGAGTTGCAGGCGGGTGGCGGCGGCGGCCGGCTGGTGGTGCGGCTTGAAGGGGGAATGGGCGGCGGGAACAAAGAACAGGCGGTCCAGCGCCAGTTCCTCGAGGGCCGCCTGGGCCACGAGGAGATGGCCCAGATGCACGGGGTCAAACGACCCGCCGTAGATGCCAAGTTTCATTTGCTCGTTCGGGCGGCCGCGTCCGCCAGAGCGCGGCCGGGCCCAGTTTGCGGCAAAGCGGGGCCGGCGGCGACGCAAATCAGCAGCAGCGAGGTGCGCGAGCGAATTTCTCGCCGGGGGAAGGCGAAGGCGGCACAGGCCGCGGCGCCAGCCAGGGCAAGCAGGAGCCAGCGGAGAAAACCGAGGGATTTCTTCATGCCGCCCGGCAGCCGGTGTTCGGCTGCGCGCCGCCAAGGGGCTTCTGCAAGACCAGCAAATCCGGACGCTTGGCCCAGCCGTTGTGCTTCCAGAACGCCTCGCCGTCAGCGTTGTCGGCCACGAGAAAGATGTCGCACTTGGAAATGTCCTGCCGGGCAAGATCGGCCAGGCAGGCTTCCACAAGGGCCTTGCCAAAGCCGAGCTTGCGCTGGGACCGGGCCACGGCGAGGTGATGCAGGTAGCCGCGACGTCCGTCGTGGCCGCAGAGGACGGCGCCGACGATGTTGTCGCCGCGCAGGGCGACGCGGCTGAGTCCGGGATTACGGGCGAGGAAGGAGGCCATGCGGTCGCGGGTATCGGATTCGTTGAGGCCGAGACCCTCGGTTTCGCGCCAGAGGCGCAGCACGGCCTCATAATCGGCGATGGACATGGAACGAATCGCGTGGCTCATGGGAACCAATTAACGGTTATTGTTGGAAATATGGAATGGGTCGTCAATGGGGAAACGAGGCGGAATTGGCGGGGCAGCCGGGGACGGCGGGCCCGGGTATTCTGTTGGCTCGAAGGGCGCATTTTGCGAAGGGAGCCGGGGAAAAAGGGAGTCTTTTAGGGTTGACCAAGGGCGACCAAGGTTGACCCAAGTTCGGAGCGCGGAGCGCCGTTTGAAGGCAAAATGGAGAATAACTGACACCCGCCTTAATGGGTGCCCCATTTTCGCAGATACTGCCGGGGCTTTTTATTCAGAGGGCGGCAAACGCCAGTTTGCCGCCACGGGGCGAAATCTTTTGCTACACAAAGGGCGGGGACATAATTAATATACTGGCATGAATCGTCATTGCCATAATTGCGGGGAGCCCTGGACGCTGAAAGGGAATCCAGGGCGGGGCGAGGTGTGCATGAAGTGCCGGGCGGACCTGCGGGTGTGCCTGAATTGCGCGTTCTACGATCCCCGGGTGGCCCAGCAGTGCCGCGAGCGCCGGGCGGAGCCGGTGCTGGAAAAGAACGCGGGCAATTTCTGCGAGTATTTTGAATTTATCCAGCGCAACTGGGCGCCCAAGAAGACGGAGAACCCGCGGGAGAAGGCGGCGCGGGAGGCGTTGAAGAAATTGCTGGGCGATTGAGGGGCCGGCGCGCGCGGATGGGGGGTGGAAAGCGCCGCTTTCGCGCGGCAACGGTCCGCAAAAGCCCGCAGCTCACGCGCGCGAGCGAAGGCGCCGGCGCCACGGGCGCTTTGCCGGCGCAGTCCATGACGCGAACGGACTTGCCGGGCGCGGCGGAATTGCGCGGGGCACCGCGGAAATCATCGGCTTGAAACTTGGGGGCCGAAACCTGAAACTCGGCGGATGAACGTCAGCGGGTTTACTTTTTTGCGCAATGGCCAGAAGCTCGGTTATCCCTTCATCCCTTCGATCCGCTCGATTTTGCCGCTGGTGGATGAGTTCGTGATTGCGCTGGGGCCGTGCGACGACGACACGGAGGCGATGGTGCGCGCGATCGGCGATCCGAAGATCCGCATCCTCCCGACGACGTGGAACGAGCGGCTGCGCAGCGATTATTCGGTGAAGGGGTTTGTCTTTGGACAGCAAAAGACGATCGCGCTGTACAACTGCACAGGCGACTGGGCGTTTTACCTGGAGGCGGACGAACTGCTGCACGAGCAGGACCTGCCGAAGATCCGCGGGGCGATGGAGCGGTATTTGCACGACGAGCGGGTGGAGGCGCTGGCGTTTGATTACCTGCATTTTTACGGCAACCGGAACACGATTGCGTGGTCGCCGGCGTGGTATCGCAGCGAGGTGCGGATCATCCGGAACACGATCCCGGCATGGTCGAGCGAGTCGCTGTTTTTCAACGTGGTGACGAGCCATAAGCGGTCGCGGCAGCCGCGGGCGGCGCAGACGGGGGCGACGATTTATCATTACGGGTGGGTGCGGAGCGAGGCGCAGATGAACCTGAAGGCGGGCGCGACGCACCAGTATTGGGAGAACGCGCCGGCCGCGAAGGTGGATTACGCGCAGATAGACCCGGCGGCGCTGAAATTATTTACGGGCACGCATCCGCGGGCGATCCAGGACTGGCTGCCGGCGGCGGAGGGAATTTTCCAGGCGGACCCGAATCACAGATTGACGCCGCGGGAGCGGAAGCACCGGCGGCTGCTGTGGCTGGAGCGGACGTTCGGGCTGAAGTTCAACAAGAAGCATTACCGACCCGTGGATTGAGGACGCGGGCGGTTTCAGCCAGGACGGTTGGAACGGAGATGTCGCGGATGGGGCCGGGCTTTTCGGGGGCGATGGCCCATTCGGGGTGCTGGAAGGGGACGCAGGCGCCGGGGCGGTGGTGCATCATGAGCATGACGACGCGGCGCTGCTGGGCGACGCCGAGATGGCCCAGGCCGCTGTCGCCGCCGAGGGTGAGCGTGGCGAGGCGGGCGAGCCCGGCGGAAACCAGGAGCGGCAGGCTGGTGGCGACGCAGAAATTTTCCGCGGCCACCGGCGCCAACGGGAGCCGGTCCGCTGGTCCGCCGGAGAAGATCACCTGCACGCCGCGTTCGCGCCAGTGGCGGGCCACGGCCAGAAAATTTTCGAGCGGCCAGTTTTTTTGGGGGGTGCTGGTGAAAGGGTGGATGAGCAGCGTTGGCTGGGCGGGGTCGAGGTGGTTTTCGGCAAAGAACTTTTGCGCGGCGGCCAGGGCATCGGCGGGCAGCTGAAATTGATTTTTAACCAGGTTGGATTTCAGGCCGGCGGCGGCGAGCAACTGCAAATTCCATTCGGCGGGATGGACTTTATCATTGCGAATGGCGCCCCGGGTGTAGGCCCAACTGCGGCCGGAGCCATAGACGGTGCCCCAGCGCCGGGGCGCGCCGGTAAAGCGGGCGAGCCAGGCGGTCTCGCCAAAGCCCTGAAAATCCACGACCAGGGAGAATCTGCCGGCGCGGAGGCGGTAGAGGAGGCGGAAGAATTCGGCGGTCACGCGGAGGGGGTTGCCGCTGCGGAGGGCGGCGCGATCCAGGGGGATGATCTCATTGACGTCGGGGAAGCCGCGCAGGAGAGCGGCGTTTTCCCGGGAGACGAGGAAGGAGATTTTAGCGGCGGGAAACCGCTCCCGCAGGACGGCGACGGCCGGCAGCGTGAAGATCACGTCGCCGATGGCCTTGAGCCGGATGAGCAGGAGGTTATCCATCGGCGGAAAGATGATGGTCGAGGCCGTGGGCGCAGCGGGAGAGTTTTTGGCGCACGGCGGCGGCGAGGAGGCCGTCGTTGTCGCGGAGGTGGGCGCGGCTGGCGAGGGGATGCGCGAGGTGGAAACAGACGGCGCGGCCACGGAGGTCCAGGCGGCGGCAGCCGGCGTTCAGGAGGCGGGCGGCCAGCTCGGAGTCTTCGCGGCCCCAGCCGGCGAAGTCCTCGTTATAGCCGTTGACACGCAGGAGATCGGCGCGCCAGATGGCGAGGTTGCAGCCGCGGATACCGCGCAGGTGATTCTTGAACGAATGCAGGGCCAGCGGCCAGCGGAAGGAATTCTGGAGGCTGGAAATTTGATTTTGGAGAACGGCCTGGCGCAGATCGGCGGCGAAGCTATTTTTGCCGAACCAGGCGGTGGCGCCGGCTTTCACGAGGGCGCGGTGGCCCTGGACGAAGCAGCCGGGGCGGGCGGCGGCGGCATGATCGGCCAGGAATTGAGGATGCGGCAGGGTGTCGCCATCCAGAAAAACCAGGTAATCGCCGCGGGTGGTGGCGATGGACACGTTGAGGATGCGGGCGCGGCGGAAACCCTCGTGGGATTGCCAAGCGTGGAAGGTGCGGAACGGCCGACCGGCGGCCCAGGCGGAAAACAGGTCGCGGGTGGGCTGGCCGGAGCCGTCATCGGCCAGCAGGACTTCATCGGGCGGCCGGGATTGAGCGGCAACGGCGGCGAGCACGCGGGCCAGGTAATCAGGCTGATCGAACGTATTGATGACCAGCGAAACTTTCATTTCGGTTTGCGGACGGAGGCCGGCGCGTGTTCGATCAGCTTGGCGTAGCGGGTGACGGTGGCAAAGGCGTTGGCCCAGGCGATGAAATAGCCGGGCCAGCCATCGAGAAAGCCGCGGCGAATGACGTAGGCGCGAAAGAATTTCCAAAAGGGGCGGAAGGCGAGATCGGTCCAGCGGACGGAACGGCCGCGCTCCTCGCATTGCCGGACGAAGAGGGTGCTGACGAGCCCGATTTTGCCGAGCATCTGGTCAATATTCTCGTTGCTGTAATGGAAGAGGTCGGCGCGGAGCGGTTTGATTTCGCCCTGCAAGACGAGTTTTTCATGGGGATCGCCCGCCCATTGGCCGGCGGTTTTGCGCCAGAGGCGGACCTTGCGATCGGGATACCAGTCGCCGTGGCGGATCCAGCGGCCGGCAAAATAGGAGAGGCGCGGGAAGCTGTAGGCGGCGGGGAGGGAAACGACGCCTTGATTGTGAAACGTGGCGATGATTTCATCGCGGAGCTGATCGGAGACGACCTCATCGGCGTCAATGGCGAGGAGCCAGGGCTGGGAGGCATGGGCGGCGGCGAAATTACGATGGGCGGTGTGGCCGCGCCAGGGCTGGCTGACAACTTTGGCGCCGCAGGATTCGGCGATTTTGTCGGTGCCATCGGTCACGTGGTCGTCAATGGCGAGAATGATTTCCGTGGTCCAGTCCTTGACGCTATCGAGGGCGGGGCGGATGCGGCGAGCCTCGTTGCCGGCGACGAGACAGACGGAGATGGGCAGCTTGGTCATCAATTTATGGAATGGATGGTAGCGAAAACGGGGGGATTTAGCCAAATGCTAAAGGCCGGGGCGGGTGCGGCCGGGCACTGTTGTTATTCATGACAGAAAAGATGGTAAAACGAGCACCGCACCCCGGCCCCCATGAAACCTCGTTCCGAATTTAAAGCCTTGAAAAATTGGAAACATCGTGGGCCAAACAGTTTAACGCTTACCCTCACCCCGGCCCTCTCCCCCGGGGAGAGGGAGAACTCGTTTCCGCGAATTGGAACTATGCTCGCGCTGGGTCTAACCCGGTTCAGGGGTTCAATGCGCGAACGGTTTCGGGGAATTCTCTCCCCATTGGCTTCGCTGACTCCGCTGAAGAAATATTCACAGCGTCTCGGCGAAGCCTCACTCTGCTTTTATTGCGGGATAAAATAATGCCGGAATGTGTCCAGGCGGAAGAGGCCCTCAGGGATTTGGGCGGGCGAGCTGTTGGGCGGCGGCCAGGAGGCCGGCGGTGGGGATGCGGCTGAGGAAGGGGGAGCCGGGATCGTTGGCGCCGACGAGGACGCGGAATTGTTCGCCGGCCGGGAGCCATTGGCGGATGCCGGGATTGGGCCAGAACCAGGCGACGGTGGGGGTGTTGGTCATGACGGCGAGGTGAAAGGGGCCGGTATCGCCGCAGAAATGGAGGGCGCTGTGCTGAATGACGGCGGCGAGCTGGACGAGGTTCAAGTTGCCGGGGAAGACGCGCCAGGGCTTTTGGGGGAGCAACGCGAGGAGGTGAGCGAGTTTTTGCAGTTCGCGCGGCGTGGGGGCACAGGACAGGGCGAGTTTTCGGCCGGGAAACTTTTCGGCGAGGCCGGCGATCAATTCGGCGAGCTGGCCGGGGGGCAGTTCCTTGGAATCGGCGGTGGTGAAGGGACTGAGGTGAAAATAGGCGTCGGTTTCGAGGATTTGGGCGGCGCGCAAGGCGGCGGGATCCACCTGGGCATGGAATTCGGCGGCGGTGAACGGGAAGCCGGCTTTCTGGAGGCAGTGGCAGCGTTGCAGATAAACAGGCTCGTCGGTGAACGGGTGGGAGACGTAGGCGGTGAACAGGCGCTTCCAGAACAGCGGGCCGCCGTCGGCGGGGAGGCGGCCGAGGCGCGCAGGGGCGCCGCTGAAAAAGGTGAGCCAACTCGAGCGGTCCGAGCCGTTGAGATTGATGACGACGTCGAATTTTTCACGGCGGAGGCGGGAGACCATCCGGAGGTTTTCGCGGAGCGTGGCGTGGCGGGGATAGCGCATGTAGCCCCAGACGCGGTTGACCCAGGGGACACAGGCCATGAGCGAGGTGATATGGGAGGCGACAGTGACGTGGAGTTCCGCCCGGGGATACGCCTGGCGGACCACCCAGAGGGCGGGGAGCAAATGCACGGTGTCACCCAGGAAGCCAAGGTCGAGGACCATGACTTTGCGGGCGGCGCGCGTGCGGTCAAAAAAACCGGGTGCGTTGGTGGGCGGCATCGGTCCAAGCGTAGCGGGGCGGGCGGCGGGGACAAGCCGGAAGCTGCCGGTCAAAGAAACCGGGTGTAGAAGCGGGGATCCTGCTGGATGGTTTGGAAGACTTTTTCGCTGAGGGAATCGTTGGCGGCGGTGATTTTGCGCAAGCGGTGGCGCCGGGCGCGGCGGCCGTAACCGGGGAGGACTTTGGAGCAGAAATGGTCCCAGGGCTTCAGTTCGACGTTGGCGATGTCCGCGCGGCTCTCGCCTTTGCGGAAGCCGGCGCCGTGATGATAGACGACATCGGCATAGATGCCAAAGAAGACGGGGTGGAGGTTGACCTTGTTGGAACGCAGCAAGGGGAGCCAATCCACGCGGCGGTCGGCGAGCTGCCGCAGCAAGATTCCGCCGGGATCGGTGACGGCCTTGCCGGCGCGGTCGTGCCAGACCGGACCCTCCTTCCAATCGCCGCGGAGCTGGCGCCAGAAACCGACGGTGGTGGCGCAGAAACACGGATGGGGCTGGATATCGCCGTTATTTTCGAGGCGCTGGACGGCGAGGAGCTTGTGGGCGGGCAGATGCTGGCGGATGAGCGGCTCGATATCGGCGATGGGGAAAGCGTCGCCATCGAGAAAAATGAGCAGGTCATCCGGGCTGCCGGCGGCGAGGATGATTTCGGCGAGGAGGTTCAACTTGACGGCGTGGGAGGTGACCGGCTCGAAACACGCGTAGTAGAAGGGGTCCAGGGGCACATCGCCGACGCCATTGAGCCAGCCGTACAGGCGGAAGTCAGATTTCACACATCGGCGCAAGAACGCGATCTGCACGGGCACCCACCGGTCGGTGTTCCAATGTACGGTGGCGATGTGGATCATTGGGGTGTCAGCGTAGGGGCTAAAACCAGGGCTGACAAGCCGGTTTGTTGGCGACGGGGGAGCCGCGAAAAGAATGCAATATTGGCCTGGCCGGCCGGTACATAAGCTGTGGCAGCCGGTTTCGGCGGCCGGGGGAGTTCGACCGGGAAACCGGGCGGGCGCACGGGCGGGCCGGGTCCGGAAGGCAACGGTTTGCTCCGGAGGAGAAAATAAAACTTTTGCCAAGAAGCACTTATTGTTTTATTCATGGGATTGGTATTTGAACGAATTTAAATGGACAAGCATCATCTTCTCATTTCCGGCACGGGCAGGGCGGGAACGACTTTTCTGGTACAGTTGTTCACCGAGTTGGGGCTGGACACGGGGTTTGCGAATTCGCGGGACGGGCTGCATGCCGGCTGCAACGCCGGGATGGAGTGGAGCGTGGATGACCTGTTCAAAAAGAAGGCGCCGTACGTGGTGAAATCCCCGGCGTTGAGCGAGCACATCAATGAGATTTTGGGAACTCCGGGTTTGGTGGTTGATTTAATGATCATTCCCATCCGGGATCTGTATGCCTCGGCGGAGAGCCGGCGGCTGAACGCGCGGCAGGCGGGAAACGCGAAGACGGCGGGCGGATTGTGGCTGACGAGGGATCCGCGCAAACAGGAAATGGCGCTGGCGACGCAGTTTCATTACCTGGTCCATGCGCTGGTGAAGCACGATGTGCCGATGATCTGGCTGGATTTTCCGCGGTGCGTGAAGGACGCGGGATATCTTTACCGCAAGCTGCAGCCGGTGTTGCCGGCGACGGATTTCCCGGCGTTTGCGCGGGCGTTCAAGGAAGTGAGCCGGCCGGAACTGGTCCATCAATTCCCGGCACAGGCGGAAAAGTCCTCCCTGCTGACGCGCATGAATTCGTGGATGTGGAATCTGTTCGCGCGGAACGAGTCACAATCCTGAGGGCCGGGCGGACTTATTTCGACAAAGCAGTCTTCTTTTGATCCCGGGCGAGGTAGTCCCGGGAAACTTCCCAAACGGCCTGATAATTGCGGCTTTTTCTCCACGCGGCGGAGCCGGCGGGCTGGCAGCGGGCGAGGAGCCGGTTCCAGAGGGCGCGAAAGCGGGCGCGGCGGAGGTCGCGCCGGGCCAGGAACAGACAATCGGCGGGGGCGTAATGTTTTTGCCGGAAAAGGAGCAGGCCCTTGAGCTTGCGGGCGGCGACACCGTAAGGATCGCCGGCATCTTCACTGGCGGCGCCGAGGTGAAGCACCGCAATGTCGCGGAGGCAGCCAATTTCGAAACCCAGCTCGCGCACACGGAGGCAGAAATCGGTTTCCTCGCTGTAGAGGAAGAAATCCGGGTCAAAGCCGCCGAGCCTTTCATAGACTTCGCGCCGGATGGCCATGCTGGCGCCCATGATCCAAGCGATGCGGCCCGGGAGTTTTGAAAAATCGCGGCGCACATGGCGCGAGCCGGGATAGCCGGAGGCGGGCGGGCTTTCGCTTTTGCCGTCGGCCGAGAGAATCACGGTGCCGGCCATGCCCCAGCGCGGCTGGGCGTCCAGGCGGCGGCAGAGTTCGGCCAGGGCGTGGGTGCCTTGCAGGCGGGCATCGGGGTTGAGCAGGTAAACGTACCGGCCCTGGCTGGCGGCAAAACCGAGATTGTTGCCGCGCCCGAAGCCGAGATTCTCCGGACTGGCGATCACGCGGCAGGGCAGCGACCGGACGCGGGCCAGGGTGTCGTCGGCGCTGGCATTGTCCACCACGATGACTTCAAAGCTGACGTCCGTTTGGGCCAGGACGGACTGGAGGCAGGCGCCGATGCAGGCGGCGGAATTGAAAGTGACTATGATGACACTGATGTCCACGGCTAGCGGCCGTTGCGGGTCAAGCCGACGCCCAAGTACCGGCCGATCAGCGTCTGGAGATGGTCCAGGGAGTTGATGGGGCCGGAGCTGACGGCATCGCCCATGACGATTTGCGGCATGGCGGCGGAGTCAACGGCCACCCAGTTGGCGCGGTGGATTTTGCAATCGGTGAGGAGCTGGCGGCCGACCCAGGGATCGGCGAGGGCGGCCTGCAACTGGCTGGCGCCGAGCAACTGCGCGGCTTTTGCCATGGCTTGGTCCAGCGGCGGGGGCCGGACGCCGGTGAACAGCCAGTCATCGAATTCGCGGTGGGCCTGGGGTTTGGCGTGCCAGACGGCGAGGCCCAGCCGGGCGTAGGCGCAGGAGTTGGAGGCGGCGAGGGAATTCGCCTTGGGAATGTACGGATTGCACTGGGCAGACAGGGACATGGGCAGGCAGACGATGCCCAACTGGTTGGAGTACTGCTGGCTGGCCTGCGTGAGCACGGCATGCAAGGCGCGGCAATGGACACAAGTGTAATCCAGCAGGCAAACGATGACGTTCGGCGCGTCGGGCGACCCCATCATGGGCACGTCGTTGAACTTGATGACGAACTGGTTGCTGTACAGCGAGAGGGTGCGCGGCGCGATCAGATGGGCGTTGGGAGTGGGCGGCTCGGCGTCGGCGAGGGCGCTGGCGGACAGCAGCAATTGATTAGTGCCGGCGGCCGCGGCGGGGCCCCTGAGATCCTTCACGACGTTTCGTTCCTTTTGGACGAGCAACTGTCCGGCAGCCAGCACCGCCACGCCGGCCAGGCCGATCACGACGAGCGAAAGGACGGCCCGGCGGGGCACGCCCCGTTTGCCGGAACCGGGCGTCCACATGGGCGTATCCGGGTCGGTGGCATAGGGGATGTGGAAGAGGCAGATCAGGGCGGCGGCGATGCCGCAGACATGAGCGGTGAGGCAATACTTGCAAAAGGACTGAATGACGAAGACCTGCAGGCTGACGAACCAGAAAGCGGAGCCGGCGATGACGACCGAGAGGATGATGATGGCGGCCCAGGAACCGCGCTGCTCGTCCGGCATGGTATTTTTTTGGAGAAGGATGGTGGCACCGAACAGGGCGAGATACACCAGCACGGCGGGTGCGCTGACGGGAATGTTGAGCCAGTAGGCCCAGCGGCTTTGGAGGACGGCACTGCAACCGGAGGTGGGACCGCACCCGGCGGCGGGGCCGTTATGGATGGCCACCCAGGCCAGATACGCGGCGCCCGAGGCGGCGATGAGCATTAAAACCCGGGCCCACTTGAGCCAGGCGGGAGTTCGGGCGGCCGGAGCCGGGGCATCACTGTTGTTCATGGAGCGTCCCCCGCCCCTCACTGCGGCTGGCTGAGGGTTGGCAATTGGCCGTTATTCATCGCGCGCGGCCGGCGGATTACGGGCTTCACGAAATTTGGATTGGTGGTCAAATCCGGGGGCACGTTTTGGGTCATACCCGGAAGATTGAGGTAGTCAATGGCGTCCAAGACGGCCACTTTTTCGCGGGGGTCGGTCATGGCGGCGGCGGCCTGCTGCATGGGCGGGATGGCATTGGTATCGTCCAACTGTTTGAGGGCCTCCAGCGCCGCATGATGCAGGGCGGCCTCCGGGCGCGACAGTTTCTGAACGAGAGTGGCGATGATGACGGGGTTATTGGAGCCATCCGCCTGGGCGGGCAGGCTTTGGATATCGTCAATCTCCTTGTCAACCACGGCGGCGCGCATCTCATCGGAAACGACGGCGGGGGGGACGGCATCAGCCACCGGTGTGGAGGGCTCATTGGTGGCGGCGGAAGCCGGGCCAACCGCCGTCTGGGCCGCCGGTTCGGGAACGGCTGCGTCGGTGGCACTTTTCCCGGCGAGGCCCTTGAGGAGGGCAACGGCGCCGAGCACCAGAAAGGCCGCCAACAGGGTCAAAAGAACTATTTTCGGTCGCATAGGGGATGGATTCTAGCAGGAACCCAATAAACAACGCAACCCAAAGTGTGCCTTGCGGGCACTAACTTTGGGTTGCGTATAAGGTTCAGACTTTCAGTTATTCAGCAACAACAGGCTCGGGGGTGGTTTGAGTCACCCACGGAGTGTAGTTCTCATTGAAGTTAGCATGATAGCTCAGGTTGGCGCCCGTGTTGAACGGCGTGGAAGGCGTAAAGCCGAGCCATTCAAAATAGACGTTCTGGTTGAGCGAGTTAAGCACACCCGTGTTATCGGAGTCAGTGTAGTCACCGATGCTATACCAGCCGCCGAAGGAATTATCGGAGGGGAAGTTATCATACCAAGGGTCGGTGCCATTTTCGTCGTCACAGCAGGCCGAGGCCTTGATGATGGATTCAGTGATGCTGGCCGAACCGGTCAACAGGGTGCAATAAAGTTGCACGAAGCCGTAGCCGTTGGCAACGTAACCGGCCGTACCGATGAAGTCGGGATAGAGGTCGGAAGTATTGATGAACTTAAGGCTCCAGTCATAGGTCAAAATCCCGTTCAGGGTGAAGCGGGTTTCGTAAGGCGACGGACTGCCCAAGCGGGAAGTGATCGTGTTCGCATAGCTAGCCACGTCGGGCGTAATGCCATCCGCAGGACTGAGGGAAGGCGAAATGCCGGCGACACCGACATAGAGCAACGCATTGCTGGCATTGAGATAAGGATTGTTGACCGTATCGTCAAAGCTCAACGTCAAGTAATAGTGGTCACGGCCATTGCCCTGGAGCACGGAGTTGGTGCCGATATTGCAGCACGGCGGGCCGGATTGGGGATGACCAATGTTCTTGAAGGTGAAGGTCGCATCACTGATGAAACTGTTCAGGTAGAAGCAGTCATAGCATTCCTGAACGGTCAGACCAAAGAAGAACGTCACGTTGTCGCAATAGTCAACCTTGTCAACGATGTATTTGACGTAGATCTGACCCCAAGGCTGCAGATGGCCCACCGGGTACTGGCCGGTGATGGGGTTGGTCTCAAAATGACGACCAGAGTCCAGCAACGCCGCGAGCCCGTCAGTGGAGTTGGCGATGGACGTGGAGGTATTCAGGTCAGAAGTATCGATATAGCCGTCAAGGCCGCCCTCAGCAACTTCGGGAACGGAGTTGGAGAGATCCGGCGTCATATTGAAGAAGCCGGACAATTCACCTTGGACCAACACGAGCTTGGCGGAACTGCCATAGTAAGCCGCATTGCCATGCAACACGTAAGCGATATCCTTGATGAGGGTCGCTTGGTTGATCTTGGTGGTGGCGGTGCGGTAGTGCGTGGGGCCACGGCCCGTAACGGGGTCAACCCAGCTGCCCGCGTTGGCGGCAGCCGTCTCGCTGACGCTGGACTGTTGCTGAGCCGTCAAGGCGAAGGAGATCGTCCCCTCCTTGACATTTTGCGCAAAGACCGACGTACTGACGCCGGCAGCGAGCGCAATCGCAATCGCTAGTGATGTTTTCATTTTTTTCATAATCTTTCGATTTTATTTACTCGGTTCTCTGTTCTTCTCTTGGTTTTAGTTTCTCTTTTTTCACCAACCGCTTCATGCCCGTTGAGGCCTGCGCTTGCGCCAATTCAAGCACAGGCCTCAACGGGCGTCAACCACTTTCATATTTTTTTCTACCCTGCTATTCTGCATTTGTCCCTCGTTTTGGACAAACTTTCGCGGATGATTTAGCATGCGCGACAGCCAACCGTCAATATCTTTAAGCGCTTTTTTTATGCGGTGAAAATGCAAGAATGTCACTGGTTGGCGGTATAGGCGGCTTTTCGAACCCCGGCGGAGGCGACTAATATAATTGTAAATGATTGATAAGGATGATTTAAAGCGGTAATCGCCCTCCCATGCGTACGGAGTGATTCCGCCCCAACCGGCAGGCGCCTCAGGGTATCAGGACCACTTCCGCGGCGGAGGCGGCGGCGTTCCGGGCCCGGAATTGGGCCAGCAAGGTTTTCAGTTGCGCGCCGGTGAACGTCTTTCGCAGCCGGGCAATTTCCGCAGTGGCAAGCCGGTCGCATCTTTCGTTTTCGGGATGTCCGGCATGTCCTTTGAGCCAATGCCATTGCACTTGATGGCGGGAGGCCTGGAAATCCAAGGCGCGCCAGAGGTCTTCATTCTTAACCGGCTCCTTGAGGCGGGTTTTCCAGCCATTGCGCTTCCAGAGTTTCAGCCACTTCAAGACGCCATTTTTCACATATTCCGAATCGGTGAAAAATTCGACTTCGCAGGCCTCCTTCAAGGCGGCCAGGGCTTCAATGGCCGCCTGCAACTCCATGCGGTTGTTGGTGGTGGCGGGGTCGGCGCCGCTGAGTTCGCGGCGAGATACGCCATACGCGAGCACGGCCGCCCAGCCGCCGGGGCCAGGGTTGCCCTGGCAGCCGCCGTCCGAGTGAATGATGACCTTCTTTATGGGTGCTCCAAGCATCGCGGGGAAATTGGCAAAATGGGACGGCGGTGGCAAGCCGTTCTGTTGGCCAAGACGCGACCGGACTTGCCAAGCGCGTCGTACTGCGCAAAGTGTCTTGGACTGCGGCGGGAAGCGGAACGCCTCAGGCCTTGGGATAAACCTCGGCGCCTTTATCCAGAAATTCCCGGGACTTGGCTTCCATGCCTTCCTTCAGGGCGGCTTCCTCGCTGATCCCCTGCTCCGCCGCGTATTTGCGCACGTCCTCGGTGATCTTCATGGAACAGAAATGCGGGCCGCACATGGAGCAGAAGTGCGCGGATTTGGCGCCGTCCTGCGGCAGGGTTTCGTCATGGAACTCGCGGGCGGTGACGGGATCGAGCGAGAGATTGAACTGGTCCTCCCAACGGAATTCGAAACGGGCCTTGCTGAGGGCGTTGTCGCGGTACTGGGCGCCGGGATGGCCCTTGGCCAGGTCGGCGGCGTGGGCGGCGATCTTGTAGGCGATGACGCCGTCCTTGACGTCTTTTTTGTTGGGCAGACCAAGATGTTCCTTGGGCGTGACGTAACAGAGCATGGCGCAGCCGTACCAGCCGATCATTGCCGCGCCGATGCCGCTGGTGATGTGGTCGTAACCGGGGGCGATGTCCGTGGTGAGCGGCCCGAGCGTGTAGAACGGCGCCTCGTGGCACCATTCGAGCTGCTTGGCCATGTTTTCCTCGATCATGTGCATGGGCACGTGGCCGGGGCCCTCGTTCATCACTTGCACGCCACGGTCCCAGGCGCGCCGGGTGAGTTCGCCCTGGGCTTCGAGTTCGCCGAACTGCGCGGCGTCATTGGCGTCGGCGATGGAGCCGGGGCGCAGGCCGTCGCCGATGGAGAAGGAGACGTCGTAGGCGGCCATGATTTCGCAGATGTCATCCCAGTGGGTGTAGAGGAAATTTTCCTCGTGATGGGCGAGGCACCACTTGGCGAGGATGCTGCCGCCGCGGGAGACGATGCCGGTCATGCGGGAGGCGGTGAGGGGGATGAAGCGCAGCAGCACGCCGGCGTGGATGGTGAAATAATCCACGCCCTGCTCGGCCTGTTCCACGAGGGTGTCGCGGAAGATTTCCCAGGTGAGGTCCTCGGCCTTGCCGCCGACTTTTTCCAGCGCCTGGTAAATGGGCACGGTCCCGATGGGCACGGGGGAATTGCGGATGATCCATTCGCGGGTGGCGTGGATGTCTTTGCCGGTGGACAGGTCCATCACGGTGTCCGCGCCCCACTTGGCGGCCCAGCGCATTTTTTCAACTTCCTCCTCGATGCTGGAGGCGACGGCGCTGTTGCCGATATTGGCGTTGATTTTCACGAGGAAGTTGCGGCCGATGATCATGGGCTCGAGCTCCGGGTGATTGATGTTGGCGGGGATGATGGCGCGGCCGGCGGCCACTTCCGACCGGACAAACTCGGGGGTGATTTCAGCGGGGATGCGCTGCGGAAACCGTTTGAACACGCCGGGGGTGTAGGGCGAATTGCCGACGCCGGCGGAGGCGCTGCCGGCGTGCTGCTTGCGCACCTCATTGCGGACGAGGTCGCGCGAAAGATCGGCGCCGGGCAGGCCGCTTTCGGCAAGGCGCATTTGTTCGCGGATGGCGATGAATTCCATTTCCGGGGTGATGATGCCGGCGCGGGCGTAAGCGAGCTGGGTGACGAGGATGCCGCCTTTGGCGCGGAGCGGTTTGCGGCGGGGGGCGGTGAGGCCTTCCAGCCGGAAAGCGGTTTCGTCCTGGCGCCGGGCGCGGTCCAGGCCGCGGTGCTGCTCGGAAAGGTAGCCGTCGTCAATGGGCTGGACGGGGCGGCCGGCGTATTCCTCCACGTCGCCGCGCGCGAGGATCCAATCGCGGCGCAGGGCGGGCAGGCCTTGTTCGACGGCGCCGGTGAATTGGGGATCGCCCCAGGGGCCACTGCAATCGTAAACGCGGACGGCGGGGTTGGCCTCGATCTGGCCGTTGTACGTCTTGGTGGGGGCCAGTTCGACCTCGCGCATGGGCACGCGGATGCCGGGGTGCAGGCGGCCGGGCACGTACACGCGTTTGCTTTGGGGCAACGGCTCGCGGCTGTTCGGTTCGAACGAATCTTTGGTGGCGATCATATATTCAATTTCCGGTTTTGGTGGCGCGTTGGGAGGCTGCCGCGAATGGTTGCCCGGGAAGCGAAAGGAGATTTACTTCCTTGCGCCGGCATTATCCGGATCAAGTTCACGGGTCTTTGGCGCTCGCGCGCCAAACTCTCAGCCTCACCCTACTGGTGATTCAGCTCCCCAAAGTACGTCAAACTAAAGCGATTCACGGGGAACGTCAACTTGGATTCCGGCGCGGGACTATTTCTTCCGCGTGAAGGTGTGGGTGGCGTGACCGTAGTAGGACTCGGCGCATTCCATCAGCGTTTCGGAAAGGGTGGGATGCGGATGGACGGTAAGGGCGATGTCCTCGGCGGTGGCGCCCATTTCCATGGCGAGGGTGGCCTCGCCGATGAGTTCGCCGGCGCCGGAACCACAGATGCCCACGCCCAACACGCGGTCACTCTCGGGATCAATGATCATCTTGGTGAGCCCGTCGGTGCGATCGAAGCTGAGCGCGCGACCGGAAGCCGACCACGGGAACCGGGCGACTTCGAAGGGGATGCCCTTTTCCCTGGCTTCGGCCTCGGTCAAGCCGCACCAAGCCAGCTCCGGATCGGTGAAAACGACGGCGGGGATGACGATGTTTTCAAACACGACATTTTCGCCGTTGATGTTTTCGACGGCGATGCGCGCCTCCTTGTGCGCCTTGTGCGCGAGCAGAATGCCGCCGGCGATGTCGCCGATGGCGTAGATGTGCGGGTCGTCGGTGAGCTGGTGGTGGTTGACCTTGACGAAGCCCTTCTCGTCCACCTGCACGCCGGTGTTTTCGAGGCCGAGGTCGTTGCTGTTGGGCACGCGGCCGACGGCCACGAGCACGCGGTCGTAAAGCTCGGAGAGTTTCTGGCCGTTGAATTCGATCTCGACCTTGATCTGTTTGCCGGCGGTGGACATTTTGCCGACGCGGGCCTTGAGGCGGATTTCCTTGAAGGCTTTTTTGGCGATGGCCACGACGGGCCGCGCGAGGTCCGGATCGGCGCCGGTGAGGATGCCATCCAGCGCCTCGACGAGGGTGATCTTGCTGCCGAGCGCGGCATAGACGGTGCCGAGCTCCATGCCGATGTAGCCGCCGCCGACGACGAGCAGGTTTTCGGGCACGTCCTCGACTTCGAGGGCCCCGGTGGAGGTCATGACGCGCGGGTTGCCCAGGTCGAAGGCCTTGGGCATGGCGGCGTTGGAGCCGACGGCGAGAATGGCCGTGTCATATTCGATGAACTGCTGGCCCTGCTCGGTCTCGACGCGGAGTTTTTGCGAGCCTTCAAAATAGGCGCGGCCCTTGATGACGGTGACCTTGCGCATTTTGGCCAGCGTGGCGACGCCGTTGGCCAGCTTCGTGATGATCGTTTCCTTCCAAGTGCGCAGCTTGGCGAGGTCGAGGGTGGGCTCGGTGAAGGTGATGCCGCGGTGGGCGGATTCCCGGGCGTTGACAATCTGGTGGGTGGCGTAGAGGAGGGCCTTGGAGGGGATGCAGCCGCGGTTCAGGCAGACGCCGCCGAGCCGCTCTTCGCGCTCGATGAGGATCACCTGTTTGCCCAGATCGGCGGCATAAAAGGCCGCCGCATAACCGCCGGGCCCGGCGCCCACCACCACAATTTCCGTTTTGATCGAGTCCATAGTTAAATTTTCGCCACCGCTTCGTCGAAGTTATCGAAGGCCTTCACCAGGTCCACGGCGAATCGGGCGGCGTCGCCGCCGTCAATCACGCGATGGTCATAGCTCAGCGCCATGGGGGTGAGCAGGCGGGCCTCGATTTTGCCGGCGCGGACGACGGGTTTGAGGGCGCCGCGGCCGAGGCCGAGGATGGCGACTTCGGGCAAATTGATGACCGGGGTGAAATGGCCGCCGCCGATGGCGCCCTGGTTGGAAATGGTGAACGTGCCGCCCTTCATTTCCTCGGCGGTCACCTTGCGGTCGCGGGCCTTGGCGGCGAGCTGTTCCAGCTCCTTGGCCAGTTCCAGCATGGACTTTTTGTCCACGTCGCGGAGGACGGGCACGAGCAGGCCCTGGTCGGTGTCCACGGCGATGCCGAGGTGGATGTATTCCTTGAGGACGATTTCATCCGCGGCCTCGTCGAGGCTGGAGTTGAAAATGGGATGCTGCTTGAGCGTGGCGGCCACGGCCTTCAAGACGAAGGGCGTGAAGGTGAGCTTGACGCCCTGCTGCTCGTAGGCGGGCGCGAATTTTTTCCGCAATTCGTTGATGCGCGTGAAATCGAGGTCGTCAAACTGGGTGACGCGCACGACGGCGCTCCAGCTTTCGCCCAGGCGGCGGGCGATGACCTTGCGGGTGGGCGTGACGGGTTTTTTGAGGATGGAGCCCCATTGCGAGAAATCAATGGCTGGCGCGGCGGGCTTGGCGGGGGCAGCAGCGACGGGCGCGGGCTTCGCGGCGGCCTTTTGCAGCCGGGCGAGGTACGCGCGGACATCACCGGTGGCGATGCGTCCGCCGGCTTCGCTCCCGCGAATCTTGGACAAATCAATGCCGAGCTCGCGAGCCATGCGGCGGAGCGAGGGCGAAGCAATCGGCGCGGCGACGGGCGCGGCGACGGCATCAGCGGGTTCGTCCACGGCTTCCTCGACCGGCTCCGGCTGGGCGGCGGGTTTCCGTGCGGCGGCCTGGGGGACGGCGGGCTCGGCGGCGGCGGCGTCACCCGCCAGGGAAAGCAGGCGTTGGCCCACGCTGACGCGCTCGCCGGACTTGACGTGGATCTTTTCCACGACACCGGCGGCGGTGGAGGGGATCGAGGCGACGGCTTTTTCATTTTCCAGCTCCAGAATGGGCTGGCCCTTGGCCACGGTATCGCCTTCCTTCACAAAAATGCCGACCACCACACCCGAGTCGGCGCCTTCACCCAGCTTGGGAAGTTTCACATCCATATCGGGCGACAGGTTGGCCGAAAGCGGGGCGGGTATCCAGAAAATAAAGTGCTACAGATGATTAACAGGTCTGAAACGGGCAAGGACGGTTTTCCGGACGGCGCGGGCGCGCGGTATCGAAAAAAGAGCGGTTCCTCGACGTTTGTAACGGGTAAAGCCAAAGCAGTGGGTTCTCCAAGAGCAGATCGTGGCTGGGCCGTTGGAGACCCCCTTCCCCCTCATCCTGGCCTTCTCCCTCGGGGAGGAACGCGGGTTGTGGCCGGCGTGGAAAGCGAAAGCGGCTCTCACCCATCCCGTCGCAGGTTTTCTTGCCAGGCGGGGAGCGTGCTTCCCTTTCCATGAACCCAGAAAACATTCAACCTTCGACATTCAACTTCCAACCCTGAACGAAGGCGGCAGCGCGAGCCCCTTCGATATTGGGCGTTGAATGTGGAATGTTGGATGTTTCTTTTGCGGTTCAGGGGTTCAATGCGCGAACGGTTTCGGGGAATTCTCTCCCCATTTTGCTCCGCCGACTCCGCAAAACGCGGCGAGGGAGAAACGCTCCCGGCGTTTCGCCATGGCAAAGCCGTTCCGGCTTAAGAACAGTGTCAAAATGCACCCGCCGGGCGGCGGGGCGGGAAAATTGCTTTCGGCGGGGCGGGGCAGCCCCTAAACTGCGCAAAAACATTCAATGTGGTGCCAAAAGCTTCAAAAACTCCTGCCCGGTGAAATTGCCCTCCAGCCTGCCACCTTGGCGAAATATGCGGGCGACAAGTGGTTTGCCTCGCATCAGCCGGACGCGGTGGCGCTGCCCCGCTCGACGCAATCCGTTTCGCGAATCCTGGAATTTGCCCACCGGCATGAGATCCCGGTGACGCCACGGGGTGCGGGCCACGGGTACGTGGGGAGCTGCGTGCCGGTGCGCGGGGGCATTGCGCTGTCGCTGGAGCGGATGAACCGGGTGCTGGAGATCAACGGGCGGGATTTTGCGGCGGTGGTGCAACCGGCGGTGAACACGGCGAAGTTCCAGGCGCGGTGCGAGCGGCGCGGGCTGTTTTACCCGCCAGACCCGGCGAGCCGCGCGGATAATTTCATCGGCGGCAACATTGCCACCAACGCGGGCGGGCCGCACTGCCTGAAATACGGCGTGACGCGGGATTACGTGCTGGGACTGGAAGTGGTGCTGGCGGGCGGCGCCATTTGCCGGCTGGGCGGGCGGACGCACAAAAACAAGACCGGCTTTGACCTGCACCGGCTGTTCGTGGGGTCGGAGGGGCTGCTGGGGGTGATCACGGAGGCGACGCTGAAACTGATTCCGCTGCCGCCGTTCCGGGCGAACCTGGCCATCGGATTCGCCTCGATGAACGCGGCGGTGCGCGCCTTGCAGGCGGTTTTTGCGGGTGGGTTTCTGCCGTGCGCGGCGGAGCTGGCGGATGAGTTTACGCTGGCGGCGGCGGCCAAACGCACCGGCAGCCAGCGGCTGCTGGGCTGCCAGGCCCACCTGATCCTGGAATTGGACGGGCAGGAATACTCGGTGCGCCATGAGCTCGCCGCGGTGGAAAAAATCGTGCGCGCGCATGGGCCGCTCTTTGTGGAGCGCGGTTTTGGCGCGAAGGAATGCGAAGCGGTGTGGCAGATCCGGCGGGAGTTTTCCTATGCGCTGCGGGACACGGGCCTGACGAAGTTGAACGAGGACATCGTGGTGCCGCGCGGGAAGCTGGAGGCGCTGTTCAAGTTCACGGCCCGGTTGCGTAAGCGGCACGGCTTGCAGGTGGCCTGCTTTGGCCACGCCGGCGACGGAAACATCCACACGAACGTGATGGTGGATTACCAGCAGCCCGGGGCGAAGGCGAGGGCGGAAGCCTGCCTGGACGAGCTGTTCGCGTGGGTCATCGGCCAGGGCGGGGCCATCACCGGCGAACACGGCATCGGGCTGGCCAAGCAACGCTGGTGGCCGCAGGCGGTTTCGGAGAATTCACGGACGCTGCACGGCACCATCAAGCGCGCGCTGGATCCGCACGGGATTCTGAATCCGGGCAAATTTGTGTAAGCGGGCGCCGGCCGGCCGGATTACGGATTTGTCAGTTTGAAGAACTGGTTGCCGGTGACGTTGGTCAGACTCAGATAGTTCGTGCCGCCCGTCAGCGTGGGACTGCCGCTGGCCGACCAACTGGCAATGGGGGTGGTCAGGTTGCCGCTTTGATGCAAATTCCAGCCGGTGACATCCTGCCAGTAGAGGGTCACCACGTTGCCGGCATGGGAGATATAAAGCGTGGGGGCGCCCGGCGTTTGCACGACTTGGATCAATGACCAAAAACCGCCGGTCACGGAATAGTTGCCCCCGCTCATGGCGCCGCTGGCATCGGGCTGGCCGATGGTGCCGCTGACCGCATAGGTGCCGCCGGTGCTGGTGCCGCCGCCGCCCGCAATTTTATACCAGTCAATGGAGTAGCTTTGGGCGGACGACGTGGCCGGTGGCAGGCCGAAAATGGATAACATCAGCGCGAGGGTTGCCAGCTTCAGTTTCATAAGATTATCAGCGGTTCAGATTGAGTTGAACGGTCACCTGCAAATTCTCACTCCTCCAGCCCACGATTCGTGGCTGCGCTTGAACTTATTTGGACTTGCCGACGCCATTTGCCAAGTCCACAAACACCACTACGGACTCTAACCGATCACGGCCGATCTGTAAACCCCACCCGCCCGGAAAAAAACTCCGGCGGCCCCGGCTACGGTGCAGACGCCTTGGTCTGGGCGGGCGCGGCGGGAACGGCATTGGTCGGGGACGCGGCGGCTGGAGGGGCGGGTTTGTTGCGGGCTTTTTTCGCTTCCTCGATCTTGGCATGCATGAGGCGAATGCCGGCTTCGATGGCGGCTTTGTCCCGGGGGCTCTGGGCCAGCGCCACGGCCTGGGTGGCCCGGGCCAGCGCCGCGTCCACGTGCCCGCTTTGAAACAGGAGCATGGCGCGCACGTAGGCCAGGCGGTCATTGTTCGTGCCCTGGATTTGTTCGGCCTGGGTGAGGGCGGCGTCCGCCAATTTGAAATCGCGCCGGGGGAGGCGTTCCATGGAAACAATTTCCATGGCCAGATCGGTCAGCAAGGGGGCGTCATTAGTGCGGTTTTCCAGCAAGGTGCGGCCGGCGGCGGCGGCCCGGGGATCGTTCCCGCCCACGAGTCTCAGGTATTGTTGCATTTGATGGCTGGCCACCTCGATTTTTTTGGCGTGTTCCTCGTTGAATTGGCCGGCAACGACTTGCTCGAGCGTCTCGACCAGTGCCCGCGGCGACCAGCCGTGCCAGAGGACGTTGCCGTTGGTGCCCACGACGAAGGCATAAGGAATGCCCCGCTGGTTGGCCGCGTTCATATAATCCAGGCGGGTGTGCCGGCGGTCATCGGCGGCGACCGAAAAATCGAGATTGGTGGCTTCCTTCCCGGCAAAGGCCTTGATTTGGTCGGGTGCCTCGTCGCAGATCCCGAC
The DNA here is from genome assembly GCA_964532525.1 of uncultured Bifidobacteriaceae bacterium. Classification (GTDB taxonomy): domain Bacteria; phylum Verrucomicrobiota; class Verrucomicrobiia; order Limisphaerales; family UBA11358; genus UBA11358. Next base: position 112,517 of record CAZHIM010000001.1, read on the forward strand.
CACGACGACGCCATTGGTCCGGAAACGACGCTGAATATCGGTCAAAGCCGCGGCGATCTCGGGGGCCGAGGGTCTGGCGATTTCCCAGATTTCCACGACAAAGATATTGGTGCCGGGCTTGACTTCGACGGCGGGGCCCTTGACCCATTGCTGAACCGTCAATGCCGGGGCCGGCGTGCCCACCATGGCCCGCGCCAGGCCGGGTGCGAGGGTGGCGGTCAAAGCCAAGGCCAGCGCCGCAGATTTCATCATCATATCGCGAGAGTTTAGGTAGCGAACGGGGGCCGCACAAGTTTCAATCGAGTTGGAACCAGGCGGCGGAACGGTTTTTCCCGACGGGGTTGGGGCGGCCGACGGCGGGCGCGTTCAGGGTTTGGCGGGGGCGGAATTGGTCCCGGCGGCGGGGTCGGAGGCGCTCACCGAGTTGGTCTTGCCGGCCGCAATGAGCGCTTCCATGTCACGAATGCAGGTGGTCACCTCGCCCTTTTCGACAGCCGAGCGAACGGTGGCCAGGGCCTGTTTGGCGCAGGCCAAACCCGCTTCCGGGTGGCCGGACCTAAAGAGCACAATGGCGCGCGTGACGGCGATATCGGTGCCGTTGGTCGTCGCGACCTGCTCGGCGCGGTCCAGCGCCAGGTTGGCGGTGACGAAATCGCGTTTCTCGATGAGCGGATCGGTGGCGATGCGAAAGGCGAGGTCGCACAGGGCCGCGGAATCGTTGGTGCGCACGGTCAGGAGTATCCGTCCGGCCTGGCTGACTTTCGGATCGTCGTGGCGGGCCAATTGCAGATAGCCTTCCATCTGCTCCGCGTTCATGACGCTTTTCCGGGTTCGATCCAGATTGTACCGGCCCGCGGCGACGTCGGCGACAACGCCCTCCAAGTCGTCGCTCATGGGATGGCCGTACCAGAGGACCTTGCCGGCGGCGTCCACCACGTAGGCGCGGGGCGACATCCACTGGTGAAACGTGAACTGGTAAGTGCTGGTGGTTTTGCGGATGTCGTCGTCGGCAATGGTGAAATTCATTTCCGCGCCGCGGGCCTGGACGGCGTCGCGGAGCACGGTGGGCGGGTCGTCGCTGATGACCACGACGATCAGGCCCCGGTCCTGATATTTTTTCTGAAGGCCGCTGAGATTGGTCAGGGCGAGTTCATTGGCCCGGCTCAGGGTGCAGAAAACAACGGCGTAGAAATTGGTGCCCGGCTGGAGGCGCACCGGCTTGCCCTTGACCCATTCCCCGACGGTAAGCGGGGGCGCCGCGTCGCCCAATTGAGCCGCCTTTTGGGCGAAGCTGCGCGGGCAAACCAATGCGAGCAACAAACCAGCCAGCAAAACAGAACACTTAGGAATCATCGTCCGCAAGTCTATTCACGGCGGAACGCCGGGACAAGCGCCAAAGCTCGGGGCATTATGCCGCCCGGGCGGCGGCGAGATCCTGCTTGCGCTCGCGGAGGCTCTTGAAAAACTCGTAGCCTTCGCGGCAGCGGCGCACCATCACGTCCTTGTCTTCCAACATGGTCTTGATGATGCGCAGGATGGGCTTGGGCCGCAGATAATAGCTGCGATAGAAACGGTCCACCGCCTCGAAGATCTCTTCCTTGGAAGCATCGGGATAGGCGAGCGTGCTTTGCTGGAGGCCATCGGCCTCCACCAAGTCGGTCTTGTCCTTCTTGACGAACCAGCCGTTGAGCTTGGCCTGTTCGTACAGTTCGGTGCCGGGATAGGGGGCGGCGAGGGAAACCTGGAGCGAAAACACATCCAGTTCCTTGGCGAAATTGATCGTCTGCTCGATCGTCTGCTTGGTCTCCACCGGCAGGCCCAAAATGAAGGTGCCATGGATGACCACGCCGGCCTGATGGCAGGCCTTGGTGAAGGCGCGCATTTCGTCGGTGGTGACGCCTTTTTTGATGCGGCGGAGGGTGTCGTCGTTGCCGCTTTCGTAGCCCACCAGGAACAGGCGGAGACCGTTGTCCTTGAAGGATTTCACGGTGTCGTAATCGAGATTGGCGCGGCTGTTGCAGCTCCACGTGACGCCCAGCGGGCCGAGTTTTTTGGCAATTTCCCGCGCGCGCGGCAGATTGGCCGTGAAGGTGTCGTCGTCGAAGAAAAATTCGCGCACCTGCGGAAAGATTTTCTTCATGTAGGCCATTTCGTCGGCCACGTTTTGCGGCGAGCGCACGCGGTATTTGTGTCCGCCGATGGTCTGCGGCCAGAGACAGAAGCTGCATTGGGCCGGACAGCCGCGGCCCGTGTACATGGAGATGTACGGGTGCAGCAGGTAGCCGATGAAATATTTCTCGATCTCGAGGTCGCGCTGGTACACGTCCGCCACCCACGGCAGGGTGTCCATGTTCTCGATCATTTCGCGCTCGGGATTGTGGATGATCTTGCCGTCCGGGGTTTTGTAGGAAAGGCCGGCGATGGTGGAAAATTCGCGTCCTTCCGCCACCTCCTTGCAGGTGAAGTCAAATTCCTTGCGGCCGACCCAGTCAATGGCGGGGGAGGCCTTGAGGGTTTCGGTGGGCAGCACCATGGTGTGGGCGCCGATGAAGCCGATGCGGGTGGCGGGCTTTTGCGCCTTGATGGCCTCGGCCACCTTGCAGTCGTTTTTCAACGACGGCGTGGAGGTGTTGATGATGACGTGGTCGTAGTCTTTGGCGATGGCCAGGCAGTGGGCGAGGTCAATATTTTGTGGCGGGCAGTCGAGCAGGCGCGAATTCGGCGTGAGGGCGGCGGGTTGGGCGAGCCAGGTGGGATACCAAAAGCTGGTGACTTCGCGGCGCGCCTGGTAGCGCGAACCGGCGCCACCATCGAAACCGTCAAAGCTCGGTGGAGAGAGATAGAGAGTCCGGCTCATTCAATCTTTTTACCGGCGGCGACATGGCCATCCGCGCAATTCGCGGTCATGGGTGGCTCCGCCTGGCCGTTGTGGGAAAACGCCCCGCGCGCGCCGGCGGCGGGCGAGTTGATGGCCGCCTTCGCTTGGGCGAGGTGGCCCTGGCCGATGGAGGCGCCGTTGTAGGCGCGCTGGGCCAACTCCGGCGAAGCGGGATAGGGCTTGGGCCGCGGCGAGAAATTATATTTGAAATTCTTCCAGTTATCGCCGGACTGGTAATTGGTGCCCAGCGCGCCGCTCGGGTCATAGCCGCAATGGACCATGCAGTGCTCGCAGCGGGGATCCCGCGCCTTGCCGTTCACCACGCCGTAGTTCTCCCAGACGACCTTGGAGAGCATCTCCTGGTAACCTGCGTAATGGCCGTCGGTCATCAGGTAGCAGGGCGCCTTCCAGCCCTTGATATTGTAAGTGGGAATGGCCCAGGCGGTGCAGGTGAGCTCGCGTTTGCCGGCGAGGAATTCCTGGTACACGGGCGTGCCGAAAATGGTGAACGCCTTGCCCCATTCCTGGATGCGCGCAAATTTCTGCCGCGTCATCTCGCGCGTGAGGAAGAACTGCTTGGGGTCCTTGCCCAGCCGCTTGGCCATGTCTTTCTTGGCCGCGTCGTAATCGTAGCCGGGCGAAATCGTGTGGCCGTCCACGTGCAGCGAGGAGAGGAATTTGAACATGTCCTCGATCTCCGCCACGTCGGTTTCCCGGTACACGGTGGTGTTGGTGGCGCACTGGAAGCCGAGCAGCTTGGCCATCTTGATGGCCTCGATGCATTCCTTGAACACGCCTTCCCGTTCCACGATGAGATCATGCGTGAATTCCAAACCGTCCACGTGCACGTTCCAATACATCCACTGCGTCGGCCGGATGACGGTCTTCTTGCGCGCGGCCTCGCCGGCGGTGCGGATGGTCTCGGCGTCGCGGTCGGAAATGAGTTTGGCGGCGAGCAATTCCTGGAGCTTGGGCTCCAGGGCCGGCGAATAAATGGCGGCCAGGTACTCCCTCATCTTTTTGCGCATGAACACGCCGTTCGTGCAGATGTAGATGACGCGGCCCTGGGCGAGGAGGCCGGCGACCAATTCCTCGATTTGCGGATAGATGAGGGGTTCGCCGCCGCAGATGGACACCATGGGGGCGTCGCATTCCTCGGCCACGGCGAGGCATTTCTCAAGCGGCACCATGTCCTTGAGACTGGTGGAATACTCGCGGATGCGGCCGCAGCCGGTGCAGGTGAGATTGCAGGTGTGCAGCGGTTCGAGCTGGAGCACCATGGCAAATTTGGGAGTTTTACGCAGCTTGTGCTTGATGATGTGGCTGGCGATTTTCTTCGTCAGCGCAAAAGGAAAACGCATAATTAATTCAACCTGGTTTCAAACCCGCAAAAGTTTGTCTAATCCAACCTTGTTTCAGCCCGTAAAATCAGTGACTGAAGGCGATTTCAACGGAAGTCTGTGCCACGGCCACCGGCGCATTGGTTTGCGGCGGATCCGCCCGCAGGATGCCCGGCAGCAGGAAATCCAGCGGCGAAACGGTTTGCGAGGCGGCAATGCCACCGCATCCGCCGAGAGCCAGCGACCCGGCCGACATCAGGGCCAAAGACAGAAGCTTCCAGTTTATTCTCACTTGCCGAGTATAAGCCAGTCCGCCACGATGGCAACTTCTAATTATCCGGATCATGTCAATGTCAACACCATTCCTGAAGCAAGGTTTCGCCGTGTTCGTGCTGGCGGCGACGCTGACGGCCGCGCTGACAGTTCGGGGCCAACCCACCACCAACGCCGCGTTTGCCGCCCGCGCCCAACAGGCCTTTGTGCGGGCGCAGCAGGAACTCACCGCGCATCCGGAGCGGGCCGACGCCTCGATCCAGTTGGGACGCACGACTTATGACTGGGCGGAATTTGCCACCAACCGCGACCAGCGCGCGCGGATCGCGCTGGCGGGAATTGACGCCTGCCGCCAGTTGCTCGCGCGCGACCCCCGGTCCGCCGCCGGGCACTATTACCTGGGCATGGACTACGGGGAATTGGCCGAGGCGGAGGAACCGTCCGTGGCGGCGTATAAGTTGATCCGGGAAATCGAACACGAATTCAAGGCGGCGGAAGACCTGGACGAGCGGTTCGACTTTGCGGGGCCGGCGCGCTGCCTGGGTCTGCTCTATCGCGACGCGCCGGGCTGGCCGATCAGCATTGGCAGCCGGCGCAAGGCGCGGGAATGCCTGGAGCGCGCCGCGGCGCTGGCGCCGGATTTTCCCGAGAACCAGATGAACCTGCTGGAGTCGCACCTGCGCTGGCGCCAGGCGGCCGAGGCGGAAAAGGCCTGGCAAAAGCTCGCCGCCCTCTGGCCGGCAGCCCGCACCAACCTGACCGGCGTGGCCTGGGAATTTGATTGGGCCGATTGGACGAACCGGCGGGCGGCCGCCCGGGAGGATTTTCAAAAGACCTTTAAACGCGCCCCGGAACCGTAAGCACCGGCCTGAAAATTGCGAGGGATCCCTGTTGAATTCTCAGACCGGCGACAATAATATTTTCACAATTTTCGATGGTGCAAATTTAATTGGATGCGCTATGCTGCAATAAATTCAGACAAATCGCTATGGCACGAAATTTAATCGCGGCATTGAGCGACTCGACCGTGTTTCTGCGCGAGTGGATCGTCAATCCACAGCGCACGGGGGCGGTGGCTCCCAGCTCGCCCCAATTGGGCGCGGCCATGGCCCGGTGGCTGCCGCGCAATCCGGAGAGCTACGTGCTGGAACTGGGTCCCGGCACCGGTGCCGTGACCGATGCCCTGCTCAAGTACGGCCTGCATGAGGACCGGCTGGTGGCCATTGAGAAGAATCCCACGCTGGCCAAATTGCTCCGCAAACGTTTTCTCCAGGCGAACATCATCACTGGCGACGCGTGGGATCTGGACACGCTGCTGGCCGAGCTGCCGCAGCCGGTGCCGCACGTCGGGGCGGTGATCTCCAGCCTGCCGCTGCTGAACTTTCCCAAGGAACAGGCCGATTCGCTGGCGCAAAAAATCCGCGCCATACTCCAACCGGGCGGGCGGTGGGTGCAATACAGCTACCACATCATGAAAGACCGCAGCCGCGGCGGCGAATACTTCAACTTGGTGGCCTCGAAAGTCGTCTGGTTCAACCTGCCCCCGGCGCGGGTGAGCGTGTACCAGAAGTAGAGCCAGGTTTCGCCGCCACGCGTCTGTCAATCCTGTCAGCGTCATGGACTGCGCCGGCAAAGCGCAGCGGCGACGGCGCTTTCGCCCGCACGCGCGAGTCGCAAACTTTTGAGCACCATCGCCCGCACGAAAGCGGCGTGGCGCTTTCCGCCGCGGTCCGCTGCTGGATCCGCGCCCGGACCGCGGCTGTGTCGCAGACCAGCCGCAGCAGCTTCGCAGGAATGACCGCGTGGGAGATACTCAACACGGCTTGAGGGCCGGCACGCTGCGGCTGATCCCGCGCCGAGCGGGACACAGCCGCGGTCCATGACGCCCCGCGCAACTACGACTCGCCCGGCAATTCCGTTCGCGTCTGGGACTGCGCCGGCAAACTTTAGATTTATTCTAAATCTTGACTTCTGGCGGGCCGGCGGTAGATTGCTTTTGCCATGAGGGCACACACGCTTGAGGATGAGCATCTGACCGCGCAATTGGGCGCAACCGGCCGCCGGCCCACGCCGCAGCGGCAGCAGGTGTATGACGTGCTCATGCAAAAGCGGGACCACCCCACGGCGGAGGAAGTCTTCATCCGCGCCAAGAAGGCCATGCCGGAAATCTCCCACGCGACGGTCTATAATTGCCTCGACGCGCTGGTGAAATCGGGCCTGGCCCGGCAGGTGACCGTCGAACGCGGCGCCACCCGGTTTTGTCCCAATATGAAGGAGCACGGGCATTTTCATTGCCGCGCCTGCGGGACGATTTATGATGTGGATTTGGCACCCGAACTGCGGGACGCGATCCTCCCGCGCGGGTTCAAGGCGTTATGCCACGAGGTGACCATTCACGGCATCTGCGCCAGTTGCGCCCGGAAAGAAAAATGACGCGTCGCCGCGCCGGTTGCCGCCGCCGGCCGCCCGCTGAAACGAATTTTGACGAACGAACATGAGTACCGCCACCGAGACCATCGAGAACCTGGTTAAACAGGAGTACAAATACGGCTTTGTCACGGACTTGGAAACCGATTCGGCCCCGCCCGGGCTGAACGAAGACATCATCCGCCTGATCTCCGTGCGCAAAAAGGAGCCGGAGTGGCTGACCAACTGGCGCCTGAAGGCCTACCGCCATTGGCTCACCCTGAAGGAACCGCGCTGGCAGTTCGTAAAATATCCGCCGATAAATTTCCAGGACATCACCTATTACTCGGCGCCCAAGCAGAAGACCGACGGGCCGCGGAGTTTGGAGGACGTGGATCCCAAGCTGCTGGAGACGTACGAAAAGCTCGGCATCCCGTTGCGGGAACGCGAGCGCCTGGCCGGCGTGGCAGTGGACGCCGTGTTTGATTCCGTGAGCGTGGGCACCACGTATCGCGAACAGCTCGCCGAAAAAGGCATCATTTTCTGCTCCTTCAGCGAAGCGGTGCAGGCGCATCCCGACCTGGTGAAAAAATACCTCGGTTCCGTGGTGCCCTACACCGACAACTATTACGCGTCGCTCAACGCGGCGGTGTTCACCGACGGCTCGTTCTGCTACATCCCCAAAGGGGTGCGCTGTCCGATGGAGCTGTCCACGTATTTCCGCATCAACGCCGCGAAGTCCGGCCAGTTCGAGCGCACGCTCATCGTGGCGGACGACGGGGCGCAGGTGAGCTATTTGGAGGGCTGCACGGCCCCGATGCGCGACGAGAACCAGTTGCACGCCGCGGTGGTGGAACTGGTGGCCCTGGACCACTCGGAAATCAAATACAGCACGGTGCAGAACTGGTATCCGGGCGACAAAAACGGCCTGGGGGGCATTTACAATTTCGTGACGAAGCGCGGCTTGTGCAAGGGCCGCAACTCGCGGATCACCTGGACGCAGGTGGAGACGGGCTCGGCCATCACGTGGAAATATCCGAGCTGCATTTTGCTGGGCGACAATTCGAAGGGCGAATTTTATTCGGTGGCCGTGGTGAACAACCACCAGCAGGCGGACACGGGCACCAAGATGATTCACATCGGCAAGAACACGCGGAGCACGATCGTCTCCAAAGGCATTTCCTCCGGCCGCGGCCAGAACAGCTATCGCGGGCTGGTGGAAGTGCGCAAGGGCGCGGAGCATGCCCGGAATTTCTCGCAGTGCGACTCGATGCTGATCGGCCCCAACTGCGGGGCGCACACGTTCCCGTACATCGAGGTGAAGAACACCACGGCGCGCGTGGAGCACGAGGCGACGACGTCCAAGATCGGCGAGGACCAGATTTTCTATTGCAACCAGCGGGGTCTGGCGACCCAGGATGCGGTGAACATGATCGTGAACGGCTTTTGCAAGGAGGTCTTCAAGGAACTGCCGATGGAGTTCGCGGTGGAAGCGCAGAAGCTGCTGGGCGTGAGCTTGGAAGGCAGCGTGGGGTGAGCGTCACCGCGCGCGCTTGAATTTCCCGGGCGGCAGGAGCGCGAGCGCCTCGCTGGCGGCGCGCACAATCTCCGGCTTGCCCAGGGCCTGGCCGGCGCGGCCGCGGTGCAGGAGGGCTTCCACCATTTCGGGATCGAGCGCCAGCGCGCGCTCCGCGCAATCCAGCGCCTGCCGGTGGCGGCCGAGCTGGCCGTACATGCTGGCCAGGTTCGACCAGCCCAGCTTGTTGCCCGGGTCAATCTGCATGGCCTGCTCCAGGCAGCGGGCGCCCTCGACCGGCTGGTTCAAGGAATTGAAAAGCAGCGCGGCGAGGTTGTTCCAGATTTTGAAATCCTGCGCGTCCAGCGCCAGCGCCCGGTAGTAGGCGGTTTCCGCAGCGCCGAACCGGCCCAGCGCCGCCAACGCGGCGCCTTCGTAGAAGAAGGCCCGGGCTTCCGCAGGCTCCTCCGCCTGCCAGCGTTGCGCGAACGCCAGCGTCTCCGTCCACAAGCCCTGCTCGCACAGCGAACGCGCCTGTTGCACCCGGGAGATTGAACTGGCTGGCACGCCCGGATTCTTTCAATTCCCGGCGCGCAAGACAATGAAATCCGGCGCGCGCGCGGTCGGCGCCGCATCTCCGTTTTTAAACAATGCCGAAGGATTACGGCGAGACGGCCAAGAGTCCAACTTGGCCGGCCAAAGTGGATTGGCGGGCATCAAAGGTGCAAAATTCTGTCGTTCCAATTAGCTTGGCTGCGGCGACATGCAATACGTCCAAGGTGCGGCAACCGATGGTTGGCGTGTGGTTCAGGGCATAGGTTTGGGCATCCACTAAAACGTGATGCCATAAACCGCCCCGCGCCACCAACAAGCCGGAGGCACAGTCGTTTTCCACTTCCTGCCAGGCGGCTTGAATCTCCTGCTGGGTAAGTCGTTGTTGAAACAAGGCCAGACTGAGCGCATTGCGCAATTCCAAGCGATGAAACGCGGTTAAGGGCAAGGGCGCGGGATGGGCCTGCCGCCACGCATCCGCTCGGGCCGAGTTGGCATCGGTGGCGTAGAGCGAAAACAGAAAACTGGTATCGGCGTAGGTCTTCACCAGGATTCTTGGGCGCGGGCCGCCAGAACCATGTTGGGCAAAACCTTGTCGCCAAAAATGCGGCGGCGCCGGGCGGAATAATCCGGCAACGGCGGCAGCGTCTGGATCGTTTCGTCAGCACGCTTGGCGGTGGCGTGGCTGGCCGTGTGTCCCTGCAAATCGTCCAGCAACCAGCGGGCAACTTCCCACCGGTCTTCCGGCGGCAATTGCCGCAACGCTTTCTCAACTTCCAGAACACTATTCATGTTATTATCTTATCAGAACCACCCGTTTTTGCGAGCAGATTTTCGGCAATGCAGCAAAACGACCGCCTGATTCAAAAACAGAGATGCGCCCGGCGGCGGCTCACTTGCTCACAAAATGATATTTGCCGCTGCCGAGCTCGAAGACCGCCCGGCCGTTCTCAAAACGGACCGCCAGGAGACCGGCGGCGGTGGCTGCGCCCGGCTTGCCGGCCGGCACATAAACGGTCGCGGTGGTGTTCGCCGGAATTTCCACCTGCCAGTCAAAGCGAGCGCCGCGGCGATGCCATTCGCTCACGATCCATCCGTAAGGCGAGCGGTGCGTGGCCCGCACGAATTCCAGGTCGCCGACCGGCTCGGGCCGCATGATGACATGCTTGAAGCCCGGCTGCGCGGCGTCCGGGGCGATGCCGGCCAGGTCTTCGTAGAACCAGATCACGAGGTCGCCGATGAGCATGACATGGTTGCCGGAGTTCATGGAGGGATCGGCCGTGTTTCCGTTCCACAATTCCCAGATGGTCGTGGCCCCGTGCTCCACCATGTAGCCCCAGCCGGGATAATCCTTCTGTGTGGCGATGGTATAACACAGGTCCGCCCGGCCGTTGTCGGACAGGACGCGATTTAGAAACTGCCCGCCGATCAAGCCGGTGCCCACGTGGCCGTGCGTTCCGCGTTCCAGCTTGTCCACCAGGTGCGCAAAGATCCGGTCGTGCGCATCCTCCGGAACCAGGCCAAACGCCAGCGGCAACACGCACGAGGTGGGTGTGCCGTTATCGTACTGCCCGAGCTTGCGATCGAGAAACTTCTCGTTGAAAGCGGTCTTGGTGTCGTCGGCCAGCCGGTGCCACCGCCCCGCGTCCTCCACCCGGCCCAGCGCCGTGGCGTAGTGCTCCATCAAACGGAGGTCATGATAGAAATAGGCGGTGGCCAGCAACCCTTTGTCCGTCTGCCGCGCGGGATCGCGCGAATGGATCAGCGTCGGCTCCTCCGGCGGCACGCACCAGTCGCCGTAGCTGTCGCGCGAGACGATGTTGTTCGAGGCGAGCGTCTGCACGTGCCCGATCCAGCGGGCGGCGCTGTCATAATTCTTCGCCAGGCTGGCGCGGTCGGCAAACTGCCGCTCCAGCACTTCCGGAATGATGATCGCGCTGCTGGGCCAGGTGACGTCGTCGCCGTAAATCGTCCAGAAGGTGGGGGCCACGTCCGGAATTTCGCCATCAGGGCGCTGGGCGTCGGTCATGTCCTGCCGCCACTTGGCGTAGAGCGGCTCGATGTCGAACAGGTAGGATTCGCCCCGGCACTCTTCCGAGCGGTCGCCCAGCCAGCCCTGCCGCTCGTCCCGCTGCGGACAGTCCGTGGGCATGGAACGATAATTTCCGCGCGTGCCCCAGACGATGTTGGTGTAGATGCGGTTGATCAGCTCGTTGGAGCAGCGGAACGTTCCCGCCCCGGGCAAATCGTCGTTCACCACGCACCCCTCGATGGCGGCCAAATCCGGCGTGCCGGGGAAGCCGGTCACCTCGACATACCGGAATCCGTGCGAAACAAAACGGGGTTCCCAGGTTTCGCGGCGGCCCGTTCCGCGGAGCGTATAGACATCGGTGACTTCGGCCCCGCGCAAATTGGCCAGATAGAGCGAACCATCCGGCTGCAGCGTTTCCGCATGGCGCAGGGTAACCTGCGTTCCCGCCGGCCCGGCCACCCGGAGCCGGCACCAGCCGACCAGGTTTTGCCCGAGGTCGTAGATGAACACGCCCGGCTGAATTTCCTTCACCGAAACCGGCTTGCGGGCGCCGGTAACGCGGATGGGCTGCATCATTTGCGCCGCCAGCACGCCGCCCGGCGCCGAAACGATCCGGGCCGGCCGCCAGCCCGGTCCGTGCGCGACGTCATAGCCCGGGCTGCTCCACCCGGGCAATTCCCGGCGCGCATCGTACTCCTCGCCGTCATAATCGTTGTTGGCCACGATGGGACCGTTCGTGGTGAGCTGCCACGATGCGTCGCTGACAATTTCCGCCGTCGTGCCGTCCGCATATTCGACGCGCAAATTCAACAGCAATTTCGGCCAGCCGAAGTTGACCGTGCCCACAAAAGCATGGCTGCGGTCGGCATAAAACCGCCCATTGCCGAGGATGACGCCCAGCGCGTTCGTCCCGCGGCGGAGATGCTTCGTCACATCGTAAGTCACATAAAAATCGCGCTGGTCGTATTGGCTGAAAGCCGGCGAGAGCACGGCATTCCCGATTTTTTCGCCGTTCAGGTACAGTTCGGAAAGTCCCAGGCCGCAAAAGGAAACCGTGGCGCGCGAAACGGGCTGGCCGGCCGCAAACTCCTTGCGCAGGTAACGCGCCGGCTGCCGCCGGTTCTGGGACAGGCTGACCTTGCCCCAGGGCTGCATGCCCGCCGGCCCGAGCACCTTCGCCGCCGGCCATTTGGAAGCATCAAAGCCGGGCGTGTTCCAGCCGGCCTCCGGCGTCTTGGACACCTTCCATTGATCGTCGGTGGAAATCACCAGCGGGGCGCCGCCATCCGCGAACTGCACCGTCAACAAACCAATCGCGCCCGCGGGATTCGGGTCGGTGCCCTTGTTCCAGCACACCAGGCCAAGGACGCAACTTTTACCGGGTTCCAGCCGGGCGGCGACTTCACTCCGGCGGGCCGATTTGGCATCGCTTTGCCCGCCGAGCTCGGCTTGGCCAAGCCACGCGTGGCATTCGTCGTCGCCGCTATAGTCAAAATAGGCGCGCTGGATCGCGCGCCCGGCGGGGAGCGTCACGATGCGGCGGAAATAATTGGTCTCGATGGGCGCGGCGACCGCCGGGTTGCCTTCCGGAAACCAGATCCAGGAAGTGCCGGCGAGCGTTTCCTGGCGGTCCACGCCGTCCAGGCCGATCCATTGGGCGTGCCAGTCATCCGCGTTAAGCATGCCCATGCTCCACCGCGCCGGCTGGCTCCACGCCGTGGGGATCCCCTGCCGGTCCCAGATGCGCACCTTCCAGAAACAGGCCTGCCGCGATTCGAGCGGCTTGCCCGCATAGGGCACGAGAATGGATTCGTCCGACGCCACCCGGCCGCTGTCCCACAAATCGCCGGCATTCCGCGCCAGGGCTTTTTCCGACGAGGCCACCAGCACTTGATAGGCGGACTGCGTGACGTCGCGCGCGCCGGACTGGAGTATCCAGCTCAAGCGCGGCTGGGCGGTGTCAATGCCCTGCGGGTCCTCCAAGTGTTCGCAACGCAGTTCGCCCACACTCGTGGCGGCCCGCCCGGTGGGGGAGGCCAGGAAAAAAGGCAGCAGAACCAGGGCGGGTAGAAATATGGAGCAGCGCATAGGTCAAGATTGGCGCGAAAACTTTACGCGCTGCGCCCGCGCTTGACGAGCGTTGACTGCGGCGGCGGACTTTTTTTCGGACTTCCGTTCCCGGCGTTATTGCACCGGTTCCCAGCGGCTGTCGGGATCGTATTCGGTCATGGCGGAGGCGATCTGCGCCGTCTTTTTGCCCAAGTTGCGCTGATACACGCGGCCCTGCTGGTTGACGATAAAGGTCATCACCCCCGAGTTGGCCCATTCGGCGGGCCAGGCCACGAGGGCAAAGCCGGCAATCATCCGGCCATTGATGAGGTAGTCATACCTGCCGCCCGGCGCATGTTTGCCCTGCGCGGTGAGGATCTTGAAATAATACCCGTGATACGGTGCCTTCTCATCGTTCAGCATCGTCGCCGCCCGGTGGTAACCCTCCACGCGTGCCGCGGCCACCAGGGGGCCGAGCGGGCTCAGCGGCTCGCCATCCTTGGCCGGCCAGAACAGTCCGTCCTGCTTGCCCGGCGTGCTGTGCAGAAACTGCGCGTAGGCCAGCACGCCATCGCCCAGGCGGTCTTGGCCGGCATATTCCCGCTGCGCGGCCACGTAGGCCCGGCACACGTCAATCGCCCCCAGTTCATCCTGGCCGATGCGGCGGTTCAGAATCTCCGCCCGGCCCGCGGCCGTATCGAAGCTCCAATGCCCGCCCTGATTCACCAGCGGAATGGGAAACGGCCAGGCGTCCGCGCCGATTTCGAGCGTAACGCTGGCATCGGCATTGGTCGCCAACTGCGTTTTCTCCGCGAGCCGCTGCACAAACCGGGTGAATTCCGCCGTGGCCTGCACGGCATCCGGCGAGACAAGTTGATGGCCTTCCGGCCCAAAGATTGCGTGCAGCGCATTCGTGTCATGGTTCGTGGCCGCCGCCGTCAATGCGGTCACCGCGGCCGCCGGCGATTCAAAGGCCTGTTCCCCAGCCGCCCGCGCAGCGGCCGGCAGCGCCAAAAGGGAACCGAGGCAAACGAGATTAATAATTCGCGAGTTCATGTTTCATCAAGAATAAGTGGGAAATGGCAAACTGAACCGGTCAACGGCGCCCGCCGCCACCGCCGCCGTGGGAAGCACCGCCGCCACCACCGCCGCCGCCAGAAGACGGGGCCGGGCGGGGAGCGGGTTCGGAATGAGCGGGTTCGGGATGACTGACCGCCTGCAGGCTTTGTTGGCCGCGGTCGCTGAAGTTTCTCGCCTCGCGGGCGTTGTTGCTGCCCACGAATGCGCCATTCGAAGCCGGCCGGATCTCCGGCGCGGGCCGGGACGGAGCCTGGACGGCCGATGGGTGCGCCGCCGCGGGACGCTGGCCCGGTTCCGTTCGCGCAAACGCATTGTTGACGGGGTGCGGTGCGGCACCGCGCGCCACGGGGGTATTCCAGCCGCGGTCGCCGCTGCGCACCGGCGCATTAAAGCTCCGGTGATCTTCCGGCCGCCACACGACGGCCTGCCGGGCCATCCACGTTCCGCGATCGGCCGGACGCTCACGCCACCAATTGGCCGGATGCGGCCGGGAACGGTCCCAGAAGAAAAGGTGATGCAGGTGCCAGTCGAAATCGCAGTCCAGCCACGGCCCGATGGCGCAGGCCACGCCGAAGCCAACCGGGTAGCCGGTTTGAAAATAGACATACGCCGGCTGATACACTGGGAGATAACACAGGTCGTCTTCGGTCGGCAGAATCTCAATGTTGCCGCCGTCCTCCACCACCTGCTGTTGCGGCGTGGATTGCAGGTTGCCGAAGTTTTCGGCGGATTGCCGCAGGCGCTGGATGGATTCCATCACCTCCGGCTGCTGGTTGAGAAACGCCTGGCCCACTTCGGTGGTCCACGCCAGGTTGTTGTCCAGATATTGCAGCAGGCTGGGATAGCGCGCCAGGGCCTGCACGCTGGGGTCCCATGGCTGCTGGTCAATCTGGTTCGGGTCGCCGCCGCCGGTGACGTAGCGGTCGGCCAAAACGATTTCCGTGGGCAAGGTCGCCGCCGGGAAGATTTGCGCCAGCAAGGGATCCGGATACAGCGCGATCGGCCCGAGCAACTGGTCGAGCTGCTGGTCCGACAGCGGTTGATAGGCGGGCATCGGGGGTGGAACCGCCACTTGGGCGGAAGACGGCAGGGCGGCGAGCCCGCACAGCAAAACCGCCGCACTCGTCAGGGCAAGCATCAGGGGTTTGGTTTTCATAGTGTTTTCATAGCTCGCACGAACCATGCCAGCGCGAAATCGGCCCCCCGCGCCGCACAACCAAGCATAAACCCTCCACATGCCGAGGATTACCTATTGTGGCAGAAAACATCCTGCATATCAACTATGCTGTCCTGCAAATCGGGTTGGCACCCCAGACGCCCTGCCGGCCGCCCCGGACCGCTTGGCGATAAAAGTGCGTGAAGACGATCTCGTGGGCAAACAGCGAGACCCATTCGAACGCCGCCATGCGGTCGGCACTGCTGCCGCCGATGAGCGCGTGTTCGCCGTTGCGCTGGCGGATGAGCTTCGCCTCGCCGAACTGCTGGATGACCTGGCCGGTAAGTGGTTGCGGAATAATGTGATTCAATTTCATACGCCCCCACCTTACGTCGTCACCTTGGACAAAGGCGGTCCAACCACGGATTATTTTGCCGCGGACATCAACCGCGACGGCTTGGCGGCGATCTTGGGTGGGAGAAAGACACGCGGGCGCTCAGTTGCAAATTCCGAGCCGAAGATGCAGTTCGGCTTCCACGAGGCCCGCGCGGCGAACGGGCCATTGACGTGCGCTGACAAAGGCCTAGACTTACCAGCAGTTGACACGCTGCTGGAAGCAATTCTTCCGGAATGCACGGCGTCAAAACACAAATTACTGTCAATTAAATTGAAAGCTCCCGCCTGGTTTCAAGTGGACCGGCGGAAAGGAGAGCATGAATATGAAAAACAAACTCACGTGGTTCTTAATGTTTGTATTGGCGACCTGCATCGGAGCGCAGGCCTTCGCCGGAATTCAGCTTACGGTAAACCTCGCGCCACCGCCCATTGTCGTCTTTGACCAGCCCACTTGTCCGGGCGATGGATACATTTGGACGCCGGGCTACTATCAATATGGCGATTACGGGTACTACTGGGTGCCGGGACAATGGGTGCTCCCGCCCAGCGCGGGACTCCTTTGGACACCCGGTTATTGGGGGCTCGACCACGGCAGGTATGCTTGGCACGCGGGGTATTGGGGGCCGCAAGTGGGCTTCTACGGCGGCATCAATTATGGCAACGGCTACACCGGCTCAGGCTACACCGGCGGACGTTGGCAGGGGAACGTGTTCATGCATAACACGGCCGTCTCCAAGGTGGACCACACCATCGTGCACAATACGTACGTGGACCGCACCGTCGTTCGAGAAATCAAGGGCCCGAACCACGCTTTCAATGGCCAAGGCGGAATCACAGCCCAGCCCTCCGGCAAAGAAGTGGAGGCCGGCCGCGCGCCTCATCAAGCCCCGACCAAGGAACAAGTTTCCCAGGCGCAGGAGGCCCACAACAATCATTTGGCGGCTCATGGAGCCCCGCGTGAATAAACGATCCGGCCGCTGAGCGGGCGGGCGAAAACAGGCGCGGAGCCATTAAGCTCTGCGCCTGTTTTTTTTGGTTGTGGTTGGTTGTTGGTTTTGCCCCAAAATCCCTTAGACACCTTGCAAACAAAGAATGGTGCGCGCTGTAGGTTTCGAACCTACGACCCCTACCGTGTGAAGGTAATGCTCTACCACTGAGCTAAGCGCGCAACCGTTAAAATAAGGGGTTTAAAAGGTCGCACCGGCAAAAATTGCCATTCCGACCGCTTTAGGGTCCCTTAGACCCAAAAAAATCGCAAACAGTCCCCAAACACAAACCTGTTCAAAATGACTGTATGCCCACCGGGAAACAATCCGGAAAACCGGGCCAAACAAAAGCACAAAACATTCGTTATGGCAGAAAAAGATACGTGGAATCCGCCGCCGAGGCAAGAATTATTGATTCTCCTATGACGGCTCGGATGAGCCGGGTGTGTGACTGCAAAGTAACTTTGGGCCAAGCGGCGAAATTGATTTCAAGTGAATCGGGGTGGTGGAGACGGTTCCAGCATTCGTGCCACCGATTGCTTTTGAGGACCAGATGGAGATTCAAGACGCTGGCGGCGCCAGCTTCGGTCCAAACCATGCCAGACTCTTTCAGGCGCTGCTCCAAGCCCCGGCGGCGGGCTTCGGCCCGGATGCGGGAGCCAAAGTCGGGCGCGCTTTCAAAACTGCCGCCATAGCATAGGTGGTGGAGGCAGGATCGCGCGCGGTCGAGTCATATGAATGTTTGACCTGACAGGCGTAAAACTGAAGCTAACCTGTGGCTGGTCCGCTGTGCTCAACCCACCAAAGCAAACCAACATTTCGACCGACGCCATGAGAATTTCCCGGAGACGTTTTGTGCAAACCACTTCCCTGCTAACGGCGGCCACGTTTTCCGGCGCCGTTTTCGCCGCGAGCGGATCGGAACGGCGCAAGGTTGATGTCTGCATTTACGGCGGAACATCCGGCGGCGTCATTGCCGCGGTGACTCTGGCCCGGCTCGGCCGGTCAGTGTTGTTGATTGAACCCACCCGGCACGTCGGCGGCATGACCACCGGCGGCCTGGGCTGGATTGATTTCGGCAGGGCATCCGCCATCGGCGGCTCGACCCAAAAATACTTTGCTGATGCACGCGCCTATTACGCCTCCGTCGGGGTAAAAAGCAACGGCTGGAGCATTGAGCCGCACGTGGCGGAAATGTTGTTTGAAAAAATGCTCGCGGAGCAGCACGTCGCCGTCGTGCGGGAAGCGCGGTTGAACTCCGTGAAAAAGGAGGGTCGGCGGATTCGCTCCATCACCCTCGACCACGCGCCCGTGGATGCCCATGGTGCGCCGGCGGCCCGCCCCCTGGAAGCGAATTTCCTGACGGTTGAAGCTGCCATGTTCCTGGATTGCTCCTACGAAGGCGACTTGCTCGCCGCCGCGGGCGTGAGTTACCGCACTGATCGCGAAAGCCGCCAGGAATTTGGCGAGAGCCTCGCCGGGATTTGCTATGCCCTGCCCACCAGCGAGCGCGTGGCCCCCGAAAAGGCCCCGGCGGCACCGGTCCTGATTGATCCTTACGTGCGCCCGGGCGACTCTTCCAGCGGACTCATACCGCTGGTTTCCAATGCGCCGCTTCCGCCTGCGGGCAGCGGGAGCCGGACAATCCAAGCCTATAATTTCCGTCTTTGCCTCACCAAAGACGATCCCATTCCCATTGCCCCGCCAGCCAATTACGATCCCCAAACTTTTGAACTGATCTACCGCTATATCGCCGCGTTGCAGGCGATGGGAGAACCGTTGTGGGCGGGCGACCTCTATTTCAATTTCGGCCACGCGATGCGCTTTTCGGGAACCCGCCTGTTGAAGATCACCAAGCTGATGAGGGGCAAAACGGATGTAAATAATGGCGCATCCATTTCCACGGATTATATCACCGGGGGCGCGGAGCGTTACGCCACCGCGGGCTGGCCCGAACGCGCAAAAATCTGGCGCGCGCACGAAGATTATCAGCGCGGCTTTTTTTATTTCCTGCGCACGGACGAGCGGCTGCCCGGCTGGCTCCGCCAGGAAATCGCCTTGTGGGGCCTGCCGCAGGATGAGTTCACTGACAGCGGAGGCTGGCCCACCCAGCTTTACGTCCGGGAAGCCCGGCGCATGACTGGTCAATACATCATTGACCAGAAGCATTGCGAAAAGGCGCAGCCGCGCCCGGATTCCATTGGACTGGGCTCATACTCACTAGATTCCCATATCTGCCAGCGGCTGGTCAAAGACGGCGCCGTAATTCATGAAGGCGGTTTTATGCTGCATGATGTGAACACGCCCTATCCCATTCCCTATCCAGCCATCACCCCGCGTTCGGAAGAGTGCGAAAACCTGCTCGTGACGTTTTGTGTTTCCAGCACACACGTTGCATTCGCGTCGGTGCGCATGGAGCCGCCCTTTATGATTTTGTCCGAGTCCGCCGCCTTCGCAGCGGACCAGGCACTGAAAGACGGCGTGAGCGTCCAAAATATCAATCGCGAAAAGCTTGTCGCACAGTTGATGGCCGCCGGCCAGCTCGTGCATCCTAAATCATAAATCATCAATCCTGACATGGGATCCCGACGACGAATCGGTGGCCCGTCTGCGACAAAAGGATTTTTTGGGTTCTTCGACGTTCATATTGGGTGGGAAGATTTCCAATCGAACGTTTCAAGGGTCGACAGCAAGCCCGGATAGTCTCTTGAGCAGCCATGCGCCGTTCCCCCTCCCCGGCCCTCTCCCTCGGGGGGAGGGAGGCACGCTCCCCGCTTGGCAAGAAAACCTGCGACGGGATTAGTGAGAGGCGCTTTCGATTTCCACGCCGGCCACAATCCGCGTTCCTTCTCCCCGAGGGAGAAGGCCAGGATGAGGGGGAAGGGGGTCTCCAACGGCCCAGCCGCGGTCAGCTCTTCGAGAACCCACTGCCTTGGCTTTACCCATTAAAAACGTCGAGGAAGCATTTTTTGCGATCCCCGGGTTCGTTCAGGGCTATGATATTCCTTAAACCACTTTAGCTGAACCGGCTTGGATTATGATGATGCATTTTTACCTCCGGTTCCCAGCAAACGGTGTTATTATTAGTATGTTTGCCCCCCCCCATTAACCTCGGGAGAAAGTATTCGGCCTGGGACCTGTCGCATCGACATATTTCATAACAGCTTCGGTGCGGCAATTGACGTGGAGTTTTTTATAGATGCGAATGATATGGGTCTGTATTGTTCCCATGCTCAAGTTCAAGTCCGCGGCCATCATTTTGTAAGATAATCCGCGGGATAATAATACTAAAATTTGTCGCTCTCTGGGGGTGAGATTCTCGATAGGCGGCGCATTCTGGGAGGTCGGATGAAACGCTTGAATTACCTTCCGCGCGATGTGGCTGGACATGGGGCCGCCACCACTGGCCACATCCCGAATTGCCTCCAGTAATTTTTCTGGAGGGGTATTTTTGACCAAAAATCCGCTCGCCCCCGCCGCCAACGCCTCGAAAATGCGGTCACTATTCTCGTAAATTGTCAGCATCATGACCTGCACTTCGGGTAGCAGTTGTTTCAGGCGGCCGACGCACTGAATGCCGCTCATGCCTGGAAGATTTATGTCCATGAGCACCACGTGCGGCCTTGGGTCAGGAAGACACTTCAGCAATTCTTCACCGGAGGAAAAGGCGGATGAACATTCAAAACCGGGATTCAGATTGATAAATCCACCGATGGTTTCCCGCAAATTCGGATCATCCTCAACAAGGCAAACATTTATCTTCATCGTTGTTATCTTTCAAAAATTATAGTCCAAAATTCAAAAAGGTTAAACCACATAAACATACGACGGGCTAAATCATCCTCTCATTCAGCGGAATTACGAAATGAATGGTGGTGCCCAGTCCCTCTTGGGTATGGATTTCACACCGCCCGTTAATGGACTTTAACCGCTCCTGCATATTGACCAGGCCGTGATGGCCGGTTGGTTTTGTTCTTCCGGGCGGGACCTCAATTGCGGGGTCTATTTTGAAGCCAGCACCGTCATCTGAGACCAAAATTTCCAATTCATTCGTTCGAATGATGATTTCAATCAGAACGCGGGTCGCCTTGGCGTGTTTGGCCGCATTATTAATGGCCTCCTTGATCGCTAGAAACAGATTGTGCCGAGCGCGCGCTGAAATGTGATGTTCTGGAATCTGCTCCGGAGTGACCACTTCGCACCTGATCGCACACGCATTAAAAAACTCCTCCGCGTGTTGGCTGATGTGCGCCAAGAGTCCTTCCACCGAGTCGTTTTGTGGATCCGCCGCCCAGATGATTTCATGCAAGGAAGAAACCGCCTCTCGCGCAGCAGCGGACATCTCTTCAATTTGTTTTCGGGTTTCGACGGGATCATTCAAGCTACAGGTGGCAATGCCACCTTGAAATGAAATGCGGGTAAGCTTGGCGCCCAGTTCGTCATGCACATCGCGGGCTATGCGTGTTCGTTCCTGCTCAACCGCGCGTTGCTGTTCTATTTGCGTGAGCTTCTTTTGCATTCGCCGGTACGTGACATAGCGGGCAGTGCCGCCAACGATGCCAACCGCCGCGATGCCGCATAAAGTAAAGAACCACCAAGTCTGCCAAAAATGCGGTTCCAACATCAATTCCACGGATTGCCCCTGTTCGTTCCAAATCCCATCATTGTTACAGGCGGTCACTTGAAAACGGTACCGTCCGGGGTGCAAATTATTATATTTTGTGACGCGAATATTCCCGGCATTCACCCACTCGGAATCCACACCCTCCAGTTTATAACGATATAAAATTTTCTCCGGCGCAGTATAACTTAATGCCGCATATTGGATGTCCAACTCGCCACGGCCAGGCGGAATTATGAGCGAATCCGGGATTCCCAGCCCCAAGTTCCCGACGGTGATCGGTTTATTATCAGCGAGGACTTTCTGAATCACAACCGGTGGAAACCGATGATTAACGGCGATCACATCCGGATCGACCACTACGACGCCCTGGGTTGTACGAAACCAAAGCCGCCCTTGAGCGTCTTTGCAAGCGGCCGGTTGTGTGACCTCCCTGAATTGGCCGCTGGCCATAATGCCGTCCGCTTTCCCATAGCTGATGGAAGTGATGGTAGCGCCTTTTTCTGTGGCGACCGATTCGATTTGCTGTTTGTCCACCCTAAAAATACCCCGGCTGCTATTGAACCATAAATTCGTATGATCATCCTCCAGAATGGAGTAGATGAATTCACTAAAAAGCCCGTTCGTGCCTCTAAATTCTTTTACTGCCCCAGCATGCAGCATCAATAGACCATGCCCCCGGCTCCCAACCCACAGAGTTTTTTGAGCATCTTCATATAGCGAAAGAATCGGCACCTGCAGCCCCGGATATTTTGTGCCGAACTTCTCAAACTTTCCCCCTGACCATCGCATTAACCCGCCGTCGGTCCCAATCCAAACCTCTTCCTCCATTCCTTCGCAAATCGCATTGATTGTATCATTACACAATCCATCTTTGGTGGTAAACCGGGTGAAATTAGTCCCGCTCCAAGTTTGCAAACCATCCCGATTGCCGATCCAAAGCATTCCATTGCTATTTTCATTCAAAACGACCGTGGCGTTATCAGGGCGAACAACGAATCCCTGAGCGTGGTCATAAATTATAATCTGGCCATTCCTGACGCAATGAAGCGGACCTCCATAATCTGAGCCTGCCCAAAAACTCCCGTCGCGCGTTTCTAATATCCCCATGATGTAATTGGATCTTAATCCATTAATGGTTTTCAGATACGTTATTTTACCATCAAGATAGTGATTGACTCCACCACCCCAGGAACTGATCCAGACCCCGCCGTCGCGGCTGGGGCAGACGGACACGACGGCGTTCAAGGATAATCCGTCCTTATTCGTGATTGTCTTGAATCGTTTTGGGGTCAACCGGGTAAGGCCTTCTTCAGACCCAATCCATAGATTCTGTTCTCTGTCCTCAAAAACCGAATAAATCCGATACGCCGACCTGTCCGAAGTCCGGAAATTGATAAATTCCCCATTCCTAAACTCGCTCAGCCCGGAATAAGAACCTATCCAAAGTTTATCTAAGCTATCCCGAAAAATAACACTTGAAAATCCGGCGGGGCCACTACTTCTGTCAAACCTGGTAGCCACACCATCTTTCAATCTGATCAAGGCATTATCGCTGCCGATATCGGTTCCCACCCAAAACACCCCATCTTGATCACAATACAATGCCCGGACCCGGTTCGGCAAATTACCTGATCGCAAAGGGTAATTTGTGGTCGTGCTGGAATCTAAACGTTTCAAGCCATTATCAAGCACCCAGACTCTGCCGGTATTATCTGTGCAGAATCGCTGTTGCAAATTTTTGAGCCCCTTTTTTCGCTCCATCTTTCCATTCGCCCAATACAAAATCCCGCGCGAGGTCCCAAACCAAATCACCCCATCCCCACCTTGTTGGATTTCGTAAACACTGAAATCATCATTGCCGCCCGCCACACCGCAGCGCACCAATTTATCACCACTTAAATGAAAGATTCCGGACTCTTCTGTCCCGACCCATAAACTGCCGTCCAGGTCGCCAAACAAGCAGATGACGGACGGTTGGGAAGATTGCGACAACAAATCTACCGCATGAAACTGTCCGCCATCAAACCATGCCAGTCCCTCACGAGTGCCGATCCAAAGATAACCGTCACGTGTCTGGGCAATGGCTTGAACAATATTATTCGGCAGACCGTCCTCCGACTGCCAGAGCCGGCTATTAAAATCCGTCTGCGCGTCCAGGTGCTGACCTCCGGCAACGAGGAAGCAAAAGCATAAAGCAGCTCGCATGGCGGATTTATCAAGATGCATAGACGTGTTTAGAATATGATTGTCTTTTTGCTTAAATAAGCAAGACATAAGCCCCGCCCAAGCGCATCGTCTCAAAAAAATTGGCAGGCTCCGTCGGCGCACCCCTTCGTTTTCCGCGTGCCCCTTCACAATCTTGGGCCCCAATCGCAATGATACGTCGCAGCGTGTGGGTTATTAGATGCTTCCGCCGCTCTGAATTTTTTATGGTGCCGGTTTTCTGGACACGCTTGCAGGGGATTTCCAGCTCCTGCGTTTTTGCGTTGGCTTCTTGCATGTAATTTGGGAACAACCGGCAAATTGACGCGAAGAGTGTCCCCCTATTCCATGGACAACAGGGCGAGAATTCCTGTCCCACATCATGGCGGTGTTTCGGCGGATGCACCGGCGTGGCAAACTCATCATGGGCCCGCGCCGATAGCCGTATGAATATGCGATTAAGGATCGCCACACTCGGAAGATTTTGCCGCCACACATGGCGAATGACAATTGAAATTTTCCGGCAAACGCGTTTATCTGTCTGTGAACATCCTGGATTTGGAAAAATGCTGGACACGCATCATGCCGATATTGTAATCGTGAAAGCCGCCATAGAAAAACAACGTGTCGTTTTCCGGCTCGTAATAAAACGCGGTTCCAAAATTAGGCCCCTGATACCAGACGTTCTCACGCGAAACTGGCGCGTCCGGAAGCACCCCCAGCTTCAACACTTTCCACGGTTGTTTGCCGGCCACGATGGCTGAGACGTTGCTGGGTTCCGGCGCTCCGGTGTATCCCGCAAAGGTGCAAGAGCACGAGGCAACCAAAATGTTCCCGTCAGGCAACACAATCGCCGATCCGATCGCATTGCCTTTTTCTCCCCAGAAATTCGCGCCCGGCGGAATAACGGGATCCGGATCCGCGAGAACCCAGTTGGTGAGGGTGTTGGATAACAGAACCACGGTGTGTGGCTGCGGGCGACTAACCCAGTTTTCCGTAAAGGCGATGAATCGGTAATCTGCGCCGTTGAACTGAACGGGCTTCATTTGCGGGTATTTTTTTGTGTCAATGATTTCCTGAATGCGGCTGTTGCCAAAAATGCTTCCGAGGTTCAGTCCCGTGTCCTTCCAGACGGTGAAATCACTGGAACCGTCGCTGGCGAACCACGGCATTTTGCTTCCGCCGGGCGTGACATAGACCAAGCCATCGCCAAAGGGATCAATTACCACGTTCATATCGCCGGTGCATCTCAACACCTTGTCGTTGATTCGCATCCAGTTGATGCCATCGCTCGAAGAGGCAATCCCGTGAAAAGTATCCTGCCCGAACTTGCGCCACATCATGTAATACTTACCGTTCCTTCCTTTCCACACCGCCGGATTGCATGCGTCCGAGCCGAGTATGGGATTTTTTTTCCATTGCCACCTCAAATTCCAACCGTCAAGAGTCGGATCGAATTTGACGTTGTCAAACCGTGCGCTGCCGCCCGAACAAACCAATAGCGGACGCCGCGCAGCGGGCAGGTCAATCACCGTTCTGAAATTCGCAATCATCTTGCCCTTGTCATCCTGCAAGAACACAATTAACCCGTCTGAATACGGCGACCAGTCAACTTGCAACCGGTACTTCACGCCGCTCAGAAGGCTCCAGGCGGCATTTGTGGTTCCAGCATATTGTTTGATTCGCGTCGTGGAACCGTCGGAAAGTTTTCGCCAGGCTTCGATTGAATTGCCGGCCACATTCAATGCAACGTAAATCCACTGCTTGCCATCCTTCGATGAAAATCCGATTCCAGGCCGGGCGTTTCGCGAATCCGCGACGATGTCCGCCCCAAGTGACGCTTCAGCCAGGCTGCGCCATCCGTCGCCAGTGTCGGTTTTGTTGATGTAAACTCCGGGCGTGAAAGCATAATTGCAATTGGTCCCGGTACTTTCGGCAGAAATGTTTCCAGCAATTGCATTACTGGTGGCGGTGAACCCACTGGCGTACCAACTGCCAAGACGGTCACTTTCAAAGTCGTCAGTGAAGCCCATTGCCGGCATTCCCCAGGCATTTGTCGCTTGTAACTCATCATCCACAGCATCCGTCCGATTTGGGTCCCCTAACAAGACTTCACCGGGATCGGCCACGATGGATTTCAGAAAAACAAATGAACTCAAATTGACCAGCGCTCTATTTGAGTGGCCGCGAAATATTAAATAAACATCCCTGACTCCGGCTTGGGAGTTGTCGACCGTGCATGTGATTTTGTGCCAGTCCTGCCAGCCTCCAGTATTCTCAAAGGGGCATACCCCCAGCAGTGTGCCGGTAAGACTGTCCAATCTGATTTCGATCAAGCCCTGATTCACGGTCGCAATCCTTGCTTGAAAGCCGGCGACGCCGCTGTCAAAATCAAAATTTCTATAGGCAACGTAGTCGCCATTGTGAATCGAACAGAGATCCCAACCGCCTTCAGCGCAAACCTCTGTTTTTATACTGCCAGATTGCTCGTCAAAACTTTTGGCCTTGACCGTGTTTAACGGATTGTTTGCAGCTTCGACTTCATTTGCAGCAATAAACGCTGAGAGAACTCCAATCGCAATTGTTTTAAAAAAATGCATCATTTTATGTTTCTTCGCCAAAAGTGTGGGACGCGGAATCCAGTTCTTCGTTCCTGCGTGGCGACAATTGCACTCGTCCAGACATTAAAATTTCATGTAAACGTCCCCAAAATCTTCAACCAAATAAAAAGATAAGATAGTCACATAAACCTATGACATGCCACTCCTGCGGAAAACTGGCAAATCGTGCGTTGACACCCGATTGTCAAACCGTATTTATCCGCCAAAATGGCCCGATACCGCGGGCACAAGCGCTGACGACAGAATGAGTTGCGACTAGCAACCGGCTTAGCGTTCGGCGCTGGACCAGGCCGCAGGAGTGAAAGCCTGATTTTAAAACATACCTAGAATGATAATGCACGGCGACCACTTTGCATGCCTTCCAGTTGCCTACGGCAAGGATATCCTGTCTATTACGACCCCCGGATCAATGGCTCGAATCTTAAAAAGATGACCGCCTTCTGCCAAGCCGGGCAACGGTATGCGAACCCTCACATAGTTATTCTGGATCGCCAAGCTCCTGACCGGGCCGTTTTCGTTTTCCTTCCCACTGCTTCCCGGAACTTCGATTGGCAAAGCTGGCTGGTCGTCCACACCAACCGCAACCCGCAGTAACATTCCCGGATATATTCGAAATGTTGGCAAAAACTCGATATAAGCCGAATAATCTCCGGCTTTGGTGACGAACTCATATTCAAGTTCAGGCATGCCTTCCCTGTTGGAATTCTGAAATATCTCCGGGTTTGTCGGCAGCAAAGCCATGGCGTGGCCAGACCCGCCAAGGCCTTCAACCATGCGCCACTTAATGACCCCGGCAGAGGATGATCGGCGGCCGG
This sequence comes from uncultured Bifidobacteriaceae bacterium, assembly GCA_964532525.1. Taxonomy (GTDB): domain Bacteria; phylum Verrucomicrobiota; class Verrucomicrobiia; order Limisphaerales; family UBA11358; genus UBA11358. The sequence continues at coordinate 139,443 of CAZHIM010000001.1, forward strand.
CGGCGGCGTCATGCCAGCGGTTTTCGCGAGGCGGATCATTTGTCAATGTCAAATGGGCTGCAAACGAGTTCGTCCGCCCCCCTTTTTCGCCCCACGGCCACCTTACCTGGCTTGACCATAATGTGGTATTCCTTCCAGTAACCAAGCCGGGCATCATACGATTCCACTTTCCGCTCGCCACATTCGTGTTATAGCCGGAAACAAATCTTTCAAGATTCGCCCGAAGATCCGCGATCATTTCGTCGTTGGCAGGCACGTCAATCCCGCTTTGCACCTTCCGGTCTGCCATGAAAATCAGGCCCGCAGAACTCACGACTTTTGCCGGAAAGCCGATCATTTCCTGATAGGCGTCTTTCGCCTTTTTCGGAACTGCGCAGAAACAAGCCTCCTCATTTGTGAATAATTGACTGTACTCGCTCTCCAGCCGGGCAGCGCCATCATCCGGCAGTGAAACGGCCCATTTCCGGTTCATCAATTCCGGCTTGCGAACGGTCCCGAGCCGGTAGAAATCTATGAGGAGATCAGCGATCCGCGGAGCAGCCTCGGCGCCAAAGTTTTCAACGGCAAATCCGCGCAGAAATTCCCTTTGTGCACCAAGATCAAATCCCTCAGGACTCCAAGCCAATCGCGAAAAATAGTCAATGCCTATTTCCATCGGCTTGATGTCCCCAACGTTGATAACCCACAAGTTGCGTGCCCCATTCTCCCATGCTTTATGCAATTCCTCCCATATTAGTGACGGCGGTGTGGTGTTGATCCACGTATAGGAATGCGGAGGGCCATAATATGAGAAATGAAAATAAACACCCGATCCGCCGACACGCGCGCGCTCAAGTGGCGAGCTCAAGCGGCGCAAGTAGCCGAAATTATCGTCCGTCCAGACCAGCGTAACATCTCCCGGGACATTCAGGCCTGCGTCATAAATCGGCAACACTTCCTTGTAAGGCACAAAGCACTGAGCAACCTCCCCCCACTCCTTGGTGACATTTTGCTGAATCAGCTCGCGCTGATCGTGAAAAACCCCGTTAAGAAGGCTGATTTTCCCGTCCATATCGGCCGGCGGCGATTCCAGTCCGGCGTCATGAATGCCGCGCATTCCAAGTGTCCAGACAGCCTCCTGCCGGCTTCGTGCCTTGACATTCTCCTCCCAATAATCATGAATCACATTGCGGTTGAGGCTGTAATTCCAGCGGCCCTTCGATGCCTCATTCCAATGAACATTGTTGCACAGCATTGGCTCGCAGTGCGAAGACCCCGCAACGATTCCGTATTTATCCGCCAATTCGACATTTGCGGACACTGAGCCGAACTCCACCGTACACGGGTGCATTGCCGGCCAGAGGTAATTGAGGCGCAAACGCAACATTAGCTCAAAAACTTTCTCATAAGTCTTGGGGCCAATGTTTTTGAATCCCGGGTCGAACGTCTGTGCCGCCCATGGATGTATTCCCCAATCCTCATCATTTATAAAGATGCCGCGATACTTGACTCCTGGATTGTCAAGTTGCGGGGCTGGAATTTTGATCATCAATGAGTCCTGGTGCCGCACGGGCGCGTCAGCCCACCAGTACCAGGGGGAAACACCAATTTTCTCCGAGAGCCGCGTCAGCCCGTATGCCGCCCCCCGCCGGTCGCTCCCGACAATAACCAAAGCGCGGTCAATGTTGGTGAATGGCTTTTCCACGATCTCAGTGAGCGTTGATTCCCATCGCCCTTTTATGTCCGCAATTTGCTTCAAGCGGTTCTCCGCGACCAGCTCGTCAATTAAATCACTGTGACCTAACGTGCCGGCAATGATAACTTCACGCGCACCGTCCAACGAATTGGAGACTCTAACTCGCGTGCCCGTCACGCGTTGCACGTCGTCCGCAAAAAGGTTCGCAGCCACTCCCACCACCGGATAATCCTTTGGGTCCACACTCACAATGGCATCGCCGGCCTTGCCGCCAATCACGCTGAATGGGCCATCGCTGGAAGGCGAAGCCGGTGCTTCAATATTCGATGCAATCGCCAAACCACAACGGCACACAATTATGACGCTCACCACAACCCGGCATAACCGCCTGCATATGATTGGGCCGTCAGTCGTAAATTTGTCCGTCCCACGGGCGGACGATAATGCATTTTTACACATTTTTTGCCTTATTTATCAAATGACGGATACTGGCCGCCAACAAGTTGAACCATCCGGCCGCCACAAAACAAAGCTTCGAGGCCGGCAATGGACAACCACGGCATTTAGCCAGAAATCACCGACAGTCATTTTGCGGGAGCAGTTGCCAGACCGATGTTGCGATCGCCGGCGCCATAGTGCATCCACCATTGATTGTCGTGTAAAAACAGGCTGTTCATCCACACGCAATTGGGAAATGTCCCGCTCTCGTACGATTCTTGAGGTTTAAAAATACAGTCATTTAGCTGGTCAACCTTCCTCGTGAGATCGGCCTTGGAGAACAGCGCTTCCGAAATCGCATAATACCATTGGTTTTTGCCATTCAAGGTGCCGGCAATAAAGAGGACTATTCCCTCCGGATTGGCGGCTGAATAATTAGCCACCGCCACACAAGGTTCCCACGGTCTCACCCAGCCTTGGGGAAAATGCATATCGATCCAGGTAATCGCGCTCCAGTTGGTCAGATCATCAGAATAGGAGACACCGCATCTCATATCGCCGGTGTACATGGCGAATTTGCCGTTGATTCTAACGGGAACCCCATGAGGATCACAGACCAAGGCGCCATTTTTTGTGCCGACGTGAATCACGCCCAGTTTTGTCCAGTTTGTAGCATCCGTTGAAGTTGCCTCGCACAATGAGATTTTATTGCTTATGGCACCCGTATAGAAGCTATAGTACACGCCATGGTATTTTGATATTCTCGCGTCCTCGCAGCCATATTTCTGCTCATAAACCGCCGTCGCATCGATTACCGGATTCGCATAGCGGTTAAACGTGACCCCGTCCCGGCTTTCGGCATAGCCCTCCCGTGATCTGGTCTTGCCGTCACGCTGTTCTTGCCCCCGATACAACATGCGAAAACGGCCATCATCGAAAATCACGCCGGGATTGTAAGTGTTCCAACCCTCCCAACCCTCTCCCCGTGGTTTGAGAATGGGATTATTGCCGTACCTGACAAATGGGCCAATCGCCCAGGCGGGCCAGTTGGCCGGCGGATCAATGGTGAAGGTGAAATTGCTGCTGACGAGCTCACCACCGGACGGCGACACTGCCTTCACAAACCATTGGTGGTTGCCGGGGGGTAATTGAGTCGCCACGGCAAACCTCATCACCGCGACATTTTCCGCCGGAACCTCTCCGGCCTCGGAACTATCAATGAACACTTCATAGCGGGCCGCCCCCGTGCTTGACTGCCAGAATAGCAACGGTTCGGAAACCTCAAAATGGTCGCCGTTTTTGGGGGAGCACAATTCGAAACCGCTTGATTGCGCTTCGGCCGAAACAACCAGCAGAAACAAAAGCAGAGTTGCGGCGTTGACATGGAGCAACTGTCGAATGGGAAAAGCTGGCAGCGTTGATTTCATTTGTTTAGTTTGAGTTTTGGTTGACAAAATTATTTGCACTTTGGCGAATTTGATTCGCCGCGAATCCGCGGCCTTGGCGCACGGCTCATGGCAATTTAAGCATGTAATACGTGGCCTGGCCTTTGAAACTGCTTGAATTTGAATAGGTGAAATTACCCAAATTGTCGAACTGATTGGTGGCAACAATCCGCCATTGGTTCATGGGCAACAAAAGGTTGGTTGAATTCAAAACGTAATACCATCCTTGATGAACACCGCCAACTCCACTTATAATCAAATTATTATTGGTAAATCCGATTCCTGCAATCAGCGGCTCCGGCGGTTGAATCGCTTGGGATGCATAGAGCACCACGTCAGCCAATTGCGTTTCGGCTGCGCCATGATTGGTTGTGATATTCAACTGATAGGTGGCAAAAGGGGCTGGCTGGTTGACGAGAAAGGTTCGGGGCGCCTTGCGCATCAGGGTGTTGGTGTTTTCCCAGCCTTCGTTGTACTCGGCGTCAACCAGCGCCCAGTTGGTTCCGTTGTTGCTGCCCAGCAGAGTCCAACTCTGCGGGTCTGCCTGCCAGTTGGTGCTGGCAGATACCAGTGAATAGGCCATGACTGTTTGCGGCCCGCCCAGGCAACTGGCCTGAATCCATCCATTTGAGGAGGCCGTCTGCCATTGGGTGTTAAAATTGCCATCGAAGGCATTGCCGGCACCGTTGCCGGGCGTACTCCCGCTCGCACTAAATGACGGGGTAAGCGGAATCGGCACAAGATTTGCGTTGGCAAGAACAGAAATATTGTCAATGCGGGCATCTTCCGTATTCGTACTAGTGCGCGCCGCCCACGAGAAAACCATCCCCGGAACGGGGGCAAACCCCGGCGTGGGAGCATTCGTGAAAATGTTGGCGCCATTGACGGCAAGAGTTAATCCGTTGGTATAGTTCCAATCGATGGCAAAATAATTGCGCGACGCATTTGCGTTGCCCCATTGCAAGTCGGGATTGAAAAGATTGGAGGCGACGACCGTGTTATTCACCCGCACAAAAAACCCGGGCGTCCCCAACTTGTCATTATCAATGCAAATGCTCAGGCCGCTGCCATAGCCTTGTTCCACGGGCAGGCCCAGTATTTGCGGACCACTCATCGGACTCAGATTGAACGAGAGACCGCAGCCGGAAGGATTCGTGTAATAGAATTCCGAATCCCATCTGGCCGAAAAGCCATAAATGGCCCGGCCGGGAACAATGTCCCGCAAAACGAACGCGGACACAACATTGGTAACGCCGTTGGCTGTGAGTTGAAGCTCCTTTTGAAATGGATCCTGAACCCCGGCAACACTATTCATCGCCGTGCTGAACAAGCTCGAACCATCCACGCTGTTGGTCGCCCCGGTCTTTAGTCCGTCAAAATCCTGATAATAACCATCCGTTGGCCAGGGACCGGCCACGCCAAACCCGGACTGGTTGCAGACGGCCACGCCGACGAAAGTATCGGCACAACCATAGTACAGAAACCATTGGTTCTGAAAGGCAACCAAACCTTCAATAAAAGTGGTGCCCGCTGCATACTGGCCGGTCACTTCGTAAGGAGCCTCGGGCTGAAAAAATGGGCTGTCCATTCGCGCCACGAGTTTGGTGGGTTCTTTGGCATCGAAGAGCGCCTGTCCGCCAGAATAAGCTCCCGCATTTATAGTCGGATCTCCGGGACTCGCATTTTTTCCATTGTAAAAAACCACGATACCTGCCGGCGTTAGCACCGCTGGACAACCGCCTTCAACCAGGGAGCTGTCAAAATCCCCCGCGCGGGTGTTAAGCACAGTTGGTCCCACCGGGTTCCAGTTGACCAAGTCGGCGGAAGTCGCCACCGCAACCGAGCCTTCCCCCCAATACATCCAGTATTGCCCCAAATATTTGACCGCTTGCAGCTGTCCGTTTACCAATGCGGTCAAAATCCCAGCGGATTTGGAGGCCGTGGTGGCATTGACACTCGCATTCCCATACATCGTGAAAGGCGATCCATATTTCGTCCAATTCAGCAGGTTCGTCGAGGTGGCTATCCCCAGCCTGGCGCGCGAGCGATTCCATTGGGTGTACAAAACCACATAGGTGCCCTCGTCAGATTGCACCAAGCGCGGGTCCTCACAGCCTCCGGGCCATTCATTGGATTCTTGCGCGTCAGCGCCGGGATAAAGGGACGGCGCTGGGTTGCAGGTGAAATGCAAGCCGTCTGAACTCGAAGCCAGGCCGTCCCGCGAACAATAGGTGCCGATTCCATTGCCGCTGTTGTCCTCGGCCCGATAAAGCACATAGACCTGCCCGCCATAGATAACAGCGCCCGGATTGAACGTGTGCGTATACTCCCAATTAACAGGTTCGCCGAGGATCGGATCCTCAAACGTCGCGCTGGTGTTGGACGAAATAATTGGATTGACATCGGCCACCCGGTAAAACGGCCCCAGGCCCCAGGCGGGAACACTATTGGTAGTATAATTAACAGTCAAGGTGGCGGGAGGAGAGCTGGTGACAGAACCAATCGAGTTGGATACGACCACAACATAATCCGCTGAGTTGTTCGCCGAAACGTCTGTGAGCATCAGCCGGGAAGTCGCGGACCCTGTGATATTTCCGCCATCCACAAGTCCGGAATAATTTCCGCCGCCGACCGCTCCGGACATCCATTGGTACGCAACCGCCGTACCGGCCGCCACCACACTCATTTCCACCGCCGGTGTTCCTCCCTGGACGGATTGCGAAGCCGGTTCAACCGCAATTCGAGGAGGAACGGGGGCGAGAACCGTCAGCGTGGCGGGAGGCGCACTGGTGACCGCACCAACCGTGTTTGACACGGCTACGACATAATCCGCCCCATTGGCGTATGTGACATTGGCTATCGTTAGAGTGGAACCTTTCGACCCGGAAATATCTTCCCCATCCGTCAGATTGGTATAAATACCGCCGCCAACGGCACCCGCCAGCCATTGATACGACACTGCAGGATATCCGGAGGCGGCAACACTCAATTGCGCGGTCGTCCCCGCATAAACAGACTGCGAGGCCGGCTGCACGGCGATTTGCGGAAGCGTGGGCGCCGACAACGGGGTAACTTTGTTTAAACTGCCGGTACCAACCCGGATCTCATCAAACGTGACATTAACCGGAACATTACTTGAACCAAAGGTGGCATACAGACTCGTAAACGCATTCTGTAGAAAGGTGGCGGCATATGTGCCGGAAAGCGTGGCGCGTTCGGTAATGTTGTTGCTGGCAGTGCCAAACGCAGCCGCATTCAAAACGCTGTTCGTCAGACCTTCCAGCCGAAAATAATCGAATTGCAGTGAAGTTAATATCCACATGGTCAGCGTCTCCGTCCCTGATCCGGAAGCCACCAAGCCATCCGCCTCCCAGAGAGCCATGTATGTGGTGTTCGTCGCTATCACGACACCGTCAACATTCCCGCCGGTGCCCACAATGCGAATGTTGCCTTTGCTCCCACCATTATAATAAAGCCCGGACACATCCTGCTGCGCATCGTTGTCCGGACTGCCTCCCTTCCCTGTATTGGTGGTATTTGCGCCGCCAAACAGCGTGGCTAAAGAGTAATATCCACTATTATAATACGGGATGGAAAACAAGTAGCTGCCATAAACAGTGCCTGTGATATTCGAACTCAAAATGAATTGCCGCGATGCTTCCGCCTTGAAATAGGGGGCAACATTGGCGACAGTCGCAACTTGGGCAGCTCCGCCGACCGTGGCCAGGCTTCCAAAAGTCAAACCCACGGGAACATAGTTAAACGTGCCCATTCCCACGTCGCCGGTCCAAGCGGAGCCGTATCCAGTTCCACCATTGAGGCCTGAAAGGCTGCTTGCAACGCCCCCATAATTAAAGCTCTCCTCCGCAACCAGGGCGCCTCTGGCGGTAAACCCAGAGCTTATTAACAATGGCGCTATAAGCTGGAAAATGGCTAAGGCCCTTTTCACGTGCAATTGACTTGCAGTTGTCCTGATTGTTCAAACTGCCTATTGGGAGGACGTGTTTTGCACCAGCCAAGCCAAGTCCGACACCGCCATGGGATCGGTGCCGATCGGCGTATTATGACCGGCTGCCTTCTGGAAAGCGCCACTCAGCCAGTGATGGATTTCGGCGTGGCCATCGGCAAATGAGAACCCTGTTGAACCAGGGTGGTAATGAGCCGGGCTATCGATAATCTGGGCACTGTTGTTGCAGTCAACACCGAATGCCCCGTCATTGATGCTGGTGTAGCTTTCTTCGACGAATACAAAGGTGTTCGCGTTTTTTACGATGGCCCCAGCCTTTTTGTACAGGCGCCACGGCGAGGTCGCAAAGACGTCACTGCCGCAAAAAATCGTATTCATGGACAGGTCGCGCACCAGTTGGTAGTTCAACGTGCCATATCTGTACGAAGTTATGTCCGCGGGGCAGCGATAAATGGGAAGGACCTTTGCATACTGCCACAACGGCAAGTTTATGATATTGTTGCTGTCATAATTTGCCGAGGTTCCCGCACTGAGCGCATTCATATAGCCGAGCACCCATATGGGGCGCCCATCGGTCAGATCCACGGCGCTTCCGCTGTCCCCGGCTCCCGCGCTGGGAACCCTATCGCTATTGTCACCGGCATAGAGTTGCCACGCCAGCATCAATTGCTTGTTATTGTTCAAGCATTGAATTGCATAGGCCTTTTGCTTGGCCTTGGCCAGCGCCGGCAGCAGCAGTGCCGCCAGAATCGCAATGATGGCGATGACCACCAGCAACTCTATTAAAGTGAAAGCATTCCGCTTTAAGTGTTTTTCCAAATGCAACATATTTGCCTATATTTAATCGTAATATTAATGCTGCCACCGGGTGGTCTTCCGCCCCGGCGGCAGCATATTTTATTGGCTCACTTCAATCATGGATGAACCATGCGGTAAAATACGGCGCCGTTGGTCACATTGATTGTCACGGTGGTATTTGTCACGCTAGTGGAACCGGAAACCGCCGTCCAATTGGTGCTTAGTCCCACTGACGCCGCGTTGGTTTGCGCCTGGAGAATCCAGCCGCCATTGGTCGGCCACGCCAGACTCAATGTGTCGTTCCCCAACGGGCTGACCTGGATCGTGCCCGGCAGCGGATTAATGGGCGGGGTCGTGCTCAACACCCTGACAGATCCATTCACCGCCAGCAGATTGGTCCACACCACACCGGCACCGCCGCCGCTAACGCTCAACGCGGCACCATTCAGCACCGGCTCGTTAAAAAGCGTAAACACGTCTCCCGCCGCCAGAGCCGGGCCGGAATTCGTGATTATAACGACTCCAGTGCCGGTGTTGTTTAGCCCGCCACTGACGGTAACTGCGCTGTTTGAACGGACAAGAGACTTATTGACCGCAATCGCCAGTGAGCCTGACAACGTCAGATCGCTGTTAATTGCAAGAACTCCGGGAGCATTGTCTCCCGGGGCGAGCGTGCCGCCCACGCTAATGGTTACCGCGGCACCCAGAGTTCCCACGCCGCTCAAGGTACCGCCGTTGGCAACCGTGATTGGGCTGGCAGTCAGCCCGCCATTCACTTCCAAGGTGCCGTTGCTGACAATGGTGGCACCCGTGTAGCTGCTATTGTTTGTCAAAATCAAAGTGCCAGCCCCGAGCTTCGTCAACCCACCGTCGGTGGCACCGTTCAGATTGGGGTCGGTAATCAGGCCTTGCCCAATCGTGACCAGATTGCCGCCGTCGTCAATCTTGGCCCCATTGGAAGAAACAGCGGCTTGGGTCAACCCTTGGAGAAACGTCGCATTGTTCGTTCCCGCCTTGAGGGTGCCGCCGTTAAAATTAATATACGATGCACCACTCCCGGTTGCCCCGCTGACAATACCCGGCCAGGTCGTCAAGGTGCCGCCGTTGAGATTGATGGTTCCCGTTATGCCGGTAAATGTGCCCTTGTCCGCCGCCAATCTTAAGCCGCCACTTTGAGGGCCAACAATCATCGAACCGCTACCCCCAATCGTTATGGTCCCAGAGGCGCCGTTTTGCGGATAGGAACTGTCACCGCCCAGTTGGATGGTGTTATTTCCCATGAAGGACAAGGATCCCCCGGAAACATCAATCGTGGCAGTGCCCGCATTTCCTATCAGGCAACGAGAGGTATTATTACTAATGACAAGATTGCCGCCATTCACATCAAGCTCGCCCACCGATTGATTATTATTTCCAATCGCATCGGCAATAGTGAAGAAATTGTTGACCGCAATCAGTCCGTTCCCGGAATTCCACTCCAGGTATGCGGGCAAGCCGGGGATTTTCCCGATGGTTACTTTGCCATATATGTTCATCACATTGGTCCCCAAATCAACATTCCATGTCAAGTACTCCATTTCCAAATAGGAGTTATAGACCGTGACGTTGCCGGCGGTGGTGAATGTTCCGGGACCGGCGCTGGGGTCTCCCATCATCACTGTTCCAGTGGAGCTGGGAACCACAAAACTCAAGTTGTTGTTAACCGTCAGGGAAGAACCTCCACTCAGGACCAAATTTGTGGAGTTGCATGCTAAAGTTCCAATATTGGCAACCGACGCCATGACATTCGTTATATTTCCATTGACTACAATTCCACCTGGGCCGGACAAGACACCGCCGGCCGACGAATCACCAATCGTCAGGTTTCCGATATTGTGAATACCCTGGCCAATTGTATTCAACGTTCCACCACCCGCTACGGCGACTGTTGGCATGGCCAGGTTGTTGCTAAGCCCAAGCGCATTTGCCCCGTTTAACGCCAAGGTCGCTCCTGAAAACACGCTTAGGTTCGTGGTGTACCCCAGCACCGGCGTGCTTCCCCCAACCCCACCCGAATTCAGCACGAGCGTCCCGGATTCAACCGCCACGTTGCCGCTCACGCTATTGGTCGCTGTCAGGGTAAGACTGGCGGCGCCGGATATGGTCAATGTACCGGCTCCGCTGATCGGGTTATTGAAGGTTTGCGGCTGTGGATTTGCAATGGTTAGCGCGGAATTATCAACAATTCCCCCAACCACACTTCCATTGAAAGTCACTCCATCCCCCAATTGAAGCGTTCCCCCCTCAATGAATGTGCCACTGGGGTACGTGTTCGCCGTGGCCAAAACAAATGTGCCGCTGCCCTCTTTTGTCAGACTGCCACTGCCGGCAATTTGCCCAGATCCGCTAATGCTGTAGGTATCCGCCGAGTTGTTTACAATAACTCCGGTGGGATGCACGCCAGTGTTCAACGTAATGCTGAAATTTGGCCCGCTGGCGGTGTCGTCAAACTGCGCCACCGGCCCCACCCCCGCCACCTCGTTGTATTTGACGCCATTCTGCCAGTTGGCCGAGCCATTGATATCCCAACTGCCGCTGATATTTCCGTTCCATAACAAAATCGAGGCAGATTGCGCCACCACAAGGTCTATGGTCTGGTGCGCCGCATCGTTCGACAGGCTCAAGGTATCACCCGTCACTACCGGTGTCGTCCCCAGGACAAATGCCGCCACCCCGCCGCCATTTAATGTGCCGTAAGTCATCAACGGATACACTCCGGTTGCGGTAACATTGAAATTTGTCAGGTTCACGGTCACATGGCTCGCAGGAGTGAACGCGTTGGTAATCGCGAGAAAAGGCAGCGAAGGTGAGGCGTTTTCAGCATCCAATAACAGGCTGGAACCGGAGTTGAGCGTCAGCGAATTCAACGCCGCCGGACCGTTGGGAGCCTGCACCCACAAATTTGCGCTTCCCGCCACCGTACAGGGGCCGCTTCCCAATGCGGATCCGCTGGCCGCTGAAATCCCCAAGGTGCCGGCGCTGACCGTAGTTCCACCATTGTACGTATTGGTTCCCGTAAGATTTAACGTGCCAATACCGTGTTTGGTCAGTCCACCGTCGGTGACCAAGTTGGAATTGCTCGAAAGCGACTCGGCGATCGTAACCCCGTGCCCCCCGTCGTCAATGACCGCTCCATTGGTGCTGACTATCGCTGCCGTCAGTCCCTGCATAAATGTCGCGCTATTCGTCTCGATCAAAAGTGTGCCGCCATTGAAGATCACATAGCCTTGTGCAGAGGAATTATTTTTTATAATGTTACGGCCGCACACCAGCGTTCCGCCGCTATTCAAATTCAAATAGCCATTGCCATAACTGGAAGGACCGCCATTTCCGAGCGCAAAGTATTGCGTGCTATTGGTAATTATGACAGTGCCTCCGTTATTGATGTTCAAGGTTCCATTCGCCCCGGTCTGGCCGCTCGACGTATAACTGCCGAAAGTCATAATCGTGCTTGGGGTGATCACGAGCACGGAGCTGGCCACATTGACAACGCCGGTCCCTTTCAAGCCGACGACAAACGGATAGGTGGTGTTGCTTATAGTCGTCTGCCCGCCACTGATGTTCAGCGTCGCCGTGCTGGAATTGTCCGCCATGGCGAGGTAATTGACCGGAGAGATGCTGTTTGTCCCGGAAAGAATATTCATGGTCGCGCTTCCGGTATTGTTGCCGAGCGCAAATTTCTTTGAAGTGATGAAAGACCCCGTGCCGCCAGGGTTGACATTTACAGTGGTGTTCGAATTGATCAACAATACCTGCCCTTGATTGCCGCCGTCAAAGTAGTTGCCGTCAAAATTGACCACGCCGCCGAGGCCGGTGATCGTTAGATTATAGGTATTATTTACGGTGGAAGTTCCTCCATTAACGGTGTTGCCGAATGTCAGGATTTGCCCGGAACCGACATTCCACGTCTCGTTACCGCCTTCGAAGACCGGGCAATTAATGGTAAGACTCTGGTTGGCGTTTGACATATTGATGCCTCCGGCGCCGATGGTGAGAGCGTTGGTGCCGGTGGCATTAACCGTGAATGCGGCCTGAAGATTGTTGCTTACGGCGATCCCCGCCCAAGTCATATTTGTGCCCAGCACGGCGCTATTATTGATGGCCTCAAACGTGCTATCCCACTGGGCGGTGTCCCCGCTGCCCGGCACACCGGCCGTCGTCCAGCTCCCCGAGGTGTTTAACGCGGTGGTGTTATCAGCCTTGATAAAAGTCGCCGCACCTCCCGATTGGGCCAAGGATATCAAAATGGCCGCTGCCAACAAGAGCGAGGCACGCGCGTAAGTTTGGGTTGGTTTTTTGTGTGTCACTTTCATATGGTTTGTGCATCCATCTATGGGTTGATTGGTTTCCACAATCGCCTGGTTTCCGGTTTTTGACGTGACCAGTTTTGAGCTGTTTCACTTTCCGGAACAACGCCGGGTCGAGAACCCATCGCAGCCCCAACCCATCCGTCGAACCACCTCAAGCAGCTCACTACGGAATTCGAATGCGGCACTGATTGCTTTAAACAATCGGCGCCATTCTTCACTGGCCTTGTTTGGCTATATGGGCACATCAAAATTATCGATTAGTAGAATCGGCTGTTGTTGTCTGAGATAGCGTAGTACAGAAAACGCATTTCGTCAGTCGTATGAATATACTACAGGAAAATAGACGGTTTCCGGTGGCGTCGAAAGCTTAAAGCGGTCGTTCTTTTACCGCAAGGCGGCGATTCGAGCGTTGGGCCGGCGGGCTCCGCCTCAGGGTCGGGTCATTTTGACTGGCCGGCCGGTGCAATTTGAGCAGGGGCTGTTGGTGCCTTGGCTGCGACCGCTCTGGCAGGCCACCAACTATCCCTGCAAGCTGCGCTTGGTAACGATGTTGCGGGAGTGGATTCCGACCTACAAGCAGCACGAACTGCGCTCCCCGGTGACGGGCGGGAAAAGCTCCTGCTGGCCAGCGGGCGGGCGCTCGGTCGGTTGCGCCAAGCGGCCGACATGGTTGAGCGGCATTGGGAGGGTATCCGGGGTCATTGGCGGCAAGGGTTGACCACGGCGCTCTTGGAACGACGCAACAGCCTCTTCTCGGCGACGAAGCGCAAGGCGCGAGGTTACCGCTCCACAGAGTATCAGACCGCCATGCCCTACTTCGTAGCCGGCAAGTTAGAGATGCCATACTATGGCTAATTACCCATTACAAACGTCGAGGAACCACTAATGTTTTGCTGGCACTTCATGGAATATATATCAATCTGAAGAAAACGCTGCCGTTGGCGGATAGTGGAATGGCCACCTGATTGGTGGTAGTGGATGCGGAGACATCCACCCAGTTCGTTCCGGTCAGCAAATTGGTCTGGCACTGCAACTGCCAGCCGGTATGGTCGGCCGGCCAGGAAAGCGTGAGCGTGCCGTTGGCCACCTGCACTGCGAGGTTGGTCGCAATCGTCGAGGCCACCGCCACGTTGATCGTTCCATTAACCGCCAAATTGTTGGCCCAACCATACGGAGCAGCGTCCGGCAGATTGATGGCCGTAAACCCGCTGACCGGCACATTGAAGAGGCGGAACACATCACCCGGTTGCAACCCAGGACCGAGATTGGTCACGGTCAGCGTTCCCCCGGCAGCGATCACTCCCACACTGGAAATCAGTTCATCGCTGTTTTGAACATTGGTGCGGTTGAGTTCCATCACCAGCGTGCCGCCCAACGTGATGTTGCTTTGAACAATCAAGGTTCCCATCCCGTCACCGGGATTGACGATGGAACCCGCAACGGCGTTCAGCTTGCCCAAAATGCTTCCGCCGCCGGTCAGGGCTTGTCCACTGCTGATCGTCAAGGTTTGCCCCACCCGCCCGCTGACATCCAACGCCGCCCCGTTGGAAATCGCAATCAGCGCGCTGCTGCTCAGGGAGCCAAAGCTCACCAGGGCCAGCGTTCCTGACCCAATCGCGGTGTTGCCGGTATAGCTATGAACTTGCGATAAAGTCAATTTGCCAGCCCCAAGCTTGACCAGGGCGCCCAACCCGCTCACAATATTGCTGTAACTTTGATCCAGGGGGTTGGCGAACACCAAGGTTCCGTTGTTCACAATGTTGTTGGTCACCACGCCGTTTCGGCTCATTCCGTTGCCCAATTGCAGCGTGCCTCCCGAAATGGTCGTGCCTCCGGTATAAGTGTTCGTGCCCGAAAAGGTAAGCGTTCCACTGCCCGTTTTCATTACCACACCGGATCCGCTGATTGTATTGCTGTAATTTTGGTCGAAAGGATTTGCAAAAGCCAATTCTGCATTGTTCGTAATGCCTCCTATTACCGCACCATTCGCCGACGTCCCATCGCCCATTTGCAGGGCACCACCGACGATCAGCGTCCCGCCCGTAAAAGAGTTTGTGCCTGAGAGTGTGATCGTCCCCGTTCCCATTTTTGTAACGGCGATCAATCCGCTGCCGGTAATATGATCAATAATCATACCGCGAAAAATCCCGCCCCCGTTGTTGCCGTTTCCAACCGTCAAAACGGCCGTCCCGCCCCCGGTTGTGGTATTGAGTATCTCGCCCCCGTTCCCAGTCAGATTTCCCACGTCGAGGCTGGTGCCGTTAAGATTCAAGAACCCATAATTGGCCGTGCTATAGGCGGTATGCGGTATCGCCAATCCATTCCCATTGTTGTTGAAGGTCAATGACCCATTGGCCGAGCCCAGTGTGCTCAGGTTTGTCAGCATCAGCGTATCCGGTCCATTGATAACCGTCCCGCCGGTGTAGGTGTTGTTCCCCGCCAGAATTAGTGTCCCGCCAAAGGTGTCGTTGTCGCTGGCTACCGTCAGCCCACCCGTCCCGCCGATCGCTGCGGAAACCGTAAAACCGCCGAAAGATTGCGGGTCAAACATCCCCCCGTCATTTTGCAAACTCACAACTCCTGCCAACGTTGCGGGGCGATTCCATGCGGCGACGATCCCATTGTCCATCGAAAGCATGGTGCCGACGGTTATCGCGGCTCCACTCTGTGTGACAAGCCGCAAAGCCCCGCCGTTGGTGAGCAGCAGGGAGCCGCCGGTAAAATCATGATAAACCGCATCTGCCGGCGTTCGGAGGTTTAAGCCGGCAACCACGTAATTGTTGGCTGAAGTCGGAACCGTGGCATTGGACCAGTTACCGGCACTGTTAAAACTGGAGGCCCCGCTGGCATCACCGGCCGTCAGGGTGACCGTGCCGGGCGAGGTGCTTTGCGTCGGTGGCACCACCTGTAAGGCTTCCATCGAGGCAATGCAATCCCACGAATACAGGTTCGTCCCGACCGGTGTTGGCTCCTCCCATTGACACCAGGACAAGTTGTCCGAGCTCCGTCTGGCGTTCCAGGCGGCATTGGCGTTATTCTGCACCCACGATTGAAAGGTGGTTTGCAGCCCGTAATCCCTGATGAATCTGGCCATCCACCGGAAAAAGATCGCGTTGAAACCCGAATTGTTATTCGCAATGCCATACTGCGGCAGAATCCCGGAACCGGTCATGCTGTTTTCCGTGTATTGAGCTGCCAGCATCGCGTCATTCGTCTGCCCGAGGAAATCGGCCGCACCAATAAAGGTGCCTTGATTATAAGTGGTGGCCGCTCCGCTCACCACTCCGTTGGTGCCGATATTGTCGGCAATTCCGCCGGAACTTGTGTTGAACAGTACCGAACGTTCCCAATAATAAATGTTCGTGGCTTTGTTCCAATAATTGGTGTCGCCATAGATTTTATACAGCAAATACGCGGCAATGGCTCCCGGCCCGTTGACGCAGGCATTCTTGCTGGCATTTTCAGGATATTCCCAATATAAGCCGCCGCCCAGATTGGTGCTCCAAGCCCGCGCGTAAACCGCGTCAAAATCAGCCTTGGCAAGATTGCAATAGTTGGTCATGCCGGCATCCTGTCCGCCGCGCAGAAAAGCGATGATCGCCCACAGGTTGTCGTCATTGTAACCATTACTGGCATGCCACGTGGAACCATTAGCCGACAGGAAGCCATTCAGCAGATTGGTGATCATGCCCCGATAGACCGAATTGGACGTCCACTCGTAGGCGTCAATGACACATTCGATTTCCTCCGCCTGCCCCCAGAAATAGGTGGCGCTGGCATCGGTCTGGCTGTTCTTAAAGTATCCGTTGGTGCCACTCACTGAATAGTAAGCGTTCGAATACGCATTAAAAATCGAGCCGGCATCGTTTGTGGTAAAAGCCTCGGCGGAAATTTCCGCCTTGAGCAAGGCAAAAAGAACGAAAACACATCCCAATTGAAAACAATGAACGGCAGCGGCCAAAACAGCCGGCAGGTGTGCCCCACCGCGGCCTTTACCTTGAAACGTCATGCGGCATCCGGGTTCGGTGCTTGATGCAATGCAACGTGCACAAAACTTCACCACGCAAAATCCGCGTTTTTTCCCGCCAGCCGCCATTGCTCCGGCGTTTTTTTTGCCTGCCAATCCAGCGGTTCCGCCAATGGCTGCGGGCGGGAGGCGGTCAGCAACGCTTCATGCAGGGCGCTTTCCTGGTCTGAACTGATGGTTTCTCTCGGAAAGGACTCAAAAAGCGGAGTGCCACTGTGGGCCAGCAAATCAAGCCATTGGGAATTCTTCACCCACGGCACCGACCGGCTCGACACCTGGCCGACGCAATCGGCGTCCACGGCAAAAAAGGTGCCATTTTGCGGCAGGCGGAAAGCCAGACAGTTTACGCCCATGTTGCGCGTGCGGCCCCAATCCTGCCCGCTGGTGTCGTCGCCGATGCGTTGCAGTTCAAAAAGTCCCGCCGCCAGATGGCCCATGGTATTACAGCCGATTATGACGGAGTCATCGCCCGCCGCCTTGCGAATATCCTGATAAAGGTCACCTATGACTTCTGCCGTGGTCTTTGAGCGATCGGCAAAAGCCCAGCCGTCTGGCGTGACTTCACCGCCCATTTGGTTCCCCCAGCGGCCGCAAAGATCATAGGTTGTGTAGTCATGCTTGACGAGTTGATAGCCCCAGCCATGAAATCGCTCCATTGATTTGCGTATCAACGCGCGCACCGCCGGAACCGTGGGATCAAGAATGCTGGCATCCCGCTGCAATCGCCAGCTCTGCGGTTGGTCCGCATTGGCTATCAATGGCCGATACCACAATCCCGGGCGCGCCCCCGAAGCGGTGATGCGCTTGGCAAATTCAGCCATGGTCAGTGTCTTGCTAAAATCAGGATTGGTCTGATCCCAAAGGCCGGGAGCGGATCCATTTTCGCCCTTCCACTGCCAGCCGTCGTCCACCACCGCAAATGGCCGCGGGCCGCCCGCGGGGCCCAGTGAAACCATCGAAGCAACATTGGCCAGAAAATTATCCGCCGTGTCGTGGCCATAGGTGCAATACCAATCGTTGAACCCGTAAACCGGCTGTTTCGGCAGGCGCGGATGCGGACACATCATCCGGCAAAATGACTGGGCGGCGGCAAAGGGCGTCTCGTTTGACCGGCCACACCGGCTCACCACGGTGCACACTTCCAGCTTGCGATCGCCCAATTGAACTCCCCTGCCGCCACAACGGACATCCGCATGAAGCGTGATGCCATGCTCGTCCGCAGTCCAATAACACAGGGCCGCCGCACCGGTCATGACACCATAGCCGTGGGTCACGCTGCCGTCGCTGGCCAGAAAATACCAGGGCATGACCCGCTTGGCATCAAGCGTCTTCCATTCCAAATCGCCATAGGCGCGTTCCCAGGCATCTCCCAGATACTTCCAGCCCACAGGGGGCTGGGCGTCCCAATGGATTTGCAGCGCTTTAACCGCCACCTCCGGCGCAGAAAGCTCAATGTTCAATCCGCGTCCATGCGAACGGAACCTGACTTTGACTCGATCACATGACCAAACGCCGCCGGCTTGAGACGCGAGTGAACATGCCCCCGCCTCCATCACCAGCGACACCTCATCCGGCTCGCGTTGGAGAGTGTGAAATTGGTTGGTCTCCAATCCCACGGCGGCGTCAATCACCGGTGCCTGAACCAGCACCAAACTCAAAATCATTACTTTACATTTAAGCATAAATGTCACATTCCGCCTACCACGGGCTGTTGGCCGCCGGCACATAGCCCTTGTACCACAACAGGGTTTTCCAGTCTTGAAACTTGAAAAGCGCGGCGTGGCCGTCGTCAAAGCCCATGTTTATCGCCCCGGGAATCGGCTGATTAAAAGTTGCGTTGCCGTTCTTTAACGGGTGCCGCGACACCAGTATCCGGTCCGGACCGTCCACCGGTGGATCGGAACTATCGCCCGCCCCCGTCAGCAAGTTCAAATTCGGCGTGGGATGCTTGCTCACATCCAGCCACATGTCCACCCAGGCCGCGTCATAGAAAACCGGGGTGATGACCGGCTGGGAAATGGAGCTTTCCTTTCCAAAGTAATAACCGGCCGTGCCGTCCGGACAGCTCGCATATAAATATCCATTGAAACCGTAGCTACCCATGTTCAGGTTCGTGCCCGCGGCTCCCCAGTACCAGGCAGCCGTGGCGTTGCCTTTTTCCGTTGTCACCGTGCCCCGGTCCGGGGCCACCGGGCAGAATCGCGATTGGGCGGCTTGGGCGTAATTAGCGGCCAACGTCGCCATCCACAACGTGTAGCCCGTCGGATCGTAATAAACCCCGCTCCCGTTGAAATCATTCTGGTACATCGCATAGGCCAGATGCAATTGCTTGATGTTGTTCACGCATTTTATCTGCAGCGACCTTTGTTTGGCGGCAGAGAGCGCCGGCAACAACATCGCCGCCAGAATGGCAATGATGGCGATCACGACCAACAGCTCAATCAAGGTAAAGGCCGGATGTTTTTTAAGATTCCGAACCGTTGACTTTTGGATGGAAAATATCATTTTTTTGTAATTCTATTCGGGCGGGTTCAGCAGACATGCACTATTTCACTTTTATCCGAAAAAATCTTAACGCTCCGGTCGGTGCCATCGCCGAGGGCGGGATCGCGGCCGAGTTGGTCGTCCAAGGGCCGCTTACATTGGTGGCTTCCAAGAGCAAACCATTGTCTTGCCAGGCCAGCGTCAATTGCCTGCCATTCCATGTGCCAACCAGGGTGGGGTTGTAGAACAATCCAGCCGCACTTTGGTATAAAGTGGCTATTTGATTGGAACCCAGCGCTTGGTTAAAAACCCCGGCGCCACAAAGGCAGCCCTTGAAAGTCCGGCTGGCATTATACGAATCATTGCCAATTCTCGTTTCCCCGCTGAAAGCTGACGGAGCCTGTGTGTGCGTCACGCTGGCAGCCGTCAGACCATTGGTATTGCCAAGATAAATGGTGGCACTGACCGGTGTAACCACCAAGGCGACAAACGACCACTGGTTTGTTGGAGGCGTCAAGCCCGAGTTCCATCCATAAGTTCCCGAATCGTTATTCCACGTGTAGCCCAACTGGGTTCCCGCCGGATTAAAATCAAATCCGGAGACCGTGCCCAGACCATCCCGGCAAAAGATCAATCCCGTCGCCCCGGCCTGGGTGGCAGCGGTTGGGTAGATCCACGCCACGAAAGTCACGCTGGCCGAGTTGAGATTCAGTCCCGGCAGTGAAACCCAGGAATTCACCTGCCCGTTAAACGAGGCTGCCAGATCACCGGATGCGAACCCGAAGCCGGGAGGATTGGCCACACCGGGAATCCCCTGCGTGACCGCCGGTTCGTAGGTGCCATTAAAGCCATTCCCGGAAGAGTCCACCGCAGTCGTGCCGCCAGTTTCATTCAACCGCCAATAACCCACGGGGCCAGACGCGCATATCCAGGCGGCGTAGTCGCCGGGCGTGGCGGCAACCTCGGAAGAATTCGAACTTGCGCCTTGGGAGTTTACCGCGGTTATGACATAAAAATACGTGACACCATTGGCCAATCCAGTGTCGGTGAAATTAGTCGTCGTCGAACTCGCCACGACCGAATACGGTCCGCCGCTGACAACGGATCGTTCAACCTGATAGCTGGAGGTATCCAGCGTGGCGTTCCACGACAAGGCAACCGTCTGGTTTGTGCCAGCCATCGCGTTCAGGGCGGTGGGCGCCTCCGGCAGTCCCCCCGGCGTGGCGCTGGCTTCTCCCGAGTCGGCACTCACCAACCCAATCGCGTTTTTGGCCGAAATCACATAGTAATATGTTTGCCCGCTCGTCAGGTTGGTGTCGATAAAACCCGACAGAGAGAGATTGCTGTTAATAGCGGCGTAAGGGCCGCCACTGTTGGTGGACCGCAGCACGGTGTAAACGATGCCGCTCGCGGCATTCCAACTCAGAGCGACCTGGTTTAAGCCCGGCGAGGCGTTGACCCCGGTGGGTGCGGGCGGATTCGTGCCGCCATAGAATTGCGCTTCGGCAATATTGCAATAGCCGTTGGCGGGCCCCAAATACCGGACATAACGGAAGACACTGTTATTAGTGAGCACCAACGTTGTCAAAACACCATCCTGCGGGTAGCAACCGACAATGGCCAAAGTTACTGCGTTGCTGAAATCCAATGTATTGGCACCTTGAAATTGACCGCCAATCATGCGCATTCCCCAAGTGAGCCGCGGACAATAGCGAATCATCGAGACAATGTTCTGGTTACCGCCGCCCAAATCCAAACCCGCCCAGTCACCGCTCGCATCCGGGCCATCGAAGAAGGTGTTGAGATTGCCGTCAAAGACGTTTGTAATCGTGCTGCCATCATTGCTCCAAGAACCGCTTGTTCCAATAATTGAGCCCGCTAAAAAACAATTCGCGCCGGGACTGGCTGGAACGGGGTAAAGGTGCGCCACAAAACCCGCGCCTGATAAACTGCCGTTGGAAGTGGTGTTTGTCACGTTGAAAACGCTGCTGCTCGTCACGTTGGTCCTCTCCAACTGGCTGGCACCGTGCCAAATTATATCGGCCTGATAGGTAAGGTTGGAACTCAAAAACGTTAAAGGAATGTTCCAAATCTCCGGTGGCGCCAGATTGCCATTCATAATTCCGACATACCACTCTTGGCCCTTGCGCCGGGCCGTCGCCACGGTCTGGCCGAGCTGACTTTGGGGCAAAACCACCGTTTGATCCCATTCGTTTGGCAGGGATGCAATCAGAGAAGCAAACGGGTTACCGGCGATGCCATCCGATCTTTGTGTAAGAATGATAACGGGTCCAGGCATGTTCACCATGGACGCGGTTTCATAATCATACGGCGCCCCATTCTCGGGGCCATAATCCGCCGGCCCCGCCAGCCACCGTATCAATGGAATGGTGGTGGCCTGCCAGGCTTGCGGGTAGTAATCCCGGGCCATCAGCGCCTTCCACTGAATCAAATTGGGATACGTCCGGAATTCCCCCATGGGCTGGCGAATGCCGTGGAACAGCACCACCAACCGGTTTGCGGCGGCTTCTCTCAGCACCGCTTCCTGCAATTCCACCTTGTCGGCGGCATCGGGCAAATCCGGCCCCCAATTCCAGAAATCCGCTTTGAAACCATCCACTCCATTGGCCACCAAATTCTGATAGAACGCACTGCGTTGCGCCTCGGTCTCCAGTCCGGACGAATCCAACCACAACAGCACTTTCACCCCCAGCGAATGCGAATAAGCCACGAGCTGGGCGACCTGTGGCCAGGGATTCCCGCCATTCCAACCGCTCCACCCCGCGTCAACCACGTTGTATTGGAAGCCCAGTCGCTGCGCCCAAAAGGAGTTCGTCATGGCGTTGGTCATGGTGATGCCGCCGGGCCACGGATTGATATAGTCCCACACCGATTTGCCCATCGTCGCCCAGGGGGTCGCCGTACCTTGCGGAAACAACGTCGGGTCCGGTGGCGGGGCCAGACTTTCCACAATGTCGTTGTTCAAAAGCGTGGTCAAATCCGCGCCGATCGCGATGACGTTCCATGGAGTATTCAACGCCGCTCCCGTGACGGAGGCTCCCCACGGATTGTCCAGCGCCCAGGCGATGGAGGCTCCGGTTGACCCGTCATAATTTGTCGGATAAAGGACTTGCAGCAACCGGCCGGTTGGGTCCGCCACCTTCTCCAGATCCGGAGCCCCAAAAATTCCCGGTGTGGACTCGCTAAGCCCCAAATATCCATTGGTGCCGGGAAGCTGGATCACCAACGGAGCCTTCATCACCGTACCCGCTGGCAAATAATTAATGTTCGTCGAAACATAAAACCACTCATCGAAGGGGATGTTGTTGGTAATAAACCAGAGGGCGCCATTTGTGGGAATCACAAAGCCGCTCAATTCGCCCTCAACACATTCTTGCGTCCCAGCGCCGTTCAATTCATATCGAAACGCCACGCCGTTGTTGTAAACCCGGAAGTCGAGATTATACGAGATGCCGGAAACGGTCTGGGTGACGGGAATGACTTCACCCTGATACCAGTTGGTTGCCGTGCCGTGAATGCCACAGCGGGAAGCAAAGGTTTCGTTGGTGGCGTAGGCGGAAGAACCACCCAGGGTCACCCCGGTCCCCACATTGGTGTTATTGACCATCAGCCCCAGGGGAGATTCTTCGATCACCGTCACCCCCTTGTAAGTCACCGAATAAACCAAGTCGCCCGCGGCCAGGCTCACCGTGCCCGCCACATTCCCGTCCGGGCTTGAGATCATTTCCTGCGCCGAGGCCTCCGCTCCGCGGAAAACCAGAAAACCCAAAACGATCAAAACAAGAATCCACCGCGACACAACCGGCCCCGCGGAACGGAATAAACATGGTTCGCTTCGCATATCTTATATGGGGGTGGTCGGAACCCCGGCTCCGGCCGCCCCCTTCAACCTCAGCATCTGTTAATCACGGCTGCTGAGCCCGGTAGAACATCATTGGCCCGTTGGTTTTGGGATTCACCACCAACGGCGAAGCGTTGTCGTTCGTTGTCCAAGGTCCGGCCAGACTGGTGGCTTGCAGCAAAATACCGGCCGTCCAATTCAGGGTAAGGCTCGTTCCATCCCAACTGCTGGTCAGCTTGACCCCGACCTGATAGAGCCCCGCCACCTGACTTTCCGACAACGCCTGATTAAACACCGCCACCTCGTCGATTACGCCATTGAAATTTCGACCTGACGGATCATAGGGATCAAGCCCGATTCCCGTTATGCCTGAGAACGGCAGAACGTCATCGGTGCTGGCATTCACGGCGCTGCTCGTGCCGTTGGTGTTGAACATATAGACCGTGGCATTGGTTGGAGTCACGACCAGGGCCACAAAAGACCACTGATTCGTAGGCGGCGCCAAGGTCGAATCCCAACAACAATTGTCGCCCCACGTGTAACTTAAAGTCCGATTGCCATTCGCAGCGGTGCTGCCTGAGAAGTTTAAGCCAGCCTGGGTTCCATCGGCACCCCGGGAGAATACGAGTCCCGCCCAAGACGGTTCCACCCATGCCGGACGAATCCAACAAGTCAGGGTCACCGTATTGGTGTTTAAATTCCACGGGCTGACTACCACATGCCCATTCGCATCATTGGGAATAATTTGAACCGCCCAGTTGTTGGTTGGAAATTCCCCGAAACCGTCAGCCGCCCGCGGTCCGGCAATTCCATCATAGCCATTTTGGGTGTCGGTGCCATAGATACCATTGAAACCGCCCTGATAATCATAGGTCGTCACACCACCGGCGGCGGGATTGCCTGTTTCGTTTAGTGAGTAATACGCAATCGCGCCGTCGGCGAGCACGGCACCGGCATACGAACTCGCCGTCACCGTCAATGCCGCGGGGCTGCTGGTCACTGAACCGTACGCATTAGTGATGACGACTATGTAATTGCTGGGATCGGACAAGTTCACATTGCTGATCAGTAACGTCGCGGTCTGGGAACCTGATAGCCGCCCGCCATCTGTCAGGTTCATGTAAGTTCCATTGGTCCAAGCCTGCCACCGATAGCCCAAAGGCTGGCTGCCAACGGCTCCCACCGAGAAACGGGCATTTTGCTGGACAAAAGGCGCTTGAGCATTGGGTTGATTTCCAATTGTCGGGGCGAAGTTGTCAAGGCTCGACGCGCCGGCAAACAGGGCGAGCACCTGGCTTTGCGACAGCGCCTGATTGAACACGGCAACTTCATCCATTGCACCGTTGAAAACGCGGTTGCCAGTGGTGTCCTCCGGATCATTGCCAATCGTGATCGGTCCGCTAAACGACTGGACAACATTGGGGTAGTTGTGAACAGCGACGTTTACTCCGTTGGTATTGGCCAGATATATCGTCGCCGCCGTTGGCGTCACCACCAACGCCACGAATGACCACTGATTGGCTGGCGGCACCAAGCCTGAATTCCAAAAATATGTGGTGCGATCGTTGTTCCAATTATAACCGAGAGTATAATCGCCGCTAGCGTTGGTGCTGTAAGAATAACTCAATCCCGCCACGTCCGCGCCACGGTCATATACCAATCCGACAGCGTTGGTTTCAGCGCTCATCGGATACACCCAGGCGGTAATCGTCACCGTGTTCGTATTGATGCCCCATGAAGGAACGGTTATTTCCGAGGTGTTGTAGCCGGGAAAGAACTGCGCAGCCCCATTGCCGGTTTCAAATCCCGGATAACCGTCAGAAGGTTCCGGGCCGTTGATGCCATCAGCCAAATTTTCCGTTGGCACCCCATAGACGCCATTGTCTCCGCCAATATAATCAAACGCGGGCAAATTGGGAGTGCTCGTGGGATCTCCATTATTTTCGTTGAAACGGTAATACGCAACGGGGTTGTTGGAGAGAATCGCCAATTCATAAGGCAGGGTCGGCGTCACTACCGTCAGTTGCGCGGTCTGGCTGGTCGTTGCGCCATGAATGTTCGTCACCACCACATCATAATTGGCCGCATCCGCCAGCGTTATGTTGGTTATGGTCAGAACATTGCTCGTAGAGCCGAAAAGATTGCCGGCATCGTGCAAGTTTACGTTGTTGGATTGCCACTGATACGAAAAGGGAGCTGTGCCGGTCGCTGAAGCCGAAAACTGCGCCGTGCCTCCCACATAAAGCTCCTCGGAAGCCGGTTGCGGTGAAATGGCAGGTTTGTATATTCCTGAAATATCCGCAATTTGAACTGCCGCCAGGCCTACGTCGCTGCCATAGTTGCTCAAAGCAATTTGAAAACTCGATCCGGTTACATTGGTAAACAGCACGTACTGCGCGTCGGCCGCCGCCCCCTGCGCCGTCGCCGTGGCCTGAATCAAGTTTGTTGAATAATTATAGTTATTCGCATCGGTCAGAAGATAGACCTGCGAACCGCCATTGAGGTTGACGCTGGCAGTCCGGCCATTGCTGTCCGCACTGACATAGACATACACATCGTACACGCCGTAGGAAATGTTGCCGATACTGACCGTGCCATTGGCAGATTGAATGTCCCAATATCCGTCCAGCAATTGTCGGTTGCCGGTATGAACTGTCTGATCGACCGCCCACTCCGTGGCATTACCACTTTGCGTATAGGCGAACGTCAGACTGGTGGCGGCGCCACTGTTGTCGGAAACAACGCCGGCATTGGGACTGCCGATTTGGGCCAGACCGCCGGAATTGGCCCCGTCCAGCATTACGTTGTTCCAATTCTTTTGCGGAACCACGCCGGCCGTGTCCGAGGCGTTTACCGTCATCGGCGTGTTCCCGCCGATCGACCATTGCCGTCCGGCCATGTTAATGCCAATGGCGTTTTGCGCCTGGGAAATTGGAGTCCCCACCGCGAGGAGGGCCACCAGTGCAAACAATCCAAGCTTGAAATTGAGTGGGCCAAAATCTGTGGGTGTAAAATAGGTTTTCATTTTTTTAAAATTAAATAAGTGGCTGAACCGGTGTTTGCTTTCACAGGTTCAGCACAGGTTGCAGGTTGAACCATGAAAAAGAACTATTTCCGACGACGAATCAAACCCAGCAGCGCCACCCCCGCGATGGAAAGCGTGATTGTCGCCGGCTCCGGAACCACCTCAACGACCTGGATGCCGGCGATGCCCACGTCATTGCCATAATTAGACAGATCAACTTGAAGGCTCGAGCCGGTCACGTCTTGAAAGAGAACATACTGGGCGCTGGCCGCCGCGCCTTGCGACGTCGCCGTGGCCTGAATCAAGGGTTGCGTATAATTGTATCCATTCGCGTCGGTAAGCAGATAAGTCTGCGCACCGCCATTGAGATTGACGCCAGCGGTCCGGCCATTATTGTCTGCGCTGACATAGACATACACGTCATACAGACTGTAAGCAATGTTGCCGAGGTTAACCGCGCCACTGCCAGACTGGATGTCCCAATATCCGTCCAGCAACTGCTGGTTGCCGGTATGGGTGGTCTGATCAACCGCCCACTCCGTGGCGCCACCGTTTTGAGTGTATGAAAACGTCATGCCGGTCGCCGCGCCACTGTTGTCGGAAACGACCCCGGCATTGGGACCGCCGATCTGGGCCAGGCCGCCGGAATCTTTTCCATCGAGCATCACGTTGTTCCAGTCTTGTTGGGAAACCACGCCCGCTGTATCCGTCGGAAGCAAAGTCATTGGCGTATTCCCGCCAATGGACCATTGCCGCCCCGCAAAATCGAGGCCGACGCTTTGGGCTTGGGAAACATTGGCCGTTCCCGCCATGGCCAACAAACATACAATCAATGGGATCTTGACAACCTGGTGTCCGGTATATGTGTTTGGGATATTCATTTACTTTCTGGGGTTTTAGTTTTTAGTTTTTAGCAAGCGTCTGTCTTAAATCAAACAAAACTGACACATGGCGAGGAATTAAAGTGGTTTCCCATTCGGCGACCAATCTTCTGGCCGACTCCGCTTCCGAGCTCGCCTGCGCTGGATCGCTCCAATCGCGGGGCAGGATCGGTCTTTTCTCCCCTGAACGAACTCTCTGGCAATCGTGGGCGGAACTTGCCGATGCCTTGAGTTGGCGTTTTATTGCACATTTTAAGCCCCATCTCATTGGAAAAAGCGATGAAGTGGTCGAAAAAACAGTTCGCTGCCGTCAACGCGTTTAGATTTCTTTGTTTCTATTGGGTGTTGCTGTGTTATTTATCGCATTTGGCCGGGGCAAGGTCTAGCTCCCAAAACAGGTAGTTTTTCAAAAAACACCCTCTAAATGCGGGGATCAGACTTGAGGATGGTCCCGCCTGGTGAGCCAACGCGCGGCTTCTGGCAAATGTGCTGAAGATGCCAAAAGACGGCATCCACAACTCCCCCACGACCGAAGGAACCAATATTAAATCGTCAGCCTCCTTCTCGTTTCGCCGCAATTTCTTTTGTTCCCGCCTCGACATGGAAATTCACGAAAGCCAGCCTGGCCCCAGGCAGAGAATTCTTCACAAATCGCTTCAGATGTGATAGTGCTTGTGATATAAATCAACCTGCGAAAGACGCGATGCGCATTTTTTGGATTATAGAATGTTGGCTGGCTTTTTTTGCGCTTTCGCTGCACGCCTCCGAAACGAATTCCGACGGGCAGTTGCAGGCCAAACAGCTCGCGCCGGATTTCCCGTTGGTGACGAATGTCTCCCAGCTCCGCCAAACCATCAACGGTGGCATGGGGGCGATTTGCGCCTTTTGTCTCGAAGGAACGGTTTTGGCGGCCAATTCCGATTCCGGAATGATTTTTTTCCAAGATGGTTCCGGAACTGAAATCTTGGAAACCAGTATTGCAGGACGGGAGCTTCTGCCGGGGCAACGGATTCAATTGCGGGGAACAAACTATGTGGTTTCAACTGGAACCGGTATGAGCCTTGGTAAAAATCCGGTGGTTGACAATGATGGCAGGCACGCGGCAGTCGAATGCACGGCCACGATAAATTTGCGGACCGGACGGTATCCAATTCAAGTCTTGTGGTTCAATTACACGGGAGACTGGTTCTTGAGCGTAGCCTATTCAGGCCCGGGGTTTGTGCGACAAACAATACCCGACTCGACGCTTTTCCGACGCGCCGAAGTCCCCTTGAGTAAAGGGATTGGCCTTGTAAACGGATTGAATTACCGATGCTTTGAAGGTGAGTGGCAGCACGTGCCACCGGTTGGGACTCTCACTCCGGTGAAAACTGGAATCACCCCAAATTTCGACTTGACGGTCAAATCCCGCAACGAACACGTGGGCCTGGCATATGACGGATTTATCGAGGTTGAAAGTAACGGACTTTATACGTTTTTCCTCAAGTCGGATGACGGCAGTCAGTTGTTTTTAAATAACACCCCCACCCAATTAATGGTGACAGGGGCGGGAAAGGTGCCGGCGCCAAGACAGATCGTGATCCGGCAACCGTTGTCCGACGAGTCCGGGCCGTTTTGGGCCGAAGTCGAAGGCACCTTGACATTTGTGGGCAGGCAACAAACCGGGACCGAATTGGAGCTAACATCCGAGGGCACTCACATGCGGATTACTTTACGGAATGGTTCGCAGGAACCACCCCGATATTTACTCGGCAGTCTGTTGCGGATTCGTGGCATTTGCCTGGATACGTCCCGTAACGAAAAGTACCGGTCGGCGGACACGTTGGTCGTCTCAAGCTGGAAGGAGGTTCAAGTGCTGGAAGTTGCCCCGGAGTTTTGGTCCGAAAGCCAGCGACATAAAATCAGAGAATGCGAGCGCATGAATCGGCAGGAGGCGTCCAGCATTGTGCGCATCTGCGGCCGGCTTCGATCACACCCTCTTGGACGATTGCCGGATTTGGAAGATGACACCGGCTCCGTTCCAATCGAGCTGCTCAATTCGCCGCCCACCCAGTCCGATGACGAAATAGAGTGTTTGGGGAGATGGAGTCAAACTGGATCAAACAGCCTGTTGTGCGAGGCCGTTTGGCAGGAATTGCCAAAAAAACCGAAGAATAGAGACAATGCCCTCCCCTGGTTGACGACGGCGGCCCAAGTTCAACAATTGAATCGTGAGGAAGCCGGGCGTGGATATCACGCCAAGATTAAGGGCGTGGTCGCTTGGATTTCAGAAAATCGTGATTGCGTCATTATTCAAGACTCCACCCGCGGGGTTTTCGTCGGGTTGAGATCGGCCTGGGTGTGGGACTCGCCAAAACTTGGCGAGATTCTGGATATCGAGGGCACCTGCGTCGCGGGCGAATTTTCACCCATTGTGATATTGGACAAGGCGGAGCGGCTCGGGATGGGCCGTCTGCCAGCTCCCATGCAGCCCACACGGGACCAGTTGATCAGAGGGAGCATGGATTCTCAATACGTGGAAATTCGGGGGCTGGTCACTGGAACACATGACAATCATCTGGCTTTGCTGATGTCCGGCGGGACAGTTGATGTTGAGCTTGATCCCGATCCAACCGACTCTTTGGTTTCTTTCGTCAATTCCGTGGTGCGGATCCGGGGCTGCATGTTTGCCAAATGGAAATATCCGACTCTTCAGGTCAACACCGACCACCCCTTATGGTTTGATAACGCAACGATTTGCATGGACACTCCCGCGCCGTTGGACCCCTTTGACGCCCATAAAATGCCGGCCAAGGCGTTGATGCGGTTTGACGTTCAAGGCAATATCTTCCAGCGCGTAAAGATTGCCGGACAGATCCTTTGTGGCGAGGCGAAGATGTATTACATGACCGACGATGGCTTCGGATTGCGATTCGAACTCGTGCAACCTGTGACACTGGAACCGGGGGACGAAGCGGAAGTGGTCGGCTTGGCGGAACTGGGCGGACCTTCTCCGGTTCTCCGTGAGGCGATCGCCCGCAAAACCGGCCATGCTGCCTTGCCCGCCCCCCAACCCCTTGCTCTGGACGGCACCAATACCACCTATGACTCGACGCGAGTCTGGGTGGAAGGAACTTTGGTGGATTACAAAAACCACGGCGCGGAGCAGGTCTTGGAATTACAGGTTGGTGTGAAGAATTTCATGGCGCGGCTGGTCGGCAAACACCCCCCGGCCAGCGCCTGGCCCCTGGGCAGCCGCTTGAAGGTGACCGGCGTTTTCTGCGCGCTGGATGGCAGCCCGATGGCCGGTCGTAACGTGAATTCATTCGAACTGCTTTTGAATTCGCCGGAAGATGTCCAAGTAATCGCTTGGCCACCGTGGTGGACGCCGCGTCGCGCGCTGACCATCGTGGCCGTCTTGTCCGGTGTGCTCGGCATCGCGCTGATTTGGATTAAACTGTTGCGAAGGACGGTTGAGGAGCGCTCGGCACAACTCCAAAAACAGGTCGAAGAGCGACAGTTGGTGGAACAACGGCGCATGATGGAACAAGAGCGAACACGCGTCGCTCAGGATCTCCATGATGAGTTGGGGGCTGGTCTTACCGAAATGGGCCTTTTGGGAGATTTGATCAAGAACCCAGCCATGCCGGTTCCGGAGAAGCAACAATATCTGGGCCAATTGACGGATACGGCCCGGTCTCTCGTCACCTCGCTCGACGAAATTGTTTGGGCGGTCAATCCGCGTTATGATTCGGTTGCTTCCGTGGCCAGCTATTGCACGCTGTTTGCCCAGCGCTTTTTGGATTTGGCGGGCGTGGCGTGCCGCCCGCACATTCCGGCCAGTTTTCCAGAGTTTCCTTTGGATCCGAAGGAGCGGCACAGCTTGTTTCTCGCCTTCAGAGAGGCGCTCAACAATGTCGTCCGACATTCCGGCGCAACCGAAGTGCGCTTGATCATCGAGGTCAGTGGAGGCAAGTTGATCATCTTGGTGGCGGACAACGGGCACGGCTTCGACTTGGCCAACCAAAGTCCCGGCGGTGAAGGCATCCCGGGCATGCGCCATCGCCTGGAGCACTTGGGCGGCAACTGTGATATCCGGAGCCGCCCCGGCGCGGGGACCGAAGTGGATCTGCGGTTACCCTTGAAAAATCACACGCTATGATCAAGGTTGCCATTGTGGAGGATCACAAGACGACGCGCGAAGCGTTGGTGCGGATTCTCAGTTTATCCACCGATTGCCGGTGCGTCTGCACCTGCTCTACCGGGGAAGACGCGTTGCAGGCCATTCCGCGCCAGCAGCCAGACGTGGTCTTGATGGATATTCAACTGCCCAAAATGTCCGGGGTTGAATGCGTGGGCAAAATCAAGGAACTGCTGCCCGCCATCCACGCCATCATGGTCACCGTGTACGAAGATCCCGATACGATCTTCCGCGCCCTCCGGGCGGGGGCCGCCGGTTACATCCTCAAGCGAGCGACGGCCGATGCCATCTTGGGCGCGATCCGCGAAGTCCAATGCGGAGGGGCCCCGATGAGCGCGGAAATCGCGCGCAAGGTTATTTCTTATTTCCATGCCCAGGCGGCGGCCTCCAAGGAGACCGAGACGCTTTCGAATCGGGAGCGCGCGGTCCTGGATATGGTGGCGCAGGGGTTTTACAACAAGGAGATCGCTGAACGGCTCGGGGTTTCCTTGGATGCCGTGCTTTGGCATCTCAAACACATCTACCAAAAGTTGCACGTTCACTCGCGGAGCCAGGCCATCCTCAAGGTACGCCCCCGCATTTAGGGCACTTTTTGCAGAACTACCCGTTTTGGGAGCTAGACGCAGCCCCGGCCAGATGCGATAAACATGCCAGTCATATCCAATCGAAGAACACAGAAATCAAAATGCGCCCACGGCCGCGAACTGGTGGTTCACCGCTTTGCCGCTCTTCCTCCCATTGTGAATTGGAATAATATCAACGAGTAAAGCGTCCCAGTTGAAATCATGTCAATATTCCGACTGAGATTGTTTTCGAGGCTTCTGAAGCATCGCTTTTCCATCCGGGTCGGCGCCGCTCTTTTTGCCACCATCGTCACTACAACCAGGCCAGCGCCCGCAGAATCTTTTGGAATCAAGTTTCTGGGTGATACAAATGCTCCGGTTACGAACAGCGCTGGTGTCGTGGCGATCACAAATTGGAACAATATTGCCAACATGACATTTACCACTGGAACAATCAATTCGAGTGATGGCTCAGTTTCAGCGACGCTGGCCATGAGCGGGTCCGGCCGCGGGAACGGTTGGAATAGCGCGTCAATCGCCAATGGTGGGAATGGTTCATTAATGAATGGCTACGATGATGCCGGCCTCAACGC
Organism: uncultured Bifidobacteriaceae bacterium; assembly: GCA_964532525.1. Taxonomy (GTDB): domain Bacteria; phylum Verrucomicrobiota; class Verrucomicrobiia; order Limisphaerales; family UBA11358; genus UBA11358. The sequence continues at coordinate 171,730 of CAZHIM010000001.1, forward strand.
ACCGGTCACCAACACCATCAGCGGTCTCACCGGCTCGGCCTATACCGTGTATATCTATGCCGAGGGGGATGAGCCAAGACCGGCAGACTCTTCCGATTGGCTTCCGAATTATACGGTCAATGGCATGAGATATTACACGGCCACGTTGGGCGGCACTTTTTCAGGATTTGTCCCGGGCGGCTTGACTTTAATCAATTCGGGCAAATATCCGAGCCCATTGGCATACGGTAACTATATTGAAATTGATGATGTCACGCCGGTTGCCGGCGTGATTGCGATTTCGGCCAACTCCGATAACCAGACGTGGCGCTCGCCGCTCAACGGGATCGAGATCGTGGCCGACCAGACGCCAGCCGACATTGCCGTGGGCGCTTACAACGCGGCTTTTCTGGTGCCAGCAGGCAACCTTGCCTATTATGGAACCGATTTGACAAACCGGACCCCCGACTATTTCTGGGTCCAGGCGCTGGACATTCAGGGGCTCGAAGACGCCTACGAGCGGACTCATAGTCCGCAACAACAACAACTGATCAACAGTTTACTGGCAACGTTCCTGACCGAAAATCCAACACCTTGGACGTGGGACGGATGGAATGACGACATAGGATGGGCGGCACTGGTCCTCGCCCGGGGATATCAAATGACGGGCAACACCAACTTTCTGAATGCGGCCGAATATGGCTTTAACATGGCCTATGCGCGCGGCTGGGACACAAACTTCAATGGCGGTGGAATTTGGGAACAGCAGGGTCAGGACGGCAAGGCCCCGCTGTCCAACGACAGCCTGGCTGAAACGGCGTGTTTAATTTACCAAAGCACCACGAACGCGACTTACCTGGCTAAAGCCCAGCAAATCTATGGCTGGGCGCGAACCAACATTTTCAACCCTGGCACTGGCCTGGTATATGAAGAAATTGACACCAATGGCTCGGTCAACACAGATCCAGCCGTCTATAACCAGGGAACATTTGTTGACTTGGCCAATTATCTTTACGAGATCACCGGCCAGTCCGTCTATTACACTGACGCCTTAAGCGCCGTCGAATACACGAGAAACAATCTGACGGACAATGGCATCTTCAACAATGACGCCACTTACCTGGCCACTTGGGCCGCGGAATTTGCGCGCGGCATGGGGCATTTTGTACGGTACAATAATTTATGGAGCACCTATTACCCCTGGATGCAGGCCAACGCCAATGCCGCTTGGGACTGCCGGCGGACTGATTTGAACATTGCGTGGAACGCATGGGCCGAACCGACGCCCATGACCAACAGCTTGACCACCAGTTGGTGCGTCAGTGCGGTTGCCATGCTGCAAGTGACACCAACGAATGAACCCGGTTTGATCAACTGCACCAACCAGCTGACCGGAAAAATCATTGGCACCAGCGGATCTTGGGGCAACCAGGGAAATACGATTTCAAACGTTTTCGACGGCAGTCTGGCCACCTTTTTCGATGGCCCCAATGCCAGTGGTGACTGGGTTGGTTTGGATTTTGGAGCCGGGGAAAGCAATGTGATCGGACAGATCAATTATTGGCCGCGGACCGGTTGGTCGGGCCGAATGCCCGGCGGATTATTCCAGGGGGCCAACAACCCTTATTTCATCAACCCGGTGACTCTTTTCACGATTGCCACTGCACCGCCAGACACCAATGTGGTGACCTCGCAGACGATCACCAACACAAACGCCTTTCGCTGTGTGCGCTATTTGGGACCAGCCAACGGCTGGTGCGACGTGGCGGAGATTCAATTCTTCACTCCCAACCCGCCGCCAGCCCCTCCCCAGCTTACCAACAGTTGGAATGGCGTCCAACTGACATTAAGCTGGCCGAGTGGCGGGATGCTTTTGGAAGCGACGAACGTCACCGGACCCTGGACGACGAATGCTTCTGCCACTCCGCCTTTTGTTGTAAGCCCTACTCTGCCGCAAAAATATTACCGGGTGCGATCCCAATAAGTCGCGCGCTGGATGATATATTAACTCCTTTTGAAAACTGCCGCTATGAAATTCCGATTCTGCTCTCAAACCTCCTTAATTGTTGCGATTCTCGTAATTTTTCACCCCAATTTATTTGCCGCGGAAACTGATTTCCCCGGTGAACGGTTATTGCTGGATTTTGGCTGGAAATTCTATCTTGGCAATCCTTGGGGCGACGTGCTGAGCTTGGGCAAGGCCGGTGAAAATCGCGGTCCGGCCCGGTCTGATTTTTCAGATGCGGACTGGCAGACCGTCAATTTACCGCATGATTGGGCGCTGGAATTGCCATTTGATCGCAACGCAGATTACAATCACGGCTTCAAACCAGTGGGCCCGGGTTACCCGGCGAACGACGTTGCCTGGTACCGGCGCACGTTTGAGCTGCCCGCAACCGATGCGGGCAAGCGCCTGCGCCTTGAGTTTGACGGCGTATATCGCAATTGCGACGTCTTCGTCAACGACTGGTTTGTCGGACACCACGATGATGGTTACGACAGTTTTCGTTGCGATATCACCGCCGTGGCGCAGCCGGGCGGCAAGAACGTCATCGCGGTGAAGGTGGACGCCTCACAATTTGAGGGCTGGTTTTATGAAGGCGCCGGCATTTACCGTCACGTCTGGCTTGAGACAGCCAATCCGCTGGCGGTGGCACCTGACGGGATCTTTGTTTGCAGCAAGTTCAAAAACAACCTTCCGCAAGGCGCGGCGCAAATAACTGTCGAAGCTGCCCTGCTGAACCTGCAGACGAATCCGGCGGAGGCAATGGTGACTTGCGAAATCGTTTCACCCGAAGGAAAACTTGTGGCCAGGTTCCACAAGTCGGATCAAGTGGAGAGTATGGCACAAAAAACGGTGCGTCTCGCTGGAAAAGTTTTCCTGCCGGTCCTTTGGTCGCCGGAATCGCCAAAACTCTACCACCTCAACACCACGGTTCAAAGCGGCGGGCGAACGGTTGACCGCCAGGAAACCGAGTTTGGCATCCGCACCATAGCGTTTGATCCAAACCAGGGCTTTTTGCTGAACGGCAAACACTATGAAATCAAGGGCACGTGCAATCATCAGGACGCCGCAGGCGTCGGCGTGGCAGTCCCGGATGCCCTGCAGTATTTCCGCATCGCCAAATTGAAGGAAATGGGCTGCAACGCCTATCGCACCTCGCACAACGCGCCCACGCCGGAATTGCTCCAGGCCTGTGATCGGCTTGGGATGCTGGTGCTGGATGAAAACCGGTTGTTTGGCACCGACGCGGCTAACTTGGACAGATTGAAAGGGCAGATCCGGCGCGACCGCAATCATCCCAGCGTGTTCGCCTGGTCGCTCGGCAATGAGGAATGGAAAGCCCAAGACACGGCCACCGGGGCGGCCATCGTTCGAACCATGCAAAACCTGGCTCACTCCCTGGACTCGACGCGCCCCTGCACGATGGCGGTCAACAGCGGCTCCTACGGTGACTTTGGGATTTTTTCCGCCCTTGATGTCAAAGGCTTTAATTACCACTTTGAAAGCATGGACGCCTATCATGCCGCCTTTCCCGCGGCGAATATCCTGGGCACCGAACAGGCCAGCACCATCGGTACACGCGGCATTTATACCAACGACGAATCCCTGGGCTATGTGAGCGCCTACGACGACCGCAATCCCCGCTGGGGCTGTTCCGCCAAAGAGTGGTGGAGTTATTTCGCCACCCGTCCGTGGGCTTCCGGCGGATTTGACTGGACGGGTTTTGACTATCGGGGCGAGCCGACGCCTTACCAATGGCCCTGCATCAATTCGCATTTTGGCATCCTCGACACCTGCGGCTTTCCGAAGGATAACTTCTGGTATTACCAGTCTTGGTGGACCACCAACGTTGTCCTGCATCTGCTGCCCCATTGGAACTGGCCCGGCAGGGAAGGCCAGGACATTGACGTGCGCGCCCTGAGCAACTGCCGCGAAGTCGAATTATTTTTGAATGGTCAAAGTCTCGGACGCCAGACCATGAAAAGAGATTCCGAACTGAAGTGGAAGGTGAAATACGCGCCCGGAGTTTTGAGTGCGAAAGGTTACACCGACGGCAGGCTGGCTGCCGAAACGAAAGTTGAAACGACGGGCGAGCCCGCCGCCATCCAGCTTGAGCCAGACCGGAAAAACATCCAAGCGGGGGGCGGAGATATCAGCGTCATAACAGTTTCAGTTCGCGATGCGCAAAACCGCATTGTGCCGGTGGCCGGCAATCTGATCCACTTCCATTTGGCCGGCCCCGGGAAAATCCTGGGCGTGGGCAACGGCGATCCGAGCTGCCACGAGCCGGATACCTTTGTGCCCAAAACAAACCTCCGCGTCATCCCGGAAAACCACGGCTGGCATTACAAAACACTGTCCGCCGTGGCGAGCCCGCAGCTTTCCGAACTCCAACCGGATTTCGATGATGCCGGTTGGGAAAAGGTGGATGCAGAAGCGAACGCTGATTCGCTGAAAGTCCCGCAACAGGCGGTTTTTCGCACCAAGTTTTCAGTAACCGCCGGGGATCTGAAGGCCGAATCAGTCCAGTTGAAAATCGGACGCATCGATGATCGGGGCTGGGTTTATATCAACGGCAAGCTGGTCGGCGAGTCCCACGATTGGGCCTCCTCGCCGGCTTTTGAGATCAAGCCGCTCTTGCACGCTGGCGAGAACACCCTGGCCGTCGCCGTCATCAACGACGATGGATCTGGCGGCCTCGGCAACGGCGTTGCTTTGAGAATTTTGGAAAAAGCCGACGCACCGAAATGGCAGCGCAGTGTGTTCAATGGCCTTGCGCAAATCATCGTGCAGTCGGTTGCGGAGCCCGGCGAAATCAAGCTGACCGCCACCGCCGATGGTCTGGCGGCGGCGGCGGCCGTTATTCAATCAGAAGAATCAAAGTCGCAAAAAATGGCACCAGCGTTGTAGAAGACGAATCCGCCGCGGCTGATCTTGATATGCCTCAAATTGTGGTCGCCAAACCAACGCGCTTGTCCCCGCATCGTCAAAGAATGCCAACGCCCTGAACGACTGCCAGCATCCACTCCCTTTTGCGGGAGCTGCCTAAAATGCACCAAGGGTGGTCCAATTCGAATATCTGGACACTAGGATGCCATTCGTTGTGTCGGAGGGTTCGCGGGCGCTTTATCGCCAGCCAGAACTGCAGGAGCTTCAGGGATTGCGTTGCAAAAGCTTCGCCACCGCCTCAGCGCGGCACCGGACATGAAGTTTTTCGTAAATTCTCCGAAGGTGGGCACGAACAGTGTAATAGCTGATGTTCAGCTTTGAGCCGATCTCCTTGTTGCCCAGGCCCTTTGAAACCAAAGACAGAATTTCCATTTCACGCTCGGACAGTTCCATGGGAAAACCTTCTGGGGCAGCGGGGTTCCGGAAAGTCTCGACCACCATGCGGGCAATTTCCCTGGTCATGGGTGCGCCGCCGGAACAGACCTCGGCAATAGCCCCCAGCACTTCTTCCGGCGTGGAGCGCTTGAGAAGATAGCCGCTTGCGCCGGCCTTAAGCGCCTGGAACAAAAGATCGCGATCGCGATAAACGGTTACGACGATCACCAGTAAATCGGGCAGGAGATTTTTCAGGCGGGCGGTGCAGGCGATGCCGGATTCGCCCGGCAGCCGAATGTCCATGAGCACGACGTCCGGACGCAATCGCGGGACTTCGATGAGAGCAACTTCGGCATTGGGGCAGGCACAGACACATTGATAGTTCGGTGCGGAATTAATCCATTCAGTCAATGAAAGGCGAATATCGGGATTGTCTTCAACGATGGCGATCTTGGTCATGATGAGTTGCCGTTGAAAGTCTCTCATGGGAATGGATTGGCATTCCCAAACGAGAATTAACAACAGCACTTGGAAAAGACTACGGGAATGGCTGACAATCTCAATAAAAATCCGAGAGGCCCGGCCTGCACTAATGAAGGAACGAATCCTTGCCAGATTGCCTAAGATTTGATAATGATTTTAGTGTAATTGATATGTGGAAGATGAGCCGCTCATTTTTGGGGATTATACAATTGTGGACAGTCTTTTTTGCCCTTTCATTGTATGCCTCTGGAACGAATTTTGGCGGGGAAATGCCAAGGGAACAGCTAGTCCAGGATTTTCCACTGCTTACAAACGTCTTTCAACTCCGCCAGGCAGTCAATGGCAGCATGGGCTCCATTTGCGCGTTCAATCTCGAAGGCACTGTGCTGGCGGCAGATCCCGGTTCCGGGATGATATTTTTTCAAGACGATTCCGGGACCGAAATCTTGGAAACCACTTTGACCGGACAAACACCACTGCCGGGGCAACGGATCCAATTGCGGGGAACGAACTATTTGGACCTGACCGAAACTGGAGTCAGCCTCGGTAAAAGCCCAGTACTCGACAACGACGGCAGGCATTCGCAAGCCGAGTGCACCGCCACGGTAAACTTGAAGGCTGGACGTTATCCAATTCAAGTCTTGTGGTTCAATTACACGGGAAACTGGTTCTTAAACGTGGCCTATTCGGGGCCGGACTTTAAACGAAAACCGATCCCCAATTCAGTGCTGTTTCGGTCCGCCGGGGCATTGCCGAACGCTGGGAATGACTTTGTAAACGGGCTGAATTACCGCTGCTTTGAAGGAGAATGGGAACAGCTCCCATTTTTTCCGGCTCTCACGCCGGTAAAAACCGGGGTGGTCTCAAATTTCGATCTAAAGGTTAAAAGCCGGAATGAACATGTGGGCCTGGCATTTGATGGATTTATCGAAATTGACCGAACTGGGCGCTATACGTTTTATCTCGGGTCGGATGATGGCGGGCAGTTGTACATCAATAACACGCCCATTCAATTGATTCTCAGCGGCGCCACAAACGTGCCGGCACCGGTGCCGATCACCATCAGGCAGCCAATGCCCGGACAGCAGGGGCCAATCTGGTCCGAAGTGAGCGGCACGATTACGTTCGTTGGCAAGCAGCCGAACGGGGCCGAACTGGAGTTGACGTCCGAGGACACTCACATGCGAGTGACCGTATGCGACGGCCCGCAGGAACCGCCCCGATATTTGCTTGGCAGCCGGGTGCGTGCTCGCGGTGTTTGTCTCAACACCTTCTACACGGGAGAACGCCGGCTGGCGGACACCTTGGTGGTTCCGAACTGGACCAACGTGCAAGTCATGGAAGTCGCGCCAGCATTTTGGTCCGCCAGCCGGAGTCTTAAAATCAGTGATTGCCAGCTCATGAACGGGAACGAAACATCTGATATTGTACGTATTTGCGGTCGAGTCCATCCGCCCTCTTTAGGACAATTACCGGATTTGGAAGATGATACAGGCTCGGTTCTGATCGAACTGCTCAACACACTCCCCCTGCCGTCTGGCGACGTAGAGTGTTTGGGGCGATGGAGTCAGACCGCGTCAAACAACGTACTGCATGAGGCGGTCTGGCGGACACTGCCTGCAAAAAGTCCTGGCAGTAACACCAACGCCCTTCCGTTGCTAACTACTGCGGCGCAAGTACAGGAGTTAAAGCGGGAAGAGGCCCAGCGCGGGTATCAGGCCAAGATCATAGGTGTGGTCACATGGGTTTCGGAAAAACGTGATTGCATCGTTATTCAAGACCAATCGGACCGCGGTGTTTTCGTCGGGTTGCGACCCGCTTGGATTTGGGATTCGCCAAAGGTTGGCGATATAATCGAGGTTGAAGGGACTTGCGAGGCATCCGAATTCTCCCCCATTCTCATTCTAGCCAAAGGTCAGAAACTGGGAATCGGGTTGCTACCAGCGCCCAAATATCCCACTTGGGACCAGTTGATTAGTGGCAGCATGGATTCGCAATACGTCGAAATTCGCGGATTCGTGACAGAAACAACAAATAATCGCCTGGCTTTGCTGATGTCCGGCGGCAAAATGAATGTTGAATTTGATCCCGATCCACCGGAGGCTTTGGATCACTTCATTAATTCCGTGGTGCGCATCCGAGGCTGTCTGTTTGCCAGGTGGAAACACCCCAGCCTTCAGATCAATCCCGATCGCCCCTTTTGGTTCGACAAAGCAACCATTTGCGTGGACACGCCCGTTCCGTTGGATCCGTTCAAAGCCCGCAAAATGCGAGCCCGGCAACTGATGCAATTTGACGCCAAGGGCAATATCTTCCAGCGGGTCAATATTTCGGGGCAGATCCTCTCTGGAAATCCAGACATGTATTACCTGACTGACGAAGGTTTTGGTCTTCGGTTTCAACCTGCAAAACCGGTTGCTCTAAAACCTGGCGACAATATTGAAGTCGTGGGACTGGTGGAACTCGGAGGGCCCTCCCCGGTTCTGCGCGAGGCCATTGCCAGAACGACGGGCCAATCTCCACTTCCGCCGCCCCAAACATTGTTGCTGGAAGGTTCCAACGCCACCCCCGACGTCTCTTGGGTATGTGCGGAAGGTGTGCTCGTGGACGCGAAAGAGAATAAATCGGAATGGGTATTGGAAATGCAAACGGGCTTGAGGAACTTCGTAGCCCGGCTGCCTGAAAACGGTAAAATATACGCCAAATGGCCTGCGGGCAGCCGTCTCAAATTGACCGGCGTTTTCTCCGAACTCGGCGACGGCCACCAACCGGCAGGCGTGGCCAAGTCGTTCGAGTTGTTGTTAAACTCACCGGCCGGCGTCCAATTTATTGCCCAACCGCCTTGGTGGACCCTCGGCCGTTTACTGACCATGGTAACCTTGCTGGCGGCGGGATTGCTGCTCGCCTTTATTTGGATTACGTTGCTGCGTCGTCAGGTTGAACGGCGGACCGTGCAGCTAAAACACGAGATCAACGAAAGACATCGCGCCGAACAGGATCGGGCGATCGAGCAAGAACGCTCCCGCATCGCCCGCGATCTGCATGATGATCTGGGCAGCAGGTTGACGGCCATTAACATGCTGGCGATGACTGGCTCCCGCTCAAAATTGACTCCTGACGCAAGTCATGAGCAGCTCCAGTTAATCGTGGACAGATCGCGTTCCATGGTCACGGCCTTGGACGCATTGGTTTGGGCGGTAAATCCAAAAAATGACACGCTGGCGGCGCTGGCGGAATACCTGGCAAGTTTTGCCGAGGAACTCCTGGCCCAAGCGAAGGTCTCTTGCCGTATTGAGCTGCCTCAAAATTTTCCGGCGCAGATCATCGCGGCCGAAATACGGCATAATACCCTGCTTTCCGTAAAAGAGGCGCTTAACAATGCAGTCCGCCACGGCAAGCCTACCGAAATATTGCTCCAACTGACGTGCTCCGGGAACGAATTCCAGATCCTCATTAAGGATAATGGTTGCGGTTTTGCCACCGGCCAGCACTTTACCCGCAACGGTCTGGCCAATCTGAAAGAGCGGATGCGCAAAGTAAACGGCCGCTGTGAAATCCAGTCGTCCCCAGGAAAGGGTACGACGATTTCCCTGACCTTGCCGCTTTGAATGTGCCGCCCCATTCCGTTATCTGGACTTCTTGAAGAACTGGAAGCAAAGCAAATTCCCACCGCCCGGCTTTGTATGGTCTGGGCGGGACAAAAAGAGACCGCTGCGAATTCAAAAAGAGACAGATCATGGGACTGTGGGAGCTGTCCGTTGGTCCGCCATCCCGGGAGGTAGTTGACACTCGCACCATCTTGGCGTAAAAACCGAGCGCAGCGCTGACTGCGCTCGCAAACAGGCCGAACGAACGTTAGTGCGCACCACACTGTCCAACGACTCCGGCGACTTCAACGCTAGGGACACCGCGGCGCTGCGTTCCTATCTTTGGGTGCGGGCATAGAGTCGCGCCCGGCACCCCCCGGCATCAAGATCAAGGCTCTTCAGTTTCCGGGCACATATTGGGTCTGATAAAAAACAGGCCCGCCTGAAATTGTGCTGTTTGTGAAACTGAGAATTCCGTTGATTCCCGCCGTATTGGTAGTAATCGGCGTCCAAGTAATCGGCGAAACTAGATTCGTCGTCGAGTCCAGCGCGTACTGATAGCCCGGAATCCCCAGATACGTAAGCACAAAGTTCCCACCAATCATTTGTACGTTAATTTGGTTATAACCCTGAGCTGGGTTTATAACTACACTGATGGTGCCGGCAGCGGTCCCGCCGTAGCCGTCACCAACAACATAGGTAATAGTATCGCTGGAGGCCGCGCTATTGGTGGACACGTACGTGATGTTTGTGCCATCGGTGGTAGCCGTTCCATTGATGGCGCCACTGACACTCGTCACGGTCAGTGCGTCACCGTCCGGATCTACCGGCGCATACTTGCCGCCGATCACCTGGACAGTCGAGGAGATGCCGGCAATAACTCCGAGGGTGAAATTTTGCACGACCGGCGGCTGGTTCGGGACCACCAGAGTAATCAGGCCGGCGCCGTTGTCCGCCACGTAGGCAGGATGAACTGGAGGCACATCAAACAGCGGCGTGGATTGGAACGAACCGCTGGAAGCACCGTAGGTGAACAGCGGATAGGTGCCCGGATACAGAGGTGTGCCGGATGTGACACTGACCACGCTGCTGTTGGGCGTCAACAAACCGCCTACGGCGACACTGTTGCTGACGCCACCGGCAGTGGTCACCGCAAAATCATTGGTTGAAGAGGCGCTTAAGGTCAGCGCCCCCCCGAAGGTCAAGGTGCCAATGCCGCCATTGCCGGCGGCAAGGACTGAGCCGGGCTGCAACGTGGTCGCACCGCCGATGATGCCACAGCCGCCCAAGGTTGCGTTGGTCAGCGTCACGGCACTCACGGATGCCAGCGAGCCGTTGACCAGCAAAGTCCCACTGGAAACCGCCGTTGCACCGCCATAAGTATCGACGCCCGTAAGCGTGAGAACGCCGTTGCCCTCCACGGCCAGGCCACCGATGCCTGACAGGACGTTGGTAATGACCGCCGCATTTCCAGCCGTGTTAAAGGTCAATCCGCCGGGCTGAAGGTTCACGGAGTTGGTCCCACCGGTGCCGGTAAAGTTGCTGAAGAAATTCGCGTTGTTAGCCAGCGCCGTGACAGTGCCGCCGGCGGCATTGATAGTGCCGACACCAGTACCGCAAGCGAAGCCATTCACGAACATGTTGCCACCGCTTAGATTCACGGTGCCCACGGCTCCCGAACCGCTGGCATTGTTCACGGCCACTTGGACGACGTTGCTATAAGTGAAGGTGGCATTGTTGGAAATCGTGAAGATGCCGGTGGCCCCGCTGAAGTTGATGGCGCGGCCGACGACTACTAAGGGGTTGTCGTTCACGTCGTTCAAGGCCGTATTGGTGTTGCCCCACTGAGCATTGTCCTGCAACACCAGCGTACCCGAGCCGGCGTTGTTGCCGCCAATCCATAGCTGCCCGTAATTGCCACCACCCGATTGATTCTGGTTAACCACCGCGTTCCCGGAAACGGTCATCACATTGTTGGTGTTGCTGGCTGCGGCGGAGCCGAGGGTCAACTTGTTCAAATTCAACGTGCCGCCGCTGACATCATACACTCCATTGGCCGCTGCAATCCGACTGTCGTAGGTCACGGTGGTGGTTCCGCCACCGATCTGGAGGGAACCGCCGTTTGCCAGGATTTGCAGGGAGCTTATCGTTGAATTGCCACCGGTAATTACAACCGTCCCGTTGGTTGTAACTTGCAGCGCATTTAATGTTAGATTACCAGAGAGGGTCTGCGAATTGGTCCCGGCCTGGAGCAGCGAGCCGTTGCCGCCCAAAGCGCCGCTGTAAGCCGTATTCGTAATGTTGTCGTTAAGCGAGACCGTAACCGCCGCGCTGGCGGCATTGACCAGCGGGATGTCACCCGTGCCGGCCAGTCCGCCGATCGTGGCCGCCGTGATGCCGCTGGCAAAGCTCAAACCGTTCACCACATTGTTGCTGACCAAGCTGTTTTGAACGGCCCCGCCGTTCGCCAAGATTACGGATCCGCTGTTGATGGTCGTCAAACCGGAATAGCTGTTGGCGCCGCCCAAAGTCAGGCTGCCGCTGCCGTTCTGAACCAGAGAGCCGGAACCAGATATCGCGCCGGCCACACTGGGATTATCAGTGCGATTGAAGGCCAGCACGCCGTTGTCCGTAATCGTGGCGCTGCCCAAGCTGCCGCCCGTGTCGCCGTTTCCCACCTGCAAGGTGCCGTTGTTGAGACTGATGGAGGCAAAACTGTTGGCGCCGCCGTTGTCCAAGGTCAGCGTGCCACTGCCACTTTTGATGACGGTGCCACCACCCCCGATGCTGTAATTGCCCGCGATGATGTAATTCTTGGTGGAGTTGTTGGTAATGCCGGACGGTGAACGTGTGCCGGCCAGAGTCACGGTGATGGGACTGCTCCCGGTGGCGCTGTCATCAAACGCGGCCAGGCTGTCTTCGGTATAATTGGTGGGGCCGCTGCCGGACAGCAACTGCCAGTTGAGCGACGTGGTGTCCCAATTGCCATTGCCCACCGCCCAGCGAACCGGCTGCGGAGCGGGAACATAAACCAGTTGCAATTGCTGGGCCGTCGTGTTGTTGATCACGGTGGCCACATACCCGGCAATCGCGGGGACTGCCCCGAGAACAAAGCTTCCCGAGCCGGTCAAGGAGCCGTAGCTCATCAGCACATAGGTGTTGGGCGCGGTCAAGCCCGTGCCCGTCACGGTCACATTCGCCGTTCCATTCAGATTCAAAGCGCCACCGACGGTCACCGACGGAGCGGTGGTGCTGGCGTTGGCGCCCAGTTCAAAAACGTTGTTGACCGTGCCGGAAATCCCCAACGTGAGGCTACTCATAGCCAGAGTGGTGCCTGAGCTAACCACTTGCACGTCCAATTTTCCACCATCGTTGACGGTGTAGGCGCCGCCGCCGGTACTGCGGGTGGTGGTAATCAAATCCGCACCATTGGCCACCACCGTGGGGCCGTTGTAGGTGTTGACATTGGTCAAGATGAGCGCGCCGCCGGTTCCCGAGTTGGTCACCAGCAGACCCCCATCCATCGCGGTGTCGCCGGAAAGTGTGCTGTGCACCAATGCCTGACCGATGATGATGGGCGTGCCGTTATAATCTATGGCGCCGCCGTTGTTGCGGATGTTGGCGGTGGTCAATCCGTTCAAGAAAGCGTTCGTAAGCCCTGACACTCCCGGGTTCACGTCTTGCAGCGTGCCGCCGTTGAAGTTCAACACGGAAGTGGCAGACGATGATCCGGTCTTGATTTGTTGGGCAATTTCGAGGCCGCCGTTCAGATTGTTCGTGCCCACGCCCGTCGAGCTGTTATCGATGATAATCGGCGTTTTGGGCACGTTTAGCTTGCCGCTTAGCACCGACACCGTGCCCGTTGATGAAGCTCCGTAGGAAATATAAAAAGACGCGCTGCCAGAATTGTTGAAAGTGCCGCCTTCAATGCTCAAAATGGCGGAAGTCGAGGCAGAATAGCCAATGCGCACCGCGCTGCCGGCGCCGGTATGGGAAGCAACGCCACCGGTTAACACCCGGAGCATGGAGCCGGCCACACCATCCACGGCAAAAGCATAGGCGTTGGGCTGGGTGATGGTTCCTCCGTTGGTGATGATCAACTGACCGCCAAATATGGTGCCGTCGTTAATGTAGCTTCCATTGGCGGTGATGCTCACAGTGATGTTGGTTCCAATGACCGCGGATTTGCCGGTAGCCACATTGACCGCCGCGCTGGCAGTGGTCGTAACCGTCACCGGTGCGGTGCTGGACACAACATAGCCGAAATTCGTGAAGTACAAGCCCGCCGTCGAGAGGCTTGCGGGGACGTTAATGGCATATGAGCCATCAGCACCGGCGAAAGTAACAGTATTGCCAGTCGCAAAGGCGGCATTCCCGGAACCGCTGGTCGTGTTCCAGTTGAGCGAAGACGTATCCCAGTTTCCACCAGTCGGACTTGTCGTCGTTCCTGGACTGGGACCGGCCCAGTTGTCAATGGACGCGGACTGCGAAACGTTGGCCAACGCCATGGCGGCAGTTAGGACCGAGAGGATTTTGCATTTCATGGTGCAGAATTTTTTCATAGGATCGCTTCTCAATTGAACCCCGCGGCATTTCCGCCCGCTTGTCAACGCCGACAGAACGCAAAAACAGGAAATTCGCGCGGGTCAATTGGTTCGGGTTGAGCATCCTCCCGGCATTGAACAAATACAATCAGACAAATATATCATTTATTGCATTTTTAATTCACGAGGTTCCAACACCGGGAAAGCAACGACGGGGGAGGCTTCCCTGGCGCGAAATTTAGCGCGACAAAACCAAGACGTTGGTGGCGTTGCGGACACAAAGGATGTCCATTTCGGACAGGCTGGTGGCCGGGGCACTGCCACCAGGCATTAAAATATTTTCAAGAGTCACACCATCGATCATGGCAGAATTGCCGCGTCCAACCAGCACCCCGCCGGAGGTGCCAGGATCCCGGACGTGAATGTTTTTTACGATCAGGCCATAGATGGGACCGCCACCACGAGGGTTGTCCTTATCCACAAAGAAGGCCGCCCACGTCCGATGGTCGGCGTTCGAGTTGCTCACCCGTTCAATGTCAATATTATCAAACGTCACGTGCCGCACCGGAGCGGTTCCCCATTTGTGGTCTATGCCTAAGGCGACGGCACACTCATAGGCGACACAATTCCTGAAGGTGATTCCCTCCTGGGGCTGTACAACTCCTTGGCCGATTTTATAACAATAGCAATAGGTCCACGCCAGGCAGTTCTCGAAGATAATATCACTGTTTACCTGAGCTTCGCCCGGCCAGTTAACCGTAAGGTCGGTCGCTTTTTCCCAAGTCTTAGTGGAATAAGCATCGTCCAGGGCGATGGCAACGGCGTTGGACACAGTGACATTCTGGCATTCGCATACATCAATGCCGTCGTCTTCTCCCGTGTTCAAGTGGTTAAAGAGCTTGAAATTGGCAAACAAGAGATTGGCGGACCTGGCCGGGGTGACCGCCCAGGCGCCGGAATCCCGGTAAATGACGCCGTCCGAGACAAAGTTGGTGCAACCGACGGGCACCAGCAGGTTGTTGCCAAAATTCTTCATCTTCGCGAGACAATATCCGTTCCCATCCACTGTTCCCCGGCCGTAAATTTTCACGTTGACGGCATTGGTGGCCGTGGAAATAAACCAGGTGACAAATCGCTTTTGGGAGCGTTTGTAATAATCGCGCGTGTAATTGCTGGTTTCAAGCGAAGCCCGCAGCACCGAACCGCCGGCCAAGTACAGGGCCACGTTGCTTTGAAGCTTGAGGTTGCCCGTGGTATAAACGCCGGCCGGCACATAAACAATCCCGTGCCCTCCGTGAGCGCCGCCGTGGGTGCTGGCATCGTGGATGGCATTCTGGATGGCCTTGGTGGACGCATGGGCGCCGGTGGCGTCGGCGTAATACGGGGCGGCGGTGATATTAAAAATGCCCGTTCCGGAAGGCGCCGGGACATCGGCTTCCATGGGGTCAGCCGCGATGACCAGCTTTTTATGGCCATTGATTTTTACGATGAGATATTGATGGTTGGTGAGGGAGAAAGTCAGCTGGTTGCCGGCAATGGCACCGGTTATACCAAGTCTTATGGGGCTGATGCCGTAGGCGGCAATGTTCGTTTCCGTCAGCGCAGTCACCACGAGAGAGGTCGCCCCGTCGGGCATGGAAAATTCCGCATAATCATATTCCTTGACATAGCTCACCACCGGGATGTCCTCGCCACCGGCTCTCAAGGAATAAACGGTTGAATTGGTATAAAGGAAAGGCAAAGGATAGGCCTCAATGGCGGTTTGCGGGATCACCGGAACGCCGGCCCCCGACAGACTCAACGCCACCAACAAAAATGATCCGAGCGCGAACAAAAACGTGACGCCGGGAACTGGGCTCTGGGATTTTTTGGCGGGGCCGCCCGCGCCGTAATAATGGTGAAGTATCATGACACCGAGCGGATACAAGCAGGCGCACGTGACAAACATCGTGGCATAACCCAGTTTATCTACGAGCCAGCCAGCAGCGTAATTGAAAAGGATGCTCGCCAAGCCGCCGAGCGCGCTCATGGCTCCGAACGCGGTGGCCACGGTGCCGGGGGGCGCCACTTCCGTGACCAGCACATTAACCATGGTCAGCCAACAATTGGCCATGACGTAGCAGAGGATGAGCAGCACCAGCACAAAGGGTTTGCTGCCGACGGCAAAAGGCGCCAGGGCAAAGCAGGGCGCGAGCATGGCCAACCGTTGCAGGGCGATCCGGCGCGCCGTTGGGGCGTGGCCGCTGGCGCGCAGATGTTTGTCCGACCACCAGCCCATAAAAATATTCATAAACGCAGCCCCCGCCGGCGGCAGCCAGGTCCAGCGCCCCAATGCGGCGAGTGTCCAGCCGCCTCGGTCCTGCAGAAAGGCGGCCTGCCAATAGATTAGAAAGAACCAGGCCGGATCAGTGATGATGCGGGTCAACACCACGCCCCGCAATGCTGGCGTGGTGAGCACAAACTTGAGGCTGCCGAAGCCTGGGGCACCCGTGTGCGGGCAGCGGACGGCAGCCGCCGGCATCCCACTGCGGTCACTCAAAAACCAAACCAGCGCCAGACCAACGCTCAAGATGCCCGGTATGAGGAAGGAAGACCGCCAGCCAAATTTGATGGTCAGCGCCGCCACCAGGGGCGCGGTCAAAACTGGCCCGATGGATTGGAGCGCCTGATGCATGGTCACGACAAATCCGCGGCGCTCGGCCGGAAACCATTTTGTAATCATCACCATGATGGAGGGAACGACGCCGGATTCGGAAAGACCGAGCACCACCTGTGCCAGCAGCAGCTCGTAAAAATTGCGTGCCAGGCCGCAACCGATTGTGGCGGCAGACATGCCCACGAGAAACAACGCCGCACAGCGCCGCGTGCCCCAGCGGTCAATCAACTGTCCGGAGAACAGGTAGCCGACTGTATAGGGCAGCAGGTATGCCATGATGAGCCGGCCATAGCTTTCATTCTTCATGGCAAAATCCACGGAAATGGTGGACTTGAGGATGGCAAGCGTCTGCCGATCTATGAAAAAGAGAACGGAGGCCATTACCAGCATGAACAGAAGAGCCCAGCCCACCAGGGGAATCGGAGGCGGCGCAACCGGCTTGGACTGGTTATTCATGAATGGTCAGGTCAGCGGCTCACAGGCGGCCAGCAGGTCGTCCACATGGGCGGTGGCCAGCGCCACGGCAGTGTCGGCGGCGCCGTAATAAATTTTCACTTCGCCAGATGTTTCCAGGATCAGGCCGCAGGGGAAAATGACGCTGCCGCGGAAGCCGGCCAGTTCGTAGTCTGTCTCCGGAGTCAGCAAAGGCCGGCGCATCAAGCCGATGACCCGCGACGGGTCGTCAAGGTCCGTCAGCATCAGTCCAGCGTAATAGGTTTTGAACCAACCTTTTGGCTCCCAGCCGCGCAGACGGTGATTCGGATCACGACTGACGGCGTGGATGGTGACAAGCCAGCCGCGCGGAGTTTCAATCGGCGGCGCCGCCGGTCCGATCTTCGAGTTTGCATAGGACACCTGATCCACGCCGAGCACCGGCCGGTTCCGGCCCCAATAGACCATGTCGGGCGACTCGGCGCACCAGATCGGAAAATCTTCCGGGTTGCCCCGCATATACACAGGCAGCGGGCGTTCATAGCGCAGAAATTGTCCGCCAATTCGCCGCGGAAACAGCACCAGGTTCCGGTTGTCTGGCGCAGTGACACTGAGCCACTCAAATTTATGAAAATCATCAGTTCTAGCCACGCCACCACAAATGCCATGCGCGGTATCCACCGCGAAACACATGTAAATACGGTCGTCAACAACCGTCAACCGCGGGTCATAGATACGCTTGACAAAATCAGGCGCGTAATGGTGCCGCATAAGGTGCTTGAGTTCGCGGCGTACGTCCTCCTCCGCCAGGATCGGCTTTGGTTCAACGGCCCATTTAATGCCGTCCGGGCTCGTTGCCAGACCAATATTTGTGCCTGCAAAACGGCCTTGGCCGTCGTGACCGAAGTCATTTCGAAAGACCATCAGATAGCGGCCCGCATACCGTACGACGCCGGCATTGAAAGTGAGCGATGATGGATACGGAACATTCTCCGCGGACAAAACGGGATTCTGTGAATAACGGACCATGCAGTCTGCATATTTCTTCATATTATCGTTTAACTCGTGGCCGGTGATTGCCTGATTCAAGTCGCCGGATTCATCGCACCTTGATCTGATAAAACATTTGCGGTCCCCCAGGAACGACTGGAAACGGCGAAGCCGCCCCAATGTTGGTGGTCCATGGCCCGATGATATTAGTGGCCTGGAGCAGGACGCCTTCCGGCCACATGAGCGTCATCGTATTTCCATTCCAATGGCTGGTCACAACCACGGCCCCCGTCGGCAAGACTGTGAGACTTCCTGAACCGTTGGTCGCGGTGCCCCCCGGTTGGCCGGTCCAGGACGAAGGAAAGGTGCCGGGAAAGGCGGCATTGAGTGATGTAAATGAATGGTAACCCGCCGAAAGGGGCACGCCGTTGATCACCACGGATTTGAAGGTGTCATTCTGGGTAAGATTGATACGCCCGTTCAGCGTCAGTGAACCGCCGGGACTAAATATATCGTAAGTGGTTTGCAATGCGCCGCTGGCGCCGACGGCGATATTATTCGTACCGAGGGCATTGACGCCAGACCCCATCAGCGTCCCAGTCACCACGTTCCAGGTCCCAGAAAAGCCATTATTAGTCCCTGATATGTCCAAATCGCACACCCAGGTCGGTTGGAATGTGCTGCTGCTATAGCCGTGATATTCAATGCTTCCAGCCCCGTTCAAGTGCGCGCCAATCTGGATGGTGCCGCCGCTGCCCGTATTTCCGGCGGATATCGGGGCATTCGAGACGACGTTCATTAGGCCGGTGATCTCAGCGGTACCGGCGGAATCCACATAGTTGTTGATCTGGCCTCCTTTCATAGTCAAATCAGGAAAATTCACCGTGCCTCCGCCGCTGTTTTTCAGCATTATCTGGCCGATATTTGCGGTACTGTTCCAGACACCATTGCCGTCAACGGTCAGGATATTCCCGGGGAAGCTGGCGCCGGAAACGTTGTACGGCGTGCGCATGCCGCCGCCCGGCAGAATCTCGAAAGTGCTGCCCGGATACGCCACGGCCGTATTGGACGCAGTCAGCCCGTTGCTCCAGAAACTGCCGCTATTCCAATCAACCGCGGGGGATTCATTCGGTTCAATCGTTGACATGGTGGCATTGACCGGCGGCCCCAGCGGCGGTATGACGATCAAATTTGCCGCTGCACTCGTAATGGGAGCATCGTAAGCGTCCCACACCTTCACCAGGTAATTGGTGCCATCCGGCGAGGCAATATTTGCTATCGAAAGAGTTGCGGTTTGGGAGCCGGATATCTTCCCGCCGTCATTTAAATTGACGTAAACTTGGTTGGATTGGACCTGCCATTGGTACACCAGCGGCTGGTTGCCCCAGGCGGACACCGTAAAGGTGGCCGTTTGTCCCGTGTACTGGGATTGGGATGCCGGTTGCGACATAATCAACAAGGGCTCAGGCGCCTTTACCGGCAAAATGGTCACGTTGTTATAAAAAGCGACATTGGTCATTGCCATTTGATACAGAGTGGACGCGGGAATACTGCTGCCGGGCATGTAAATGTTGTCAAACGTAACGTTGTCAACGGAAGCAAAACTGCTGTATCCTTGGATAAATCCGCCCGTAGTGCCTGCGTTACGGACAGTGATATTGCCGACCCATAAATTGGATACCGGCCCGCCGCCGTCACCTGAAGCGTTTTCCACCAGGAACACCGCCCAGGCCCCGTGGCCGGCATTGACCTGACTGATGTTCTCCACATCGATCGTGTCGAAGGTGACATTATTGACCGGGAACGTACCGTATTTATGGTCTATACCGATGGCTCCCGCGCAGTCATAGACCACCCCGTTTTCAAACGTAATTTCCGTTTGCAATTGATCAACGCCCTGGCCCACCTTGAAGCCATAACAAATGGTCCAAGCCAGGCAGCCGTTGAAAACGATATTGCTGTTCACCATGTTGTAGCCCGTCCAAGGAATAGTCGTATAAGTCTTGGTGGAAAAGGTATCATCCAGCCCAATGGCAAGGACATTGGTCACCATGACGTTTTGTGAACAGTTTGCGTCGATGCCATCGTCGTTCCCGACGGAAAACTGGTTGAAAATCTTTAGATTATCCAGGATCACGTTCGCCGCGAGGCAAGGAATAATCGTCCAACCGCCGGCGTCCCGGAAGGTGATGCCATCGGCAGTGAAGTTCGTGCAGTTGATCGGCATGAGGGTATTGACCGCGAATTTCTCCGTGTTCACCATGTAGCCGCCCTGCGCGTCTACCATGCCCCGCCCGTAGATTTTTGTGTTGCTGCCGTTGGTAATGTAAATGAGCCAGGTTCCCGTTGCCAGCGGCCCATAGGTTGTATTGGTAATATAATCGGCAGGATTGCCGGTGCCGCGGATAACCGCCCCGCCCTGCAAGTACAGGGCCATGTTTTCTTTCAGTTTTAAGTTGCCACAGGAGTAGAGGCCGGACGGGACATAAACTATGCCCTGGCCATTGCTGTTTCCATATGCGCTCGCGTCGTTGATGGCGGCCTGTATCGCGGCGCTGGTCTTTGTGGAGCCGGTATTGTCCGCGTTATAGGGCGAAGTCAGAACGTTGAATACGCCATCTCCCGAACTCGGCGGAACAGCGGTCTCGGGCGGGTCGGCAGCTATGATTAATCGTTTGAGACTGTTGATCTGCACAATAAGATATTGATGGTTCGTGACGGCGAATATCAGCTGGTTCCCCTGAGTAGTGCCACTCAAGGTCAGTTTTTGGGGGCTGATGCCATAGGAACTGATGGAGGATTGGGTGAGTGCGGTAACTGTTATGGCCGCCCGTCCATTCGACAGGGAACATGTGGCGTAATCATAATCCCCGGTGTAACTGACGACGGGAATCGCGACCCCGTTGATCGTCAGGGTATAGGTTGTGGAAATGGCATAAACGGCAGGCACGGGATAGGCAGCGACCGTGGAGGAAGGCAGAATGGTAAGCATGGCAGGCAAGCTGTTGGTGGAACCGCTGGAATTCGTTGCCACGACAATATAATTTCCGTCGTTGGCCGCGCTGATATTGGTGATTATCAGGACTGAGGTGGTTACGCCCGAGAACTGGCCGCCGTTCGCGAGATTGGAGTACACACCGCTGCCCGGCACGCCAGCCATCCATTGATAGGCCGGCGCCGGATTGCCAAATGCCATCGCGCTAAACTGGACCGTCGCCCCGTTATAATTTGTCTGCGAGGCCGGTTGCGTGGTGAATTGTGGTGCTTGCGAAACACTGGGCAGCGCGCCGTAAGGCTGCACCGTAACATAGCCTGCTCCTCCGGACGGAAAATTACTCGGAAAACTGGCATTGAGCTCTGCATAGCTATGCGTGCCCAGACTTAGCTGCGTGCCCTGAACCGTCACCGCGGCGAACGCACAGTTTTGGTGGAGGATCATCTGGCCGCCATTGGTGAGCACCAGTGTGCCGGCGCTGTTCAAATCATAAAGCGGCTCGAACAGGGCATCCCCGGAAAGGGCCGGATTGCCAGCCGAGGGATCAAGCGGATAGCGCGGGTCCACCAAGATGCTGCTGTTGGTGCCAAAGGCTTCGTTGGTTGCACCGGCCAGCCAACCGCTCGCCACAATCCATTTGCCGGAAAACGGAATTCCGCCGGCGGTTAGGGTTTGTACCGTGCCCGCCGAGGGCGCCATCAAAACCAGCGTGCCGGAACCCGAGAAGCTGCCGGACGCCGCACAGACCTGCAACGTTCCGTTCGATATCGTCGTGCCGCCGGTGTAGGCATTGGTTGCCGCGAGCGTAATGACGCCCGTGCCGGCTTTTACCAAGGCGATCTTTCCGCCGGCATCCGTAATCACCCCTTGAAAATTGCCACCGCCGGCATTGCCGTTGCCAATGGTCAGCGCACTGGTGGTGGTCGCGGCGCTGTTGACAATGCTCCCGCCGGTGCCCGAAAGATTGCCGATGGTTTGGCTGGTGCCGTTTAAATCAACCGTACCATAACCCTTGGCGGGGCTGTTGGTATTCACGATGGTCAACCAGCCGGCCGCCGCGCCCAAAGTCGCTGAGCCGGATAGTTGAAGTGTGGCACGCATGTCGATGATGGTGCCCCCGGTATAGGAATTAGAGCCGGACAGCCGCACGATTCCGCCCAGATTATTTTGACCCGGTTGCGTGTCCAGGCGCAGGGCGCCCGGCCCACCGATGGAAGCCGGCACGATGAGATAATAATTCGCTTGAGGGTCGAGAACGCCGCCATTCGAGGTCACGGTGATGAACCCCGCCACACTCATCGAGATTCCATTCCACAGGCCAATGGTTCCGCCATCCAGAGTGAGACCGGTCACCGCGTTGGTTCCAAACGCATAGGTTACTGTCCCACCGGAGGCCTTTAGCGCCAGTATCCCGGTGGTGCCAGGGCTGCTGACTGTCAATGAATGTCCCGGAAACGGATACGAAACGGCGTTGTTCGGCGTGCGCAGAGTAAAGCCGCCATCCACGTAGTCGTTTGTTGCCGAAGGAAGATTTCCATTGGACCAGTTCGTTGAACCCGTGTAGCTGGAAGTGCCAGAGGCGTCACTGGTATTCAAGGTCACGACGTCAGCGTTCAACCGTCCGACACAAATCAACACTAGCAAGGCCATCATTAGCGGCGAATATTTCAATGAATAAGCAATCATGTAGAGAGACCGGTTGCGCTGGAAAAGCATGAGCGAGTTGAATTGTAACATAAGTCATTCTTTCTCATTGGCATGGCCACCTGCACTATAAACGTATTGCGGGACGAGCCAGGCAACATATCCGCCGTCTTTTCGCAAAGGAAGAACCAGCAAATCCTCACGCGTCACGACCGCCGTTCTACGTTTGAATGAATCCTCCCGATTCGGGTCGTCCGCCAGTTCCACGAGTTTGAACCCGCCGGCGCGCAGAAAATCCAGCTTGATCTCCACCTGCCGTGGAAGGGTGTTGTTGATCGCGCCGATAAACCATTGATTTCCATGCCGGCGCGCGTAAACGGCAAGTTGCCCAACCTCGCTGGCCGGCAACACCACGGTCTCGTCCCAAACCGACGGCAGCGCCTTGAGCACATCGCAAGCGTCGCTTTCCAGATAGTGTTTCGGATTGTCACCCATGCAAAGATATGGCGAGGTAAACACTACTGGCATCGCCAGCTCATGGGCATAGGACGAACCTTTCAGTCTTTCCGGAATAAATAACGTTGGGGTGTAGTCCGCATGGCCTTGCACATAGCGGACAAACGGGAGCGTGGTGTCGTGCAGCGAAGGATTTTTGCCCTGCTCACGACCAGCCACAGCTTCGCGCGACATTTCATTCGGCCAAGTGCGCTCGCGTCCCGTGGGTTTCACCGCACCATGGAAATCAACCATGAGTTGCAACGAGGCGGCATCGCGCAAGGTATTTTCATACCAGTTCACCCACGTGGGATCCGCCGGTTTGGGAAAGTCAATCTTCAACCCTACAATGCCGATGCTTTTGGCCTTTTTGAAATAATTCATCCGTTCGTTGGCATCGAAAACATAGCTCGCACCAACCCACGCCCAAATATCCACTCCTTGGCTTTTGGCGTATTGGACCACGCCCGCCAACGCATTCCAGGCATTCGTGCCGCCACCGTTCCAGCGCTTCCAGCCATCATCCACCAAGTAGTATTCATAACCGAGCTGTTTGGCCCCGTCTATCCATGCGTGCTGTTCCTCCAACTTTGGCGCACCCCCTGTCAACCAATGCCAGACGGAACGTCCCGATCGAATCCACGGGGCGTTCACCAGTTCCGGCGAAGGCGGCGGACACAGGTTCTTAATGATATCGCTATTCACCAGCCCGTTAAGGGTGGTTGCCAGCAGCGTGACTCGCCAAGGAGACACAATGTCGCCCGTGGCGTCCCAACCCATGGGGCTATTGCGAAAGAAAGCGATAAAGCTATTGCTGGCAGTCTTTAATGAAAGGTCACTGTAATTGATCAAATTCGCTTCCGTCATCATGCCGTAGCCAACCCCATTGGAAAATTTAACCGTGGCCGGCGCCATCAACTCTAAGCCTTCCGGCAACTGGCCTGCAATTTGGCTGTCGAAACGCGATTCGTAGGAAGTGTTCTCCGCGCCCTGATACCAAAGGCCCGTGCCAGTCGGCAAATTCCATGCGGTGTCCTCTCCATTAATATGCATCGGTCCCGCCACGGGCACCCGATACCGGAAAGCCACGCCGTCATTGAAAATCCTGACCTCCAATTGCCACGCTTGGCCGTCACTTGCAATCGGGATGACCGTGGCCAAACAATGATTGATCGCGGTGGCATGAACGCCAGTCACCGGATAGCTTTCGTTGATTTCCGCCGTCCGGGGTCTGCCGGTGAACAAAGCATCGCCGCCGAGATCCTTGCCGTTTATGATGATTCCAATCGGTGAATCTTCCACCGCCGGTTTGCCGTGGAAAAGAACCATATAGTGCAAATGGGCGCCCCCCTGAATTGCGGCGGTGATTTTGCCGTCGGGACTTTTCAACGTCAGACAGTTACCAGCCGCCACTGTGCTCGTGACCAATCCCGACGTGAGACCGGCGACCACCAGCGTGGCGAGCCGAAAGATCCGGTCATACGGGGAACCGGATCTCATAATGGCATTCGACTTAATATTCATAAAAAGTGTCAAACCTTCACTTGATCGCGGGTTCAGGGAAAACTCAAACGGAAGAAAACGCTCTCGTTTGAGGGATCCACAGGAATGGCGATCTGGTTAACATTGGTGGAATTCGCCAAGTCGGACCAGTTTGTGTTCAAACCTTGGTTGAGGTAGTTGGTCTGGGACTGCAATTTCCACCCGGTATGGTCCGCCGGCCACGAGAGCGTCAGCGTGCCGCTGGTAAACTGCGCTGAAATATCGGTCGCGACTGTGAATGGCGACGGCACCACTTGGATGCTCCCGTCAATTGCCAACCGGTTCGTCCAGGCCCACGTCACCGGCAAAACCGGAAGATTGATCTTGGGAATGCCGCCGACCGGCACGGGAAACAGTTGAAAAACATCGCCCCCCTGCAACACCGGCCCCAGATTGGTTACGGTTAACGTTCCGGTCACCGAGATTGTGCCAGCGGTTGAAACAAGCTGGTCGCACACGGGAGAATTGGTCCGGTCCAGTTCCATCAACAAAGTTCCGCCCACCGTGATGCTATCCGAGACGGTCAAGCGCCCAATTCCGTCTCCGGGATTGACGGTTGAACCGACCGCCGTGCTCAACTTCCCCAAGATGCAGCCCCCCCCGCGCAGGTATCCGCTACTGCTGATAGTCAAGGTCTGGCCGGACCTTCCCAGCACATTCACCACCGCGCCGTTGGAAATGGTGAAAGACGACGTGCTGCTAATCAACGCCGAATTAGTCAGCGCCAAAATGCCTGCGGTGATCGTGGTCGGACCGGTGTAGGTGTCGAATTGCGAGAGCACGAGACAACCGTCGCCGGTCTTTATCAGCCCCCCTGAACCGGTGATCGTACCGTTATAGATTTGCAACCATGGATTGGCAAATATTAACGTGCCTTGATTGGTGATGGCCGTGGCTACCACGCCATTCGCGCTCACGCTATCGCCGAGCTGCAACGTCCCGGCCATTATTCCCGTTCCACCCGCGTATGTATTGGTCCCCGTCAGCACCATCGTTCCGGTTCCAGCCTTCAATAATGTGCCGCTCGCAAAATATCCCGTCACATTCACGTCAATGCCATTGGTCGCCCCGGAGGGAATGTTGAACACACACGGAGTGGCCATCAGCATATTCTGCGCATTGATGGTTGACGTCACCTGCCCTCCGAGCGTGGCCACGGCACCCGAATCCAAGTTCCATGTACCATTGGCTCCATTGCCCGAATCAGCCGAACCAAGTGTCCCCCCATTCAGACTGACCGGCCCTTTAATGTGACTCGTCAAACCGTTGCTAATCGTGAGCACGCCGCCGGCCTCAACCGTCACCGGGACCGCATGCGTGCCATAGCCAAACAAACTGTTGTTCCCGCAAACCGCGACCGTACCGCCTGCGTTCACGGTCAAGGAGGCCGTATAACTGAGCGTGGAATTGACGTCGTTGTTCCCGGCCGCCACGAGGGTCCCTGCATTCACCATCGTGGGGCCCGTGAAACTATTGTAACCACTCAAGGTCAAGGTGCCGGAACCGATTTTGGTAAGTCCGCCAACACCGCCCAAGACCTGGGATGCCGCGACACTAAAACCTTGCGAATCAAAATTCACCCCCGTTGCCGAAATGCTCGCCATCGTAACGCCAGTCATAAAACTTGGGGTGCCGCCCGCGGCCTGAACGGTGCCGCCGTTAAAATTGACCATGCTCGAACCGGACCCGCCCGCTATGCCCTGCACGTTCATGAGAATCCCATTGAGATTCAGGCTGCCCGCGCCGACACCATTGACTCCCAACACCACGTTACCCAGCACCGCCGTGCCGCCATTTAAAGTCAAAATCCCCGTTCCGCTTTCGCCGATGACGGTAAGATTGCTCGAAAGGTCAAGTGTCCCCCCATCGAGCCTGTAGTATCCGGTCGCACCGGGACAATCCCCCAGCCGCATCCAGCCGCCTGAATTGGTGATATTGACAACGGATCCATCCTGGACATACGCGCCATTGGCGTTGGTCTCGTCGCCAGCCCACAGGCCGCCGGGGTTCCAAGCTGGATCGCCGGAGTTAATCTGCACCACATTGTTAGAGCCATTGTCGTTAATGGCGTTGGTGATGGTTTGCGGAACGATGCCCGCGGTCCAGGAAGCGTCGGAATTAAAATCAGCCGCACCACCCCGCCAACAGTTGGTTTTTATGTCGAAGGCGGCATGAATCAAATCTGGATACAGTTTAAGGGCAAAGGGAGGCGTAGTGCTGTCGTTCGGCCAAAACCAGCCGCCGACGCATCCCTCCTGCGCCCCCGTTTGCATTAGATTCAGAAATCCGATGTCACCTCCCGCGTCCGCGTCCCAGTCGCCCGGCAACACCGGTACCGAACTGCCAAAGTAACTGTTCCAAGTGCCTGCATCATTCCCTTGCCCGCCCGCATAACATTGTAGATACACATAGTCCACCGTGCTACCCAGACCCGTCTTCACCGCCTGCCAGTAACCCACGTTGGTATAAGGGCAAAAGGTCACCTTCATGCCCACCGCTGCACACATCTGCCCAAAGGCGATTGCCGACGGCGAGTCATATTCGTACTCGTCATCATAGTCCATCGCGGTAAGACCCAAGGCCGACTTCAACGCTTTTACATTCCTGTACAGAACGGTGTCCGACGCCGTGCCGTTGGCGGCAATCAGATTTTTTATGTTGAGAAAACTCTGGTCCAGCCAGCCACCAATGCACATCTCGATGCGATTGATGGTGGAAGGCGGAGCTTCGCACTGGCTCAACAGTGCTCCCCAGTTGGCAGGGCCCACATAAACGCCACCAATGCATAGCTGGATCGCCGGGCCGCCACCGCCGCCATAATAGAAGTCTCCGTTAGTTTCCACAGTGATCGAGAACAAGACAAGGGTGTTGAACGGCGCGGTTCGCATTACTGTGATCTGACTGGCGGTAAGCCCGGTGGGCGAGGCCTCCGCGCCCGGCGCAAAATTTACCACTACGGTCGCCGGGGAACTTTGGAGCCCGCACGCCAGAAGTCCTGCCGTTGCCAGCGTCCAAAGGCAAATCCGCCCTAAGTTGCCCCAATAAGTTCTACAACACGACATGCGACGAAATCAAGCTACCACGTGAATCCCGTTTCTTGGTCGTCCAGCCGCCATTGCTTCGGGATGCGGCGGTCCTGCCAGTCCAAGGGCTCTGCCAGCGGCTGTTGACGGGACGCGACAAGCAAGGCCGCGCGCAACGCTTTTTCCTGATCCGGATTGACGGTTTGGTGCGGGAACGAAACAAACAAGGGCGTGCCGCTGCGAGCCAGCAGGTCCAGCCACTGCGAATTCTTTTTCCACGGCACCGAATTGCTCGAAACCTGTCCGGCGCAATCCGCATCAACCGCGAAAAACGTGCCGTTCTGCGGCGCCCGGAACGCCAGGCTGTTCACCCCCATCTGCCGTGTCCGGTTCCACTCGTTACCGCTGGTATCATCCCCGATGCGCTGAAGCTCGAATAAACCTGCGGACAAATGCCCCATGGTGTTGCATCCCAGGACCAGCGTGTCGTCCCCGGCAGATTCCCGGATGTCCCGGTACAAGTCCCGGATGACCTCGGCAGTCGTGCGGGTATGATCGGCAAATGCCCAGCCGTCCTTGGTTACTTCGCCTCCCATCTTTGGACCCCATCGACCGCAAATATCGAACGTCGTGTAATCATGCTTCACAAGTTGATAGCCCCATCCGTGAAATCGCGCCATAGTCTGGCGAATCATCGCGCGCACCTCCGGCACGGTCGGATCCAGAATCGTTGCGTCCCGCTGCAACCGCCAGTTCCGCGGTTGGTCAGCGTTGGCAATCAACGGGCGATACCACAAACCCGGACGGGCACCCAGCGTCTTGATTTTCCCTGCAAAGTCGGCCATTGAAAGAGTCGGACTAAAGCGAGGATTGGTCTGGTTCCACATGCCAGGATTCTCATTATTATCACCTTTCCACTGCCAGCCATCATCCACCACCGCGAACGGGCGATTGGAGTTATTGGGACTGAGCGAAACCAGATAAGAAACATTGGCCAAAAAATTGTCCGCCGAATCGTGACCGTAGGTGCAATACCAGTCGTTGAAGCCATACACTGGTACCTTCGGAAGGCGCGGTTTGGGACACATCTCCCGGCAAAAAGCCTTGGTCGCCGCAAACGGCGTCTCACCCAACCGGCCACGGCGGCTCACCACAGTGCATACTTCCAATGTGCGCTTGCCCAGCTCAACGCCATTTCCGCCACAGCGGACATCCGCATGCAGGGTGATGCCATTCTCATCCGCCGTCCAATAACACAGCGCGCCCGGACCCGTCATGACCCCGTAGCCATGTGTCATTCCTCCGTCGCTGGCCATGAAATACCACGGCATCACTCGTTGGCCATCCAATGGCTTCCATTCAAGGTCGGCATAGGCCCGCTCCCAGGCATCGCCAAGATACTTCCAATCCGCCGGCAAGTGCTCGTTCCAACGGACCCGCAGTGATTTCACCGCCTGGGATGGCGCCTTCAAATTTACTTTCAATTGCCTGCCGATGGAAATGAATTGTAGGTCTATTCCCTCCCCAGACCACGTGCCCCGGGCGCCTGCTTCCAACTCTGCGGACCCTGTTTCCGTGGTTACACTCGCCTGGTCCGGTGCGCGTTCGATGTCTTGAAATTGCCCGGTGTCGGGGCCGGCCGTGGCGCCAAAGGTGGCAACCCCCGACCACACAACACTTAAAATCCATGCCCGGCTTTGCGATCCAAATTTCATCTTTTTTTTACAGTGAAGAAAACGGCTGGAAACTGGTTTCCAGCCGTGTCCCCGAATATTCTTAAAGTTGCCTAGAGATCAACCAAAGCACCGGTCGGTACGACTTGATCCAGTGATTGGCGAATCCAGATTTTAACTGGTTGTCGGCCCGGCAAAACACCTGGTACAAGCTCCAGACCGGCAACCACGCGGATCAATAATTTAACGACTGTCCTTACTGCTGGACCCGGAAGAACATCTTCGGTCCGGAAGGCGTTAGGGAGAACGGCGAGGTCGCTGTGTTGTTAGTCGTCCACGGTCCCAAGAGATTGGTCGCCTGCAACAATTGCCAGCCACCCGGCCAGTTCAAGGTCAAGGTCGAGCCATGGTAACTGGTGGTAATGATCACTGGACTGCCCGAGCCCACCGTTAGGTACAATTCCCCGCCATTGATGGTCAGGCTGCTTGTCGCGCCCGCCGCCACACCGCCGCCGGCGACCGTGACCGCCGAACTGCTCACCAGACCTGCCACACTGCCACCAGAGCCTTTGGATATGATCTTGTAACTTCCAACTGGGAGCGCGGCGCCGGTATTCGTCACCGTGATGGCATTGTTGTTCATCGTCAGCGTGCCACCGGTCACCGTAAAGGTCGGTGTGCCGCTGGCGTATGTGAAGTTGAACGCGCCGCTTCCCGCATCCAAACTGCCGTTGATCGTGCCGGTCGCTCCGCTGCCGGCCAACGTCTGGCCTGAAGCCAGGCTGAAAGGCGCCGTCATGCCGCTCACGTCAAATGTCGTGCCGGAAGCCAGATTGATCAGGGGCGTGCCGCTTAACGTGGCCCCACCGCTCAAGGCCAAAGTGCCGTTGTTTAACCAAGTCGGTCCGACAAACGTATTCGTGCCCGACAAGGTGATCGTTCCCGTTCCCACCTTGACAAGGCTCAAAACCCCGCCGCCAGCACTAAGTGAACCCTGGAAGTCACCGCCAGTGGCGTTGCCATTGCCAACCGTCAGCGAATTGGTCGTAGAGGTAGCACTGTTGAGAATCACTGCATTGCCATTGCCCGAAAGATTTCCGACGCCCTGGCTGGTGCCGTTAAGATCGAGCGTGCCAACCGTGCTGCCGGAGGTCACACCTTGCGTGACAGTCATCGTCAGAGGAGCGTTCACCGAACCCAAGGTTCCCGGGCCGGTGAGCTGCAATTTGTCAACGGCGAGGATCTGCGTGCCACCGGAGTAGCTGTTCGAGGCAAGCAGAGCGACCGTGCCGCCATATTGACTGGTGCCGCTGGCCACGATTAACGGGCCATCGCCCGCGATAGGCGCGGCGATTTCCAAGGTCGAGTATATTTGGGGATCAAACGTGGCCCCGCTGTTGGTAAGGGTCACGTAGCCTCCCAAGGTTGAGGCGCTGGCGTTCCAACCGCCAATGGTTCCGGCGTCCAGGAACAGACCCGTCGCAAAACTGGTTCCTACTACCACACCGCCGGTCGTCTTAAATGCGAGCGTGCCATTGCTTATAGTCAAGGAATGTCCTGCAAATGTGGTCGTCCCGCTGGTGGGTGTGCGCAGCAGGAACCCGTCGTCCACATAATCATTGACGTAGGTTGGTGCGCTGGCGTTGGACCATCCGCCGGCGGCGTTGAAACTAGTGTTGCCGGAGGTGTCGCCCGCCGTCAACGTGACCACACCCCGGCTGGCCAATACCGTCATCATCGCCGGATTGCTCGTGACCGAACCATAGTAATTGGTCACAATCACGATGTAGCTCGCGGGACTGGTCAGGCTCACATCGTCAATGCTTAATGTGGCCGTTTCCGACCCCGTGAAGAGCGGGCCATCCGTCAAGTTGGTGTAAACACCGTTGGCGCCGCCCTGCCATTGATAACTCAACGGCGGCGTGCCGGACGCGGTCACCGAGAACTCCGCTACATCCCCGACAACATTGGTGACCGAATTCGGTTGCTGGGTGATCACGGGCGGAAAATTGGTGCTGCCGACCGCCGAGCCGAGAATTTGGAGAATCTGGTTTTGCGACAGCGCGTAACCGAACATGGCCACTTCATCCATGTCGCCATTAAATATCCGGGACCCGCTCGCCCCGGAAGTGTCGTCGCCAAACACCAATGGTCCGTTCAATGTCTGCACCGGGTGCGCATAGGTCTGCACAGAAGAGGACAATCCATTCGTAGTGCCCACGTAAATCGTCGCGTTGGTCGCGGTCACAACCAGGGCGACCAGGGACCATTGATTCACCGGCGGCACCAACCCTGAGTTCCAATTCCAAGTGTTGGCGTCGTCGTCCCAATTATAGCCCAAGGTGTAATTTCCATTTACATCCGTGCTGCCGGAATATCCCAGACCCACTACGCTCGATCCGCCCCGGTTGAAGATCAACCCGTCATAACCCGTTT
Organism: uncultured Bifidobacteriaceae bacterium; assembly: GCA_964532525.1. GTDB lineage: Bacteria > Verrucomicrobiota > Verrucomicrobiia > Limisphaerales > UBA11358 > UBA11358. The sequence goes on from CAZHIM010000001.1 coordinate 203,538, forward strand.
CCGTTCCTAGCGGATAGACCCAAGTAATGAGCGTCACTGTATTGGTACTTATCGCCGAAATGCCATTGGACACGATGACCAGCGAACTGGCGGCATAGGAGGCACCCGGCGTTAATTGCGCAGCTCCATTGTTGTTGTCAAAGCCGGGATATCCCGTGCTGGGCTGTGGGCCATAGATACCATAAAACACATTCAAGACGGTGGCTCCGTAAATCGCATTGTATCCGCCCGCATAATCGAAGGCGGTCAGCGGGTAAGCGTTCACGGGATCGCCGGTTTCATTAAAGCGATAATAAGCCGTGGGGCCGTTGCTGACCACGGTGGCTTCATAAGCGCAATCCGGAATGACAACGGTGAGCTGGGCCACCGTGCTGGTGCTGGAACCAGAAGCGTTGCTCAGAACCACATCGTAATTGAGGCCGTTGGCGGCAGTGATATCGGTTATGGTAATGACGCTGGTGGCCGTTCCGGAAAAGTTGCCACCGTCGTGAACCGCCACCCCGTTCGTGCGCCATTGGATGCTGGTGGCGCCAAAAGCGGTGACGCTAAATTGAACCGTGGCGCCGGGATAACGCGCAACCGAAACCGGGTTGGCCGCAATATAGGGGGCGAGCGAACCGCCAGTGAGCACCAAATCAATCGTGTGTTTGGTGACATTGTTCGTGACATACCCGGTAAATCCATTCGGCAAGGTTCCCAATGCCAGCGTGGTCAGATTGTTGTTCGCATCCACAGCGCCCGGCGCCAAGGTGCCGTATTTGATGATCGTGGTCGTTTGCGGAATCACGCCGCCACCCACAATGATGGGAATATTGACAGTGTTCGCGCTCCCGCCAAGGGCCAAAGTCCCGACGGTAAGGTTGGTCGGAAAATTGAAGATTTGAAATTGCACCGCGCCATTGGTCATCCCGAACGTGCCGCTGATGTTAAGCACGCGGTTGCTCAAGACAAGCGTGGGACTGCCCGAACCCGCACCGATCCCTATCGAAGAACTGGCAAGGGAACCCGTGGGCACGCCCAAATTCAAGGTTCCGTTCTGCACATACGTAGGCCCGTTATACGTGTTGGTAGCTGTCAAGATGGTGGTGCCCGCGCCGGTAAAGGTTAATCCGCCATCGGAGGCCGCATCTCCGCTAATGGTACTGTGGACCAGCGGCTGGCTATAGGTGATTGAGAACCCATTATTATCAATGGTCGAATTGGCGTTGCGGACGTTGGCGGTCAAGTTGGCGGCGGCGGCCAGCAAGGTATTGTTGGCTGAGCCTTGGAGCGTGCCGCCATTGAGATTAAGAATTCCGGTCGGCGTCCCCGCGGTTGTCGTGATATTCTGCACCGTCAGCGTGCCGCCGTTCAGGTTAATGATGCCCGAAGAAGGACTACCGCTACCCAAAACAATCGATGGACTGGTCAGCGTATTGCTGACAATGCCGCTGACGAGGGTTACGGTGCCGGTGGTATTATTCCCAGCGCCTAGGATCAAATATGGGCCGCTGGCAGTGAAAATAAAACTTCCGCCCTCAACACTCACCAAGGGCGAGGAATTGGCGGTGATTCCGACACGAAGCTTGCTGCCGGTTTCGTTGTTTAGAAACGTGCCGCCGGGCATGACCCGGATCTCGGAACCCGGAGCGCCATCCACGTCGAATTGCTGGTTACCAGGATGGGTGAAGACTCCGCCATTTTGAATAATCAGCGTCCCCGCCGCCGTGACGCCGGGATTATAATAAAACGGGTTGAGCCCGGAGGCGCCGCTGATCGTCACGTTGGTGTCAATCGTGGCGGTCTTGCCGGTAGCCACGGTGACGCCCATCCCACTGGTATTGCCAACCGTGATCGTCACGGGTGCGCTATTGGTCAAATCGTAACCGGAATTGCTGAATAAGATGTTTGAAACCGTCAGCGCCGTGTCGCATTGGATGCCATAAGCACCGTCAACCCCGCCAAAAATTGCTCCCGTGTTCGCGCTGCTGGTGAAGGCGACCGAGCCGGAACCATTGTTCCAATTGAGGCTCGTCGTGTCCCAAGTCCCGCTGGTGGGACTGGTGGTCGTCCCGCCCGGTCCGGTCCAGGTCAAATTGGCGGCCGAAACCGGTCCGGCGGCCGCCAGCAGCATGGCGGCTCCGATTACTGCAATCCTGCATTTGGCTGTGGTATTTCTGTTCATGACTTTTTGAGGTGTTGCTGGTTGGGCTTCGTTCGTTGGAAAAAATGCGTTAGTGGCACTGAACAATTGGGTTTCCTTCATTTGGTTGTATTCAGGTATGCGACCGTCAAAACCGACTGCATTTTGTAAAATTACGGTTTAGAAATTGGTGACGATGAAATATCCCACAGGCCATGTCTGCTTCCAACAATATAAATGTACCATTTATTGGATTTTTGTGGGCTGCGCGGGCTCGGCCGCCCGGCCACTCATTTTTCAAACGAAAAACCCGGCCTTTCCTCTGGTTACAAATGCACAATAAATGGGACATTTTTCCCATTTCCCAAACGCCGTTGGCGATCGACAGCAAACTGCGCAACCGGCCCTTTCCCCATCCAAGTGTACGTTGGCAGTTTTGGGCATTTGACAAAGCCACCAACATCTATTATTGGGAACGTTCCGTGCTTTGCAATTCGGCCTTTTACTCCTGGGATTGCATTTCTTCGGTTGAGGCGTTGCAGGCGGTGGCACCTTCTCTAGGCACATCTCCGGGGACCGCCACTCTTCCGGCCAGCGATTCCACCGGCAGTTCCAGCTTCGATGCCACGGGCAACTGGTCAACCGGCGGGGCGCCCGGTTGGACCAACAATTACGTCGTGAACGGCCTTAATCTGCCCACGCCCGCGGACTCTAACACGCACAATTTTATCGGCAGTTCCGTGATTCTCACCAATAGTGGAGGTCTGCGACTCACTACCGGCAGCGGCAACCTGACGGGCAACTTGAGTGCATTGAACGGTTCAACCATAAATCCCCGTGACGCCATTGGCACCCTCGCCATATGGCCGGAACCGTGGTGTTGGCACTGAACCGCATCAATCAGCCAGCCAATGCTCAACTCGCCGCTACGTCCGGCATCATAGCCGGCGGAGGCACCCTCACAATAACTAATATTGGCCCCGGCCCTAAAGCGGGTGATATTTCCCCTTTGCTCAATCAGTCGGTGAGCGGCTTTGCCGTCCTAAATCTGCCGCCTTCGCCCGCCGGCAACATCTGGTTGAACAAGATCGCCACGGATGGAACTCTGCGCGTGGTTGCCACCACGCCCGTCACCCTTGCTGTCCAGACGGTCGGTGCATGCCTTTCGTTTTCCTGGCGGGCCGACCACGTCGGCTGGAAATTGGAAATGCAAACGGATGTCCTGAATTCTGGATTGGGAACAAATTGGACGGAGGTGCCAGGCTCGGACACAAACGATCAAATAGCCGCGCCAATCATCCCGGTCAGTGGCGCCGTCTTTTTCAGATTAGTATCGCCTTGAAGGACAATTTCTGTCGTATCACCCATGCCCGGGAATCGCCACCAGCCCGCAAATACCAAGGGCTGGTCACCCAGCCGCCGACGGCGTCAGGTTACAAAATCAAAACAAAGGGTACAATTTTTGTCTTTCGACAAGTCAATGCGCGGACGATAATAGCAGCATTAAAGCCACCCCATTTCACACTTGGACCGTGTGGCCTGAAGTCTGAATTTAATTTATGAAATCTGCCACCATGAGAACCCGGGCCAAACGGCGCCAAGCCGATCACCGCGGTTTCACGCTGATCGAATTGCTGGTAGTCATCGCCATTATTGCCATCCTCGCCGCGATGCTGCTCCCGGTGCTTTCCAGCGCCAAACGGAAGGCGCAACAGACCGCCTGCGTCAACAATCTGAAGCAATTGGGAACGGCGTTTATCATGTACCAAAATGATTACAATGGTGTGGGCATTGAATACACCAATAGCCATGGCTCAACTTTGTGGATGGACACCATGTCCACTTACTATGCCCAGGTCAGCGCCGCCCGCATCTGCCCGTCCGCGCCAATTGGCGGAGCAGCCGGAGGATACACCCACAGTGGCGGCAATGCCACTGCTGCCTGGAGTTGGTTCGGCGGCGTGGATCCCACTTACACCGGTGCTACCAATGGCAGCTATGCTCTTAATGGATACTTATATCATGACGCCGGAGGCTACGCTCCCAACGCCTCTTACTTGTTTGGAAAAGTGGACCAAATAACACAGGGCACCATTGCACCCGTCTTCTGTGATGCAGCCTGGTGTGACTATTGGATGGGTGGTACTCCCTCGCCAAATCTGAACCTGCTCACGGGGCAGGGTGATCCAAACTACCCCTTCGACGGCAGCGCACCTGTTGATGGTCCCGACCGCATTTTGGTCTCGCGACATCCCTTAAAACCAGGGACCGCATCATTTGGCACGGTCATACCGGGAGCGATTGATATGGAATTTGTGGACGGGCATGTCGGCCTTTTCAATTTCCGCGATTGGGCCAGCATTATGTGGTATAAAGGTTATACCCCGTCGCATCCCAACAACACGCCGCCGGCCCCTTGGTGAACGAAGCAGTAGATAAGGCGCGGCGGGTCAAAGTGCGCCTCGGCGGACAGGGGATCTGGGAAGGTCTGCATAAAAGTCAATGGCTCTGGCGCAAGAATCCCGAGAGCCCGACCAAAACCCGAACAAGCCCGGCGGGCGGCGATCACAGGCAAGAATTTTTGGCCGGCCAAGGCTCATGAGAATCGGTTGGTGTGCAGGACGTTTATCGATCATCCCAAGCCGGCACGGCTTGTTGCCGATTTCAAATCTGGTGCCGGTGGGTATCCTAGGTAGCGCACTTTTACCAACCGGGCTTCTTTTCGCCCATGGTGAAACTGGCGCAAATGGTTGAAAATCATCTGGCCGGAATCCTCGTCCACTGGAAATGGGGATGACCAACGCCTTCATGGAAGGATTGAACAGCGTGTTTAGCGCCACCAAACGCAAGGCCGCGGCCACTGGTCGATGACTCACTTCATCACCATGCTTTACTGTATTTTCGGAAAGCTTCACTTCCCCCAAATCGGATTCCGCCGGCAACGGCGAACCCGATAAAATCAAAAGCCCGACACCGGGACGCCTCTCTCCTCCCGAGGAAGTTAAACAGCCGGGGACAATGCCGCTGGCGACGATGATCCGCCATTTCTGCATTCCGCAGCGTCATGCAACGCCAAACCCGTAGGGGCGCTGATTAGTCCAGTTGGTCTATTGAGGGAGCCAAAAACAAATGGTATATTGATTCAGTTACCCTTAAATGTGCCAAAATAATGTTTAGCCAGTCTGATTTGTTCGAACTGATCGCCAAAAACAACCAGAGGCAATCCGTGGAAACCTTGACCTATAATCTGCCTGCGCTCCCACAGTTCGAGCCCCTGCCTTGGTCTGGAACCAGTGCGCCGACACTGGCGGCAACAGCTTCCGCCATGGACACGCCAAACTTGCTCGCCCAAAGTCTGAAACGTTGCTTGGACCAGGAAGAAATCCGTGAAGCCTTCGTCTGCGGACGTCAACTCCAACCACCCCTTTACGGCCACGTCGTGGCGTTCCCCAGATTGGAAATACCTCTCAAAGGTCGATATGAAAATACTATCGACCAAAACGGCCAAATGACCACCGTTTGCCTCCGGCCGGGGGAAGTTCTTTTCGCCGCCCCCAACTGTTGGAACCTGCCCACTTGGCGTTTGAATGTGGAACTCATTTCCATCCTGTTTGGAAAAAAACACCTTGGCGTCAGCTTGGTCACTGGTCGTTGCAAGGAAGCACCGGAGCTGACCGTCCAAAAATTTTCCACACCTTTCCCGCTGACCGGCCCCATACCCCATGTTCTGAATGCCATCGTGGAACTGCAGATCGCCAGGGGACCTAAACTGGCCTTTAAGGACCTGACCTTGGCCTTGATCCGTTGCGTGCGCGAGATACTGTTGAATCCCACCCCAAGCACGAGCCATCACGCCCAAAGCCTGCTGGAATCCATTTGCGTGTACCTGCAAGATCATTACCAGTATGACATCACCCGCGACAGCGTGGCCGCGGAATTCAAGGTCACACCCAACCACATCTCCCGCCTCTTCCAAAAACACGGTCTGATGACGTTCAACGGTTATGTCACCCGGGTCCGCATTGATCGCGGCAAATATTTATTGTGCAATTATAATTTGAAACTCGATGAAGTGGCCTCCCGCTGCGGTTTTCGCGACACCCCGTATTTTTGCCGGGTCTTTAAGAATTTGACCAAAACCACCCCCGCGGAGTATCGCGCCACCTATCGGTGCCGAACCGGCAAATCCGCCGAAACTGAATCAGACAGCCGATTCCCGGTCTGACGCTCCGACGTGGCAGGCTATTTCCCGAACTCCGGCGCGCCGAACTCCAAAACTTGTCCATCGCTGGCTAATCGGGCGCGGAGCGCCCCGTAATCAACTCGTTGCACCGCCACGTTCTCATCTATGGCCAGCACCCCGGCCGTGGCGGCCGATTGTCCCAGCACCATAAATACCGGCTCCATGCGGATGGAACCGTAGGCGATGTGGGACGCCCCCAGACAAACCGGCACCAGCAAATTCTCACACTCCGCGACCCGCGGCACAATGGAGGCATAGCTGATGGGAAACGGATGCGGGGAGGGCGCCTGCACGTCCCCTTCATTTTCCACCAGGCCGCCCCGCACGATGCGCCGGCAATTGTGTGAGTCCATGTTGTAAGACGCCAGTCCGATGGAATCAGCAACCTTTTCGATCCCGCGACAATTTTTTTCTGTCATCACATACGCGGAATTCATCCGGCGCGCCTCGCGAATGTACAACTGGCCAGGCCATCCGCCATTGTCCGTAAATTCATCCCGACACAGACCCCAACGCTGCATTTCCGCGCGGACGGAAAGCGGCACGCGCGGACTCGTCGCCAGATAGGTTAGTAATCCCTTCGTATAATCAAGGCAACTGGCTTGAAACTGTCTGCGGGAAGTATAGCCCGCCTCGGGATAGGAATAGTTCATGCCAATGTAATCCGTGGAAAAGCCCCCGTTGTTGTTGATGTCGGTCTTGTCCGCCGTCACCATGTCTATCTTGAGGAAATCCCGCAATCTCGCTTTCTTCCCGGCGGCGGCCAGCGCGCCAAAATAGCGCCCGAGGAGTTCAAATTTTTGCGGGTCATAGTCCGCCGGCGGCGTAATCGGCATGCGGTTCGTCGGATTCGTGGTCAGGCATAGCCGATAGTTATAAGCCTGAATACAGCGGTCTCCTCCGCCTGGTTGTCCAAGCCCGTCCGGCTGGATGAACGGCAGCAGGCCGCTCCCGGGGTCGCCAGCCACCCGATAGGGATCCACGCCGGCCAAAAACTGGTTCTTGGGAGTTTTGCCCCGGATGCCATTCAACGTCTCGCCATACTGCGCGTTTGCCTCCCGGCCCACGCTATACGACACCCCCGCGCGTGCCAGCAGATCGCCTTCGTAAGAGGCGTCAATAAAGATGCGCGCCCGGAACACCGTGCCATCCGCGGTGGTGAATTCCCGGATCTGGCCTCGCTCTTTTTTAACCTCTGCCAGTTCCTGTTGAAAATAGACCGGCACTTTCTCTTGCCGGAGCAACGAATTGAATTCCTCCTCTGCCACATGCGGTTCGAATGTCCACGCCTCTGCCTTCCCGTAGTGCTCGCCAAGGTCCCGGTAGAATTTCCGTGCCAGCCCGCCAATCGCCTCTTTGTTGCCGCTGTCCGTCCAGCCCAATCCTCCGGAGGTCATGCCGCCCGGATGCCTTCCCGGTTCAACCACCACGACCGTCCTGCCCATTTTTGCAACCTGCACGCCCGCAATCACCCCGGCAGACGTGCCGCCAAAGACACAAACATCGCACCGGACCGTGGCGGCCAGCAGCGAGAGGTTTGCCAGCCAGACCATCGCCAATGAAACGAGAATCAATTGGAGCGTTTTCACTTTAGCGAAACATCCGGGATTTTGCGCCATCGGCTCGCATTCGCGCCTCCCAGAGGCCGTTCGCGCCCAAATCATTACGGATCGATTGCCGCGTGCAAAAATTCGCATAGTTTCTCGGGATCCTTTTCCGCCTCCAACCGCGCCCTGAAATCCTCGTTCATCACCTTTCGCGCCAGCCTGGCGAACAGTTTCATGTGTCCATTGGCCCCGTCGGCTTCCCGCACGGCCAGCAGAATAACCACGCGAACCGGCTGGCCATCCAAAGAATCCCAATTCACCGGTGCGCGCAACTGGACCAGCACGAGCGAACTGGCCAGCACGGAATTGGTCTTGCAATGCGGAATTGCAAACCCGTGGCCAAAGCCGGTGGAATATGTCTGTTCCCGCTCCCAAACAGCCTCTTCAATGGCACGGGAATTCTTTGTGCGCCCCAGCCCGTACAAACGGTTCACCGCCACCTGGATGGCCTCCTCCCTCGTCCGCGCATCCGCATTTATCAGAATAAGTTCCGAATCAATCAGCGGTTGGGCATTGGCCGCCACAAAATTTCCGATCAATCCCGCCACTTGGTCCGCGGTGGCGCAGCCTAGCGCCCGGCCGAGCAAGTTTTGGCAATCCACCAGCTTTAATGCCGACATCTCCGCCTTGAGGTCCGCAAGGGCCGGCGTTGGCACGCTGATTTCATTGATTCCCAACCCGATCAGCAGCGGCAGAAATTGCGCCTGCCCACCCATTTCACCGCACAGCCCAAGCCATTTCTCATGGGCCTGGGCATGGTCCGCGATTTGCTTTAAAAAGCGGAGAAAAGCCGGCTCCAACGGATTGTACAAGCTCGACACCTGCGCATTGGTTCGGTCTGCCGCCATGAAATATTGTAGCAGATCGTTGGAGCCGATGCTGAAAAAATCCAGCTCGGCGCCTAGCGCGTCCATCGCAAATGCCGCCGCCGGCACTTCAATCATCGCCCCCAGCGGCATCTGCGCATCGAAGGGCACTTTCTGCGCCAGGCAACGGGATTGTTCTTCGGAAATGATTTTGCGCACCCAGCGCACTTCTTCCGGCACCGCCACCATCGGGATCATCACTTTCAACGCCCCCCGGGCGGATGCCCGGACCAGCGCCCGGACTTGATCGCGGAACATTTCCTCGCAGCCCCGATACAGGCGCACGGCCCGACAGCCTAAAAATGGATTTTCCTCGACCGGCCGGTTCAAATATCCCAATGCTTTGTCACCCCCTACGTCCAGCGTCCGCATAATGACCGGACGCCCCTTCGCCGCGACAACCACCCGACTGTAAAGCTCAAACTGCTCTTCTTCGCTGGGGGCAGCTTTGCGGTCCAGGAACAACATTTCCGTCCGGAACAAGCCAATCGCCTCGGCTCCCGCTGCAAAAGCTCCGGCGATTTCCTCGGCGCTTGCAATATTGGCTGCCACCTCAATCCGGCAACCGTCTTTGGTGGTCGCGGGTTGTAAGGCAAATCGCTGCACTCGCGCCTGCCGTTCGCTTCGTCCATGGCACTCCAGAGCGTAGTATCGCATGGCTTCATCGGTGAGGTTGGTCAACAACGCCCCCGCATACGCATCAATAATCGCCTCCTGCTCAACCAACTGGGCTCCTGCCAGATCCCGCATCCCCGTCAAGGTGGGAATTCCAAAAGACCGCGCGAGAATAATCGTATGCGATGTGGCCCCAGTATGGCCCAGCACCAGACCTTTTAAAAAAGCCCGGTCCAGCGATAAAAACTGGCTGGGCGTCATCGTCTCCGCCATTACGATAGTATCGGTTTTAAGACTGGGTTCAGCTACGCCAGCCGCCGCGTCTCCATAAGCCTGCCGGATCAATTGAACGCAAACATCCTGAATGTCCGAAATCCGCTCACTCACCAAGGCATTATCGGTCCCTGCCAATATCCCAGAAAAATGTCTTTCCGCATCCGTTATGGCCCCCGCCACAGTACGCGAATGTAATTTTACTGCTTTAAAAAGAAAATTGCGAAACTCAGGATCACGCGCGATGGCCGAATGTGCCTTGATGATCTCCTTCTCAACCTCCTTTTTCGCTAGCGCCAGCCGCTGCTCATAGTCGCCGCCCAGCTTTTGTAAGGCGCCCTCCAACATTTGGGCTTCGGCGGCAATGTCGTCCGGTTGCGTCAAACGCAAGGTAACCGGCACTTTAAATCCGTCCATCTGCAAAAGACAGCCACGGCCCACGCCCGATACCGCCGGCACTCCGTTGAAGATCTTCACGCTGGAACGACGCAGGCTGTGCGGCAGATGGAACGTGCCATTCAACTCCGGACTCGGCGACGCAACCTCGTCGCACTCTGGAAAGGTGGTTTCCACGAAAGTCGTTAGGGCTGCCATCGCCTCGCGTTCATCCGAACCGCTCACAGTCAGCAGACAGCGATCATTAAAGCGAATATCGGCGCTGATGATGGAAAGAACACTCTTGCTGTTCGCCGTCCGCCCCGTCCGTTCGTTGAACAAAATCAATTCGGATGAAAAACCGCGCGCCGCCTCCTCCAGCGAACTCGCCGGTCGCGCATGCACACCATTGGGCAGGCGGCATATGAATTGACGTTTTAAGGGCATTGCAGACGTCAAAGTTTCGCAAAAATGGCCTCTGGGTTCCTTAACACCGATTGCACCGGCACTTTCACCCTGCGCGTAAGGTCAAAACGTTCCGGCCGCTCAATGGCGATATCCGCTGCCAAAATCACAACCTCGGCTGCGGCAATTTCCGCCGCAGTGAGTTCATTTTCGATTCCCATGGCGCCCTGGGTTTCCACCTTGATGGAATGACCCAGTTTCTTGGCCGTTTTTTCCAGTTGCTCGGCCGCCATGTAGGTATGGGCGATGCCGGTGGGACATGCCGTAACAGCGATGATTTTCATACTTTTACTTCAGTAGCTTCGAGTGGTCTTTCGGTGAATTTCTTAATCGTATTAATGGCGAGAGCCACACTCAAGGCCCCCGCCAGGATTGCGAGGATATATACCAAACGATGGTCCACGACGGGCAAGACGATGGGGCCGCCATGGGGCGCATGGTCTCCCACGCCCCCCAGCATGGCAATCGTCGCCGAAACCATGGAACCGAACATGATGCAGGGAATGATCCGCACTGGGTCCCCTGCCGCAAACGGAATGGCGCCCTCGGTGATCCCCATCAAGCCCATCCCGATCGCGGCCAGACCACTCTCGCGCTGCTCCTGTGTCCAACGGCGGCGGCTGATCAGCGTCGCCAAACCCAGCCCCAAGGGAGGCGTGCAAATGGCCGCGGCACAGGCGCCCATGATTGCGAAATTACTCTGTTGGATCATCGCCACGCCAAAGAAAAATGCTGCTTTGTTCACGGGACCCCCCATGTCGAAGGCAATCATCGCGCCCAGCACCATACCCAAAATCACTTGTGAACCACCCTGTAAATTTTGCAAGAAATGTCCCATGTCCACCATCACCGCTCCCAAGGGCATGCTTAACACTAGCATCAACAAGCCCACTGGTACGGCGGAGCAGATCGGAATGATGATAATCGGCATGATGGGTCGGATAAGCGCCGGCACCCGCAGTTTCTTAAGCAGATTCACCACATGGCCGGCGACCAAGCCAATAATCAACGCCCCGAGGAAGCCGGCACTGGCGGATTGACCGCCCACCGTTTGGGGTGTTCCGGCGATGAATCCCCCCACCAATCCGGGAACCAAACCTGGCCGGCCGGCCATTCCAAACGCGATAAAACCTGCCAGCACCGCTGGAAACAGCGTGAAAGCCGCCTTGCCAATCGCGAACATTTCCCGGGCAAAACGCGGCGCATGGTCAATATCCGCCCCCGTCGAAGTCATCGGCGAGAAGGCAACCGACAAGGCGATTAATATTCCGCCGCAAGCTATCAAGGGAATCACATAGGAAACACCCGTCAAGAGATATTGTTTATGCCGCTGCAAGGCTTCTTTCATACTTCTGAAATAATATCTCGAATCATAACATACTTGGATTCATAAAATTGTGGCCCGTTTTTGCCTTCGTAAAAAGCGGAAAAGTGTGGCATTTCATGCATTATTGTATCCTATGGCTCGGTGAAAACGGCGGTCGCAAGTCTCGCGGGAGACGCTGAACGACGTCCAGGCCGCGGGGCGCGCCCGGGAAATTGGGGATCATCGCCGGCCAAAGGCCAAAAATGGCACCCGGGGCAGGTGCAGCGCATCGAAGTGGTGACCGTCAGTGCCCGCATGACACGGCCTTGGGGAGGGCATCTCGGGACATGGATAATCCGCTGATTGGAAGGCCGGGAAGCGATTTTTATCGCTTGTTGCGGCAAACTTTTTAGAGTACAGGAAACCTTGGTGAACGGAGTTGAATGGCCACCATTCAGCCAACCGTGACGCAATGCAAGCATGAAGCATAAAGCGGAAGGATTCTCCGGCCAGCGCATCGTGGTTCTGCCACGAGGGGTGGTCGCAACTGCCTTGAAACATGAGCTTCTGCGTGACCTGTTGCCAACCGATATTGGATTTTATCCCAAAGCCAAGGGGCATTTCATCGAACGCCCAGCCGGGGTTGAGCAATCCATCCTGATTTTTTGCCTCAAAGGCCACGGATGGTGTCAATTGGAAGACACCCGCCACGAAGTCCACCCCGGGGAAATGCTCGTGATCAAGCCGGGAACGCCTCACGCGTATGGAGCGGATAACCATCGCCCCTGGACCATCTATTGGACGCATCTCACAGGTGCCAGCAATTTATTGTTGCTGGCTGAATTGGGGATCACCAAGGCAAAACCGGTGGTTTGGCTCGGGGAAGAACCGGAATTGCTGGCGCTCTTTGAAGAGTTGCTGGACGTCATGGAGCACGACTACGCCGCTTCCCGCCTGCTTTACGCCTCGCAAATCCTCACCCATCTGATCGGCTTGATGATTTGGGTCAGCCACCGCAGTTCAGGCGGAATTCTTAATGCGGCGCAAAAAGTGGCGCAAGGCATCGCCTACATGAGGCAACATCTCGACCAGCCGGCCTCCTTTGCCTCGTTCGCCACCATGGCCAATCTGTCCGAATCCCATTATCGCTCGTTGTTCAAACACGAGACCGGTTACGCGCCGATGGATTACTTTATCCGGCTTCGAATTCACAAGGCGTGCCAACTCCTGGATACCACCAACCTCTCCATCAAAGAGATTGCCCGGTTGACGGGATACGACGACGCCCTTTATTTTTCACGCGCCTTCAAGACCGTGGTGGAACTTTCCCCCGCCAAATACCGGCAACAGAACAAGGGCTGAAGTGACCCTGCCGAAGCAGGGTCTGCCGTTCGCGGAGTTCCTTTGATCCGGTCCTTACTGATGAGACTCTTGCACAGACTACGGTTGGTGGCGCGGCGCTCTCCGGAAAAAATTCTGCGACAGTCCCTGCGGGCCGGCTTTGCCGCGGACTGCGACGAGCCGTTGGCGTCTTTCTTTCGGTAACCTCCCGCCCCAGCCCGGCGTCTATTACGACGATCCGGGACTTATAGATGAACATGCTCTCCTTCAGTTTCACCAAGTGTTGCCTGTTGTTTTCGCTCGTCGCCCCCTTCGCCTTCGCGCTGCCGGCCGACCCGGTCATTAGCCCTGCCCGCGTTCAGGAAATCGCCCCGCTGTTGCCGGACCGGCCCGCCGGGTTCGCCTGGCCGATCGCCGACCGCGCCGACTGGCAAAAACTCGCCACCAACGCTGCGTTTGTCCGTGTGCCGCGGGTCGCGGATCAGCTGCTGGCCAAGCCGCTCGCCGAGCTGCCCGACAGTTTGTTTTTGGAATATTCCCAGAACGGCAACCGCACCCACTGGCAGGACGCCGAGTTTGAGCGGCGCAACCGCATCGCCATGCTCACACTCGCCGAGGCCTTCGAAAATCGCGGCCGGTTTCTGCCGGCCCTTGAAAAGACCGTCGCCTCCCTGTGCGCGGAAAAAACCTGGGTTTACCCGGCGCACGATGGCCACCTTCGTAATTTCCACGGCGAGGAAATCACGCCGGAACTGGGCGCCACCGGACTGGCGGCGGAACTGGCCGAGGCGGATTTTGTGTTGGGCGACAAACTGTCACCCGCCACGCGCCAGCTCATCCGTGACAACATCCGCCGCCGGGTGCTCCAGCCGTTCCGCGATTCGGTGGAAGGCCGCCGCCCGCCGCTGCACTGGCTGTTTCTCCGGATGAATTGGAACGCCGTCTGCGTGGGCAACACCGTCTTCGCCGCGCTCGCGCTGGAACCGGCAAGGAACGACCGCGCCTTGTATGCCGCCGCCGGGGAACATTACATCCGCTATTTTCTTTCCGGATTCACGCCGGACGGCTATTGCGCCGAAGGCGTCGGCTACTGGAATTACGGTTTCGGTCACTTTATTCTGCTGACCGAGGCGCTCCGGCAGGCGACGGGCGGGAAAGTGGACCTGTTCAACGACGACACGGCGATTGCCGCCGCCCTGTTTTGCCGGAACAGCGAAATCCTGCCCGGGGTGTTTCCGAGCATTTCCGATTGCACGCCCGGCAGCCGGCCCAGTCCGCAACTGACCGCCTATGTCTGCCAACGCCTCGGTTTGGACCCGGGAACCAACCATCAAATCGTGGGTCGCGAAACCGGCCTGGCGATTGGGCTGATGCTTTCGAGTCTCGATGACAACCTCCCGGTGGCGCGCCACTGGACTGAGACCGCGGCGGGGCCGCTGCGCAATTTCTTCCCCGACGGAGGCGTGTTGATTTCGCGCACCACGCCGGACGCCAGGCTGCCATTTGCGGTCTGCCTCAAGGGCGGCAACAACGACGAGCCGCACAACCACAATGACGTCGGCAGCTTCAGCGTGGTGGTGGGCCGGGAAATGGTCATCTGCGACCCCGGCGGCGAGGTTTACACCAAGCGCACGTTTGGGCCGCATCGCTACGACAGCAAAGTTCTGAATTCGTTCGGCCACGCGGTGCCGGTCATCGCGGGCCAGTTGCAGCGGGCCGGCGCCGCCGCCCGCGGCGTTATTCTGGAAACGAATTTCACCCCCGATGAAGACACTTTAAAATTGGACATCCGTTCGGCCTACGCCGTCGAGGAATTGCAGCAACTGGAGCGCACCTTCACGTTCCGGCGCGGCGCCGCGCCGGCGCTCGACGTGAGCGACGCGGTAAAGTTTTCCACCCCACAGACGTTCGAAACCGCCCTCGTCACCTGGGGCCAAGTCAGCATGGTCGGCACCAACACGCTGGAAATCGCCGATCAGGGCAGCCGCGTGCGCGTGACGATCAACACCCGGGGGCGTGCCTACCAGTGGCGGCAGGAACTGATTGATGAGGATGTTGATACCAAACGCAAGCCCGTCCATCTCGGCATCACTCTCAATGACAAGATCCGCGAGGGCATGGTCACTCTGCACATCGAACCGGTCACCCCGTAGCATTTCAGCCGGCGCCACTATCTCGCTGCCCGGTAAACCGCGCCAGGGTCCAGGCGTTCCGCGTAGGACATCAACATGAACATCGGAAGCTGAATTGTCGGCATCAACTGCTTCAGGGTCGGCCGCTCCGATACGAAAACAAGCCGCGCCAGCCGCTGCAGCTCGGCGTCGCCCGCCACCGCGAGCGGCGCGTCGGGCCGATAGCGCGAAAAGGTGTACTGATGAAACGGCAGCCCGCCGAATTTCAGGCCCCACCCCTTGCTCGGCGGCCAGGGCCGATCCGCCAGCCCAAGCTGTTGCTGCTGGGCGATCCAATCAAGGCACCAGGCCACCTTGCCCTCCGCCGCCTTTCTGCGCCCCGCGTCCTCCTGGATATAGGGCCAGCCGGCGGAGTAATTCTCCAGCACATAGAAGATCATCGCCGGCCCCTGTTGCGACAGCGGAAACGGCTGGTCCTTCGTCAGGTCCCACCGGTTCAACCAGTCGGTGATGCCGAGGGCGGTCTGCAGATATTTTTTGTTCCCGGTGTTCGCGTAGAGATTGAACAGGAAGGAGCCGCCAATCCCGGAGCTGCACCACCACTCCTGGTTGGATACATGCCACAGGCCGTCGCTGACCCCGCCGCCCGGTTTCACATAATTACCGAGCAGCAGGCCGGCAAACTGTTCGGTGGATTCGCGCAGCCGTTTCCGTTCCGCGCCCTGGCAGCGCACCGAGGTGGCCAGCACGGCCATGCCGATCGACGCGCTGTCGGCGGCGTACCAATCGCCGTTGGTCTCGCCGGGCTTGCGGTTATAGTGCATGTAATAGGCGCCGCGCGGGGTCATTTTGTCCTGATCGGCCACCATCCGGTCCGACCAATCCCGGCAGGCGTCCAGGTAATTCGTCCGACCAGTCATATCGTAGGCCACGCACAGCGCCCGGACCGCATACGAGTCCACAAAAAAGGGAACCCGATTCCGCTCGTCCCGGACTTTGACCGCGGCCAGATCGCAGAGTTGGAGGAACTGTCCGCGAAGGCTCCCCGTGAGGTTCGTCGTCCCCGCCGGCAGTGCCGCAGCCCCCCCTTGCGGACCGGCCGTGGTTTGGGCAACCGCGGAAAACAGGGAAAGCGTGGCGGAAATACTTAGGCAGGCAATGGTGGTTTTCATCGTTTTCTAAAGTCGTTGGGCGCTGGGCCTCATTTCGGTTCCGGGCCCATGTCAAATTCCAGGAGCCGGCCGTTGACGAGGTCCGCGTGCTTCAAGAACGGCGTCGGCAACGGATGTCCGTCCAATTTGACGGACTGCACGTAATTGTTTTCCGGAGTCAAGTGGTGCGCGATCACCGTAAATGTTTTCCGCTTCGGGAAATTGAGCCGCACCACCGCCTGGGGGAAAAACGGCCGGCCCAGGGCGTATTCCCCGGAGGCCGGGGCCACCGGGTAGAAACCCAGCGCCGTGAAAATATACCACGCCGACATCTGCCCGCAGTCGTCGTTGCCGGTGATGCCGTCGGGCGTGTTCCGATAATTCTGCCGCACCACATCGGTCAGGATTCGCTGCGCCTTCTCCGGCTGGTTCACCCAGTCGTAAAGGTACGGATAATGATTCTCCGGCTCGTTATCGTAGGCGTAATGGCCACCGCTGAAATTCTCGTCGAGCTTGGCAATAAAGTTGTCGCGCCCCATCAGTTGGACCAGCCCCGGCACGTCCTGCATCACGCAGAACAAATAGGTCCATTTGCTGCCTTCGGTGAATGGATTGTACCGGCGCGCCGCGTGCTCGTAAAACGAGCCGTCCGACAGCCGGGCCTCCAGGAATCCCGTGCGGTGATCGAATAGGTTCCGGTAATTCTGCGAGCGCTTCAGGAATAAGTCGTAATCGCCGGTTTTGCCCAGTCCCTTCGCCACCTGGGCCACGCAATAATCCTCGAAGGCATCCTCCAGCGTGCCGGAGGCCGATTCCGCCGTCTTGTCCGCGGGAATGTAACCGAGCGTCTTGTAATAGGTCAGGCCCGCCCGCGCCTCGTAGGACGTCCATTCGGCCCGGTCCTGCCAGCGTTTGTGTTCGTCGCCCTCCGGCGGCGTCATGGCATCCTGGTAAATGGCGGCATAGGCCTGTTGCAGATCGAAATCGCGAAAGCCCTTCGTGTAAGCGTCGGCAATGATGGCGTCGGCCGGCGTCCCGATCATGATGTTGCTGTAGGTGGGATTGGGCCACTTCGGGAGCCAGCCGCCCTCCTCGTACATTTGCACGAGCGCCTGGATCATGGGCGAAACTTCCTCCGGATCAATCAACGTCAGCAGCGGGTGCAGCGCCCGGAACGTGTCCCACATGGAATAGTCGTTGTAGGAGCTGCCGGGGTGGATCTTCTCATCGAAGGCGCTGTAATAGCGGCCGTATTCGGAAAAAGTCCGGGGAAAAAGCAGCGCATGGTACATGGCGGTGTAAAAAATCGTCTGTTCATCCGGTGTCCCGCCCGCGATTTCGATCCGGCCCAGGCTGCGATTCCAGGCCTGCCGGTTCCGGTCAGCCACACCGCTGAAATCCCAGTCCGGAATCTCCCGCCGCAGGTTTTCGCGCGCCTGCTCCAGGCTGATGAACGACGAACCGATCCGCACTTTGACGCTTGCCTTCGTCCCCGTCGAAAACGTCGCGAACGCGCCCACGCGCGGGCCCTTCAATTCGTCCCGGCCATCGTAAATCTTTTCCGCCGTCACCGGGGCATTCGTTGCCGGGGCGTCTTCCCAGGTCGCAAACGAGTCAAACGGCCGCTCGAACTGAATCACGAACCAGCCCTTGAATTGCTTCAATTCCGGCCCCATGTGCCGGCCGGCCCAGAGGTTGTGCCGGCCCGGATTGTAACCCGCGATCTCCAGCCGGTTCGACGACACCTGCACCCACCCCTGATAGCCCGGGAGCCGGCTCATCTCGATGAACAAATGCGCCGCCCCCGTTTCCGGGTAGTTGAACTGGAACATCGCGCAGCGGGCGGAAGCGGTCATGGCCACGCCCAGGATGCCCGGATGGGCGCCGTGGGTTTCCTGCAACTGCACCGCGTAGCAATACGGCTTGGCCGATTCGCTGCCGGGAACCATCGGCAAACCGCGCTCCTGCGGCCGGATCCGCCGCGCGCCCGTTTCCGGCAGCAGCGTGAGAAAGCCGTAATCGCCCATCCACACCGTCGGCTGGTGCGACCCCATGAAGCCGATGAGGGTCTTCTGCTCGAAGCGGTACGGCAGACGGCTGATATCGTTTTCCTGCGTCATGGGCGTCCAATGTGTCATCCCGTGCGGCGGCGTGACCCAGGGGCACACCCCGCCGTAATTGTCAACGCCGGCCGGGCCGGTGGTGCCGATGATGGGATTCACCCGATCCGCCAAATCCATCGCCGCCGCCCGCAGCAGCGTCACCGGCAGAACCATGGCGCACAGAACGAGTCGGCGGATGGAATTGGTTTGCCTGCTTTTCATTTTCAACTTGGATTTCGCAGCTCCGGCCCCTTCATTTTTTCCATTCCGACAACACTTCCGTGACCGGTGGCCACGTGGCCAGATCCACCTTCCGCGACCAGCTCCACGTGGTGCACAGATAGCCGATGACCCGCGGGTCCTTCTGCCGCTGGTCCAGTGCAAACCGGCTGAAGGCCCGGCTCGCCGCCACCGGCTCGAAACCGGACGGCCAGACGCGAAACCCCTTTGCGAGCAGAAACGGCACCGACGGATAGTTGGTCTGGGCGCGATAATGCCAGTCACACAGGATGATGTCCTGGGGAATCAAGTCAACCGCGCCAGCCGTGCCGTTGGTGGCCGACTCCCACCGGCCATAACCCATCGTTTTCGCGTCGAGCAGCCGGTCGGCCCAGATCAGCATCGTCCACCCGCGTTCCCCGACGATGTGGCGATGCAGATCGTTGACCTGTTGCGCAAAAAGTTTTGCCGGATCCTGGCCGTGGCAGCGCGGACAATGTTCATCGGCAATGAAAAACACCTCGTCCATGCCCGCATGAAATGCGTCCGCCTGGAACGCGTCCACCAGCTCATCAATCAGCGCGTTGACGATCTGGTTCAAGCCCGGACTTTGCGGGCACCAACTCCGGCAATAGATGCCCCGGTTGTCCGGGAACCGCCCGGGCGTTTCATCGAACTGCGGATACCGCGCCAGCAAGGGCATGGTGTTCGAGGTGATGGACTGGTGGCCCAGACAATCCAGTTCCGGAATCACGCGGATGCCCAGCTTGCGCGCGGCCCCGGCAAACTCGCGCGCCCGGGCCCGGGTGATGAAGGTGGCATCCCGCAACTCGGGGTGCGACCGGAAATCAAAGTGGTAATCCACTTGGAGAACCACGACGTTGACACCGGTCCCGGCCAGCGCCGGCAGTTTTTCTTCCAGGTTGGTCAATTGGCCATCGCTGAAAACCGGCACATGCAGGCCGCGCCAATCTTCCCCGGCTTTTGTCAGCGGTGGCGTCGTATGGCAACTGGTGGCGAGCAGCCCCAGGCCCAAGCCGGCCAACAGCACCGGCGTCACGAAAGAAAAATTACGGATGTTCATAAATCCATGTCTGGTATTTGCGCCCCAAGGGCGTCAATTTTTTCCATAAGCCACTTCGGCATAATTCAATTTTGGGCCTTCGCCCGGTCATAGCGGTCGAGCAGCGGTTGGAGCAGGGAAATCCAAATGGCCCGTCCCGCTGGGTTCAGATGCAGGCCGTCCTGGCCAAACAATTCCGGCCGCGGCGCATTTTGCGCGCTCAACATGGGCGTGAAATCGTCGAGATAAATCGTCTTGGCGCTCGCCCGGCAGGCGGACTCCAGCAGCGCGTCGGTGGCCTTGACCTGCGCCAGCAGCCGAACGCGCGACGGCGATGGTTTTACGGCCAGGCAGCCGATGACTGTGTCCGGCAATGCGGCGTGAACTTTCTGCACGAATGCCTTGAAGTCAGCCGCGACCCGGTCCGGAGTTTTGCCGGCGGCCAAATCGTTATCGCCGGCGTAAATGACGACCACTCTTGGGTGATAAGGAATGACCACGCGCGCCGCAAATTCGACCAGATCCGACATCTCCGCGCCGCCGAAGCCGCGGTTAAGAACCTTGTGGCCCGGAAACGCCGCCGGCAGGTCTTGCCACAGCCGGATGTTGGAAGAGCCGAAGAAAACAACCGCAGGCAACGGCGGAGGATTCGTGCGGTCCGATGCTTCGAACGCCCGGATGTCCTTTTCCCAGCGGTTCGTGGAGGTGATTTGCGCGTCCGCCATTTGCGCGCCAACCGGCAGGCAGCCGACGGCGAGCGCAAAAGCCAGCACGAGTGTCCGCCCGCTGTGAGGAGAGTGATTTGATTTCATGAGAATCAGGGCGTCGTTTATTGCTCCAGCACGACGGCCGCTGAGCGCGCGGGAACTTCCAACGCTCCATCGGTGGGATCCGCCTCCGGGCGCTCCGGTGTCACCATCACGCATTTCCCCGCATTCGGCAATTCGACTTTCGCGGCAATCGCCCTGGCGACTTCCAGGTTCACCACCACCACCGCGCGCTTGCCCGCGGCGGTGACAAAGACCGAATAGCGGAAATTGCCATCGCTCGTCACGTTGGCCCCCAGGGTGTCCCGAAACGTTGCGTCCCAGAGATACGCCCGGTACTTTCTGCGCAAGGCGTCGATTTTTTTGCCGTACGCCAAGGTCAGCGGATAATCCGTCAGGTAGCCTTTGAAGTTATAAGGCTCATAACTGATGATATACCTATCCATCAATATGAAGTTTAGCATCTCGCGGTCGTCGAAGCCGGTGACAGTCACCATCAGCGGCGCCTGCGGATCAATGTACCGGGAGACCGGCGTCGAACCGGCGTTGATTCGGAAATAGGAACACGGGAAATATTGCATCAACCAATCCTCCGGGGCTTCACCGGAGAATAGGAAATCGGGGCTGGCCTGGTCCGCGGCGGCCCGCAACTGCGCACCCAACGGCAGATCGCCGCCGTAAAGGTAGGCCGGCGCTGCGTAGCCGCGATTGGTGGCATAATTGTAATAGACGCTGGCATGATGACAGACCTCGTCCCAGAGCCAGCCCTCGGCTCCCAGCGCGATGATCTTTTTAAACTCCCTCGTGGCGATGTCGCGATAAGCCGGATCCTGGAAATCCATCACGGCGCGCCGATGGACGCCGATGCCGGCGAGTTGCGTCGGCGTAAAATACTCGTAACCGCCCTGCTCATATCGCTTGCCGGCGGGATCGGTGCATTCATATTTGTAAAGCTCGTTGGTGTACCACGGCATCGTCAGGTCGGCCCAGTTGAGTTTGGCGAACAGGATCATTTTCACGCCCGTTCCCTGAATCTGCGCGATGGCATCGTGCAACTGCTGCCACGAGCCCAAGCCCGGCTCGATGTCCTGCGCCGGGTCGCCGCCGTCCTGTCCCCAGTGATTCCAGCCAACCAGTTGAATGGCCGCCACCCCGTTGTCCGCGCATTGCCGGGCATATTTCACCAAATTCGTGTACGGCACCCGGAAGTCCTGCTCCGGCGAGCAAATCTGCAACTGCTGCCAGGCGTTCACGTCTTGAATCCAGGCCGGCAGATGCGGCTGCCGGAACCAGGTCGCCCGCCATTCCTTGTAACAGTCCACCCCCGCGTGCCAATCGCCCGTGTAACCGCGCAAGACCACCGGCGCGAGTTTCCTGCTGGAATTCGGCGGCACATAGGCGACATGCGTCACGCGAAATTCCTGGCGAACCGGATTCTTATCCGCCTTCACCGAGCCGGTCTGGTCAAAGGAAAACTTCAACAGATACGGCTGCGTGGGATCGTGCATCTCCACGTAAAGGCCTTCCTGCGCCGATTGAATCAGGCAAAAAAGACTTTGTTTGGATTCGACGACGTGCGCCGGGGCAATCTCGCCGGACTTCAAGTCTCCGTACCACATGTGTCTGGCCACCAGCGGCGCGCCATCCGGGGCCCGGCTCAAATCGCCGAAACAAGGATAAGCAACGGACTCGACCATCCGGGACGAATGGTTCTCGACGTTCGCGGCAAAGGTCAACACGCCATTGGTCAAACTGACGACTGAAGTCAGCATAATCGGCAGCGTTTCCCCGTGTTCATCCACCAAGTCCCGCCAGCGCAGCCGGACCTCGTGGTCGGAAATTTTAGAAACCTCCGCCGCGGGCTGCCCCAGCCCGCGCACCAGGTCGTTTCGACGTTCCGGCAGCCACACGTTCAGTTGGAACGACCCGCCAAACTCCGGCCGCCGCTCGATGACCCAGTGCGTGGCCTTGTTTTCCAAGCGCACCAGCGCGCCGGAATCGTTGTCGAAAGCCACTGACAATTTGTCATCCTGCAGCACCGCTTCGCCCGCGAATCCGGACGCCGGGACGGCAAAGAATGGCAGGGCAACGCAGATGCCCGCCGTGAAAAGAGAATGTATTTTCATGTGATTCTGGGGAAAAAACCAAGGTTGATGGAGGCCGGTTGATCCTTAGGGTTTATCGCGGGCAACGCCGGCATGCCAATCCCCCCTGTAACTGCGCAGGACCACCGGCGTGATATTCGTGGTTGAATGTGGTCCGGCAAAAATAAAATGGCACGCGCGAAATTCCAGATGCACCGGCGCGCCGGAAATTTCGTCCCCCGGCGGAACCAAATTGTTGATGCCCGAAATCACGCCCGGATGCTGCTCGAAAGTCCATTGCAATTGATAGGGTGTGACGGGCGCCTCCACGCACAAGCCTTCATTCGTGGCCGAGATCAGGCAAAAGCGGCTCTGCTGCGCTTCGCGCGTTTTCAACGGCCAAAACACGCCCCAGTAGCCTTTTTCATTGCTGAAGTGGGGATGAATTTCGTCCATTTTCAGATTCCCGGGACGGTTTTTCGTCATCACCCGCATTTCCATCAACGCGTCACGGGTCGGCGCGCTCAAATCGCCCAGATAAGGATAGTCCAGGGTCTCCACCGTCAGCGCCGAGTTATTCTCCAGCCTGGCGTTGAAGGTCAACGCCCCGTTGGTCAACGTGACCACCGAAGTCAGCGTCATCGGCAGCACCCCGCCATTTTCGCTATCCAGATTTCTCCACTGGATGAACATTTCGTGGTCCGAGATCTTTTTGACTTCGGCGGCGTGCTGCTTTTGTCCGAGGACCGGATTCCAGCGGCGCCCGGGCAGCGGCGCAAACAGGCGGAAAGCCACCCCCAAATCCGGTCGGCGCTCGATGACCCAATGCGTCGTTTTGTTCTCCAGCCGGCTCAGCGCGCCGGAATCCCGATCAAAAGCCACCCGCATCGAACTGTCCTCCAGCATCGCCTGATCCGCCAACGCCGGACGCCCGCCCGCGACCAGGCAAAGCACCGCGAATACCCGGGCATGCCATATAAGTCTGGTTTTCATGATATCATTCTATTTCGCACACGTTACCCATTGCCTTGTCCGGAAAGCATCGTTCCGGCAAAAAACGCCAAAGCAACAGCATGGAAAACGGGTGCAGCAAACCGGCGCAGATAAAAATGGGCAGGTAGGAAAAATGCGCGACGATCGGGCCGGTGAACCAGTTGGCCAGTGCCCCCGCGATCGCTCCGCCCATGCCCGAAAAGCCGGCGGCCTTCGCCACCGCCCCCGGCGGAAACAAATCAGCGGGCAGCGTCATCAGGTTGGTGACCCAGATGGCATGCCCCAGCACCACCCCGCACATGGCGGCGATGGCCAAGCCGGCGGACGGCGCCAGCGGCGCGAGCATCGCCAGGGGCAGCAACGCCGCGCCCAAGGTCATCGCCAGCTTGCGCGACCGCCCCAGCTTCCAGCCGCCGCGCATCATTCGTCCGGACAACCAGCCGCCGAAAACATAACCGGCCCCGCCGACGGCCCACGGTATCCACACCCAATCGCCAATCATCTTCAGGCTGAAGCCGCGCTCCTTTTCCAAATAGGCCGGCAGCCAGAACATCACGAAGTAAATCACCGGGTCGGTCAAAAAGCGCGCCAGCACGAGCATGAAGCCGGCGCGGCTGGTCAGGATGTCCCGCCAGTTGGCGGATTCCTTCGCCGCCGGCGGTTCGGCGGCGGTTTGCCGCAGATTCAATTCCGCCGCCTCCTTCCGGCCCAGCCAGCGGTTGCGTTGTGGCGGCTCATAGAGCATCAGCCACAGCGCCACCCAAAAAAGTCCCGCCGCCCCCGTGAAAACAAACGCCGAGCGCCAGCCGAAGTGCAGCGCCAGGAACGCCACCAACGGCGCCGACACGGCGGCTCCAATGACGGACCCGGTGTTGAAAATCCCCACCCCGATGGCGCGCTGGCCGGCCGGAAACCATTCGCCGATGGCTTTCGTCGCGGCCGGGAAACTCCCCGGCTCGGCCAGCCCCAGCCCCAACCGGCACGCGGCGAACGACCACTTGCCCATCGCCAGGCCGTGGAAAATCTGGCACACGGACCAAAAGCACACGCAGACCGCCATGCCGGCGCGCGTTCCCATCCGATCCAGCCAATAACCGGAAACGCCGTACATGACGGCGTAGGCGACGAGAAAGAGGCTGATGATTTGCGAATAGTCCGTCTCGCTCAAACTCAGCCCCCGGCGGATTTCTCCGACCAGGACGGACACCGTGAGCCGGTCGGCGTAGTTGATCATGGTCACCGCCAGCAGCAAGCCGGCTATGAGCCAGCGCAGTTTCGGAATGGTAAAGCGCGTCGTCACTTGTTCAACAGTTCCAGCGACAAAATGAGCGCGCGCGGCAGGTGAAACGGGTCCTTGACGGGCAAAGCGACAACCTTGGTGATCGGGTTCCCCTGCCGGTCCAGCCGCTGCCGCCACTCGCCGATCCCCGGCATGGCAAAATGGCCGAAACTCCATTCATAAACCCGGTCAAACCACCTTTCGCACCAGCTTTCGCCGGTCAACTCCCGCGCCAGCAGCAACGCATAAAGCGCTTCCGTGTGCGGCCACCAAATCTTGGTCTCGGAGTTGGGGAGAAACGGCACCCGTCCATCCGCGTCAATGCCCAGAAAAATGCCGCCATATTCCTGGTCCCACCCTTTTTCCAAATGCCAGCGCAATACTTCGGCGGCGGCGCGAATCCGCGCCCGGTCATTTCGCGCCCGGGCGCGGTGCATTTGAAACCACATGGATTCAATCGCATGGCCGGGCGTGATAAACGTCCCTTCCGGCGGCGGCACTTCCTGGTAACCGTAATCGAGAAATTCCAGCAAACATCGCCGCGCGGGCCGGACAAAGTGATTCATCACGCGGCCGGCGTAATCATCCGCCGCGCCGGCCATGGCCGCGTCGCCGGTGGTGCGCGCCAGCTCGCCGGCAACCTCCGTCAGAATCATGGGCACGCCGTGGCAGCGCCGGTTGGGCGGCAGCCGGTAGGGCGCGGTCTCGGAAAATTCCGGCGATTCAACCCGCCGTTGAATGTCGCCAAAGCTCTCCTTCGCCCGCGCCAGCAAGCCGGCGTCCCGCACGGCCCGGCAGTATTCGCTCAAACCGTAAACCGCAAAACAATCGGCGTAAATGCTCGTGGCGCCTTCCACCATTTTCCCGTCGCGGGTGGTGTGATACACCCAGCGCCCGCGCTCGTCGCAGCCATGCCGCAGCAGAAAATCCACCGTGGCGCCCGCCCATTTCAGAAATTCCGGCCGCGGTTCCACGCGATTGTAAAGCGCGGCGCACGTCCAGACCCACCGCGCCTGGGACCAGATGTATTTATCATCGCTGATCCGCCGGCCCTCCTCGTCCATGCACGAAAGCACGCCGCCATATTGGGTATCAACTCCGTGGCGCGACCAAAAAGGCACGATCCCGTCCAGTAATAATTCCCGGTAAGTTTGACGCAGTCTCGCTTTGTTCATCGTCAATGATCGGAGGAAATGTTTGCCGCGGCGGGGGCGTCCACAAAAAGCTCGGCGGCGGGATGCCGGCGCAAAATGCTGGCCGGACAGGCGGAGGCGATCTCGCCGCCCAGGGCGGCGGCCACGGCGGCCGCCTTGCGCGGTCCGGGCACCACGCACACCAGCGCCCGGCCGGACATCAACGCTGGGCAGGTTAAGGTAATGGCCCGCCGCGGCACCGCCGCGAGATTCGGAAAGCAGCCGTCGTTCACCTGCTGTTGCCGGCACACTTCGTCCAGCGTCACCACCTTGGCCACGCGCGGATCGGCAAAATCGGCGACCGGCGGATCGTTGAAGGCGATGTGGCCGTTCTCGCCGATGCCCAGGCAGACCAGGTCGATCGGCTCCATCGTGAGCCACGCCGAATAGCGCGCGCATTCGGCTTCCGGATCGGCGCTCTCGCCGCGGATGCCCTGAAACGCCGCCGGCGTGACGCGGGACAGCAGGTGGGTCTGCTGATAAAGGCGGAACGACGCTGGATGCGTGGCCGGGAGGCCGACGTATTCATCCATGTGAAATATCGTGACGCGGCTCCAAGCGATGCCCGGGGCCGCGGCGAGGCCCGCAATCAATTCGTCCTGCGACGGCGCGCTGGCCACGATAATGCGCGCGGCGCCATGCTGCCGCAGGGCGAGCCGGAGGATCTCGGCGGCCCGCTGCGCGGCCGCGGCACCCATGGCGGCGCGGTCGGGAAAAACGTGTACTTGGAGGCGGTCAATCGGGAATGACTTCGAGTTCATAGGGATTCCGAAAGGATTGGCAGTTGGATGTGGAAAAGATCCGCGACGGCGGTGGAAAACAACCGGCGCGCCAGCGCCGGGTTCAAGCCCAGCCAGGTCTGCGCATTCCGCACGCCTTCGTCGGCGCAGAGGGCCGACCCCGCGAAGTTGGGCCGGCCGGGCTGGCGGACAATCCGGTCATCCCCCACCTCGAGCTCCAGGCCGCCCAGCGTGTAACGCCCGGCGGCGGCGCCCGCCGCCGCCATCGCATCCGTGGTGAACAACGCCTTGCCGGGCGGTTTGGCGCGGAAGAAATTCTGCAACACCCGCGGCGGCAGGTGAATGCCGTCGGGAATAAAAAACGCGGTCAGTTCGTCGCGCGCCAGCAGGCGCTGCACGACATTGTCATGCCGGGGCAATTCCGCCGGCACGCCGTTCCCGAGGTGGGTGCAAAATCGCGCGCCGGCCGCGATGGCAGCATCAATCTGCGGATCGGAAGCGTTCGTGTGGCCCAGCGACACCTGCACCCCCCGGTCCGCCAGGGCGCGGATGAAGGAAACGCTGCCCGGCAGCTCCGGGGCCAGGGTCACCAGCCGGATGTTGCCGCCGGCCGCGCGTTGCAGGCGCTCGAAGACACGCAGGTCCGGCGCGGTCATAAATCGGGCGTCGTGTGCGCCGCGAAATCCGGGCTCGGGCGAAAGCCACGGACCTTCCAGGTGATAACCGCACAACGCCAAGCTCACCACCGTGTCCGCGGCGCGCAGACGCTCGAACTGCTCCAGCTTGCCGCGGAGCGCTTCCGGGGCGTCCGTGATGAGGGTGGCGAAAAAGCGCGACGTCTGGTGCTCGGCCAGCGCCTGGACCACCCGGCGCAACTCCGCCCCGGACCGGCCCGGTTGCTGGAAATCCACACCGGCAAACCCGTTTATTTGAATGTCGAAAAGACCCGATTTCATTGACGATCTAACCCATCAAAGTTCACCTGCCGCCAAAAACGCGAAGCCGGCCGCTCAAACTCTCGAATCGCGGCTAGTCCACCCGCAAACTGTCTTGCAGCCGGATGTTTCGCGACGAGGATCCCACCATGATGCGATAAGTTCCCGGCTCGACTTTCCAATCGTGGGCATTCACATCCCAGTGGGAAAATGAGCGCGCATCCAGTTTCAAACGAACGCGACGACTCTGCCCCGGTCGCAAGGCGATTTTTTCAAAACCTTTCAACTGCCTCGGCGGTTGCGGGATCGCGGAGGTTGAAGGAAATCCGACATAAACCTGCACCACCTCTTCGCCGGCCCGGTTGCCGGTATTGGCCACTTCACACTCAATTGACACGGTGCCGGCGGATTCGGATTCCGCTGAAAACTGTTGCGAACTGAGGGATAGGTTTGTATATGCGAAGGTGGTGTAGGACAAACCGTGGCCAAACGGGAAAAGCGGCGCGATGTTCTCAGCGTCGAAATGGCGATAACCCACA
This sequence comes from uncultured Bifidobacteriaceae bacterium, assembly GCA_964532525.1. GTDB lineage: Bacteria > Verrucomicrobiota > Verrucomicrobiia > Limisphaerales > UBA11358 > UBA11358. The sequence goes on from CAZHIM010000001.1 coordinate 231,948, forward strand.
AAAACTCCTTCCGCATAACGCACCGCTTTGTTGGTGCCAGGATACTCTTCCGGCTGGTTGGCCGGAAGGTCCGCCAGACGCCGGGGAAAGGTAATGGGAAGCTTCCCCGCAGGATTAACGTCTCCAAACAGAACCGCGGCCACGGCCGAGCCATCTTCTTCTCCGGGATACCAGGCTTCCAAAATGGCGGACACCTTGTCCGCCCACGGCATAAACACCGGCGAACCGGTTTTGAGCACCACCACCGTGCGCGGATTCGCCGCCGCCACCGCCTCGATTAGCTCGTCCTGATTCCCAGTGAGCGTCAGCAAATGATCCCGGCCCTCGGTCTCGTCATCGCCCACCATGACAATGGCCGCGTCGGAAGCTTTTGCCAGGGCAACGGCTTCTGCCACGTCTTTGCCATCGGCAAAAGACACTTTGGCTTTGGCGCCGGCGCGTTGCTGGAGGCCGGCCACCGGGGCGATGGTATAAAGCGCCTCGACATGAGAGCTGCCGCCGCCGCCAGTCACGGCTTTTGCCGCAAACGGTCCAAGGACGGCGAGGCTGTGCAGAACTTTGGCATCGAGCGGCAAATTATCTCCGGAGTTCTTGAGCAGAACCATTCCCGCCTCGGCGAATTGCCGCGCCGCCGCGCCGTCTGGCCGGGCCGGAATCGGCCTTGCTTTCGAAGCCTGATCAAAAAACCCGAAGTCCATCATGGTTCGAAAACGCCGGATCAGCTTGTCGTCAATGACGGACACGGGCACCCGGCCGGATTCAACCGCCGCCACAAGATTGCTGCCAAAAAATTTCCCGGTCGGCATTTCCAAATCCAATCCCGCCAGCGCGGTGGGACCGGTGCTGTGCACCGCACCAAAATCCGAGGTGACGAAACCTCTAAAACCCCAGTCCTTTTTGAGTATCTGCTCCAGCAGCTCGGAATTCTCGCAACAGTAAGTGCCGTTAACCTTGTTGTAGGCGCCCATCAAAGAAGCCACGTGCCCTTCCTTCACCGCGGCTTCAAATGCCGGGAGATACAACTCGCGCAACGCCCGTTCATCAACAATTACATTGATTCTGGAACGGTCGGTTTCCTGGTTGTTGGCGGCGAAGTGCTTCACGTTGGCCATGATGCCCCGGCTTTGGATGCCTTCAATTTCGTTGACCGCCATCCGCGAAACCAGATACGGGTCTTCGCCAAACGCCTCAAACGTCCGGCCGTTTTGCGGCACCCGCGCAATGTTGACGTCCGGAGATTCGATCAGGTTCTCGTTCAAATCCTTTGCCTCTTCACCGATGATCATGCCATAGCGTTTCGCCAGCGCCACATCCCAACTCGCGGCCAGTGCAATCGGCGCCGGCAGCGCCGTCGCCGGCTTCTGCGGGTCGTCGCCGGCCGGACCGACGCCCGCCGGACCGTTGGCGATGGTGAACCCCGGCACCCCCAGCCGTGGATTCGGCGGCACGCACCGGTAATGCGTGGCATCCTTTATTCCATGAAGCTGTTCGATCTTCTCCTGCAAGCTCATTTTGCCCACCAACTCGCGCGCGCGCGCATCCGAGTCTGCGGCGTGAAGGCCGGTTCCGCCGGTCAAAAGACCGGCCAGCAGCAGGTTTGCAAAGTCACTTTTGCGCATAACTTGATCAAAACTCCTCGACACAGGGTTTGCCCTCATACCAGGCAATCATGTTCAAGACCAGATAGTTCCAGTCTTGGAAACCTTGGTTCATGACGGGTTCGCCGTTGTCGGGCAAATAAAACTCGTGCAACACCCCGTTCTTTTCGTAATCCCTGCCGATCAACTTGACGGTTTTCTCGACCAATTGACGGGCCTCGTCTGTGTATCCATATTTGACGAGGCCGCGAAACACCATGTAATTGGCGTTGGCCCAGATGGGACCCAACCAATTGGATGGATTGCTGGTGGCGCGCAAGTCATACATTTTTTCCATTTTGGAAAGGGAGCGTATGCCATACGGCGCGTCAAACGTATTGGTGTTCATAAGATTCATCTCGACCATTTGCTTGGCCTGTTCCGGCGTGGCGACTCCGGACCACATGGCCAAAAAGCCCGACCAGACGCCGAGCCGTTGAATCAGGCAATCCCAATTCCTGGGCTGCCCCATGTGAAACTGCCAGGCCTTGTCCGGCTGCGTCACCGGCCGCAGATTCAGATCAACACTGTAATAAAAGCCGTCTTTCGGATCCCAGCAATGCTCCCGGATGGAATGAAGCAGTTCATCGGCCATTTTTTGATAGCTGTTTCCGATCTCCGCCTGGTCCAAACACTTGGCCAGATAGACCATGGCTTCCAATTCCTTGTACATGAAGCAATTCAACAGGATCGAACCGGAGCTTCCGTTGGGCCGGAAGAACGTGCTGGGGTCATTATCCACGCCCAGGCACTCGTCGGTCTGCCAGTAATACAGTCCGGTGGCCGTGTTGCGGTAGTGGTTGTAATAACAATTCACAAACGCCTGCAGCTTGGGAAACTCACCGCGCAGCCATTCGGCGTCGCCGCCGTTCAGTTTCACCAGGAAGGCGGCGTGTTGGGCCAGACAGGGCTTGTGCATGTTGTGCTGCCACGGGATGAAGTCCGGACCGGTGTTCAGCATGTTCTTGTTGCCGGCCCCAATCACCACCGGGATGTATCCGCTGCTGACAGCGTCCAAAAAGTTCAGCACGCATCCCTGCTCATATTGAACCGCCTGCTGCTTGTCTTCGGCCGAACCGTTTTCCAGGAGGATCTGGCGCAAGGCAATGTCCGTCAGCCAGGAGTCCCAATCCCAGAGCTGGTCCTGATAGGAATTGCAACCCGGGGTAATGAAAGGATGTTTCAAAAACCCCTTGGCCGGCTTGAACATGCCCTTGTATTCCTTGAAGATGTTTGTCCGAATGACCCCGATGTAGTGTTGCGTTTCCGTTTGCGTGTCGGCGCCTTTCGCCGCCAGCGAAAGACACAGGGCCAGAAAGATGAGTTTTTTCATGGATTAGAAATGTGTTTGAGTATTGAACGACCGGCTGTTTTTGCAGCCGCCCTCTTCACCGGCGCCGCCACAGCCAATTATCCGATGGGGGTATTCAGCCTGGCACCCGGTTTCAGGACGTGCAGTTTGATGCGGAGGTTCTTCGCGCTTCTCCAGTATATCTTGCCGGTCCTTCAAAGTCATGGTCGAACCGGCGGACCTTGCGCTGGGTATTTTCGCAAGCCACATCAATTCTGGAAAAGAGGCGGGGATTACATTCCTGTGCATGTTATATTGCAAGTCCAACGTTTGCCGTGAACCGGAAACAACCGGCGAAAACGAATGGCTCAAGTTTCATGGCGTTGGGTCGAACATCAAAGCCGAGAGCACCGCGGTGGAACCGCTCTTTTGGTTGCCCAGGCGGATTTGGATATCACCGGAGAATCTGAACCGCAGCCACTTTCCCGGCTCGAAATGACTCACCGCGCAGGCCGGCGCCAACAAATGCCCCGCCAGGTCCCGGAGTTCAATAGTCTCTTCACGCCCGGCCTTGTTGAAATCACACACGTACAGCGCCAGTTGGTGTGGTTGCGTGTCGTTTACATAAAGCGTGAGCGCGCAGACATTGGAGGTTTCCAACGCCCCCAAATAGCGTGCGCAGTAGGCGATGGGGCTGCTGAGCAAGGATGATTTCGTTGAGCTGTTCCAAAGGGAAAACTGCCGGTTGGTGAAGCTGCCATAGACGACGGCCCCCAGATAATCGGGCCAGACCTGGCAGTCATGTCCCCAAAAGTAGCGCGGCATGATAAAACCATCGGAGCCGTATTGGGCCGGCCAATCGCCCGCAGTGGTTTCGTCAATTCCCAAAAAGGCGGCGGTGGCTGTTGGGGTGTTGGTCCCGGTGGTTAACGTCACAGCTTTGGAAAATGGCCCGACGGCCCCCGAAAGCCCCACCGCCGCCACCCGGTAGTAGTAGGTCGTCGAGGGTTTCACTCGCGAGTCGCCCCAGCGGCCGGCATTGCTCCGGCCCAGCACGGTGGAACCGGAAAAGTCCGGCTGTTCGCTGCGCTCGACCTGGTAATAATTGACTTGGTCAGCCACCGGCGCCGCCGCCCACTGTAACTCGACCCGGCCACTGCCGGCCGGCGTTGCGCTCAGCTTTCGGACGGTCGGCGTTTTGCTGGCCGGATGATCCATGTAACAATAAACCCAATAATAAAACTCGTTGATTTCGGATTTGCTTCCGCCGACATTCTGCACTCGGAGGTGGAGTTGGCGCTTGCCTTGGGTGTACGCGGCGGGTATTTCGAAGTCTGCGTCATACCAGCCTTGGTACCATGGGGCGGACGAGTAGGTGCAGATGTCCCACGGGCGCTCCTCCACCCGGACGCCGTCCACATAGACCAGGGCGCGCTGCTGCCCGTTGCCGCAGCGAAACAACCGCCGTCTGAGTTCCACCCCGTGATTGCTGGGCGAAATGGCGACGGTGAATTCACTATGGCCATTGAACGCGCGGCCGTCATCCTGGCAGGAATCATATTCGTAATCGCGCTCGTAGCCGTCGTAACTGCTGCGCCGGACTCCCGACCAGGTTTGGCCGGCCACGGTATAATGGTGGGCGGCTTCGGCACCCGCATCTCCGACATCAAGTTGGTCGGTCAGCAGCAGGCGGCCGGGCGAGGCCGCTTTATAATAGTACACCACCGCATCCGTCTCGCCGCCATTATCGCGCCCACCCTCGCGGGAGAATTCGTAGTTGATTTTAATGTGTTGGTTGAAAATGTAGGAATCATTGTAATAGAAGCGGTAGGCGGTCTGATAGCCATTGACCAGCCCACCCCAGAGCGCTTTCTGATACGCGTCTCCGCCATAGCCCTGATTGTGATCGTCTTCGGTGCCATCGCCGTGAATCTGCGGGGTGCGGCTGCCGTCAATGTAGGTGAATTCATCGCCGTCCATCGCGTATTTGGTCGAATAAAAGGACAGCCCGACCACCCGGCCCCGGCCCGTCTCCTCAAAGGCGGTATTGAACAGGCCGTGCCCGGGATCGCGCGCCAGGGTGCGTTTGGCGCAAAAATAACCGGCTTGCCCCGCCGGGTAAGCCAGAACGTCCGCCGGCTTGTATTCGAGCACGCAGGAAACCGACTGTAGGTCCATCCCGCTTTCATTCACGAGCTCCAGCCGCGCCGAACGCCAGTAGGGCATGGGCCAATAACAATAAAAATCGTGGTTGGTGCCATCGAAACCATAGAAGAGCGTGCGCAGCGACATCTCTGGCACCTGCTTGCAATTCGCGTAAGTCTCGCCGCCGCCCCCGAAGAACAGTCCGATCGGCATGTCCACCGCCGGCCGCTTGTCGCCATCCCAGTAAATTCGGAGAACCGAATGGTAATATTGTTTGCGTCCGTATGGCTCAAGCCGAAGCCGGAGACTCGCGATCGAACCTGCGCCGCGCAGTTCCGCCAGAACGGCGCTCTTCCCCTTGGAAATCGCGACGGTATTCGAAACGGTGACATTGCCTGCCGCAGGCTTCGGATCGAGTCCTAAATTGTTCCATTGCGAGCGCACCGTGGGGCTATCCTCTTGGGAACCGCACCAAGTCGTCACCGCGTTGGTGTTGGCGTACGTCAAATAAGTATATTGATACCACGCGGACGTATATGGGTCCGTGAGCTTGGTGAAGTCATCGGTTGTCGTAACCTTCAGGCGCTTTTTGAACGTAAAGGGATAGTAAAGAATCCCAAAGCGCGGACGCGGATCCAGAAAGGCAAAAGGCTCCGTAAAGGGAGCGATTTTGCCGCTGAACAAATCATCAATTGTCGCGTCCACTCGCGGTTTGGCTTCATCGTCAAAGTAGTATTTGATATGGGCCTTGCCCGCCAGCATTTGACGGCCACGGGACCAGATATTGATTTGTTGACGGTAAAGGCAGCCGGGACCGGAGGAGTCAAAAATCACGTACTCGCCGTTGGTATCAATGTACTTGGTGTAAGCGGTTCTGAAATTGCCATCGTTATTCGATCCGCTCGGATCATACGAACTAGACTGCCGGGTTTCCGTCCCGTCCGGTGGGAAGATCGGCAGCAATTCGGGATGTTCCATGGTCGGGAGGCCGGGCGCAACCGGACCAGCCACCACCCCGGCAAAAAGCCTCGGCTGCGCCGAAGTCAGGCAGACAACACAGAGTGACGCCAAGGCTGCGGCTTTCAGAGCGCGCTTTGGAATGGTGTTCGGCGCCCCGGTTTCCGACGCTACGGGCGCACTGCCAGCCACAGGTCGGGCTCCAAAACCTGAAGCGATTGGATGCCAACTTTCCTTTTTCATGGCTATTGTTTCAGTACGATCAGGGGACGGTGGTGGTTGCTTTGAAATTTTCCACCTTGGCTTGATGCTGCCAAACCGCTTTATTTTTGCCCGGCAGACGCACGGCCAGCTTGGGAATGGTGCCGCCGGCTTTGGCCTGGAACTCAAAACTCGCCACCCCGCCTTTTCTCTCAAATGAAATGTCGGCCCGCACAATTCCGTGGCTCGTGCGAATCGGCCAATTCTCCATGCGGTATCCCGACCAAGACGGAGGAATCCGGGGGATGATTTGAACTTCTTTCGCTGACGTATCGTCAACGCCGGCAATCAAGCGCGCCACCTTGAGCGGTTCCGAGACGTTGACCAGGTTGAGCGGACCACATCCGGCGGTCAGTTCGATCTTGCCTTTGGCGTCCGGCGAATACATTCGTTCATAGAAATAGTATGGAGAAAGGCGCTCATAATGATACTGGTTCAAACTGAACACCATGTTGGCCGCCTTGTAAGTCGTCTGGGCCAGAAAATCCAGACCGTGGTCGGCCATGTTCAGATTGTCAAACAGCAGCATATCCTGAAGGGCGTAACCTTGTCCATAGGACGGGCTGGTGAGCAGGCCCTTGTGCGTGTAGTTCATCTGCGCCCAGAAGCCATATTTCTCAAACTGCTCTTTCCGCAACGGGAAATTGTAAAGCTCCTCGAATGTTTCTTTCCCATGCACCACCGCTCCCTGCCAGGTCCAGTTGCCCGGGTCAAATCCCAGCACATCCGCCGACATGCAGACCACCCCGTTCAGCCCGCCGCCTCCGGAGTTGGCGGCACTGTCCTCATCCGTCTGGTTGGGCTTGAGTGTTTTAATATCAATGCCCCAAATCCATGACCCTTTTTCGTTCACCAGATACTTTGCGATATTGTGGAATAATATTCCGGCGTCCTTGCGCCACCTTTTTGCCGTGGCATGGTCGCCGGCCTCCTCTTCCATGTTGGCGGTGCTTAGCAGGGCGAGCGCACACAAATTGTTTTGCACCACGCTATAGTTGTCATGGCCTTTGCCCCCGCCGAATTCACCCGAACCCGGCACCAGCGGGCCGGACTCCAAAAAATGGTCAAGACTGCGCACCGGCGAGGACCCGTCATGGAGGAATTGATAAAGCCGGGCGCGAAACGGGTCGTCCGTCGGCAGCCGCTGCCACAATGCAACCATGGCAATTATCGTGGCCGTCTGGCCGTCCATTTCCGAGCCACTCTGGCGGCCCCCTTGGGGATCAATCAACCTCGGAAAGGCAAAAAAGCCGTCGCCGTTCGTGCCGACGGAATCCATGACACATTGGGCCACCTGGCAGGCATGTTTGTAATACCCCCAAGAAACCAGCTCGCGCATCAACGTGCCCGCGTCACGCGTCCACATGGTTCCATACCAGGGTTGCCCGGCCGGCGACGCATTTAGAAAGCCCAATGGAAATTTGCCGTCCGGCTTGGATATGTAATCCAGGGCCAGCACCCCTTTGAATGATTCGTTCACTTCCTTCGTGAACAGGTCGGCGGAGTCCGCACCGAAAAAAGTGAGCCGGCCGGGATCATCTGACTGCAAATTAAAAACCACCGGTGCCTTCGGCTCCGCGGGTGAAGTGCCGGCGGCTTCCGGCGACGAGCTATTCTCCGCTCGTAACTCACACCAGAACAATCCCACCATCAAAACCAGGATGATCTTTTGCGTCACTTTTATGGTCATATTATCCACCGGGAGAAACACTGGCTCGCGCAGTTCCATTACGGATGCGAACAACCCCGTTTCCCATTTGACATCACTACATTTACTGGGAAGAAGGCACAAGCCGTCATTGCCAATTCATCTTGAAAAACAGCCGCCACCAAGTAATCAGAAAGCTTTATTCCGAGAATGCTGTCCGGTAGTTTTGAATGCCGTTTCCTGCTCCAACCGCAAACCGGCCGGCCGGCAAACGTGCCGCTGATATTTTCACTCAGCTTGACGTTTCAAGCGGTGACTTCATCCTGCATTCGACAGAAGGCCTGCCAATGCAATAACAACTTCCTAACTCCCGGGCGCCGGAACCACCGGTCTCGCCGGGAACGTCCAATTGGGATGCCAGGCAAGGTTCCAAAGGTTCTGCAACGACACACTTTCCACATGCCCGTCGAAGAAGCCCATGTTAACTCCGCCAAGCAATGGTTGCGTAAGATTTACGCTCGTGGGCGGCACATTGGGCCGATGCGGACCATGTCGGGCAATCAAGTATCTATCAATCCCTTGACCGCCACCAGGTCCTGGACTATAAAACCCCGTTTGCAGGTTGTGAGCTGGGTCGTCAATTCCCTTGCCTGAAGGGTTATTGTCTTCGGGCCAGGCATCCGGCCAAATCCCATCCCCAAAAACCGGGGTTTGACTCGCGTTCTTCACTTCCGCGTCCTTCATATACGCTTCGGTGAGTGGCCCAACCCCCCCAAACGACCAGCCGCCGCCGTACAGCCAGCCGTTGAAGGTATAACTGCCAACACTGTTGGTGTTTCCGCTGCTGGAGATCCAGAACCAGCATGTCTTGTAGTCACCCTGCGTTTCGCCACCCGGCTGCGGGCTTTGAGGAGTGCTCAGCGGGCAAATGACCACATTATTTACATTGGCAAACACCGGGCGAAGCGCCCCGATCCACGTTTGGCTGCCCGCCGGATAGGCAAACATGTTTCCATTGTTGTCATTGACATACAAACTCTCCGCCAACGCCAACTGCCTGAGATTGCTCTTACAGCCAATCTCTTTCGCCCTTATTTTGGCGCTGCTCAGGGCCGGCAGCAGCATCGCCGCGAGAATTGCGATGATTGCTATGACCACCAACAGCTCAATGAGCGTAAAGGCATGGTTGGTTTTGGTTTCCCAAACACCACGCGGTTTTTGCTTAATCAGCCGGCGATTTCCTGATGCTGATGTATTCTTCACGTTCAAAGTTGACATATTGTCCACAGAATAAGTTTTGGCGCTGGGCTGGTTTGTTCAGTCTCACGGCTGATAAAATAGACGGTAGAACACACTGCCATTACCCGGGTTGGCCGGGACGGTTATTTGATTGGTCAACGTAGAACCCGTCACATTGACCCAATTGGTGGTAAGGCCTGCCGACAAATTATTCGTCTGGGCTTGTAATGTCCAGCCCGTGTGATCCGCCGGCCAACCCAGCGTCAACTGATTGCCTGCCACCGTGAATACGATGTTCGTCGGATTGGCATTGATGACCGGAATAACCACCGGAAAGCCATTAAGGGCCAGATTGTAGTTCGAGTGGACCTGCGACGAAGTGAGGGCTTGGTTGAAGAATGCCACCTCACACACCTGGCCGGCAAATTGCCGCCCCACTCCCACCGGAGTGTTCGTATTACTCGGATCGGCGCCAATCATCACATCGTTCGAGTTGCCATGAATCACACTCGTCGGCGTAATGCCTCCGGGTGTTCCGCTGGTGACCAAACTTCCGTCCACATAAATGGATACCACATTCGTCGCGTTGACCGCCGTTACCTGATGCCATTTGCCGTCATTGTACACTCCGGCGGTGCTCACGTCTCCGGGATTCTGGCCGGTTCCTTCCGACGGAGCATTGCCATTCCCGGCGTTAAACACGAGGGTTCCGTTCGTGGTGACGTTCAACTCCCATGAATTGAGGCCGTGGCTGACGATGGATTGCACCCGGTTGTCGCAGGGATTGCCGCGGAACATGGCGCTGACGGTGAAACTCGCGTTCGAGCCGGTCGGATTATACGCCGGGGCGTAACCGGCGTCCGCAAAGCTGCTCACGCCGCTCAAGGCTGCCACATTGGTGCCGGACAGCCCCAGGTAATTGGTGCCATTGCTGGTTGGCCCGGACACAATCCCCGGCATCGTGCCTGGCGTATAATTGCCGGGATTGGCCACGCTTCCATAATTGTTCAGCTCCGGCCAGCTGCCCATGGCCGGCGCCGCATAAGCCGGCGCATCCATGCGCAGATAAACCACCGGATTATCGTTCTTGACCGCATTGAAATAGACGCCTGCGCCGCCGCTGATGCCGTCGTTGTAATGCGCCGCGACATCGCTGATCACATTCGTATAGATGGCAAACTCATCCACCGTGACCAGCGCCGACCGCGTCCCGCCCCGGGTGCCGCCGATGGTCAGCGGCGTCCAATAATCCGGTGAATACTTTCCGGTGGCATTCGTGATTGTGCCCGCCACGCCGTTGACGTAGAGCGTGAAGTTTGTATTGGCATCACAAGTCACCACCATGTGTTCCCACGCATTGATCGCCGCCGTGGCTGATGCAATGATAACCCCACCGCTGTTGTTATCATAAACATAGATCGAAACTCCGCCGCCACTGCTATAGGCCAGCTGCATGCCGTCAATGTTGCCATTGCCGTTGCCGGCGTTGCCGGCATTCAAGCCCTCCCAGCCGTGCTGTCCCCAAATACTCTGGTTCAGGGCCGCGCCGCCAATGGTGGTATTTGTGTTATATACCCAACACTCGACGGAGAACGGCGGATTCAAAGTCGCCCGGGGCGACGTGTGCGGAACATAAAGTTCATTTGTCCACGTCTGTCCCGTGGTGCCGATGTTCCAACTAAAGTGCAGCGCCGGATCAGGGTCTCCAGCCAGGGCACCGGAAACCTGCCGGATGAAGGCGCCGGCGTTGGCCGCCCAGTCCGGGTAATACGCAGTGCCCAGCGCGCCCAACGTGCCGTAATTGGTTTCAATGTCTCCCGGAGCCGCCGCCTCCACTTCGTGCATCGGCCAATAACCCGCGGGGTTCAATGAAAGGACGCCGGACGCGTAGGCATTGGTGGGCTGCGCAACGCTCTCCAGCGTCGAAACCACGCTGGTGACCGCGCCGTAAACGTTGGTGATGACCACGTAGTAGGTGGTGCTGCTTCCCGGATTTCCCGCCGTCGCAGTGTAAGTCGCATTCGTACTTCCTGCAAGCGGGACCCCCATGTTATACCATTGATAGGCATAAGGTGCCGGGCCGTCCACGGCGATCGCATAGGTATAGGACACGCCGGATAAAAGCGAAAGGCTTGCCGGCAAATCGGAAGTAATCAACGGTTTATTGGTATAAACGGTGAGCGAAACATACACGCTGCTGGTGCCGGCGGCATTTGTCACCGTCAATTCCAACTGGTCGTTGTTCCAACTGCCGGGAACATTGGTGATCGTCAGCGTCGCATTGAGCGGAAGTCCGTTGGTCACAGCCGCCGCCACGTTGGTGCCGCCGCTCACATCGTACCAGTAATACCCCACCGGTGACGATCCAAGGATGGTGGCCGGGAGGGTCAGGGAACCGCCGGCGTTCGCTGTTGCGCTGGCCGGAGGCGTTTGCGCGAAAAACGGCGGGACGCTGATCACGGAGGCATATTGCTGGAGCACTTGGGCGGCGCTTAAGGCATAGTTGAAGGCCGTCACGTCGTTGATATAACCCTCGAACTGCAGGTCATTACCGGTCAATGACGTTGAACTCCTGGCCCCGATGGTCATCAGCCGGCTGGAGGAAAACACTCCGCTCCCGGCGGCAATCGGCACGCTGGCCATCAGCTTGCCATCCACATAAAGCGAGACGGTGCCATTGACCTCATCGCAGACGCCGGCGAGATAATGCCAATTCCCGTCCGAAGTATAAGCTGACGTCGGACCGTAGGAGTTGCCGGCCGCATCTCGCATGAGAAACCGATAGCTGCCGCTGAAAACGTCCAAATCAAACTGCTCCGCGCCGCCATAGCCTTTGGTGGCAATACCGGCGCCGCTGGCGTTCTGGGCACCCGATCCATTCACCCACGCCTCAATTGAGAAGGTCGCACTGGTGCTGGCCGGCGCGCTGAAATCTATTCCCTGTATGCCATAGACGTCGCTGTTCGGACTGGCAAAGGCGCTGAAGAGCGGCGAACTGTCGCTGGGATCCGTGCTGGGACTATAGCCCAGATTGTCCAGATAGCCATTAGTGTAAATGCCATCGTTGCCGCCCGCATAATCCAGCGCAATGACTCCCTGGTCGCCATTGCCATCATCCGGCCCTTCATTCAACCGCCAATAGCCGACGGGATTAAACGCCAACGTGGTTGTTGGATAAGGTGCCAGCCCGCCGCTGGAATTGGCGGGGTCGGCAATCACCTGGCCCGTCCAGACCATGCTTTTTGCCGATCCTTCCACATTGGTCACAATGCAATAGGCGCTTATGGTACCCGCTTGCACGTTGGGCCACGTGAACGCGGCATTTGTTCCACCACCGCAGGCCACACCATTTGTGAACCATTGGTAATGCGGCTGCAAGCCGATTATCGAGACGGAAAACTTCGGACTCGCCCCGGAGTAAAGCGTGAATCCTCCGTTATAAGTCACCGGAAATTGGCCCGCAAACGTTGGCAGGGTATAAACCGTCAAGTTCGCCACCGAACTGGTGGCCGTGCCAAGATTGTTCGTGATGACGACATAATAATTGGTGCTCGCGTTGCTGGTGGATACGGGATTGATTATCAATGCGGAATTGGTGGCATTGCCAATGGCCACATTGTTCGCATACCATTGATAGGAAAGCGGCGCACTGCCGGCGGCCACCACCGTGTTGGTGAAGGCACTGCCCACGGCGACACCCGCCGACACCGGCTGTTGCCCGATCACAATCGGGGCGGCGGACAGCGTAAGAGAGTTCCAGCGGATATTGCCGGGGGCGCTCAGGGAATTTTGGGTGAGGCCAACCGCGGCGATTGATGGATTACTGCTATAGGGATAGTTTGTCGCCGCTTGAACGCCATCCACATAACAGGCGATGACCCATTTGGTGCCCGTCGTATCCAATATCTGCGTGACTGTATGGGTTCCCGAACCGGCGGTGAAAAAGCCATTCTGACTGATGAGTTGAACCGTTCCATGCGGCCCCGCAAAGAACTGAACGTTTCCAGTTGATTCCGTCACGATGGACCAATCATATCCGTTTACTCCGCTGTCCGAGTATCGTGCGTTGCCAATGCCGGGAACTGCGTAGTTTTGCGCAAAGCCGGCGCCGACCCAGTTCCCGGGATTACCGGAAAAGGTCACCGTGGCTGTCATGGTGTAAACATAACCGGCCTGTGGCTTGAATGGCAAAAGGATGCTGTCTCCCTGTCCGGTTCCCACAACCCCGTTGGCATAAAACGCATTGGTGTCACCGGCCCCGCCCGCGTCAATCCAAAGGGCGGTGTTGGTGCCGCCCAGGCCGGAGGCGGCGAAATTGGGCGGCGTGTTGGAAATGTTCACCGCCCCCCCATTAAACGCGTTTGAATAGATCAGCGACGCCCCGGCCAGGGAGTTGGAATAACTTATTTGCGCGTTTCCCATGGAACAGCAGAACGCGCTGAGACCGGCGATTATTACCGCCCGTAGCAGGATTGCAGTGGTTTTCATTTTTATGATACTTGTGGCGTTTTAAGTTAAGGTTTGGCAGGAGCGCTACTTGACTGGGTTCAAATTGGGGGCGGCGCAAAAGCGGGCTGCTTGCCCACGAGCCGCGGACGCCGCCGCAAAAGCCGGCGAAACCGTGGCAAATGCTTTATGGATGTTGTCTTTCATAAGGGTGCGGTCTGTTCTCTTCAACATGGATTTTGCCCAAGATACTATTTCAATCCGGTTTAGCCAATGGACAGAACGCGGATTAGCATGGACAATTCGCTGATGATCGGGAACCAAGCCCATCCACATCCACCAGACAACCGGCATAAAACCCTAGGTTTTTGCCGCGGCCGGCGGCAATCACAGACGGCGAGAATGGCCGGGTTGCGACAAAACAGCGGTTGCCTGGCGGTGCCCGCATGCCTTGGGACAACCGCGGGGCGACCAGAACCAGATGGCCGGTTTTGCAACGCGCTGTCTGTTTGAAGCCACCGTGAAACAGCGCCGGCAACCGTCAGGTCGGCAAGCACTATCCCCGCTGGAACGTGCGCCGTGGTTCGGGGGTATTTGTGGCAGCGGCATGATCCGGCTCCCCAACCGTGAAAACGAACAGCGAAGCCGCCCTATCTCCGAAATATATTGAGTTCCCGCCTGGAATTTTCACCGGCGGCGATGTTTTAGCCGAAATCCTTCAAGCTGTCGCCGATGCAATTATTTCGCATTGAAACAAGCCCGGGCTGAGTGTGGCAAATCGGCGGATTTTCCATATTAACAATTGATTTATCCATTCCGTTGAAGGTCAATATCATGCATTTTGGACAGAGTTTGATGGCCAAGAGCTTTCAAGCTGGATAAAACAATTATGGCTCATTCTCCATTGGCGGCCGAAAGCGTGATTTGGAAGGGATTCGGGGCACGCATCCTTCGAAGTGCCGTTTTAGAAGTCGTGGTGATTCCTGAGTTGGGGGCGAAGGTTGTATCATTAAAAAATTTAAGCACCGGCCGCGAGTGGATGTATCACCCGGATGACCATCTCAACTTATTTCACAACCAGCCGAATGATGATTTTGCCCGAAGCCCCTTGGTCGGGTGGGACGAATGCCTGCCCACCATCTCTCCGTGCACTTGGCGCGGGCGTGCCTTGCCCGACCATGGTGAAGTATGGAATGCAGCCTGGCATTTGGATGAGGCGGCCTGGAAAAATGGCATCATAAAAGCGTCAGTCCAGTTGCCGATTTCGCCCTTTGAATTCACGCGCGCGATTGAAATCCAAAACGACACGCTCTCGGTGGATTACCACCTGCGTAACCTAAGCGGGGACCGGCAGGAATTCCTATGGGCGATGCATCCGCTGGTGGCGTTGAAAACCGGGGACCAGTTGGTATTGTCCAACGAAATCCGCCAGCGTATAGGCCAACAACCATGGATTGATTCATTGAGTTTTGAGGGCAAGGCTCCTGCAAGTGTCAAGGCCTATGCCAGGCCCCTGCAAAAGGGCCAGGCGGAGATTTTTAATCGCGTCTCCGACGATTCCCTGATCTTTGAATGGGATGCCGCCGATTGCGATACGCTCGGCATCTGGTTGACGCGCGGCGGCTGGCATGGTCATCACCATGTGGCCCTGGAACCAAGCAACGGAGCAACTGATTCCTTGGCCGCCGCCGCCGCCAAGGAAAACAATTGCGGCGTGTTGGTTCCGTTTGGCCATAAGGAGTGGAAAATTCAAATCCGGGCGACCAATAATCACCACTCACGTCCTTTGACAAATTGTGTGACCAAGCCGAAAGCCGCGCGCTCACGATCGCTTTCCTGACCGTCGGCGCGCCGCTGCTGACGGCAATTCCGGCCAGGTCGCCGGTAAGAGAATCGGCCGGGGCCAACGGGCGGATCATCCCCGGCTGTTCCAAATACCTATGCTGCGAACATTATTACTCTCAATACTGGCGCTGATTTTGGCGTCCGCCCGGCCGGCTCGGTCCGCCCCCGTGCAGCTCACGGAACAGGCGCCGATAACGATCACCAACGTCGCGCCCGGCGTAATCTTAATTGACTTCGGCAAAGTCGCCTTTGGCAACCTGATCCTCACTCCCCCCGCGAATGCCTCCAACACCATAACCATTCATTTTGGTGAAGCTCTTTCAGGTGAACGCATTGATCGCCAGCCGCCTGGCAATGTGCGTTATGCCGTGGCCGAAGCCTTTCCTGCAGGAGGCAAGCCCATTCGCGTCGCCCCCGAGCCAAACCGGCGCAATACCAAGCAGCCGGCCGCGGTGCTGACGCCGCCGGAATGGGGAGTTCTGCTGCCATTTCGCTGGGTGGAAGTTGAAAACTGGCCTGGTGAACCGCGGTCGGATCAAATTCGCCGGAGCGCAGCCTTCGCCCGCGACTGGAACGAGCAGGCGGCGGCCGTGGAAACGTCGGACCCGATGCTCAACCGTGTCTGGGATTTATGTCATTATTCGATCAAGGCCACGACGTTTGCCGGCGTCTATGTGGATGGCGACCGCGAGCGGGTGGCTTACGAGGCAGATGCCTATCTATCTCAACTGGGACGTTTCTACACCGATGGAGATGCGCAGATGGCTCGCGACACATTCGACCGGTTGTTGAAGCAGCCGACGTGGCCGACGGAATGGGCTCCGCATATGATTTTCATGGCCTATGCCGACTGGATGCAAACCGGCGACACCAACTGGCTGGCCGCGCATTACGCCGCGCTGAAACTCAAGCTGCAACTTGACCGCGAGCTGCCCGACGGACTCATCGGCAGCACGGAGGCGCAAATCAAACGCGGTGATGTGGTGGACTGGCCCGAGAGTGAGCGCGACGGCTTCGTCTTCACCCATGTGAACACGGTGGTCAACGCCTTCCATCTGCGCGCCTTGCTGCTGATGTCCAGACTCGCCCGCGCGTTGAACCAGACTGCCGATGCCGACGACTACGCCGCGCGCGAACGCACCGCCCGGGCCGCCTTTCAGGAAAAACTCTTCGATCCCGCGCGCGGGCTTTATCGCGACGGCGAAGGCACCGACCATGATTCGCTGCACGCAAATCTTTTCCCGCTGGCCTTTGGCCTGGCGCCCGCCGACCAGCGCGCGCGCATTGCCCAATGGCTGGGTGACCGCGGCATGAAATGTTCCGTTTACGCGGCGCAATACCTGCTCGAAGGCCTTTTTGAAAACGGTGCGGAAGCCGAAGCCATCGCCCTGATGACCGCCCCGGGCGACCGCAGTTGGCGGCACATGGTCGAAAGCGGCACCACCATCACTTGGGAAGCCTGGGATCAACGTTACAAGCCGAACCAGGATTGGAACCATGCCTGGGGTGCCGCGCCCGCCAACCTGTTGCCCCGGTTCGTGCTCGGCGCGCAGCCGCTCACCCCCGGCTGGAAACGCGCGCTGATTCGGCCCCATCCCGGCACGCTGGCGCAGGCCATGGGAAAAGTCCCGACCGTGCTTGGCCCGATCTCAATCCAATGGACCAACTCCCCTGGTTTCAAACTTTCGCTTGCCCTGCCGCCACACATGACCGCGCAGGTTGACATTCCTGCTCAAGGTGATTTTACCGGCATTGTCGTCAACGGAAAATCGGTCCCGGCCAAACACGCCGGCCAATGGTGGGTCTTGGAAAAAAGCCTCACCGGCAGTGCCGTCATTGAAACCAGATGACGGCCTGTCAGCCCCGAGGCCGTGATTTCATTGTAGTTGCAGGCGATAAAACTTCTGCGGCGCCCCGGGGGGCACCGGGTTGGTGATGGAGAACGCCCCATTCCCGGCAAACGCGTTGGTGCCTTCAAGTGTCCAATTCCCCAATGCCAGATTGGTTGCAGACCACAGATAATACGTGTCGCCGGCAAAGCCGTTGGTGCCCGAAAAGACCAGCTTCCCGCCGCCTAACGAAACATTGCTGATGACCGGCGGCTGCTCCGCCAGGCCGGAGGCGAAGGCGATCTGATCCACGATGACCGTGTTGGTGTAATTGTAAAACGCGATCGTCTCCGGCCCGGATTGGCCGCTGGCCGGCGTGCCATTGACCCAATCGGTGCGGCCCAATGATTGGTGGGTCAACGCCAGGTTGTTCGCGCCGCTGGTATAAATGTTCACGTACGGCGTCGAGGCGGCGTAATTGCCGACCATCCGCAGACGATAGACATTGTTCACCGAAAATAAAACCGTCCCCAGTTCCGGCAAAGCCGTAAACGCACCGCCGTTGTTGTAAATCCCGAATTGTCCTTGATCGTTGACGCCCACCGAAACCTTGCTGCCCAGGATGTCGTCATGGAAAATATCCACTTTGAACTTGGTGCCGGTGCCGGTGAATCCGGAATCCATCGCGAACAAAAAATCCAGCGTCCAGGTCGGGCCGGGCGGCGTGATCCACTGGTAAACATATTGGGTTGCCGCCTTGTTAAACATCAATGCGTTTGCCGTCCCGCTGAAGCCGCCATGCAGCAGAAGGGTGGTGTATTCGGGATTGCAAAACCACGTCTGAAAGAGGCATTCATTGGGCGTGCTGGAGGTCACCGGTGTCAGCAGCAGTCCCTGCCTGTCAAAATTGCCGTTGCGCAGCACCGGCGTCGGCCCCGGCAGCGCCCCGCTGGAATCGGGTGCGTCGGAGATGTCAATGGGTCCCTGCGAGCCGCCGTTAGGCTGGATGCCATCCCAAGTATAAGTATAGTCCACGGCATGGGCCACCCGCGAATTGTAAGTATTGGTGAACATCTTGATGCCGGAGGCGTTGATCCCCATGTTCGTTTGCAGAAATGACCGCTTGAAACCGGTGCTGCCACCACTCAACTGGCTGGCCTGCGCGGACGTCAAATCACAATCGTAGCTCTGGGGGGAATAACCATCATCACTGAAGTGCAAGGCGGAGTTGGGGCCCGTCCCGCCCGCGGCGTTGTAATTAAACGAATCGTTGCTGATTTGAAAATAGGTCCCAAAAAAATCATCGCCGGCCGCATCCGAGTTCGTCACATTATACAATTCCGCGGTGATGAACGGCCACACCGTTGCGCTCGTGGTGCTGGTAAATGTGCAATGATCCACCACGCAATACTCCGAATCGTCCCGGAACCGCACATAGTCCGCCCCACAATCCTGGAACAGGCAGTTGGTCGCCACCACGCCCACGATGTCGTGCGAGGCGTAAATCATGTGTTGATGGACCCCGGCGGTGTCATTGGTAAAGGTGCAGTTGTCCACCAGGATGTCCCGGGTGCCGTTCACCACGCCGAGGGCGCCGTAATAGGCGCTGGTCAGATTGATGAGCTGGCAGTATGAAAACTCCAGATTCCGGCACGGATTGAGACCATTCGGCGCGCATTCAATGCCCCAATATTGGGCCGGGCCGGTAAAAGTGAGGCCGCAGAATTTGATATTCTGCGAACCGGTAAGATACACCAGGGTGCCAATCTCGGCGGTGAAAACCGGCCCGTAAAGATTCACGGCTTGCAGCGTGAGCCGGTGCAACGGATTGCCCATGTTCGTGAAGCCCAGCATGCCCTGATAATAGGTTCCGCTCAGCAGATTGACGCTGACACTGGCGGAGTGAAGCTGACTTTGGATCTTGGACCAAAAGCTGTAATTGAGAAAGGCCGCCGCATTGGCCGAAGATGACCCGTCGCCGGCACCCGTCGCCGCCGGCGCCACCCAGTAGCTGTTGGTAACCGCCGGCACCTGCGTGACCGAAAGCGTCCAATAGTTCCATTGAATTCCGCCGACGGACTGCCCGGCAAAACCGGTCTGGCCAATCCCGGCGAACGCAATCGGCGGATTCGCGCCATACGCGAAATTGGTGCCCATGGGCGTGCCGCCAATGATGTTGGTGCCCGTGATAGTGCCGCCCAAATATGCCGACACCGTCCATTGTGGGCCCGCCGTGTTTAAAACAATTGTCAAATTGTTGGTTCCCGAAGGAATCACGGTGGTATTGCCCAGCGATGATCCCGTGCCTCTCCCCCCATACACGCCTTGGGCGGTATTGGCTCTTATCCCCATCCACGCATAGCCGCCCGGGGGATTGTCAGTAAACCGCGAGACCGTTCCATTCGCATTATTCGTCTGGATGGCGGACTGCGTGAACCCCAGCGCCACCCAGTTGGGCATGCCGGACGGGATGGTTAGTGAAGCGGTCATCAAATAAACGCAGCCGGGCTGCGGCGTGAAGGGCAGCAGGGCGCAGCTTGCGTTGGTATCAATGGTGCCGTTCTGAAAAACCGTGGCGGAACCCGCCATGTTGGTATAAGTGCAAGTCCAGGACGCGGCACTGCTGCCCCCGAGCAGACTGTTGGCCACCGTCGGCGCGGTTCCGTTAAGCGACGCCGTCGGACTGCCGTTAAAGCAGTTGGAATAGATGAGCTGCGCGCTGCCGAGGGCACACCCGAAGGCCAACATCGTTCCCGCCAATAATAACTTTCTCATTGCTTGTTTCATGTTTTAGCTTTCGCCAAGGTGGCCGCGTGAAACGCCCCGCCGGCCGCCGAGAGGGGCTCACAACCGCCGCGATCATGGCGTCGAACACCGGTAGAAACGCTGCGTCAGCGTGAGCGGGTCGTTCCACAGAAATGAATTGTTGGTAAGCAATCCCCTGCTCAACAATGTCCAATTGGTGGCGGGCAGCGCGAGGTCGGGGCTGGTCCAAAGTGAATATGGCAAACTCACCATCCCCGTAATCGTCAGGCCCAATCCGCCGCCCGGCAGTTGCGCCAGTGACTGGATGGCCGGGGGATTGGCGGGAAGCAGGCGGACAGCCTCGCCCCCCGAGGCGGCCAAGGTTATGCTCAGCGTTCCGGTGGAATCCACCACGTAACGGTCAATGCGGACATGCGTGCGCGTTGGCACCGATGAATCTTGCGAATAGACGTTCTCACTGTATTTTTGGCCCGGCGGCAAAAAATCCAGCGGCACGTTGAACGTGCGCGTTGAATTCGCGTTCACGGCCCCGATGAACCATTGCGTGCCCGTGCGCCGGGCGATGATGGCGTATTGGCCAATGCTGCCCTGCAATACCCGCGTCTCATCCCAAACCGTCGGCATATAATCCCAAAATTCCATTTCCGGCACTTCGGTGATCATATCGTTGCCGCCCGCCACATACCCGCTGGCGTTGGTGGGGCTGTCGTACCAGTAAAGATATTGCCATGGGCTGTAAAAACACACCGCTTTGGCCAGTTGGTAGGCATAACTCCAATTATTGGTCACCCGCGGGTCAAAATAGCAGACGGTGTGATCCGCCCCGCCAACCAACAACCGCGAAAAGAGCGACGTCGTATCCTGGGTGGCGGTGGGCGTACTTTCGTCGCCCAGAATGCCTTCCACGGTCATGAAATTGGGATAAGTCCGCGTGTAACCGGACGGGCGAAATTCATCGTGCACTTCCAGCATCATCTGATTGCTGGCGCAGATGCGCGCGGCTTCGTTCACCATCTCGGTGAACGGCTGCGGCCCGACGCTGACAAAGCCATACTTGATGCCCTTCACCCCCCAAGCATGATACAGCGGCGGCAGCAGGTTCAATTCATTGGTCATCGCCAGCCAGTTGACGTATAGGATGACGCCGACGTTGTTCGCGGCGGCATAGCTGATCACGCCCGGCAGGTTCAGCGAACTGGTGACGTTGGTGGCGACCGGAGTCGTATTTTCCGGCCCATACCAGCCGGCATCAAACTCAATGTATTGCAGGTGGTGCCGGGCGGCAAAATCCACGCAAGCCTCGCCGCTCTGCGTTGTCAGCCCGGAGCGAATCGCTTTGCCCGGCTGGATCCAGGAAGTGTTCGTCAGGACACCGGGAGCGTTGAGGTTCAAGACGAAAAAGTCGTTTTCCAAAAGCTGGCCGGGACTGTCGGCGGCCATGATGAATCGCCAGGGCGTGGTTAATGGCACGGCATTGGTGACCGGACCGTCGAGCCAACTGACGAGGCTGTAGGATTTTCCTGAAAGCGGGGCAAACTTCATCCGTGAAAAATCCACCAGCCCGGCTTCGCCGAGAGCCACATACAAGTTGGTGGCCAGCGCCACCGTCAACGGCCGCTCACAACCGGTGATAATGCCGCTGATGGTGGTCGGGGAATATACGCCCTGGGCCGTGTAAGTGGCCCAGGTGGGATAGTCGGCCGCAAAGCGAAATTCCGTTTGCTCGGTCAGGTTGGTCGCTCCCGCCAATCCGGTTTGCGATGGAATCGTGTAGCAGAAGGCCACGCCTTCATCGTAAGCGCGGAAAGTTAATTGCAACCCGCGGCCGGGCGGGATGCGTTCCTGCAAGTTCACCACCAGCTCGTTATAGTTGTCGCAAATCGAACTTTTTTCCCCATAAACCGGCTGCCAAGTGCTGTTGTTTGAACTGGTCATTTCGTTGGAGACGGACAAATAATTCTGCAACAGACCGCCGCTGCCAAAAGTCAGCCCCAACTTGGAGGTGGTGATGAGCGCCTGCCCGTCGCGAGTCAAGCCATAGACTGGACAATACATCGAGCCATCAAAGTTGCTGACGGCGAACGTCAACACCAGGCGGCCATCCGGCGATGTCAGTTGGCTGGTTGCGGTGGTCATTGCATCGGTCAGTACGGTCAG
The DNA here is from genome assembly GCA_964532525.1 of uncultured Bifidobacteriaceae bacterium. GTDB lineage: Bacteria > Verrucomicrobiota > Verrucomicrobiia > Limisphaerales > UBA11358 > UBA11358. The sequence goes on from CAZHIM010000001.1 coordinate 254,169, forward strand.
GCTCACCACCGCGCTCGTGACCGCACCGTAAGTGTTCGTCACGATCACATAGTAATTGGTGCCGGCGGCGCTGAGGGGCACGGGATTGATGATCAAGGAGGCATTGGTGGCCGCGCCGATGGGCACGCCGTTGGTGAACCACTGGTAGGAGAGCGGCGCGGCGCTTGTCACCCCAACCGTGTTGGTGAAGGCACTGCCTTCTGCCACCGCCGCCGATGCCGGTTGTTGCGTGATTTCCAGCGGGTTGACGGACAGCGTCAAATTATTCCAGCAGAAAGCCGCGGGAGCAGTCAAAGCGGTCTGCGTAATCCCCACTGCGCCGATTGTCGGATTGGTGCCATAGGTATAGTCCGTCCCCAGTTGGACACCATCAACATAAAAGGCGATCACCCATTGCGTCCCCGTCGTATCCAATACCACCGTCTCGGTATGGGTTCCGGCGCCAGGGGTGAAAAAGCCATTTTGATTGAAAATCTGCCCCGTTCCATGGGGTCCCAGAAAACACTGCACGTTCCCACTCGATTCCGTCAGGATCATCCAATCATAGCCATTTACCCCGCCGTCTGAAAACCGCCCGTTGCCCACCGCCACATTGACTGCGTTGCTCTGCGCAAAGCCGACACCGACCCAGTTACCCGGGTTGCCGGTGAAGGTCAGCGAAGCTGTCAAAGTGTAAACATGACCGGATTGGGGCTTGAATGGCAGAGTGAGGCTATCTCCTTGTGCGGTGCCAACGGTGCCGTTTGCGAAAAAGGCATTGGTGTCATTGACTCCCAACGCATCCTTCCAAGTTGCCGTATTGGTGCCGCCGAAGAGGCTGTTGGCCACCTCGGGCGCCGTTCCGTTAAGGTTCACCGGCCCCCCATTGAAAACGTGGGAATAGATGATCTGCGCGTTTCCGACGGAGCAGCAAAATGCCGCCAGAACCCCCGCCAGAAGCCGGTTGGCCATTGCTTTCATTTTCATGCGCCTCCGTTGCCGTCATTCGGCCCGGGCCGGCCGGCCGCCGGCGCTGCGTCCCGAGTCAGATCCGCGGCAGTGGCCGCTGGAGCCACCAGGCCCATCCACCAGCCACCGCTGAGGCTACGAATCGGACTGGCCAAACGAAACATGTTCATCGTGCCTGCGGAGTTGCCACCTTCGTCAAAACTGTTTCCAAGCGGTAACCTTATAGCGCTCCGGTCCGTGGTAGCCGCCGGCGCGGCGCGCTGAATGGTTCTCGCCGTCCGCATGAAGTTGAATCCGGTTTTGTTCGCCTTTGGCGTAAGCCGTGGTTGTGCCGTCATCTTCGTAAAGCGTGAAGTCCGCAGGCCGGTCGCCCACCATCTGCACGGTGATATTGAGACAGGTGTCGGGACTGATGAACTCCACCGGCTCGGCCAGGGGCAGCAGGGTGCCGCCTTTTACAAACAGCGGAGCCTGTTCGATGCCGTTGGTGGCCACGATGGTTTTGCCGCCGGTGATTTTCGCGTGCGTCCAAAAATCATACCAATCGCCGGCGGGCAGATAAACCGTGCGGTTGCTTTCACCGGCAAACATCGGCGCCACCAGCACCGAATCGCCAAACATGAATTGGTCGTCAAGCTGGCGGACCTTGGGATCCTTCGGCCAGTCCAAAACCAGCGCGCGAATCGGCGGCTTGCCGGCGGTGTGATACTCGTTGAACGCGGAGTAAAGATAGGGAATGAAACTCATCCGCAGTTGCAATATTTTCCGGACGTGGTCGGCCACGGCAGCGCGGTCGGGCATGAACTCGTTGCGTTCGTTTTTCTTGCGATTCACCTGGTCCCAGGGGGGATTCGGGATATACCAGGAATCAATCACCGCCTCGTGGGAAAACACCGCCACTTCCAGCCGGCGGTAAAAATCCTCAACCGAATCGGCGATCCGCACTTCCGGGTCCCAGAGCAGGCCGCTGAAACCCGCGTTGGCCAGGCCGCGCACATAGCACCGCGCGTCATAGGAATCGCTGTAAAGAACATACGGCAGCGGGCCCGCCAGCGCGTGCGAATTGCGCACCAGGCCCCAGGTGCGCAGCCCTTTTTGCTGATACGGCTCCCACATGGTTTGCTGATAAAGCAGGCCGAACAGTGAGTGCATCACTTCGCCATCCAAGCCGGAAGGGAATTTCGTGGCCAGCGGAAACGACCAGGGCGTTGGCGAGTCGGGCTGGTAATCGCATTCGTCCAGCTTCACGCTTGCCACCTTCCGGTCGAACAACGCCGCGTGGTTCTGTTTCAGAAAGATTTTCCGCGCCGGCGGCGACGCGAAATCCGGCACCAGCCCGTTCCAAACCAGATAATTCCCCGACCACGGTTTGAGTTCGTCGTAAATTGGCGACGACGAGTCCGTGAAGGCATGTTCCCAGAAATTCATCCGGTAATTCATCCCGCCCATCTTTTGGAGAAAACCGTCCGGGTCGGGAAAGCGGTTGGTGTCCCAAACGAACGAGCAGGGGTAAACCTTGGCCTGCCAGCCCGGCTCGACGCCCCAGACATCGCAAGGCATGTGCGCGTCGCGGATGCGCGCGGCCAGGGCAAGCGTCTCGGCCGCGCCGTATTTGGTGAAACCGCGATAGTGCATGCCCAGGCCCCACCACGGCGGCAGCGCGCCACCTCCGGAAAACAGATTGTAACGCTCCACCGCGTCGAGCATGGCCGGCCCGGCAAAAATATAGACGTCCACTCCCCTGGCCGCCGGCACGTCCACGAGCATGGCTTTCGTCTGGTGCGGGCGGGCGCGATAAAGCTCGGTCGTGCTGGTTTGAATTCCTCCCTCGCTTATCTCCTCCGGACTGCCCGCCGGCGAAACATTCCCCGTTTGGAAGGTGGCGAATCGCGCCGTGTCCACGAACACCCCGTAGCCCTGCGACGAGACGTAAAACGGCGCGGGCGCGTGCGATTCGCCCAGGTCATTTTCCGGTTTGTCGGTCGGCTTGAGGAATATGCTGCGGCCGGTCATGTTGAACAGTTCCGTGTGAAGACCGAAGCCGTATAGGTTTTCACCGGGCTTCATCGGCAACCGCAAGGCACAGCCCCGCTCGGAAACCTGAAAGGAAATCGCCGTCACGTCCTGCGGCAGCGGCTGGCCCGCCGGCATTTTCGCCAGGTCCGCAGCGTCCATCTCCGCGCTGCGAAAATGCGTGGGCGTAAATTCTTCGGGCGTCCCGAAACGAACCCGCCAGATGCCCGGCGCAATCAATTTGATTTGCGGTGCGGCCGAATTCGTTTCCGCGCCCCGAACGGCGGTCGCCGCCACCAGCAACCCCAGCCAGAACCACACCCAGCCGGTGCCCGTGATGGATTGGAACCGCAACCAGCGCGAGGGAGTTTTCATAAGCAAGGGAAACCGCAAACCCGCCCAAGGCAACCGAAGTTCAGCCCGGCGTTCAAACTGGGGGATTCCGGTTTTACTGATGGCATCGCATGGGTGGCGGGAGTTTATTATTTCGGCTGCACCCGCACCAACGCCGTGCCATGGCGGGGAACTTCAGCTTGAAAGGTCTGGTCAAACGCCCCAATTTCCTTTTGCCGCCAGACATCGCGGACGGCTTGTTTCCCCCTGAGGCCAAGGTCAGTCCACGAAACCGCAATTGTTCGCGGCTCCGCCGAAAGGTTGAACAATCCCACCGCTTGCGAGCCGTCTTCCAGTTCCTTGACCAATACCAGTTCCTCGGGCGTTTGGCGCAAAATTCTGGCCTGCTTGCCGAGCGGATCCTGGTCCACGGCGATGACTTCGGCGTTGCAAAGCACGTTCAGCGTGAAGGCGTCCAGTTGGGTCATGTCGCCGCTAAAAACCAGCGGCGCCGCCATGAGCGACCACAGGCTCATGTAGCTGTATTGCTCGTTGGGCGTGAGCGTCGTCCGCTTGAAGTTTTTGCCGTGGTTGGTGCCAATCCAGCCAATGAGGATGTAGTCGGGATCATTCCACGCGCCGGGCCGGGCATATTGCCAATGCCTCGCGTTGCTGAAGGCGATGCTGTAAAATCCGGGCAGTTGGGTGCCCCGCGCGGCGCCCAAGTCGTCGGTCGTCCGCCAGCAGTTGCCAACGTCCCCGCCCCATTTCCACACCTCGCCCATGCCGTATTGACAAAGGTTGAAAACAATGTCGCGGTGTTGCTTTTGCAGCTCGTCCCACATTTGTTGATACGGCTTTTTCAGGTTTTCCAGCGTGCGGTCGCCGCTCTTTTCCGAGTAGCTGCACCAGTCGTATTTCAGAAAATCAAAACCCCAATCCGCAAACGTCCGGGCGTCCTCCGCCTCGTGCTGCCAGCTCCCTTCAAAACCCGCGCACGTCGCTGGACCGGGCGAAGTGTAAATGCCGGCCTTGAGTCCTTTCGCGTGGATGTAACCCACCATGCCTTTGATGTCGGGAAAACGCTTGTTCGGCAGCAATTGGCCGCTGGCGTCACGCGGCGGACCGCCGACCTCGGGGTCCTTCGAGCCGGATTGCATCGCCCAACAATCATCGCAATTCACGTATTGATAGCCAAAGTCCGCCATGCCGGAGGCAATCATCTGATCGGCCGCCTTGCGCATCGCCGTTTCTGTGACGTGGTGGTAATAGATATACCAACTGTTCCAGCCCATCGGCGGCGTCAGCGCAAGTTTATTTCCGACTTCAATGCGGAATTCGCGCTTGGCCTTGCCGAACGCGTTCTTGGCAAGCAATGTCACGCGATTCGTCCCCGGATTCGCGATACTGCCGGTGATGATGCCGCTGGCTGAATCAAGCGTCAGTCCTTTGGGCAGGCCCTGGGCGCGAAAAGAGATGGGCCGCTCACCCGTGCAAGGAATCCGATAGAGAAACGGCGAACCCGGACGCACGCCATACACTTCCGGCCCGTTGATGCGCGGTTCTTGGGGCGGGAGCGGCGTGAGCAACACGTCTGCTTCAATCGGCCTGGCGGCGGCCACGATGGCGTTCGACTCTGACCCGCTTGGCTGACCCGGATCGGCATAGACGAGGGCGCGGGCGCAAAAAAATGCGGCGACAACGGTTAGGATGGAGTTTGTTTTCAAGCTTTTAGAGATCGTTTAATTCACTTGCCGCCGTTTTGATTCGTGTTGCGCTTGGGGCCGGTTGCCGCCGGCAAATTAACACCGAACGAGACCTCTCGTGAGGCGCCCAAACGCCATCTAATGACAAAAGAAATTCACACCACTGCCCTGCTATCATTGGTCGCAGGCTGGCCAGTCAGGTTTAATGATTTTATTATAGGATGTCCCCCCCGGTTCAGATATGGCGAAAATGATGATTCACATGGATAATTCGCTGATTCGGCCGCCTGGAACGATTTTTACCGGCGGCCCGCGTGACCTTGATAGAGCAAACGAAATCGGGGATTAAGTCCGAACCATGTGCTCGCTTAAAACGCCGGGGCAGTCCCGCCCGGCATCGCGGCGGGAGGTTCCGTCGCGGAAACCGCGGCGCCGCCGGCCGGCGCCGGGCGGAATAAGTTTTCCAGGTCTGCGGGAGTCAACTCGTTATGCGGCTGGAATTGTTTGCCCGCCAGGTAATCAAGAATGCTCCGGCGCAATTGCGCGGCGGCGATCCGTTCATCGAGCTGGCGGTTGAGGTCCAGCGTGCAGACGAGCAGCCGCCCGGCGCCAACCCGGGCTTCGAAGATCGCGGCGGGCAGGGCGTTGCGGTCGAATCTGTCCACGAACCGCAGGGGCATTTCAACTTTTCCCCGCACGGCCTCGAGATTGATCGCAAAGGAACGGTGCAACAATTCCCACCACTGCCAGTTCGTCCACGGATCGGTCGGGAATTCCGCGAACACCGGGTGCCGCGCCTCAATCATCGCGCCCATCGAGCCGGGCTGGTTGGGAAACATCACCGGATTCCAGAAGACCGGCGTGAATTGTGCCGCCAGCGGCCCCGACACCCCGGCCCGCGCCGGCAGCAGGAGCACCCGTTTGCCATCCCGCAGCGCCTGGTAAAATGACCCGGTGGCGGCCTGGAAAATGGCCACGTCGGCGGGGGCGGCCATCGGTTCCGGGCGCGGAAAAACCCACACGCTCCAATCATTTTCGATGCCGGTGCCGGGGATTCCCAGCATCACTTTGACTTCCGCCGCCCGGGTCACGGCGGAAAATGACTGCCGGATGCGCCCCAGTTCCACGCCGTGGCCAAGTCCGATGCACGGCGCCGGGATCGCGCCACTCCCGAGCTCTTGGCGGCCGGCGCAAATCTTCCAGGCGATGGTTTTATTCTTGATGGGCGCCGGCCCGAAATTGGCGAATTCCACGCCGGCATCAAACGCTTCGTCATTTTGATAAACCCTCTTGGGCAGGAGCAGCAGGGGCACGACCGGGGCGCAAAATTTCCGGAACGCCGCCGGCTCGATCAGCCCCTTGCTGTCCCAAAAGGCATCCAGCAATCCCACCGTCGAGGTGCCCTGCCCCGGAAAATCGTTCAACTCGAGCAATTGCAAGCCGGCCTGCTGCGGGGTCCGCAAGGCGCGTTCAACCTCTTCCTTGTAAAGCAGCGCGGCGAGCTCGCCGGAGTCGCGGGTATAGGCGGCCGCCTCGGCCAGCCGCCCTTTCTTTTCCAAATCCTTGCGGATGGCCTCAAAATTCACCGCCCGCAGCACGCCTTTGTACTTCGGGATTTCAGCGAGGTCCGGATAGACGCAATATTGCCCGACCTCGTGGCTGATGAACGGAACGCCGATGCAGGAAACCGCCCGCTCGAAATTGGATTCCGTGTTGGGAATCGTGTCATTGAAAATGTCCTGGCCGCGCGCGCGGGCCAGTTTTGTGTCCTGCGAGATGTAATAGTCGTCCGCCGGTCCGGGCACTTTGCCGCGCGGCGAGGAGGGATAGGTGGTGCTGGCGTAGAGCAGTTGCGGATCAATGGTGCGAAAATGGGTTTCCAATTCGTCGAGCACGGCATAGTCGCCTTTCAACTCGTTCCCCATCGTGAACATGACCCAGGACGGGTGGTTGCCGTACTCCCGAATCATGCGCTCGCCTTCCTCCCGGAAAAATTCCGTCACCGCCGGGTCCTGGCCCAGCTTGAAACTCCAATCCGGCAGCTCCACTTCCAGATACAGGCCCTGCCGGTCCGCCAGTTCAAACGCCGCCGCGGGTGGACACCAAGTATGAAAGCGAACATGGTTCAATCCATGCGCCTTCACGGTGAGGAATATTTTTTCCCACTGGCGGCCGGTCATGTCCGGATAACCAGTCTTCGGAAATTCACAGCAATTGACCGTGCCGCGCAAAAATACCGGCTGGCCATTGATGGCCAGGCTGCCGCCGCTCGCCCTAAACGCGCGCATCCCAAACTGGCCGGCCAGCTCGGACCGGGTGCTCCCGCCCGCCAATGACGCCTGCACCCGATATAATTTCGGGTTGAATTCCGACCATAATTCATAGTTCGTCCCCATCGGATAGAACACTTCTTGTTCGCTGTCGCCGGCCGGCAGGACGATCGCCGCTTGCCAAAGTGGCAGCGGCCGGCCCTTGAAACCTTCCGGCGCGGCCTGCAGCGCAAGGACCGTCCGGGCTTCGCGTCCGTTTCCATTGTGGGTTTGCACGGTGACCTCGACGCCGTGGCGTTCGAGATCGGGACGCAGTTTCAGGCGGTCAATCCGGATTTTCTGGCGGGCTTCCAGCGCCAGCCGGCCGATGATGCCGTTCCAGATGGTCTGGGACTCGTCCGTATAGGCGTGGGGGTTGCCGATTTCCAATTGCCGCCGGTTGTCCACCCGGATGACGATTTCATTGTCTCCGGGCTTGAGGGCCGCGCCAATTTCGTAGCTGTGCGGCGTGGTGAGACTGTTGCGCGCGCCCATGCCCTGGCCGTTGACCCAGACCCGCGAATTCCACATCACCCGTTCCAATACCAGTTGCACGTCCTCGTTCGTCCAGCCTCGGGGAATCTCCACCGTGCGCCGATACCACGCCGGCCCGACATAGGAAAATCGCTGATACAAATGCGCCAGCGGGGAATTTTCGAGCGCCGCCTTGTCCCGCCCAAACGTCAATCCGCGCTTAAGGTCCAGATTTTCCAAGGGAAGATCCGGGAGCACGGCCGGCAAGGCCAGTGGCTGGCCCTTGCCAGCCTCCGAAGTGGTCCCCGGCAGGTGAATCGAATCCGCGAAGGGCTGCGCCACAAAATTTGAGGCCACGCCCTGGTCTTGCGGATCAAGTTGAAAACTCCACCGTCCCGAAAGATCAATGGTTTCCGCCGCCGCCAGCGAAAGACAGGACGAAAATAAAAGTGCGATAATGTTTTTCAATTGAAATTCCACGGCAGGGAAAGCGTGACGCCGCTCCGCAGCGCTTGACTCTTCGCTGCCACCAAACCTGATTCCGCCGGGCTCGGCCCGGCCTTCGGCGGTTCCATTGAATTGTTTCCGCCCGCCGCCGCGACCGTTTCATCCACTGCCTCGCTCAACCGGTCCAGCCGTTCCTGCGGCGTGTCGCGCGGGATCGTCAGCGTTCAAAAACATAGGGGGAGTCTATCCGCGAGGCAACACTTATTGGCTGACCCGCGCCCAGCCAGCCATGTTATATCAGGATCATGGTGTAATCGGGAACCTCTCCCGCGTAATCATCCTTCCCTCGACGGCAACGACCGGACCGGCTTCATGGTGGCGGCGGTTCTCTTGGAAGTGAACGGGCAGGAATTGACCGCCACCGAAGCGTCCGGGGTGGCAAACACGCCGGCGCTGGCGTCAGCGAAGCTGAAAGAGAAAGCTTACGCCGCCCGGCTTAAGGCCAACTCACACAAAAGCCGGTAAGACGGTTTTATTACTGCTATTTCCATACTCCCGATGGGAGGGTGAAGGCCCGCGAATCATTCCCGGCTGGCCATTTTTTCAGCGGTTTTTTTCCTGGACAAAGATGTTCCCAAAATGGGAACATTCGACTTGCCAATGGCCATGAGCCGTGGAATGTTTATGCGCGTAATATCGAGAAAGCCACTGCGTGCTTTTGCCAAACGTTTTCCTGAAGCAGGCGCCGAGTTGGCCGCCTGGTTTCACGAAGCTGAAGCCGCCCAGTGGGCGGATCCGGCTCAAGTGAAGGAAAAATACGGCAGTGCGAGTATTTTGAAAGCCGGCCGCGTGGTTTTCAATATTTGTGGAAACAAATACCGCCTGGTGGTTAAGATTAACTATGAATTTGCGATCGTCTATGTCCGATTCGTCGGCACCCACCGGGAATATGATGGCATCAACGTTGAAATGATATGATCAAGCCGAAAGTAATTAAAACTGAATCTGAATACGAGGCCGCATTGGCGAGAATTGAAAAGCTGATGGACGCCAAGCGCAACACTCCACAGGGCGACGAATTGGAATTGCTGGCGCTGCTCGTTCACGATTATGAGGACAGAGCTTATCCCATAGCGAAACCCGACCCGGTTGCCGCAATTCGATTCCGCATGGAACAGCAGGGGCTTGAACCGAAGGACTTGGTCCCCTTTCTGGGCAGTCGCAGCCGGGTCTCGGAGGTCCTCTCTGGGCAACGGAGGCTTAGCCTGAAGATGATTCGGTCCTTGGTCGGAGGACTGCGCATTCCGGCTGACGTGCTTCTGGGTCAGCCCGAGGGCGCTTAGACCCCTGATTTCCCTAAATTGGCTCGTTGCATAATCGAAGTTAACCGGTGAGCCGGCCGCACTGCACACAGTGATTTAGCCCCGGAAAGAGTCGCGCTTCTCAGATGTTCCCCGAGTCGTCGTTAATGCTGTAGTGCGCTGGCCACCGCCGTTTTGATGGCTTCGCCGCGCAAATCCCGGACGATGATTTTACCGTCCGGACCGATGAGGAAAATCGCCGGAATGCCCTCCACGCCAAAGCGCTCCGGCACGTCGCTCTTGGACCATTCGCCCAAAAAACCCTGCGTCCACCCAATGTCATTTTTGGCGGCAAATTTACGCGGCGCCGTCACTTCCGGGTCAAGGCTCAAGCTGACCATGGCAAAGCGCGGATCATTTTTATACGCGTCCCAAGCGGCCTTAAGAGACGGTGTTTCCGCCACACACGGGCCGCACCAAGTCGCCCAGAAATCCAGCAGCAAAACCTTGCCCTTGTAGTCGCCGAGTTTCAGGGGTAGGCCGTCGAGGGTTTTGACGGCAAAATCCGGTGCCGGCTTGCCGGCTTTTAAGCTGTGCCGCGCAGTCATCTCCAGCGCACCCAAATCAAATGCCTCGTCGCTGCGACCGCCGGGAGAGTCCGGCACAATGATTTCCTTGGTCACCGTGCCGATCAGCGGCTGATTAAACGGCTGACTGCCGCCGGACTCATGCAGTTCAATCCGCAAATTGTATTTTCCACCGGGCACATCCTCGATGCGAAACGCGCCGTCCGGGGAAAAATTCAACGCGTAACGATGTTTTGAAAAATAATACTGCCGCCCCGCCTCGGTTTGGTAAAAGTCGCGCGTTGCTTTCAGGGCCGCGTCCCATTTTTTCTGATGTTCATCCATCGCAGCCTTGCGCGCGTCGTCGCTGTCTAACGAGTGCAACTTCACCGAGAACTCGGCGGAAATGGCGGACAGGTCCGGCAGCCCATCGGGCGGCGGCACGATGGATTCAATCGTTTGCACGTCAGCCCGGTAATTGATTTGGCCGTCGTATCCGGTGACGGCCAACTGGCCGATGACGGCTCGCCCCCTGCCGCCGACGGTAACTTGGCGCGTCTCGCCGGGCGTGAGCACCAAGCCGGTGGTTTGGGACTCCGGAATGACTCCGTTCTGGCCGTCGCGAACTTTTGGCGAATGACAAATTTCAACGACCAAGGGCGGCACGCGCTCGAAAACAAATTTGCCGTCGGCATCCGTGCGCGTGCTCAAATAAAGACTCAGCGCGGGAAAATCGCGCGGATAGCTGGCGTAGGGAATGAAAGCCCGGCCGAGGTTTACGGTCTCATTGCTGCCCGGGCGCGTGCCAATCAGCAACTGCCCTTCCACCCGCGCATATTTTTGCAGCCGCACTGCCGCGTTCGTTTCCAAATCACCAGCGCGGACTTCGGCAAAACCATTCGTGTCGATGACGAGAACGGAGAAAGCATCCGGCAGCGCCGGGAAGGAGAAATGCCCCGCGCCGTCCGTCTGCGTTTTGCGCGTGCCGGGATAAATATTTTCGCGCACGACCATTTTCTCGGCCTCGCCGACATAAACGCCGTTCCGGTTTGCGTCCGCCAGATACACCGTGACATTGGTTGCCGGCTGACCGTCCGTGGACAGCACCACTCCCGACGGCCCGGTTCCTTTTTTGAGCGCAAACGCAAAATTCGTTTCCCCGGTGGTGATCGGGCCGGAATTTTTTGGAACATAACCGTCGGCGGCGATGGAAACGGCGGGTGGCGACTGCGGCCGGCGGCTCAAATAAACCGTGAATACGCCGTTGCTTTGCGCGCTCTCGCGGGTGAGCAGCCAGTTGATCCGGTCGCTGTATGAGTTTTTCCTGCCCTCAGTCACCGTGAATGCCGGCAACGGCTTTTGAGTGTCAGCGTCCACCACCGTCCCGGTGACTTTGATGGCATCCGCCGGCGGCGTGCCCCCGCCTTCCGCGCCGCGTAGCGGTTCCTGGCGCAGGACATTGGCTGATTCCCAATCCTGGTCCTCCCGCCCGCGATCTTTGCCCGGCTCAAATTCCAGAACCAGATCCATCTTGTTGGTGACCATCCGGCCAATCAGTTGAAACGAGTTGAACAGGTCCAGGCTGGCATTGCGCAGCGACAAACGATAGCCCGGCACACGCGCCGTGATACCGACTTGCTCCGGGGGCACGCCGACGAATTTGAAACGTCCCGCTTCGTCCGTCTCTATTTGCGCGCTGTCCCACGGACCTTCCCGGCTCAACTGCACGTGTTCGTGCGCCGGCAACGGCTTGCCATCCGTCAGCCGGATTTGCCCGGCCAGCATAAAGGCCGGCCGCACTTCCAAGTCGCCCACATCACTCGACTCGCTGTCGTCTCCCGCGCGGACATTTTTCGCCGGAATGCAGCCGCGTTCGCCCAGCGAATCCATCGTGCCGCACAGAACATATTCCGTACGCGGCGGCAGATTGGCGAAAAGAAAGTTTCCATCGGCATCGGTGGCGATGGAGAAATCACCGACAAACACGGAGGATTCCCGGTTCGCGCCGGACACGTTCATTTCCACGCCGGCCAGCGGCTTGCCGTTTTCAACCACGCGGCCTTTGAGTGTCGCGCCCGCGGTCATTTTCAAGGTATGAACTTCCCCGCCGGTGGCCAGGCTTTGAAAGATCCCCTTCGCCAATCCGCGCGCTTCCACGTCCACGCCGGCGGCATCAAACGGCTTGCGGCTGGTGATGCGAAACTTCCCGTCGGCGTCGCTCACCGCCACCTGATCAACGTCGTCATTGCCGCCGAACTGTGTTCCCTGGGCGCGCGTGATCCCGCGGATGCTTACGACCGCGCCGGTCACCGGTTTGCCATCAGCATCCACAACGCGGCCCAGCAGCGCGCGGTCCGCTGATTCGACGGCCGCTTGCGACTTGAGGGTAATGGTGAGAGGCTTGGCCGCCGGATCAACCTTGGAAACGAATTGCGGCTCCCAGCCACCGCCAGCAACCAGCACGCGAAACACCAAATCCGGATCCAGGCTCGCAATGGCAAACTTGCCCTGCGCGTCTGTGACCGCATGTTTTCGGCAATCGGCGTAACAGGACGGGCAAAACGTGCTCGGCCCGTGTTTCGGTGCAGCCGTGTAAATAAAAACCATCGCATTGGTAACCGGCTTGCCAGCCTCGTCCTGCGCCACCCCAGTCAGGTCGGGACGGGCGGCCTTCCCATTTTCGGCGCGGACCCCTGGTACGATCAGGGTGCCTATCATCGCAATTCCCAGCAATAGCCGGATGGAGAAAGTTGGAATGTTCATGATTTCGGTGTGAAGGTTGCCTCAATTAAGCGCTTTCGGCTCGCTTAAGCAAGAGTCCAGTAAAGGCGGAACTCACCCCCAGCTTGCACGCTTATTCCGTTAGCCAACCGCCGGCGCCGGGGGCGCTTTTCCGTTCCTCCGTGTTTCCTTGAACCGCCGCCATTGCCACCCGCATACTGATCCGAATGTCGGTCGAACTTACGGACAAATTTTTCAGTGACGTCGCCGGCTGGCAAGCCGTGAAACAAGCGCGCGCTTACCTGGCCCAGGGTCAAGTGGTCAGCTCCAATTGGTCGCCCCCCTTGCTGCGCGGCGTGGTGCGCGTGGGGGAGATTTTCTTTCGCGCTTCCCTCGTCATCAAGGGCGAGATCGACATCGAAAATCTCTGCACCTGTCGCGAAGCGCGCCAGAGCGGGCAGATCTGCGCCCATGTGGTGGCGGTGGGATTGCACTGGCTGCAGACTCAGCGCAAGGAATCGGCTGCCGCCTTGGCGCCCACTGCCCACGCGGCGGTTCCGGCCAAACCGCCCGTCCGCAAGGCCTCCGCCTTGCAACGTGACGCCGCCGGCTTGCCCGCCGAACTGTGCATCATCCTGCCGCCAAACTTCGACCAGGCCCTGGCGCGCGGCAAACTGATGCTCGTTTTGGAGGCCCGCTGGCAGGGTGGCCGCAACCCTCTCAATGCCCTGCCCAAAGGCCGCGCCTACGCTTTTTCGTCCGCCGACAACGCCATCATTGACCACCTGGAAACGCTCTCCGGCGGCGAAACGCCGGCCATCCTCCAACTGGAATTGAAAGACTTCGCCGCACTCTTGCCCCTGCTGGCCGGTCACGAAAACTTGACGCTCGGCAAGGCGGACGCGGTGACGGTGACGCGGACTCCGTTGCCTTTGCCGTTGAGCGCCACGCTGGAACCGAACGGCGAAATTGTGCTCTCGCTGGCCGGCAAACTCGCCGCCTTTGTTCGCGTGGGCGATTGGGTCTGGCACGACCGCACCTTGCAACCGCTGGCGCTGCCGTCCTTCGCGCAAGGTATCTTTCAATCGCCGGTGCGCGTGCCGCGCCTGCAAGTGCCGGTGTTTCTCAGCCAGCAGTGGCCGCAACTGCAGGCGGCGGGCGGCACGGCGGCGAATTTTCGGCTGGAGGATTTCAGCGTCGAGCCGCAGGCGCCGCGCTTTCTGCTCGAACTCCAGGGCGGCCTCGCACAACTGACCGGCCGCGTGCAGTGCGCCTATGGCGCCCGCATCATGACGCTCGGCGTCACCGCGCCGGACGAAGCCATCTGGCTGCCGGATCCGGAAGTGCCCACGCGCTATGCCACCCGCGACTTCGCGGCGGAACGGGCCGCGCTGAATCGTTTGCAGCGGGTTGGTTTTACCAGCCCGAATGGCGCGGGGAAAATTGTGTTGTCGGGGGAAAATGGCGTGCTGAATTTTCTCGCCCGGGAATTTCCCCGGCTCCAGAAAGAATGGAGCGTCACCCTCTCGGAGCATTTGGAAAATCGCACGCTCAAAAATCTCGAGCGCGTCGAGCCGAGTTTTCAGATCACCTCATCGGGCGTGCACTGGTTTGATTTGGGCGTGGTCTTTGCGTCCAGCACCGGCGAAAAGTTTTCGGCCGCGGAGATTCAGCGGCTCGTGTTATCCGGCCAAAACCACACGCGCCTGCCCAACGGCAAGCTGGCGGTGATAGACACCGGCGCGGTGGAAGAGTTGCAAGAGGTGTTGCTGGATTGTTCGCCCCAACAAAATGCGCAGGGCTACCGCATCAACCACCAGCAGGCGGGCTTCCTGGAGGCGACCCTGCGCCAGCACGGCCAGTGGAAAGTGGAAGCACCCACCGCCTGGCGCGAGCGCGCGGCCAAACAAAGCGGCGAAGCCAAACTCGACTGCCCGCCGCTGGGCGATTTGGAGTCCGTCTTGCGCCCCTACCAAAAACACGGCGTGGCGTGGCTCCAGTTTCTGCGCGTGAACGGCTTTGGCGGCATCCTGGCCGACGAAATGGGGTTGGGCAAAACCCTGCAAACGCTCGCGCTGCTGCGCTTCGTGCGCCAGCAAAACCCCGCGGCCGCGCCGATGCTGATTGTCTGCCCCACCAGCCTCGTCTTCAACTGGCAGGCCGAGGCGCAGAAGTTCACGCCCACCTTGAAAGTGCTCGCCCTGCAGGGACCGGACCGGCACGCGCTGTTTTCAGAAATTCCGCGCAGCGACCTCGTCATCACCAGCTACACCTTGCTCCGACGCGATGCCGCCCGCTATCGCGGCTTGGAGTTTGATACCACCGTGCTCGATGAGGCCCAGCACATCAAGAATCGCCAGACCCAGAACGCGCAAGCCGTCAAATCGGTGCGGTCCAAACATCGCCTGGTGCTCACCGGCACGCCGCTGGAAAACTCCGTGCTCGACCTGTGGTCCATTTTTGACTTCCTCATGCCCGGCTACCTCGGCTCGGCGAAGGATTTCCGGGAACGCTACGAGCTGCCCATCACCAAGGAAAAAAACGTCGAGGCGCAACAGCGGCTCGCGCGGCGATTGCGTCCGTTCCTGCTGCGCCGCCTCAAGCAGGAGGTCGCGAAGGATCTGCCCGCCAAGCTGGAGCAGGTGTCCTTCTGCGAACTCACGCCCGATCAGCGCGGTGTGTATCAGCAGGTGATCGAAGCCGGCCGCAAGGAAGTGTTGGATGCCGTCGGCGCGCAAGGTCTGGCCAAAAGCCGGATGGTGGTGCTCACCGCGTTGCTCCGCCTGCGCCAGGTGTGCTGCGACTTGCGCCTGCTCAAACTGGAGAACGTCAATCCCGCGAACGCTTCCGGCAAGCTCGACCTGTTCAGTGAATTGCTCGAAGAAGCGGTGGACGGCGG
This sequence comes from uncultured Bifidobacteriaceae bacterium, assembly GCA_964532525.1. Taxonomy (GTDB): domain Bacteria; phylum Verrucomicrobiota; class Verrucomicrobiia; order Limisphaerales; family UBA11358; genus UBA11358. The sequence goes on from CAZHIM010000001.1 coordinate 269,886, forward strand.
CCATCGCGTGCTCGTGTTCAGCCAGTTCACCACCATGCTGGCGTTGCTGAAAGAGCGGCTGGATGAAGAAGGCGTTGAGTTTTGCTACCTCGACGGTTCGACGACGGATCGCGGCGGGGTGGTGGAGCGCTTTCAGACCAACGCGGCGATTCCCGTGTTTCTCATCAGCTTGAAAGCCGGCGGCGTGGGCTTGAACCTCACGGGTGCGGACACGGTGATTCATTTCGATCCCTGGTGGAATCCGGCGGTGGAAGACCAAGCCACCGGCCGCGCCCACCGCATTGGCCAGACCAAAGTCGTCACCAGCTACAAATTAATCACGCGCGACACCGTGGAGGAAAAGATCCTGGCGCTGCAAAATCGCAAACGCGAAATCATCTCCGCCACGCTGGAGGACGAAGAAGCCTTTGCCGGCTCCCTCAATTGGGACGAGATCCAGGAATTGCTGAGCTGACCCATCCGCGTGGCTGCGAACTGGTGTTCGCAGCCATTCTTGAATATATGGACCACGTCGCTCCACGCACGCAGTCGCAAACCCCTGTCAGAGTATCTTGGTCGGATCATTTAGTCTGGTATGACCAGCATTCTGTGCCCATAGACCCCAATGACGTGCGTGCCACCGATTATGCTCTCAACATTTTGATGTTGGTGTCCATGAAGCATGAATTTCGGCTTGGCTCGTTGGAGGTAATGCCTGAAAGCGGCGAATCCAAAGTGCGCATCATCTTCCCGATCATGAACCAACAGCGGAGAATTGTGGGTCACGAATACATCCACCGGCGGAAAGTTCTTTAGTTGTCGCTCCACCTCGGAGTCTTTGAAAAGGTAATTGCCTCCCGGTTTGAATTTCCAGGAGCCGCAGAAGCCGCCGAAAGTCAGTCCGCGAAATTGGAAACGGTTGAGGTGCAAATCCCGGATGGGCGGGGGAAAAAACGCCCAGGAATCACGATTGCCTTTGACCGCCAGTATTTCGCGGCAACGGCATCGTTTTGCTGTTTCAACGATTATATTCTCTGGCAGGTCCCCGCATGAAACCAATAGGTCGGCGTTACAATCCGGGAACTTCGGCCCGAGAAATTCGTCATCGGCGATGATGAGCAGTTTCACTTTGCGTTAAACCTTTGGAATCCAAGTTCGTGTTGCGAGCGTTTTTGCCATGCGGCGCAGCTTACTCGGAGCGCCGCTTTGCCAGGCGGCCGGCTATAACGATCACGATCAAAGCCCCGATCCCGATGCCGCCGTAGAGCGCGCGTTTCTCTCGCGGGATACGCTGGATTCTCCCCACGATTCCCGCTGGCGCAGCCTGATCCACATCGGTCCCGCCCGGGCTGGCTGCCGCGGCCTCCGCGTCCGGCGGCGTCCGCAGGCGGGCGATTTCCGTCTGGCTATGACCGATAATCCGGTACAGCCGGTTGATTTCCAGCATCTCGGCCTCGCTGAGTTTGTGCTTGGGAAGCGACCGGTCCACGTAAAACAATTTCGTCATCGCGTTGAACTCCAGTTCCGGGCCCAGAAAAACCATGCCCGGATTCAGGTCGGAAGTCACATAGGGCTCGTTGGCGTAGATCAGCTCCTGGCTCTTGCGCACGTCCACCGTGTTGAAATCCGGCGTGGACGCGCCCGGGTGAAACCAGCCCGGGCTGTAACGCGAGATGTCCGTGTTGGCGGGTCGGGCAAACGCCCTGACCGGCTGGTTGACAATTCGAATGACCTGCTGCCAGGCGTTGGTCAGCTCCAATTGCAGCGCGGCGATTTGTTCCGCCGGCGTGCCGGCGACCGAATTGGTGGCGGCAACCGCCGTGGCATCCTGGGCCATCAGCCTCGGTTGCAGCCAAAAACACGCCGCCAGAACGAACGGCCACACGAAGACCCGCCACCCGCGCGGACGCTTCCCGGGCGTCCGGCCCAAGCCCCGGATTTGCGCAGCGGTTTCGCGCACGCCAGCCGCCGCCCCATCGAATCGTTCTGAGTTCATTCATGCGGATTATTGTTGCGTGCGTCGTACACGTCAACTTTTCCCGCCAGCCACCTGCGGAGTCCAACGGAGCGACGGAACTCTAATTGAACTTGAGGGTAATTTGGATTTTTGTTCTTCTATACTCGATTTGCCAGTCAGTGGTATTGGAGTCATTAGTCTTATGAGATTAATCATCGTAGACCGCGGCAACGAATTTTGCGACGTGGCTCGCTGGCAATTTCACTCTCATCCCGAGGTGCAGGTGGTTTGCGGTCGGTTTGAAGACCTGCCGTCCTTCGATTGCGTCGTAACCGCCGGCAATTCATTCGGCTTGATGGATGCGGGAATGGACTTGGCCGTGGTCCGATTTTTCGGCCGCCACGTGATGGAGCGAATTCAGCAGCAGATTCTGGAGGATTTTCTGGGCGAACAGCCGGTCGGAACCTGCATCATCGTTCCGACGGACCAGGCAGCGCACCCGTTCGTCGCCCACGCGCCAACGATGCGCGTGCCGATGAATATTCAAAGCACGGATCATGTTTATCTCGCGCTGTGGGCTGCTTTGACCGCTGTTCACCGGCACAACCGTTCCACCAGTCATCCAATCAATTCGCTGGCGTGTCCCGGGCTTGGCACTGGAACCGGCGGCGTGGATCCGGTTGAAGCGTCGCTGCAGTTGCGCCTAGCCTACGAGCATTTCCAAAAACCGCCGCAATTCATTAACCCTTCAGTTGCCCAGCAGCGACACGAACGAATCTATTACGGCGGCCGCTGGGGATTTACGAATCCCCGGAAAACTGAGCCGTGAGACGCAAAATCCGCACAAGTTTTTGCTGCACATTCCTGACTGATCTCCAACGTCGCTCCGCGGCCACAGAAATTATAACGTAAACAATATAATATCAGAATAACACGTAAACGTTATAAACGGCGAGGCTGCCACCGCCGTTCACTGGCCCACCACCCGATAGAAAACCGCCGGCCCCCCCGGCGAAAGGCTGACCGTAGTTGAACTGACCGGGCTGCCCACATTCACCCAGTTCGGCGCGGCCAGATTGGTGGACATCTGGAGTTGATAAGGCCCCACGCCGCCGCTCCAATTCAGGGAGAGCGCGCTCGCCGAATTGCTGATGCCCGCAACGATCGGTGGCGCCGGCTGCACGGTCAGGTTCAACGTGGCCGTGTTGGACAGGCCGGCCGGATCGCTCACGCTCACCACAAAGCTGTTCGCCCCAACGTTCGCGGAGAGCGGCGTGCCGGACAGCGCCCCACCGCTGGACACCCCCAGCCAAGCCGGCCCGCTGACCTTGCCGAAGGTCAGCGCATCGCCGTTCAGGTCGCTCGCGTTGGTCGCGATATTGACCGAATAACTCTGCCCCGCGGTCACGCCGGGTTCCGTGAACGGCGTGACCCCGAACGTGGGCGGCCAATTGGGCACGAGGCTGATGGCGGTGACGATGACATTGGAGTTGTTGGGCAGCGTGACGCTCTGGAGCACCTTGGCGGCGTTCAGCTTGAACGAGTAACCGTACAGGTAAAACGTACGGCTGTCGGCCGTCCCGTCGCTTTTGTTGCGATGCCCCATGGTCATTGCCTTGGATTCGCCGCTGTACCCCTGCGGCGAATACCAGTCACTCAGATTCTGGACGAAATAGGTGCCGCTGCCGTCGGTATATTTGACCAGAAAATCCTGCACGGTTTGATCGCCATTCACCCCGGTGGCCAGCATTTGCAACGCCGCATAGTTGCCCGCCGGCAGGGGAATGACTTGATTGGTGGCGCTGACGACGTTGGTGGCGTTGGCCGGGCCGAAAGCAAAAAGATTGTTGCTCCACACCTGCGAACCGGTCAACAGGCTGGCGGAATAAGCGTAGCCGACACCATCCATTCCGCCGGTCGCGGGGTTGGTGAACGTCGCCCCGTCGGAATACATTCCCGCGCGGTTGTAATAGGAGGCGATGCCGGCGGTGACCCAATCGTTGGCCACCGCGGCCGCCAGGATCACCACGTCCCCGTCATTGGGCAGCGTCAGGCTCTTGACGGTCTTGGTTTGGTTAAGGGTGAAATTGTAGCCATACAATCTCACGGTGGTGTACGGATCCCGGCCCCCGCCGCTGGTGTCGCGATAGGACATGCTCACGAGCACCGATTCGCCGGCGTAATTCTGCGGGTTCGCCCAGTCGCTAAGGCTCTGCGTGAAGGTCGCCGTGGAATTATCCGTGTAAGTCACCGTGAAGGTCTGGGCCGGCTGGTTGCCGTCAACCGCCGTGGCCAGGAGCTGCAGGGAGTTGAAATTCCCGGCCGGCAGCGTGATGGTCTGGCCCGTGCAACTGACCGCGTCCAAGGCATTGGCCGGCCCGAGCGTAAAGGCGATTCCGTTCCAGCCGGGCGCGGTGCCCAGCAGGTTGGCCGAGTAAGCATATCCGCCGCCGTCCAGTCCCGCGCCGAGCGAGTTGCCGTCGGTCCAGATTCCGTACCGATTGTAATAGCTCGAAAGATTGAGCTGCGTGGCCCCGGGAACCGGCGCCACGACGGCAACGCTGAGCGAAACGACATGCGTGAGCGCCCCGGACGTGCCCGTGAGATTGATGAGATAAGTGCCGATCAGGGCGGCATTGCCCACGGTGAGCTTCAACAGGCTTGAGCTGGTCGTACTCGCCGGACTGATCGTGGCGGTGACGCCGGCCGGCAAACCGGAAACGGAGAAATTGACGGTGCCGGCGAACCGGTTCATGCCCGCCACCGTAATCGTGGTGGTGGCCACGCTGCCGCGCACCATGGCGAATGCGCCCTGGGACGTATAGAACATGAAATCACTGGTGGCACTGCCCGCCAGGGCCGCCATCGCATTGCTGCCGCGCGGCGTACCCCAGCCGGTGCACAGGTCATAGCCGTTGGTGGCGTAAAACCGCGTGGGGTTCTGGCTATTGACGTTGTTGCCAGTGACAATGTCGTGGAAGCAATTGGTATAGGCGGCGTAAGGCCCCTTGCCCAGGGCATAAATGGCCGGGTTGGGGAAACCCACCGCCGAATTGTGCAGCGAAGCCGCCTCCTGGTTGGCCAGCGCCATGAACCCCGCCCACAAGGGCGAGGCGCAACTGGTGCCGCCCACCGAGCCGACGGACGTGCCGTTTTTGCTAATCAGAAACACGCCATCCGCCGGCATGGCCACATCCGGGTAATTGCGGTACACGGCCGAGCCTTGATTGACCACGGTGGCGACGCCCTCCTGCCAGCTCGGAATCCCGTACCCGCTGATGCCGCCGCCGCTGCCGCCGTTGTTGTTCCAATTCCAAGCCGTCTCCGAGCTCCACGGGCCGCCCGCACCGCTGGTCGTCAGCGTGGTGCCGCCCACGATGGTGGCGTACGGATTGCCCGTCAGCCCCGTCCCGCCGTTCAAATCGGCGTCGCCATCACCCGACGCCTGGCTGAGCGCCTGGCCTTGGGCGATGAATTCCTGGAAACTCTGGATGGTGTTCGGGTCAATGCCGAAACCGTACGACAGCGTGATTTGCCGCGCACGGTTGTCCTCCGCAATGCGATTGAAGACGTCATCCCCCCCGCCTTCGTAATTCAGGATGGTGGCCCCCGGCGCCATGGACATGGCCATGCAAATATCCAGCGCCTCCTCCCCGTCGTCGGTGCTGCTGCCCGTCAGCGCATTGGTCCAATAGGCGCTTTCCGTGGCCACGATGTTCGTAACCACGATGTTGGTGGAAAGACCCGCGTTGGTTTCGTACATGTAAACATCGTTCGGATAATACTGCCCGCCCACGTCGGCGATGGCGATATATTGGCCCGCGCCCGTATTGGTCACGCCCGGCACATAAGCCGCGCGAAAATCATTGCCCATGAAATAACCGCCCGGCGCCGAACCGGTATAATCGGCCGTCACGCCGTTATTCGTGGCCAGCGACAGCAATTTGAACCCGCCCAAACGATGCGGCAGCGTGAAATTATCCAGCCCGCTGATGTGCAGAATCGGCACGTTCGTATCCACCGCCGGCTCCGTATCCGGCGCATAAAATTCCCGGGGTTCGGTCGGATGGGGATACCGCCGCAGCTTCACCTTGAACGCATTCTCAACCTCGCTCACCGGCGCGGTCACATCCACCAGCATCCGATTCGAGCAAAGCCCGGCCACCTGAAGTCCCCTGCCCCGCACAAACTCAACCACTTTGCGGTAATCCGCCTCCGTCGGCCCAAATTGCCGGCCGAATTCATCGGTGGTCAGCCACCGGTGATAGGTGGTGCTGGCGGGATCATTCAGCTCGGCCAGCAACTGGTCCAGTTGGGCCTGGTTATGGAACGGCAAGCCCACCACCAGCCGCAATTGATTGGTTCCCGGCAAATCGCCCAGGGGTTTCAGTTGCGCCACCGCCGCCGGCACGTGCCCCGGCACAGTCATCTGCTCCGCGGCGTTGATGGATAGGGCTGCCCACATCAGTGAAATCAGCCCGACAGTGGCTTTGGTTCGCAAAAAAGAAGTCAGGTGCACAAGGATTTCTCGTATTGTTATGCGAGAAACGGGCATAAGGCCAACAAAAATGGCTGCCTGAATCAGGGCTTGCAATGTGTGCCTCCGCGGCATACATTTTAGACATGGATGCCATCAAAGAGCGAAAAGCCCAGCGACTGGTCGCCCGGGTTTCGGCGGCAGACAAGCAGCTTTTCCGGCGAGCGGCAACGATTGAAGGACGCTCGATGGCAACTTTCGTGATCGTTCATGCTCGCGAAGTGGCCCGCCAGGTTATCCATCAGAGCAACCTGATCCAACTGGAGGCGGATGATTCCGTTCGCTTCGTTGAAGCCCTGCTTGCGCCACCTCGTCAACCCACACCGGCCATGAGGGATTCCATCCGCGCTTATCGGGAATCGGTGAAAAGCGACTTGGATTAGCCTTTCCGCCCCTTCGCCTCGCGTTCGACTAGAAGCATTGACAGACAAGATGTAGTGATGAGCTGAGAGGATTTTTGGCTTTTGGCAAGGCTTCGGCGAAGGCGCAGGTTACAAGTAACCCTGTAACTGAGCCGAAACGCAGCTAAAAGCCAAAAAGACCGCGGCCTTCACGGTTTCAACTCAGCGCTGCAGATTTGATGGAAATGCTCTAATTCACTCATCGGAAGAAACATTCTGCGCTCATCCAGCGCCAGAAAGCCGTGTTCCCCATAGAACTCTCGCGCCTTGGCATCTTTAGGGTCGGTCACCACAATCACCGCGCCGACCTCCGCACTATGCCGCTCACACCGGCGCAGCGCGTCAATGAGCAGCAGTCGTCCCACCTGCTGTCCTTTCCACGCTATGTCCCTCGCCAAACGTCCAATCAGCGTTGCCCCCAGTTTAGGGTAACGCGGCAATTTCTTGGCTAACGCTTCTGGCAATTGTTGAACGACCACGGCAGTCTGAGAGAGCGTGTAGTAACCAGCAACCCGTCCCGGATCCGCCTCTGGAACCAGCACAAAGCACGCCGAAGCCCGTGCCTGCATCTCTTTACGCGCTCGCTTCTGCAGGAACTCCGTAAGCTCTGGAGACTCACAGGCAAACTCTTCCCGCCGATGTTTGCTCGCGTCAAGCTGCTCTATTCTGAATCCCTGAGATTCGCTCACCGGATTGGCAGGTTCTGTTCAAGGCTCACGGCTGCAGAATAGCCATCTCTTGTATGCGTGTTAATCCAAAACGCATATGTATTACAATCTCAAAGCTAAATTCCCCTATCCCTCAACACCTTACGCATTTCTCGTTGGTTCTTCGCTGTTTTCAGTGGAATAGCTAAAACGAAGTTGCCTTGGAGTTCCCGAATTCTCGGGACATAACCCAAACAATTCCTCTTTGAAAAAGGTGAACTTCAAAGCTGGGATGGTTGAACAAAAAATAACACATACCCGCATTGAAGCCCCGCAATGCGGGTATGTGGATTTTAGAATTCATCCGTCGATTTGTCGAGTCGATAATTCAATGAACCCTGCTTTCCACCTCCAAATAAGGCGGTTTAAATCTCACAGATTCCTGAGGCATTGGATTCGTAAAGTGTATTCCACTGAAAACAGCGAAGAACCTTCTCGTTAGCCGCTAACTTTGCGATTCCGCCAACCCTGCTAGAATCGCCCTGGCTGGGAAACCGCTCCCGCCACGATGAGCCATCATGCTCACATTCGAGTCCGGCCACGGACGGCTCGCCACTCGGCGCCCGCCCGCAAGAATTCTTTGTCCCGCCACCGCGCCACAGAAAGGCTGAAGGCTAAAAAAAACATAAAAACACCGCGCGCCATTTCCCTTTTCAGCCTTCAGCATTTAGCCTTTAGCATTTCCTCCGGAACCCCTCAATTTCGTTCCCGAAAATCTGCGAAAACCCCAACAAAAACCCCCATCGTCAACCCTCGTCAACCCTAAAAACTTTTTTGGCCCATCCCGCCCCCAATTCCGCGCCCAGTTTCCAAAACCCTGCGTTCCGAGCCCCGCATCCCCCCCGCCGTGGGCCCGAAATTACGCGATTGAGTCTCCCGCAACTTCGCGTAGCATTTACGGCTCTATGGCCAGCAGTCGCAGACAATATCCGTTTTACCTCATCGAACCCAAATGGCAGAAAACGTGGGAGCGCCAGCAGACGTTCCGCGCCTGGAACCCCGGCGATGACATTCCCGCCGGGCACGGCTTCGCCCGGCGCCACCAGCTCGCCGGCAAAGTCGCCGCCGCGCAGCTTCCCCCCAAGTATTACCTGCTGGACATGTTCCCCTATCCCAGCGGCGCCGGCCTGCATGTGGGCCATCCCGAGGGCTACACGGCCACGGACATCCTCGCCCGCTACCGCCGCGCCCTCGGCTACAACGTGCTCCATCCCATGGGCTGGGACGCCTTCGGCCTGCCCGCCGAACAATACGCCGTCAAGACCGGCCAGCACCCGCGCAAGACCACCGAGCAGAACATCGCCAATTTCACCCGCCAGATCAAAAGCCTCGGCTTCAGCTACGACTGGTCCCGCGAACTCGCCACCACCGACGTCGAATACCTCAAGTGGACCCAGTGGATCTTCCTGAAATTGTACAATTCGTGGTTCAATCCCCAGACGAACAAGGCCGAGCCGATTGACACGCTCCCCTTCCCCGCCGATTGCCAGACCGACGCCAGCCGGCGCGCCTATCGCGATTCCCGCCGCCTGGCCTACGTCAGCGAGGCACCGGTGAACTGGTGCCCCGAACTCGGCACCGTGCTCGCCAACGAAGAGGTCATTGACGGCAAAAGCGAAGTCGGCGGCTTCCCCGTCATCCGCCGGCCCATGCGCCAATGGATGCTGCGCATCACCGCCTACGCCGAGAAATTGCTCGCCGATTTGGCCACCATTGACTGGAGCAATTCCCTCAAGGAAATGCAGCGTAACTGGATCGGCCGCAGCGAAGGCGCCGAGGTGGATTTCCAGATCGCCGGCTCCCCGGAAAAAATCCGTGTGTTCACCACCCGGCCGGACACCTTGTTCGGCGCGACTTACATGGTGCTCTCGCCCGAGCACAAGCTCGTGCCGCAAATCACCACCGCCGCCCAAAAACCCGCCGTGGCAGCTTACCAGGCCTTCGCCGCCGGCAAATCCGATCTCGAGCGCACCGAGCTGGCCAAGGAAAAAACCGGCGTCTTCACCGGCGCCTGCGCCATCAACCCCGTCAACGGTGAAAAAATCCCCGTCTGGATCGCCGATTACGTCCTGGCCAGCTACGGCACCGGCGCCATCATGGCCGTGCCCGCCCACGACACCCGCGACTTCGAGTTCGCCAAAAAGTTCAACCTCCCCGTCCTCCAGGTGGTCCAGCCCAACGATCCCAAAACCGACTGGCAGGGCTTCACCGACGACGGCACGTCCGTCAATTCCGGCTTCCTTTCCGGCCTGCCCACGCCTGCCGCCAAAGCCAAAATCACCGCCTGGCTCGCGGAAAAGGGCCTCGGCCAAAAAACCATCAATTACAAACTGCGCGACTGGCTCTTCAGCCGCCAGCGCTACTGGGGCGAGCCGTTTCCCATCATTTGGAAAAAGGACGACGCCGGGAATCTCTATCACGAGGCGTTGCCGGAGAGCGCCCTGCCCTTGTTGCCGCCCACGCTGGAGGATTACAAGCCCACCGCCGACGGCCAGCCGCCGCTGGCCCGCGCCAAAGACTGGCTCACCTTGCCCGACGGCGCCACCCGCGAGACCAACACCATGCCCCAATGGGCCGGCTCCTGCTGGTATTACCTCCGCTATCTCGACGTTCGGAACGCCGAATCGTTTGTTGGCAAAGACGCGGAAAACTATTGGATGGGCGCCCAATCCGTGCCTGTGGCTGTGAACGTGAGTTCACGGCAAACATCCACTCCCGCCACCAAACCCGGCGTGGACCTCTACGTCGGCGGCACCGAGCACGCCGTGCTCCATCTCCTCTACGCCCGTTTCTGGCACAAGGTCCTGTTCGATCTCGGCTGCGTCTCCACTCCCGAGCCGTTCTTCAAACTCGTCAACCAGGGCCTCATCCTCGGCGAAGACGGCCAGAAAATGTCCAAGTCCCGCGGCAACGTCGTCAATCCCGACGACGTCCAGAAGGAATTCGGCGCCGACGCCTTCCGCCTCTACGAGATGTTTATGGGCCCGTTGCAGGACGTCAAACCGTGGAACACCCGCGGCGTGGAAGGCGTGTATCGTTTCCTCGGCCGCGTCTGGCGCCTCTTCGTGGATGAAAAATCCGAGACCGCGTTTGAACTGGCCGAAACCACCGCCGCCGAACCGACCGCCGACTTGCTGGATCTCCTCCTGCTCGACGGCGCCATCACCGACGTGACCCCCACGCCCGCGCAGCTCAAGGCGCTGCACGCGTGCATCAAAAAGGTCACCGAGGACCTCGACGCCCTGCACTTCAACACCGCCATCTCCGCCATGATGGTCTTCGTCAACGAGGCGATGACGTGGCAGGCCAAGCCGCTCCCCGTAATGAAGGTCTTTTTGCAGCTCCTCGCGCCCTTCGCACCGCATTTGGCGGAAGAACTCTGGGCCCGGCTCCATTCCACGTTTGGCCAGGTGGCCCCGTCGCTCGCCTACGCCCCGTGGCCCAAATTCGACCCCGCCCTGCTCGTGGAAACCGAGCTCGAACTGCCCGTCCAGGTCAACGGCAAGTTCCGCGACGTCATCAAGGTGCCGGTGAACGCGGACAAGGCAGCCATCGAAGCCGCCGCCAAGGCCGCGCCCAAAGCCCAGCCCTTTCTTGCCGGCAAAACCATCAGGAAAGTCATCATCGTGCCTGGAAAAATGGTGAACTTGATTGCCGGATGACAGCCCCTAGCCCGGATATTTCACAGTTGCCTTGGCGGACGATGGCAACACCGGCGTAGCGCAGGTTTCCAAACCTGCCGCAAACCTGCCGTATCGCCGATTTCCAAATCGGCAGGGTGTCGCCATTGCGTGGCGTCTGCGGATTGGGAAAACTATCGATACGCCAGGCTTGGAAGTCTGCACCACCGGATTGCCTATGAACTATCCGGTCTAAGCTCGGCAGCGGCGCGAACGCATCCCGGCTCCCTCGCCGGGACCGCCGCTCAGTTCTTCTCGGCCGCCGCCAGGATGGTCTGGAAATGCGGCGGCTGTTCCTCCGTGGCCACGATGCTGATTTCAATCTTCTTGAACCCCGCTTCCTCCAGCCACCGTTGCAGATCGCTTTCCGCAAAGCCCGGCCAGCGGTCGCCGTACAGGTCATTCGCCTTCTCGAAGTTGTGCTTGGCCAGGTCCAGCACCATCACCTGCCCGCCCGGCTTCAAAATCTTGTGCGCGCTCCGGAGCGCGGCCGCCGGATTCTCCGCGTGATGCAGCGCCTGGCTCAGGATCACCAGGTCCACGCTGTTCGCGTCAATCGGCGGGTTCTGCAGATCCCCCAGCCGGAATTCCAGGTTTTTCAGCCCGTTCTTTTTGGCCTTCGCCGCCGCAAACTCCACAATCCGCTCCGAGTTGTCCACCGCGATGACCTTTTTGCACCGGCGCGCCAGCAACTCGCTCAGCAGCCCCTCGCCGGCCCCCAGATCCGCCACCACCAGCGGCGGCAGGATGCGCAGCAACAGATGTCCAAACGCCTGCCACGACCGCCCCGGCCCATACACGCGGTCAAACCGGCCGGCAATCTGGTTGAAATAAACCTGCGCCTGCTCCTTCCGCCGGGCCAGGATCCGCTTGAGGTTGATCTGGTCGTGCGCCTGCTCCGGCAGCTCCTTCGCCCCCTGGATGGCCAGTTGAATGAACTGCCGCGCCATGGTATCCGCCTCCGGATTCAGTTTATAAAAGGTGCGCTTGCCCTCGCGCCGCGAGCTCACCAGCGCGCAATCGGCCAGCAGCCCGAGGTGCGTCGAAATGCGCGACTGCCCCAGGCGCGTGATCTCTTGCAGCTCCGCAACGGAAAGTTCGTCGCGTTCCAACAACGCAACGATGCGCAGCCGCGTCGGGTCGGACAGCGCACGGAGGGATTTAAGCGTGGCGGACATGAATCGTTTCTATCGGCGGGATTCTGCCCGGTTCGCCCCCATTCCGGCAACAAGTTCTTGGCACCATTCCCCGGCGCCCGGCCCCCCGCGACGTCAACAATACACCGTCAGCGTCTGCACCAGCGTCTGCACGCGGTTGTAGTTCAGCACTTTTTCGATGTACGTGGCGTTGAGGCGCTGCCCTTCCGGCACCAGCAGCAAACCGCTGGGCGTATAGATGCCGCGGGACAGCACCATGCCCGGCCGCAGTTCCCCGAGCGAGACCTGCCGCTCGCGCCGCGGCACCGACGCCACCGCCTGGGCTCGCAGGAAAATCCTCAGCGCTTCCGGATCGAACGCCGTGCTCGCGCCGGTCTTGATTCTTTCCACCGCCTCGGAATCGGTCAGCCGGCACGACGCAAAGGCCACCGGCACGGCCAGCAGCCGCGCCAGCCAGGGAATGTTCTCCCCCACGAGCTGGTCCGGATAGCCGTGGCCATCGAACCGCTCATGATGGCCGCGAATGGTCTGGCCCACCTTGTCCAAATGGCTCACAAAGGCGGCCAGCTCCTGGCCGAGAATCGGATGCTGCTGGATCAGCGCGCGTTCCGGCTCACCCAGCGAGTCCGGATCCTCCTGCCAGCGGCGGATGATCTGCCGCGGCACGCCCACCAGACCGATGTCGTGCAGCAGCGCCGCGCTTTCCAGCACCCGCTGCTCGTCCGGCGGCAGCTTGGCCATTTGGCTGATGGCCCGGCTGAGCTCGGTCACCCGGCGCGCCTGGTTGCCCAGCGACGGATAGAACGTCTGCATCGTGTGGACGCACAGTTCGATGGACCGGAGCAGATTGGTTTCCAGGGCGGAATTGAGCTGGCCCAGCTCCTGGTTCTGGCGCGCGGTGAGCTGCACTTGCTGTTCCAATGACCGGTTCAGCTCCACCAGTTGCGCATTCATCGTCTGTGTGGCTTCCTGCAGCCGCGCGTTCTGGCAGATCAACTGGTGGCGCTGGATGGCATTGCGCAGGGTGGCGATGAATTCCTCGTGCAGCCATGGCTTGATGATGAAACGGAAAATCTCGCCCTTGTTGATCGCGCCGATGACGGTGTCGAGATTGAGGACCGCCGTGGCCAGGATGCGCGTGGCAAACGGCTGGATCTGCCGCGCCCGCGCCAGCAGTTCCAGGCCCGACAGCCCGGGCATCAACTGGTCTGAAATGATGACCGAAAACTTGCGCCGCTGGAGCTCCGCCAGGGCTTCGGTGGGAGAACTGAGGGCCACGGCCGGATAGCCCGCGCGCTGGAGTGTCTGCTGCAGCGCCGCCAGAAAGATCTTCTCGTCGTCAACGACCAGAATCGGATCACTGGGAGGGGCGATGTCGTCCGGCGAATGCATACGCGCCGGTCAGTTGGCGCGGCTGCCGGTGGAAAGATAACCGTAGGCCCGACGGAGTTGCCGGAGGTTTTTGCCGGCCTCGCCCAACCGCTCAAGCTGCTGCCGGGCGGCGGCCCGGGTGGCTTGCAGCAGGCGCTGATTGTTTCGGGTCAAGTCAATGAGGTCGGAAACCTGCGCGCGAAGCTGGTGCTCTTGGGGAGCCGCACCGCCGCCGGTCCGCTGCCATTCGGCCCGGGTGGCCTGCGTCAGCCCCGTCACCAGGCCTTGGTAATCCCGGATGGCCAGATGACAGTCCGAAAGCAGCTCCCAGTTCCTGGTCTGAATCGCCTTGGCCTCGGCTTGGAGGAGCCGTCGCCATTCGCGGTAAGCCCGCAGCAATTCAGCTTCGGCGTTCATGCGGTGGCCAACTGGCGGGCGGTCCACGGGTTCAGAACCGGGGCATTGACCGTCGTGCCGCTCAGCATCTTGAACCAGGCATCGCGCAAGTCCCGGAGCATGGGAATGACTTCATCAATCCCCTGGCGCGATTTCTTGAGATTGCTCTCCACCAGCCGGTGCTCAAAATACGTGTACAAATTGCGGAGCGTCTCGGCCAGCTGCCCGCCGGCTTCCACGTCCAGCGAACTGTTCAGTTCGCGAATGATGTCCACGGAACGCCTCAAATTGTTGTGAATGGTTGAATTGCGCTGCCCGATATCCTGGTAGCCAAAACCCAACAGGGCTCGTTCGAGCGACAACAGGGCGCCGTCAAACAACATGAGCACTAATTGCCCGGGCGGCGCGGTCTGGGTGGCGATTCGACGGTAGGAACTCCAAGGATTGGTGGATGGCATGGGGGGGGTCTGTGTTTTGGAAAATTAATTTAGGCAACGGCCTGCGCCACCATCAAAGGCGGTCGGCCAGGAAACCCGCGAGCTGCTTCAGCGCCGAGTCCGAGGGGTAGTTGCCATCGCTCAGGAGGGCGTTGGCCTGGGCCACCTTCTCCGGCCGGGCCTGCGCCGACTGCCTGAGGGTGTCCTGTACGGACGAGGGCGAAAACGAGTCAGACGTGGCGCTGCCCGCTGGCGCAGATTGCGTCGGCCGGGCCGCGGGTTGCTGGACCGGTATGAAATTGGCACCACCACTATTGAATTCGACGATCATAATCTTATAAAATCTCCGCGAACGGCTCTCCATCCACTCATCCGCGTCAAAATGGTCATCGGCACGACTCATGATTACTTTAGCCCAAATTCATTGGATCTTCAACGCTCAGGCATGGTGTCCAAAAGTATGGCAGCGCCATACCGTCCAAACCGGCAGGGCGAATTGACCGCCAGCCAGTTTTCCCGCCGAAACGGCCATACCGCCGCCGGCGCCTCAAACCGCTGGGCGGCCCGGAATATGGCCGGCCGGGCGGCGTCAAACACCTCGTCGGCCGCCCAGATTATCTGACCGGACCGCACGTCCACCAGCTTGAACCGCCAACCGACGGCCAGCGGCGCGTAGGCGCGGTAAGTCGTCAGTTCGGCGAATAAAACCCCGTCGCACGCGTATTCCCGGCGCAAATAGCCAAAGAAATCCGGCGGCAATGTCTCCGTGCCGGTCCAATTGGCCCGGCCGGCGGCTTGGCGGAGCCGGTCTCCATCCACCGCCACGACCTCAAATTTCCCGGTTTTGCCGAGTTGCTCCCAGAGCGCGGGGGTGAGCGCGGCGCACCCCTCGGCCAGGTCGCCAACGGCGGTTTGGGCTGCCACGGGCAGGACGGCCACGCGCCGGAAGTCCGGAGCCAGTTTGGCGGCGGCGGCAAAGGTGTTTTCCAGATGTCTGACGGGAACGCGGACGGCGGGCGGCGCGGCGGAACCGGTGGCCGGGAGTCCGCCCAAAGCGAAAAGCCCGATCAGCCAGCCCGTGCGCCAGATTTTGCCCGGCTGGCGGCGGTCGCCGCTGCCTGGCGTGGCACTGAAGTTCATGGGAGTCCTAAACTACCCCAACTGTGATATGTCTAAAGTCGGCTTCTGAGGGGTTTCTATCCGGACAACGCGGGTTGCCCGGGTCTCATTGGTCCCATGAACTCCAACCGCTGAAATTCAAAAACGCGCTCTGGCCGGCCGTGTCGAAACGCGGCGGAGCCGGAACGCCACCGTTTGCAGGTGGCTGCGGGGTTGCGGTGGAGCGAACAGAACCTGTTCCTCAAGCCGGCCGGTTTGGACAACCGGGCCGGAGACTTGGGGATGATGTGTACCGGTGAAAAAGTGAAAAGGCGCGGGCGCAACCCGCCGCCGGCGCGGCCAGAAGCCGCGGCCAGGCCATCCGCCATCCCCCCGGCGGCGCGCGGGGCGCGCTCCTGGCTCGGGTTCCATTTGGCGGTGGCGGGTTTCATGGGGTTTTAAAGGCTGCCGTTGGAGACCCCTTGCGAGAGATAGGTCAATTCCTGGTTGGTCTGCGCCTCGGCCGTCTCCATCGCCTGGAACTCGGAGTCCCAGGAATTTGTGTCGCTGGTGATTTTGGCTTCCAGATTGGAAATCTGAGTGGTGATGTCCGTGTTCTGCTGGGTGAGATCCGCCGTGCGGGTCGGCAGCGTGCCGTTCGCGCCGAGCGTGCTGGTGATGAAGGAGTTGATCCGGGTCGCCAAACCGCTGGTTGAATTGGAAAACAGGGCCTCAACGTCGCTCAGGTTGGTGTTCAGCAGGGAAGCGATCGTGCTGGAGTCGCTCGTGGAAAGGGTGTTATTGCTGCCGTTGCTCGTGAATCCCAGGTCGGCCAATTGTGTGACGGTGCCGGAAGTTCCCGGAATATTCTCAACGGAGGCCATCAAGCTGCGCAGACTCGAGCCAATATCGGTGGTGGTTTCATCGCCGGTCAGCGTGCCCGGAGTCACCGAGCCGGTGGACCCCGTGGTCACGGCTTGCTCGGTGCCGATGTAAGTCTGGAGCGTGTTGTAGTCCGAGACAAATTGCTGGATGGTGTTGCTGATGGTCGCGGTGTCCATGCCGACACTGACCGTGGTGGAGCCCTTGGCTGCCGCGGTGACCGACAGTCCGGTGATGCCGGAACTGGCGCTGCTGATGGTGTTGGACTGGCTGACGATCGGCTGCGCGCTGCCGTTCAGCGTATAGAGCAGGTTTTTCCCGTGGCTCAACGTGCCACCGGACAATCCCGTGGCGTTCAGGAAATTGCCCGTGACATCCTGCATGGCTATTCCCACGTCGCCGGTGGTGGTGTTGGTGAGCACAAACCGGTTGTTGATCGAGTCATACGCGGCGCTCACGCCGGCGGTGGACTGATTGATGTTGTCCAGAATATCCTGAATGGTGTCCGTGCTGGCATTGAAATTAAAGGTCACCCCGTTAATGATGAACTCGCCCTTGCCGTTGCCACCGTCGCTAATCGGAGTGTTCAAATCCGCGCCGGACATCACCCCCGAGGTGTTGACGCGCCCGAGCGCCGCGGTGCTCGTGATCGAGCCCGTGTTTTCGGTGCCGCTGCCGTTGTCATTGTAAAGCTGGGCCACCTGGAGGAAATTGCTGCTGTCGGCGGAGCTGCCGAGCGTGATGGAACTGCCGTTGCTGCTCGTCAAACTGATCTTGTCCGTGGTGGCGCTATAACTGGCGCTCACCTGGTTGTTGGTGGCCTTGGCGATGGCATTGAACACGTCCTGCAACGAATCGGTGGTGGCAATCGTCACCTGCGCCCCGTCCACCGTGAATGTGCCGGCCGTGACGGGCGTGGAAAATGAGGCGGAGCCGATCGTCACCGTGCCGGGATCGCCGCCCGGGTCGAGCACCTGGCTCACATAGGTGGCGCCATTCAACTGCGCCGCCGTGGCGAGCTGGGTGATGTTGAAGGTATAACTGCCGATGGCCGTCCCCGAGGCCTCCGCGCTAGCCACCATCGGATTGGTGCTGGCGGCCGTGACGCTGTTAAAAAAGGAAGGGTCCATCAGGGTTTCCGCATCGAGCTGGAATGCGGACAGATCGCTGGAAATGGTGGAATAAGCGGATTGCTGCGCGGAGATGGTGGTCTGTTCGGCCTCCCACTGGGTTTCGGGCGCCCGCTCCGCGCTGGCCAATTCCGTGACAATGGTGGCCCAATCCAACCCCGAGGCCAAACCGGTAATCGCCAGGTTCGGGCTCGCGGAATGGGAGGCCAAACCGCCAATGCCAAGCAATGTGCTCGATGCCATAAGGTCGTATCGGCTGAAGTGGGATCCCGCTTGAATCCTTTTTGCCCGTGTCAAGCGCCAGACCTGCCTCATTGAAAAATCGAGCCCGGGCGGCGCACCCGCGCCGCCCGGGAATTTTCACCGGTAGAACTGGACCGCCGGCTTACGACAGCAGGCGGAGCAGTGACTGGGGCATCGCGTTGGCCTGCGCCAACATCGCGGTGCTGGATTGCACCAGGATGTTCTCCTTGGCGTAGTTCGTGCTCTCCGTGGCCACATCCACGTCCGTGATCTGGCTTGTGGCGGCCTGGAGGTTGTTGTTCAGCGCGCTGAGCTGGTTGTTGTAATAACCCAGCGTCTCTTCGTTGGCACCAATGGTGGCGCGGTCGGAAGCGAGTTGCTGAATGCCCTTTTCCGTGTCGGTTACCGCCTTCACCGCACCGCTCACCGACGTAATGTCGTCACCGGTCGCCGTCGTGTAGGTGGTGGCCGTGAGCTTCACCCCCTGGTTGGAGAACGAGCCGCCCTGACCGTCCGTGGTCACGCTGAGGGCGCTGCCGTCAAACAAGCTCACCCCGTTGAACGACTGCTTGGCCACGTTGTTGATGTACGAGCCGAGCGTGCTGTATTCCTGTTGGTACAAGGCGCGGTCGGTGGTGGTCTTGGTCACGTCCTGGGCCTGGACCGCCAGTTCGCTCATACGGGACAGCGCCGTATTGACCTGTTGCAGGTAACCGTCCTGGGTTTGGTTGAACGAGATGGCGTTGTTGACGTTGTCCTGGGCGGCCGTGGTACGGGCCGATTGCGCGGACAGCTTCATGGACACCGCCAGACCGGCGGGATCGTCCGAAGGCGAGGTGATTTGGGAACCAGAAGAAAGACGCGCCAGCGAGTTGCTCAATTTCGCGCTGTTCGTGTCCAGTTGGGTTGCGGCGTTTAGTGCGGATATGTTTGTATTAATGACCATAACTGACTCCTTCCATGAGTCACCCCTTACGGGGAGATGTTTTGTTAAACGGCATCCCTGCCGGTAGGCGGGTTTTGTTGAGGGCACCCACCCGGTTTTTCCCTCCGGCTATTTGCGGCCGCCGGAAACCGTTTTACTACTTCAACAGGGTCTTCCGGTGAACCACACCGGGAAACTTTCTGCCGAACATCTTTGGTATCGGCACCCCGGGCGGGGACTTTAGCCGGTTTGAGAGTTTTTAAGCGAAGCGTGACCGGGCCCCCGGGCCGCGAAGAGCTGGGAAGTGTGAGCGCAGACCGGATGCGCCGCCGCTGCGGCTTCGGTCGGGCCTCAGGTTTTCCGGCGGGGTTGGTCCGGCGCGGGCACCAGGACCACATGGGCCGGGCCGGACGGCGGCGTGGCGAGCGAACGCGTCCACCGCGTGGCCTCGCCCGCCACCGGCACAAAGCCGCTGCGGCTGAAGACGTGCCGGCAGGCCACATTGGCATCCGTGGGCACCAGCCGGCCGGTCATGGCCGCCTGGCCTTCGGCGGCAAACTGGCGCGCCAACTCGGCCAGAAATGCTTCCTCAATTCCCAGGCCCAGCGCGCGGCAACTCATGACCCAATGCTCAACGCAGTTTCCCGTCACCCAGGCGGCGCCGATGAGGCCATATTGCGTAAAACGATCCTCGGCTTCGATGACGTGCAACTGGCGGCCGGCGGCCAGATACTCATCGCACTGCGCCAACGTGTAGCGCGCGCCCACCGTGTTGAACTGGTTGGTCTTGTTGAACAGTTCCAGCGCCCGGTTCAGGTTCACACTCTTCAGGTCCCGAATCTGGTAAACCGACACGCGCAGCTTCAGCGCGCGCAGAAATTCCTCCGGCGACACCGATTGCCGGACGGCCTCGCGCTGCAACTGGGCCCGCACCATCGCGGTCTTCCGGCCTGATTCCCGGGTGATGACCGGCTGCTGCGTTTCCGGCGACCAGAGCAAAATGCGTTTGAGGTAATAAACGTGGCGGCCCAGCACGCGCACCCCCGGAAGCTGTTGCTGGATGGCCGCCCGCTCCGCCGGATGGTCATCCACCATCACCACATTTTGGGGGCGCAAATTCACTTCCCGGATGATCTCGGCGAGATTCTGCGCCTTGCTTTCGAAATTGATTTTACGGATCGCAAAATCCTCCAGTTTGATCTGCCCGCCCACCATCCGGCTCCAGTTGGCTTGGATGAACGCCTCGTCGTTCTTGCTGACAATGGCCAGGATGATGCCGCGTTTCTTGAGGTAAAGCAGCGTCTCCATAAACCCCATCGGCCACCCTTCCGCCACGCCCAGCGTGCCTTCCGCGGCCACCCCGCGCCAAAGCGTGTCGTCCAGATCCACCGCCACCAGCTTGACGGCATCCACTGGCAGCGTGGTCCGGTACATCGCAAAAACCTCGTGCAGCAGCGCCTCGTAAAACTCCAGCCAGCGCGCCACGTAATGCTCCTGCATGGCGGCCGGCGGCTCGATGCGGTTCAAATCGTGATCGTGGTCGCCATCGCTCAACGTCGTCCCGTGGGTGAAGGACCACACCGCATCGTCCTGGCAGGCCTTTTTGCCGATGCTCGCGGCCACCTGGTCCGTGTCCACCCAGTACGCGTTCTGGTATCGCGCCGTTTCGGCCGCCAGAAACTGGTTCAGCCGCTCGATGAAATGCATGACATTGCGCAAATCGTAGCGCGCCTGAAACCGGCCCAGCGGATTTTGCTGGGGCACCAAAAACCCCAGCACGAAAGTCAGGAGCTTGCGCTCGACATTCCATTTGATCGCATTGGCCAGATAGCGCGCGAGATGGTCCTGCGTCTGGCGCAGGAATTCCTCGTGCTCCGAGCCGTCATCCGGAAGCTGGAAATAGGCGTTGCCCAAAATGGACCGCAGCGGGATATGGATGATCTGGAAGGCGTAGGGCGCCGCCGGCTCCGGCGGCAGTTCCGGGAACCTGTCGAAATTGTTCAGCAACAGAAAATCGCCCTTCAACTGCGGGGCGATCATCGCGGCGATTTCGGGGAACGGCTGCGCCAGGCAACCGCCCACCACGAGGAACCGGGCCGGAGGCGTGGCCGTGACCTGCAAGTCCAGGGGCGTCCGGTAACGGGAGCCATTGTGCTGCGCGAACAGCGCCGGTTCCACCTTCAACAACCGGGGCGCCGCGGACGCGGACGTTGGAGCCGGGACATTCATGCGGCTGGCGCCGGCGCCAGACCGCGGCGGCGCGGGGCGGGGAACGGAGGACGGACAAATGTCATGCGTAAAATGTATTCGTGAATTCCCGCCCGGCAAGCGCCGGCAACGGGGTTTCGGAAACGGTCGCGCCCGGATGGGCGTTGCCCGGGTGCCGGTGGGAATGTTCCCCTCGTGGAAATCCCCGCCGCAGGCAGCCTCCGAATCCGGTGGCGGGTGACGGGTCGTCATTCCCGCCGGCCTCTGGCGTGGGCGTCCGGGGGCTTGCCGATTGGCCCCGTTTACGGACTTGGCCGCCGGCTTTTCGGCCGGCGGCCGTTCCTGACTGTTCTGCTTTTGGGCGGACTGGCTCCTTCCCCGGACGTTGCTACCACTCGGAACGCCCGGACGGCAGTCGCCGCCCGGGCTTTGCCCAGCGGCAGAAATCTGCCTGTTAGCTCAGGAGCTTCAGCACCGACTGCGGCATCGAGTTGGCTTGCGCCAGCATCGCCGTGCCCGTCTGCACCAGGATGTTCTCCTTGGCGTAGGTGGTGCTTTCCGTGGCCACATCCACGTCCGCAATCTGGCTGTTTGCCGCCTGCAGGTTGTTGCCCAGCGCTGAAAGCTGGTTGCTGTAGTACGAGAGGCTTTCCTCGTTGGCCCCGATGTTCGCGCGATCCGATGCGAGCTGGTCAATCGCCTTCTCGGTGTCGCTAACGGACTTCTGCGCGCCGCTGACGGACGTGATGTCATCGCCCGTCGCCGTCGTGTACGTGGCGCTGCTCAGTTTCATGCCCGCCATGCCAAACGTGTCGCCATTGGGATCGGTGGTCACATTAAGCGTCGTGCCGTCGAACAGGCTCACGCCGTTGAACGACTGGGTGGACACGTTGTTGATGTAGGCGCCGAGGGCGCTGTACTCCTGCTGGTACAACGCGCGGTCGTTGGTGGTTTTGGTGACGTCCTGCGCCTCCACGGCCAGTTCGCTCATGCGTGAAAGGGCGGTGTTGACTTGTTGCAGGTAGCCATCCTGGGTCTGGCTGAACGACGTGGCGTCCGCCACGTTGTTCGAGGCCGCGGTGACGCGGGCCGTTTCCGAGGTTAACTGCATTGAGACGGCCAGCCCGGCCGGATCATCCGCCGGCGAAGTGATCTGGGAACCAGAGGAGAGGCGTTGGAGGGATTGGCTGAGGGAGGCCTGGGATTGCATCAACTGCGCCGCAGCATTCAGCGCCGAGATATTCGTATTAATGACCATAACTAACTCTTTCCGTGAGTCGCCCCGGGAGGAGCATTTGATTTGCGCAACATCCATGTTGCGGGTGTTTCATTCCGGGGCGAAACACCGTTTTTCCCCGTCAGCTCTTAGAGGCTGCTGGCCGCCATTGTCTTGCGACAGCACTTTTATCGGATGAAATGGCCGGCACTTAAATCTTCCGTGAAAATATTTCGGCGCTGCACGATGGACAAACGGCCCCGTTTCGCCCAAAATGAATTCGCCAGATCACTTCAGATGTTTCGATGAAACCAGATGCCGCATTTCGTTCCCAGGATTCCGGGCGGGAATTGAAATCCAATTTCCAGTCCCTGCCGGGTGGTAACCCCGCGCCGCGGCTCCTCTTTGACGGTTTCCCGGGCATGGCCTACCTGGCCCGGACCGACCGCGGGCGGACCATTGAACTGGCCGGCGCCGGCTGCCAGGCGCTGCTCGGTTTCAAGCCGGACCACCAGGGCTTTGCCCTGGCGCCGCTGATCCACCCGGACGAGCGCGAGCAGGTGCTGGATGTGGTGAATTCCGCCGTGGCCGAAAATCATTCCTTTGCCATCGAATACCGCCTGCGCCATGCCAGCGGCGCGTGGCGGACGGTGTGGGAGCAGGGCCGGCCCGTCCCCCACGGGCAGCAACCGGCCGTGCAGGGGCAATTGCTGGACGTCACCCAGCGCATCCAGCGGGAGCAGGCCCGTCTGGCCACGGAACTCCGGTTGTGGCACGCGCGAAAATTCCAGGTTCTCAACCAGCTCGCCGGCGGGGTGGCCCACGAGTTCAATAATCTCATCGCCGGCGTTCTCGGCAGCGCCGAACTGCTGGCCTTGGACCTGCCCGAAAAAAGCCCCGGCCAGGAAACGCTCAAGCAGATTTTCGAGTCCAGCAACCTCGCGCGCGATTTTATCCACAAGCTCCGCGCCCTGGGCCAGCGCCCGCCCCTGGAGCTCAAACCCATCCGCCTGCAACCGGTGATCGAGGAATGCCTCCAGATCCTGCGCACGATCATTCCCGCCAAGGTGGAGCTCCAGGCCCAGATCAACGCCGACTGCCCCCGCGTGAACGCCGACGCCGCCCAAATGCACCAAGCCATCCTGGATCTGTGCCTTTACGCCTGGCAGGGACTGGCGGACCGGCGGGGCCGCCTCCGGATCTCGCTGGAGAATTGTCCCGTCGTCCGGCCGCCGGCCGGGACCATTAGCCTGCTGCAGCCGGGCCCGCATGTCCATTTCCAGCTCCAGGATGACAGCCCCGGACTGGACAAGAACGTGCGGGAACATCTTTTCCACCCGTTCCGCACGCGGCGGGCGGGTGGCACCAAAGTGGGGCTGGAACTGTTTCTCGTCCGGGAAACCATCCATGGACATCAGGGGGAAATCTTCCTGGAAAGCGAGCTGGGGCACGGCCTCACCTTCCATGTTTACCTGCCCGTGACCGGCGAAAAATAACGCGCGCCGCCGCGACGGGCGGCGCTGCATCACACCTTGGCGCGCTGGACATCAACGCGCCATAACCTTCCCTCGCCAAACCCGCGGCGTCACCGTTATTTGGGCGCGACCGCGGGAGCGTTGGTGGCGGCCGGCGCCGGCGCCGGCGCTTCCGCCTTCTTCGGGCCGCCGATTCTTACGAGCGTGGCGGTGGCCTTGCCCGCATCGTCCTTCAGACAGTAGCCATGGACGGCTGCCCCCACGGTGATGTCACTGAAGACCGCCGGCTTGCCTTCCTTGGTGATCTTGGTGGCCGAGGTGATGGCATACGTCGTGTTGGCAACGGTGAAGGTCATGGCGTTGGCATCCACCGCGGCGACCTTGCCATGGTAGGGAAGTCCGTGTGGTTTTTTAGGAACGGGAGTTTCGGCGGCCGGGGCGTTGGTGGAATCAGCCGCCCGGCTGATGGCGGGCGTGGCGGCGAGGGCCGCGGCGATGAACGCGCAACAGGCGATACTGGTTAACTTGGTTTTCATGTTCTGTTTTTGGTTGTGGTTTGCTTGACGACAGCCTTTCAAGCACCGGGGCCGCGAATCACCACGCGCCCTCGGTGAGCAACTCGGACAGGTTTTGCGCAAAATCCGCCGCCAGCACGGGCATCGCCTCGCGCTCGGCACTGGCCAGATCATTCCCAATATGAACAAAAGTGTGGCCTTTCACGTCCTTGTCCAAGATCGTTTTGCCGGACAGGCGGTCCCGCGCAACCACATGGACCGTCAGATCAATCCGGTAATTCTCCGGCGTGATGACGTCCGTGTTCAAAAACCCCAGGCCCACGCGGTTGTATCCGCGGATCACGCCCGTCACCACCAAATCGCCATCTCCAGGGTGGGTCGCCAGGCGGTACGTGCCATCGGTCTGCAGGCGTTCGCGCAGCGATTGCGTGATGGCGTCGCCCAAGCGGGGTTGGAGGGTTTGATTGTTAAAGGGCTGAACCTCGATGGACTTGGCGCCCGCGATGGCGCCGTTGACCGGACCGAGCTGGTAGCCGGCGCAACCGGCCAGCAGCACCAAGGCGGCCAGGCCGGAGAGGAGGGACTTCAGCACACGCATTTTATTTGGCCGGGGGCGGCGTGGCGACCAGCCGCGGTTTCAGCACGTCAATGCGCTGCCGGGCCTGCGCGGCGAGGGGCGAATTGGCGTCAAGCTGCAACACGGCGTTGTAATAGACGATCGCCCCGGCCCATTTGTGCCCGTGCTCGTAAAACTTGGCGATCTCAAAATTCCCGCGGACCTGCTCGGCCTTGAGTTTGACGATGGACTTCTGGCATCCCGCCACGCGTTTGTCATCGGGGAAAAAGGTGATGAAATCGGTGTAGGCGGCAATGGCCTGGGCGGCGGCCCCCTGGTCATATTCGGCGGTATCGGCCTGCTTTTCCCAGGCAAGGCCGGTGCGGTACATGGCGTCGGCGGCGATCGTGGGCTGGTCGCGATAGCGGTCGGAGGCGGTTTCGTAGGCCTTCACGGCGTCGGCGTAATTGCGCTGCTTTTCGCGGGCGGCACCGATGCGCAGCTGCGCGTGGGGGGCCACTTCGCTATAAGGTCCGCTGGTGACGATTTTGCCATACAGCTTGGCAGTCTGGTCCATGGACGGGTAGAGGGGGATGAGGTTCCAAAGCCTGAACCATTCGCCGCCCAGGAAGCGGTTGGCAATTTCGTACTGGCGCCAGAGCACCTCGTTGTACTGCCCGCTCTTGGGATATTTATCAATGATCTGCTGGTACGCGTTGAAGGCCGCTTCGTCCCGGTGCCTGAGTTCCAGGCAGCGGCCCACCAGATAGGCGGCCCGCGGCGCGTAATCCGACAGCGGCCAGACGCGCAGCACGCGGTGGGCGGCATGGAGGGTGACGGCGTAATCCTTGTTGGTGAAAGCCTGCTCCGCCACTTCAATCTGTTCCTTGGCCCGGCTGCGCTGCCAGCGGGCGTGCTCGCCAACGCTTTCGTAATACCAGCCTTCGCCCGGGACGAACACCAGCGGCGCGGGGGAGCGTGATGGCAACAAGACCATCACTATCAATAATAAAATCCAGATTCCAAACCGAAGCTTCATGCGGGCACGTTACCGGCCAATTTTAGTCAAGTCAAAGCCATTCAGCCACGATAGATGATCAGGATGCCGTAGTCGCTCATGACCTTCTGGACGCCGACATCGAATTGTTCATAGCCGACCACATGCGTGCTGATGATGTTGGATTCACCGATCTCATGGAGAAACGCCGAAACTTTGTCATCGAAGAGGTCATGTCCGTTCTCGATGCAGGCGGCCCGGCGGATGGTCCGGACGCGGAGGCGTTTGCCGGCGCCGCGCTGCACGGCTTCGAGCGGCGGTTGCGCTTTGACGATCAGGGACTCGGCGGGCCGGTCGTGAACCGGCACCTTGAGATGAAGCTGGACCTTGGCGGCGGCGGAGGTGTTGATGGCGCTGGGGGCGGGCGTGGGCGCCGTGGCCAGCGAACCGGTGGTCACCTTGCCGGAGGCGGCAGGGATCGTGATGGTCTCGCCGCAGGAAGGACACTCAATTTGACTCCCCGCACCGGACTGGTCCACCGCGAGCTCCTGGTCACAGTTCGGGCAGTTGAATACGATGTCCATAGTTGGAGGGGTTGAGTTTGGTGTTAGATTAAATCCAGACCGGGCGGGAAACCAGAAAATAATGAGGGCGGCGGGGAATTGTTTTTTGGAGCGCCAAGCCGGTTGCCGGCGGCCGGCCGGCCGGCACCGCCAACGCCCCCGGGTCAGGCTGGAATCTCCCATTTTTCCCGCCGGTTGGCCCGGATAAAAGTTCTGGCCAAAGGGCCGGGGGAGTCGCACATTAAAGACGATAAAAAATGCCTGCGGTTCCGGAGCCAATGACGATTCCGCGACCAGACATCGGAGAGGATGCCAAGGCCGCCGATGCGCTGGCGCCCACCTTTTACGTCATCTGCTGGAACGACCCGGTGAACCTGATGACCTACGTGACCCACGTGTTCATGAAACTGTTTGGCTGGGAGCGGGAGCAGGCGCAGCAGCACATGCTGGAGGTGCATGAAAAGGGCAAAAGCGTGCTGGCGCGCGAGGGAGCCGAAAAGGCCGAATTCTACGTCCACGAACTCCAGAAGTACAAGCTGCACGCCACGATGGAACCGGCGGAATGAAACTGCTCCGCCAATCGCCCAACCGCTGGCAATATCAATTGCCCGCCAACGAGGCCGCCATTCTGCGGGGCCTGGTGAAGAAATTTCCGTTCACCCCGGTCGGCCCGGCGCGCATTTCCCGGCACCGGGATGCCCGGACGGCGGAGCGGGAGGAATTGCTGGCCGAGGCGCTGGCCGCGCAGCGCGAAGAATTGAAACGCCTGGCGGCGGATTTGCTGGTGGAGGCGCGCTGGAAGGAGTCCAGCCGCGGCCACCTGCTCACGCTCAGCGGGGAGTCGCGCGAAATCCTGCTGCAAATCCTCAATGACATCCGCCTGGGCTGCTGGCACGCGCTCGGCGAACCGGAAAGCCTGGCGCCGCCGCTCACCAAAAAGGATCTTGTGTTCCGCCACCTGATGGATTTGGCGGGCTATTTCGAATCCAACCTGCTCGAACCGGAAGACCACCCGGATCAGTAAGACCGCCTCGCGGCGCCCCCGGCGCGAAAGCCGAAACTCTTTCGCGCCGGATTCCACCCTTTGCGCGGACAGCGCCGCGAAGTCCTTGCCGGCGGCAGGCTCCGGCCGGCGTGGCGGCCGGGGAATTCCCGGGCGGCGTGCCGGGCCGTGATTGAGGCATCGCGAAATCCACGCTGGGCGCGCGCTCAGGAAGCCTGGCTGTGGACCCATTCGACGGCATGGCGCACGAGTTCGGGGGCGCTGGCGAGGTGGAGCTTTTCCTTGATGTGGGTGCGGTAGGTCTCGATGGTGCTGATGCTCAGGTTCAATTCGGCGGCGATCTCGCGGGTGCCGCGGCCCTGGCCGAGGAGCCGGTAAACTTCCAACTCCCGGTCGCTGAGTTGCTCGATTTCCGAAGCCAGCGGGGCGGCCGCGGACCGGGTCATCTTGCGCAGCATGCGCTCGTTCATGGCCGGGCTCAGGAAAACTTCCCCGGCGAGAACCTTGCGGATGGCGTGCATCACCTGGGCGGTGGGTTCATGCTTCATGACATAGCCCTTGGCGCCGGCGCGCAGCGTCCGTTCAGCGTACAGCGTCTCATCGTGGGTGGAGAGCGCCAGCATGCGGAGCCCCGCGTCCCGGGCCGACAAGTCCTTCATGAGCTCCAGGCCGCTGGCCCCGGACCCCAGGGAGACGTCCACAATGACGAGGTCGGGGTGTTGCCGGATGACTTCGGCCAAGGCGCGGGCCGCCGTCCCGGCCTCGCCACAAACTTCAAGGTCGCGCTCGTGATTGATGAGCCGGGCCAGGCCCTCGCGGGTCACCGGATGGTCATCCACCAGAAAGATCCGGCGCTTGCGCGGGACCGGTATGTTGTTCGGGGAACGGGTCATGGCTTTGCTTCTGATTGGCGGGCAGCTCGCAGGAGACGGCCGTGCCGCCCCGCTTGCGGCGGCGGATTTCCAGCCTTCCCCCCATGAGCCGCGCCCGGGTTTGCATGTTGTTGATTCCCATGCCGCTCTTCTTGCCCGCCGCCGGCATGCCGAAGCCGTCATCCTTGACGGTCAGCACCACGCGCTTGTCCTCGCGGGCCAGGGTGATGGAAATGTTTTTTGCGCCGCCGTGCCGCAGCGCGTTTTGCACCGCCTCCTGGGCGATGCGGTAGAGATGATACGCCGCGCGGTGGTCGGAAATCTTCACCGGCGCGGGAAACTGGCAGAAGCAATGCGCCCGGTGCGAGGCGTCAACGTCTTCGGCGAGTTTGCGCAGCGCGGCCGCAAGGCCGGCCGGAGTCACCCGGACGGGATTGAGGCCCCCGGCGACACTGCGGGCCTGCTGGATGGCCTGGTCCAGGATGTCTTCCAGGGCCCGGGCCTCCCGCGCAATGGCGGAGGAGCGCGCCCCGGCGATCTTCTGCAAATAGACGCTGCGAAATTTGGCGCCAATGAGCACCTGGCAGAGGCCGTCGTGCAAGTCGCGGCCGATGCGCGCCTGCTCGCGTTCACTCGACTTGATGATTTCCTTTTCCAGCCGTTCGTGTTCGGCGCGCAGGCGCAGGGTGTTGATGCCAAAGGCCAGGTCGTTGGCCAGGTCCGTGAACAGGAGCTGGTCCCCCACGTCGAAGCCGTCCACCTGCCGGGCGTATATCACCAGAGCCCCGAAGCAATGCTGCTCCGCCAGCAACGGCAGGGCGATGAGCGATCCGTAACCGCGCCGCCGGGCCGCTTCGCGCCAGGGAGCGTATCCGGGATCGGCGAACGTGTTGCGGCAAAGACAGGGCTTGCCCGTGCGGATGGCCGTCCCCGTGGGGCCGCGGCCCCGCGGAATATCGGCCCAGGTGACGCCGGAACGCTTGACAAATTCGGGGTTGGGGCCGGCCAGGGCGATGGGCCGGATGCTCTTGCGCGCATCCGTTTTCGCGAAGCCCACCCAGGCCATCCGGCCGCTGCCGCTCTGGACGATGATGCGGCAGATGTCATCGAGCAGCTCCTTTTCCGTGCGGGCCCGCAGCATCGCCTCGTGACATTCCCGCACGGCCTGCAAGGTGCGGTTGGTCTTCCGCAGAAGCTGCTCGGTCTGCTTCCGCTCGGTCATGTCCTCGGTGAAAATGACGATGCCGCCGACGGCGCCCGCCGGATCAAACCAGGGACGGGATTCCCATGAGAGCCATTGCACTGAACCGTCGGCGCGCTCGAAACGGTCGTCGGTCTTCCGCTGCACTTCGCCCGCCAAACCGCGCTGGCAGCCGGCGTGCCAGCGAACCGCGATTTCGGGCAGGACTTCGTAATGGGATCGCCCAATCAGCGGCCGGCCCTGCAGCCCGAGGTCGCGCACCCACCGCGCGCTGGCCGCCAGATACCGCATGTCCCGGTTGAACATGGCCACGGCCACGGGCGCGTTTTTGATGAAGCGCCGCAACCGTTTTTCGCCGTCGGCCACGAACCGGGCCGGGCCGCGGGCCGCGGTGGCGGGCGGGGCCGCCGGGCGGCCCAGGGCCTCATTGAGTTTGTCGAGCGACGTTTCCACCAGCTTGCGGCCGGTGATATCCCATAGCACGTGGACGGCGCCGGAAACGCGGTGCCGGCGATCAAAGATGGGATCCACGGTGCAATTGTACCAGCGGGAGCCCACCTGGAGCTCGGCGGACTCGCGGCAGCCGCTGAGACACATCTTGGAGAAAAGACAGTCCGGAACCGGCTCCCGGGCGCCGTGCACCACTTCCCAGCAGCGGCGGCCCACCACCGGATGGCGCACCAGTTCTTCCGCGGCCCGGTTGCAGCGCTGGATCCGAAATTCCCTGTCCATCAGCCAAACCGGCTCGGCTAGCGTGTCCCAAACGGCCAGCCATACCGGCTCGAGCGGGGAACCCCCTGGTTTTGGTGGAAGGGAGGAATATCCGGGCGAAGGTTGTGGCCCCCCCCGCGGCGTTGCCAACCGCCTTGTTCCGGACAGCTTATTTTTCTGATTTGCCATAAGCTTCCTGACGCTTCCCGACTTCCCGCCGCCTTCAGACTCACTGTAGCGCCATTTTCCCGATTGACAAGCCAGAGTTCGCCGGACCAAGGGGCGGATTGACTTGGACGGCGCAGACGGTTATTTTCCCAGTTTCAATGCTGGAAATAATTGAGAAGCTGCTTGTTTTACAGGATCGCGACCGGAGAATTCTCCACGTGTCCCAGGAACTGTCCCGCCTGGGGCCGGAACGCGAGACCCTTCAGACCTCCGCCGCCAACACCCAAAAATCCCTCGACGCCGCGAAAATGCGCGTCAAGAAGCTGGAGCTGGACCGCAAACAGCGGGACGTCGAAATCGAGGCGCAGAAGACGCAGATTGAGAAGTATCTGAATCAGCAGTTGCAAACCCGCAAAAACGAGGAATACAAGGCCCTGACCCACCAAATCGAGACGGCCAAGGCGGCGATTTTCAAGATCGAAGATGCGCAGATTGCGCTCATGGAGCAGGCGGAAGCCGCGCAAAAGGACGTGGTGAAGGCGACGGCCGAGTCCGCCGCGGCCAAGAAGCTGCTGGACGACCAGATCGGCCATTTGAACCAGCGGGAGGCCAACTTGAAGAAGGAGTTGGCCGAATTGCAGGCCGGCCGCAAGACCTTGGCCGAGGCGGTGGCTGCCCCCACGCGGAGCCGCTACGAACGGCTCTTCAAACACAAGGGCGAAAACGTCATCGTCGGTATCGAGCACGGCGCCTGCGGCGGCTGCCACATGAAATTAACCGCGCAGGAGGTCGCCAACTGCCGCGCCCAGGCCGAAATCGTGACCTGCACGAGCTGCAGCCGGATTTTGTACTTCACGCCCGACATGGATCTCGAAGGCGGCGACTGAAAGCGGCACGGTAAGAAAGCAGGTGGGCGGAAAAGATGAGTAATGCAGACGGAAAACCGGCCGAAAGAGTCGGCCTGTTTCAAATTGTCGTCCTGGTCCTGTCCGTGATTGTGCTGGCGGCGTTGGGCGCCGACATGGTTTTCACATTTCCCCCGGGGGTTTCCAATATCCTGCAAACGCTGGACACGGCGGTTTGCATCCTGCTGCTGATTGATTTTTGCATCCGGTTCTGCCAGGCCCCGTCCAAGCTGGGCTTTCTCAAATGGGGTTGGATTGACCTGCTGGCGAGTATCCCGAACATCCCGTGCCTCCGCGTGGGGCGGTTGGTGCGCATCCTCCGCGTGATCCGCCTGCTGCGGGCCATCCGCACAACGCAGAAGCTGAGCACCCTCATGTTCAAGAATAAGGCCCAAACCGGCGTCGCTTCGGTGCTGCTCACCGCGTTTCTGCTCATTATCTTCTGCTCCGTGGCCGAGCTCATGTGCGAACAGCAGAGTTCCACCGCCAATATCAAGACGGCCGGCGACGCCATCTGGTGGAGCGTCACGACCGTGACGACGGTGGGCTACGGCGATAAATACCCGGTGACCATGGGCGGCCGGGTGGTGGCGATGGTGCTGATGGTCTCGGGCATCGGTCTGTTCGGCACCTTGAGCGGCGTGACCGCCACATATTTTTTACATTCCAAGCAGGAGCAGAACGGCGGCGACCCGCAAAAGGAGGAAATCCTGGCGCGCCTCAGGGCGATCGAAGACAAGTTGGACCGGCTCAACCGGGGAAAATAAGGGGCGCTTGTCCGCGGGGGAGGGACGCGAAGCCGCGATGTGGCTTGAGATTTTGGCCCGCGTCCATTATGTTCCGGGCGGTTTTGGAAGGGTGGAGAATCGCTCCCGGCGCAAGCCGGGGGAGGAAAGTCCGAACTCCACAGGGCACGACGCCGCGTAACCCAAGTCCGTACGATTGGGATACACGCGGGCGGCACGCCGGAATGCGTGCCGACGGACAGTGCCACAGAAAACAGACAGCCGGCCGGATCCTCACGGGTGCGGCCGGTGATGGTGAAAAGGTGCGGTAAGAGCGCACCGCGTGAAGCGCAAGCAACACGGCACGGAAAACCCCGTCGGGTGCAAGACCAAATAGGGAATCCCGGGGCGGCCCGCCCCAACCCCGCGAAAGCGGACGGATTCCGGGTACTGGTCGCTGAGACAAATGATTCTCTCCGTCGCAAGGCGCAGACAAAATTCGGCTTACAGCCCTTCCAAAACCACTTCCCTCAACTCCGGGGCGCCACGGTGACCGTGAACCGCATGGACTTTGCCGGTGCCGTCTCCTTTTCCCACGGGCGCGCGTAATTCAATTGCACCGTCACCTGCCCGGGGGCCAGGCCGCGGAAGCGGAAGATCTCCGTGCCGCCCGCGCCGGTGAGACCCATGGTGGACGCGTTGGGCGTGTAGGACGACTCGACCAGTCTGAGCGTCGGCAACGTCGCCGCGGCCGGCTTCCAGTCATAGCCCGTGGTGGGGTTGGCCGGCAACTGCACCACGGCATCGGCGCCCACGGGAATCGTGATGGCCCGGCCATTGTCCTGATCGGTGAGGATCCGCGAACCCGGGGTGGTGGCGCACCCGGCCAGGAGCAGGCCGAGCAATAGCGGCAGCAGTGATTTCATGTTCCACAAGTACCCCCTGACGCCCGGCAAAGCAAGCCGGGCTTGGCTGGAACGAATCAGTTGAATGAAAAATTAACCACAGATGAACACAGATGGACACAGATATTCGAGTCAAGAAGTGCTTCCGAATCTGTGTCCATCTGTGGCTAATTCATTCAACTGCATGGATCCAACTTCTTGGCCTAATTCTTAATTACGGGCACGTTCGCGGCGAGGGATTCTTCACGCAGGCGAGGCGCGAGCGACGAGCATATCCGCACGGAATTGTGAAGAGCGAGCAACGAAGCCTGCATGAAAAAGACCTGCCGCCCTGCGGGTTGCGTCGAATTTAAGAATTAGGCCACTTAGCCGTCCGGAAGGCGCCCTCGCCTCCCTCGCGCCTATCGGCTCATGCCGTGCTTGATGACTGGCGTGGAGAATTTCCGGGGCGTCCAAAGTTGCGGGTCGCCGAGATTGCCGAGACGATCCACGGCGCGCACGGCGACGGCATCGGGATTGGCCACCTCGAAATAATCGTCCAGGCGCGGTCCGGGAACGATCTGGGTGGTCCAGGCGCCGTTGGCGCGGGCCTGCACGAGCCACCGGCCAGGCGGCGCCGAGGGGGCGAACCGTCCGTGGTTCGCGCCGACGCAGGCGTTGAACGATTTTGCGCGTCCTGAATGGCGCGAGTGGAGGCGACGTGAACGCCGCGCGCCAGTCGCGGCACGGAGCCGCAGCGAAGCGTGGGCGCCCCTGCTTTTCTCGGTAATATGCGTGGCTCCGCTTCCGCCCCGCTACTGGCCGCAGGTGTTGGTGGTCACGACCATGGAGAAATAGTCTTTATCGCCCCGATCCCTAATCACCACCGTAAGGTTGTTTGTTCCGTAATGCAAACCCGGAGCCAGGGTTTTGAACGTCCCCCACTCGGCATAGCCTTCGTGATTGGTCGTATCAATATAGGTGTTGAGGTTATTGAGATACAGCCAATAATCGTTGTCTATGGCGATGGAATATTTCACCTGCGACAGGACAACATTGGTGGGGATGACCAAGGCAATGCTGTTGGACCAAATCGAGGGCACTCCTCCAGCCGTCTGCGTCGGCCAATAGGTATTCGGCAACGGATACAGATCTTGGTATTGATTCGGATACTCGCTGGAAAACGGCGTCTGCAAATCGCCCAGCGAAACCACCGGATGATTTGTGGACACGTCCCAAACCGCCCAAACCGCGTCCGGCGCGAGCAAATCATTGGGATTTTGACCCGCGGCGACAAATTCATTCGAGAAGGGCGATTCGTAAGTGTTGCC
The DNA here is from genome assembly GCA_964532525.1 of uncultured Bifidobacteriaceae bacterium. Classification (GTDB taxonomy): domain Bacteria; phylum Verrucomicrobiota; class Verrucomicrobiia; order Limisphaerales; family UBA11358; genus UBA11358. Next base: position 304,116 of record CAZHIM010000001.1, read on the forward strand.
GGAGCCGCTGTCTTGGAGTCCAAACGTCGCCACATAATAGTTGGTTTGGCCGACCACGGCGTTGGTGTCCATATAGCTCATCTGGCTGAGATCGGAATTGCTGTAAATGCACGTGTAGGGGCCGCCGGAAACCGGGCCGCGATAAAGCTTGTAATCGCTTATGAACTTGTATTGCTGTTCCATTTGTTGCACGGCATTGTCCAGATTCCAATCCAGTTGAACAAAAGGCCCCACCGCGAATAGATTGCATCCGGCCGTCAGAATCGGGCCAGCCACGACATAAGTCGTGACGGTGGCCAAATTGGTCGTAGTCCAAACGCCGTCGCTAACGGTGAATTGAAATGAATCCACACCTTCGTAATTGGTATTGGGTGTATAAAAGACCTTCGGCGGCTTGTGCCTTAAGGTTCCGTAGGCCGGTTCGCTAACGATGAAGTACTCGAACGCATTGGCGCACCGACTGTCGGCCGTCAATGTAATGTTTACCGGCTGGTTGGTCCACGTCATCACTGCCTGACCGTTGGGACTGATATTCGGGTCGCCCACGGTAACGCTCACCGTGGCGGTAGCCGAATAGCCGCATTCATCAATGGTCTCGTAATTGAACGTGTCCGTACCGGTGAAGCTCGGGTCAGTGGGCGTGTAAATATAATGCGGGTCGGTGGATTGCCCTGACTGATTGGTCGCGGTGCCGTGAAGCGGATTGGAAGGCACGGCATAGCTCACACCCTGATAGCAGTTGTCCGAGCCGCTCAACGTGAAGCCGACCGGCGTGCCGCTGCAGGTTTGTGCCGTAATTGGATTGCCATAGACTTGGGATGACACAATCAAGGTGACCGTGGCCGGAGCCGAAGTGAACCGGCCGTCGCTCACATTGAAGGTGAAACTGTCCTGCCCCTCATAACAGCTAGTTGGAGTGTAGGTGACCGAAGGTAGTGCGCTCGTATCCAATGTTCCATTAGTCGGCCAAGTCAGGACTGTATAAGTCAATGGCAATCCAAGAGGGTTGCCAACATCCAACGATAAGTCGATTGACTTTTGGGTATTTGGACATACCGGCTCCTTATCACCGCGAGCAGTCGGATACACCTCCGGATTGGCGAACAGTGTATTGGTGGCTGAAACGTAGTCAGTATCAATCAGATAGTTGGTGTTTTGCACCAGCGTAAAAATGATTGTCTGATCCGGCTTCAGCCCGTCGGCATAGGGCAGAATGGGAATGTCCGCCGACCATTGGCCGGCGGGAATGGTCAACACGCCGGGAAGATTCGAGTAGTCTATCCCGCCCTGCGCCGTTCCGCTGACGGTGTAGTAGACGGTAATGTCATTCGTCGTTAAACCATGCGCTTGGTTTCCGTTATAGATGCTGACAATGCCTGAGTATCCGGGGTCGTTGGCATTGGTTGGATTCAGCTCCTCGGAGTTCTGCGCGTTCCAGAGTTGCATCACCGGGTTGGCGTGATGCACCCGATAGAACGTCACGGCATTGGTCAAGGGAACCGGCGAGAAGTCCGTGGAATCGTCATCGCCCAGCCATAGAATCTCGCCCAAATCCCAGTTGGTGCAGGTCAAGCTGGTGGTGGAAAGCAATTGAAATGCGTCGTCGTTAGTGACTCCATTCAACTGCAGCCAAACGTTGGTGTTCGTTGGGCCGGGAAGCGGGCTCAAAACTTCCAGCCAGAGGCCGTTGGTAATTACACTTAAATTAAGACCGTTGGGCTGGAAAAGTTGCGTGCCTGCGTTGGTGGAGGTTTGTATCTGCTCGATGAGGTCCGCCACGATCTGGGCTTGAGCCTGCACCGTGGAAGCCGTTTGGGCGCTGCTCATTGGACCGGCGGACAATGGCATGATTTGTCCGGCCGTGTCGTCCACCAAAAAGTTGTTGCCAGCCGCCGCATAGGTTGGAAGACATGACAAGTCAGGGGGCAGGATGGGATAAGGCAGCGTCTGGAGCCGCCCGTCAGGACCCGGGCTTACGACCCAAAAGGTTCCCGTGCCGGGCAAGGCTGTCGTCGATACCGGAGCAAGGCCGGCGGCATCGGCGGCGATTCTAACCACAGAATCCGGGGCCGATTGAACCGATATGGTTTGGGCATAACCAGACCCAAAGAGCAACATTCCCGTGCCCAATAAAACGAATAGTTTGGAGCGCCGTTTGAAGGCATAAGCCAAAATGCCACTTATTCCAAGTAAAGCTAAAGTCGTGGGTTCCGGAACTACGACTCCTTCTCGAAACCATAAGTCCGTGGGGAAAGCCTCGCCTCCCACAAATAGTTGCCCATTGGGATAGGTGTCGCCGGGATCCGATACATCGAACGGATTGTCGCCGGATTGAACGACCGGTTGAAGATAGTAAGTCTGCCCGGGAGTCAATGCGATTGCAAGAGCAAAGTAGAAGTTCGTTACGCCGGGAAACCCCCAACCAAATCCGTCAGGCATATAAACCGGAATGGTGGAACCAAGCAATGTTGCCGACCTCGTGTTCGGCGAACCGGTCCAAAGATTTACATAAACCGTCGCCCCATTGTTGCCGTTGTTGGGTAGGTCCAGGAGCTCAAATTGCACAAATCCAATCGCCGAAAGGGTCGGGACAAAAGATTGGGTCAAAGGTTCGGGTTGAATATCAAGATAATCTCCCAAAGTTGTTGGTGGAATCGTGGATTGCTGGTCGTAAACAACGCCCTGCGCGTGGGTTTGGAATGCGGCGGCGATAAATATCGCCGCCAGCAGGTTTCGGATCGTCCGATTGGTCCCGCAGGTTGGAATCATAAGCATAAGCGATTTCTCATTCTGTTTCGATGCGGTATAGCGTGTTTAACAGCGGTTGCAAGCGACAAATTTGTGACGCTCTGCCCCCGCCCGCCTACCGGCTCATGCCGTGCTTGACGACTGGCGTGGAGAATTTCCGGGGCGTCCAAAGCTGCGCCTCGCCAAGATTGCCCAGACGATCCACGGCGCGCACGGCCACGGCGTCGGGATTGGCCACCTCGAAATAATCGTCCGCGCGCGCCCCAGGCACGATCTGCGTGGTCCAAGCGCCGTTGACGCGGGCCTGCACCAGCCACCAGCCGGGCGGGTGGGCGCCGGAATTTTGCCATTCGACGTGCGGGGTCCGTTCCGCCAGGGAGACGGACACCCCGGCCGGCGGCGCCGGGGTGATGGCGGGGAGCCAGGGGGTGGTCGGCACGAGTGCGGGAACCGCGTACGCGGCGCGCACAGCGGCCGCCAGCGCTGGATTCTCCAGGATGCTCCGCAAATGATAATGCACCGCGCCAGGGTCGCTTTTCTGCCGGATGATCTGGAGTTGGCGGGGAATCTCGGCCACGGAGAATTTCGTGCCGACGTTGGAATCGGACAGGCCCGGCCAGACGTGCCGGCCGCGCGCATTTTGGGCGCGCCACCAGTCGAACAGCAGGGGAAAACTCTGCTGGGGCGTCGCCACCGGCCAGTAAAGCTGCGGGGCCAGATAGTCCACCCAGCCTTCCGCCAGCCACCGGCGCGAATCCGCATAAAGCCGGTCGTAGGCGTCCATGCCCGCAATCGGCGGCGGATTCTTGGGCCGCCAGATCCCAAACGGGCTCACGCCAAACTGCACCCACGGCTTGGCGGCCTTGATGGCTTGCGACAGCTTGAAGATGAAGCGATTGATATTGTCCCGCCGCCAGTCCGCCCGGCTCAGGCCGGTGCCGGCACCGTACCGCCTCCAGCTCGCCTCGTCCGGAAAATCCAGATAAACCCCCACGGCGTTTTTCTCCGGGTAAGGATAGAAATAATCGTCAATCACCACGCCGTCCACGTCGTAGCGCCGCACCACGTCCGTCACCACCGCCAGCACCCGCGCCTGCACGGGCGGCTCGCCGGGATCGAGCAGGGTCTGGTCGCCGTAATGCCGCACCAGTTCGGGCACCGTGCGGGTGATATGGTTGGCGGCGGCCGGCGATCTGGCCTGGGGATGGCCGGCCCGGAACGGGTTGAACCAGGCGTGAAGTTCGAGTCCCCGTTTATGCGCCTCGGCCACGGCGAAGGCCAGGGGGTCGTAATACGGCTCGGGCCCGCGCCCCTGGGCACCGGTGAGATATTCGGACCACGGCTCAATGGACGATCCGTAGCAGGCGTCGCATACCGAGCGCACTTGGAAAAAAACGGCGTTGAAGTGGAGCTGCGCCGCGCGGTCGAGGAGCGAAATCAGTTCCGTCTGCTGCTGGGCCGCCGGCAGGCCGGGTTTGGACGGCCAGTCAATGTTCGCCACGGTGGCGATCCAAGCGGCGCGAAATTCGCGGGGCGGCGGCGGTGGCACGATTTTGGCGGCGGCGTTTTCCTCCGGGGCGGCCGCCTGCGCGGCCAGCGCCAGAAAGAATGCCACGCACCCGGACAGCCTGCGCCAGAAACGGCGCGGCACCTGCCGGGCCGGGGGCGCGATGAAAAGTGACAGCGGCATGGCCGGGGGCGGAACCGGGCTACGGCCGGGCCTTCCACACCGCCATCGTATCCGGCGAGCCCTGGCTGCGAATGCCATTGTCGGTGAGAATGTCGTCGGTGGCGGCGAGCATCTCCTTGCGCGGGAACACGCAGGTTTCGGAGGCGTTGCTGTCAAATGCCAGCACGATGAAGTCGTCCTTGCAATCGCGGATCAGTTGCACGAGGTGATTCAGGTTCTTGACGGGCGCGCCGTTGATGGATTTGACCACCTGGTTGTACGGCGGGGAATAGCCCTTGACCAAGGCGTGCGGGAAAAAGGGCGAGGAAACCACCACGAGGCGCTCATCGGCGAAGGCCGGCGGCTCATACAGGCGCGGCAGCAGCGGGCTGCCGGAATAAGTCAATATGCGCACCCAGCGCTCGCTGTACTCCCCGCCGATGAGAACCCGCACAAATTCCTTGCTGGCCTCGGAGAAGACCACCGGCCCGCAAATGAAATAGGAGGGATACGAATTTTCCAAATCGGGAATCACCTGCGGCCGCCGGGTGAGCACCGGGAGCTGCACCGCCATTTCCTTGCCGTCCCGGACCACGGTGAGCGGCACCTTCCCGTCCCTGGCCACCTTTTGGACTTCATAAAGAAAGTGGACGCGCAGGTTCTCGCTGAGCTTGACCATCCCCTCGTCGTCCACCGGCACCTCCCCAATGCGCGTGATGACGTCCCATTCCTTCAAGGGATACGCCGCATCGTTGCGCACGGGCTGGTGCACCACCATGCCGCTGACCGCTTTGTCCAGCTTGAGGAACTGGCGCAACGCGGGGTTTTCCAGCGTCTGGAGGTCGTCGAACATCGCCGGCTTGCCATCATAATGGCCGTCGGCAATGTCCTGCAAAAAAAGCTCGATTTCCTCCACCGGCACAATGTAGCTGATGTTGTCGGACCGCCCCAGGTGGCTGAAGGCCAGCCCGATCATCTTGTCGCCCACCACCGCGGGGCCGCCGCTGTTGCCGGGGTTGATGGCCGCATCCACCTGGATGCGCAGGCCGCAGACGGAATAATTGTAGGCCGCAAATTCAATCCGCGAGACGATGCCCTTGGTGATGGACAGGCTGCTGCCGCCTTCCGGATATCCGTAAGCCATGACGGGGTCCTTGATGTCCGGCAGGTTGGTGCTCATGGCCAGCGCCGGATGCGTGTCGAAAAAGCTCTCGTCGTCCAGCTTGAGCACGGCCAGGTCTATGCCCGGCGCGATGAACTCGACGGTGGCGGACAACTTGTCGCCGGCCTGGTTGGCCTGGATCTGAATCTGGCTGGCGTAGTTGACCACGTGGGCGTTGGTGAGGATGCGCTTGCCCTTGATGACCACGCCCGTGCCGGTTTCATCCGTGGGCGACTCCTTCGTCCACGGGCGATACGGATCCGGAAAGCGCATCGTGGAAAAAATCTTCACCACGGAATTCTCGACGCCACCGGCGGCGGCCGGCGCCGCGGCAACGGCGGAATTCGTGGTTTGTCCGGCGGCGGACCAGCCCGCGGCGGCAAATACAAGGACGGCCGCGGCGAGAAGCCCGGCGACTGGGCGCGTGTTCATATCCGCCAAGCTAGATAAACGCGCGTCCGGCGCAATAAAAATTGCCGGCACACCCCGCCGCGCCAGGAGTGCCTGCCGCCCCGCACGGAAACACCACTCCCCCGGGCGCCTGGCTTTCTGCTTGGCCCGCAAACGGTTGACCAAACCGGAAATTATTGGCGGCGAAACACAGCCGCCAGCGCAAGGATGACCAAACAAAGGGCGGCGCTCGGCGCCACCAAAGCATCGCTGGCCAAAATCACGGGGAGGATTGACAGGTGCATACTTTTCCTTTCGCATCAGCGGCGCCACTTCAGGCTGCCGCCACCATCGCCAAATTAACCCACCGCCTTTAATAAGCAAGCCCCATCAATTCTATAAGCATAATACACACCACTTGAGCCACTTACGAAGCCGCACCGGGCGGGTGTCTGGCCGCCGGAGCGCGCCGGTGCAGATAGTAGAGCAGCAGGAAAAGCGGGACGAGGGACAAGGCGAAGAAGATGGGACCGCCGTGGTGATGGATCGGGGAATCAATCATCCGCGGGCCGATGTGGATGCAGAGTTGCCCGATGACGAATACCCGAAATCCGTTCCGCAGCAGGGCCAGCGGGATCACCGCCAGGCATAGGACGGCGCGTCGCCCCGGCTGGCGCAGGATCATCCGCCCCGCCACCAGGCTGGTGATGAGCAGTATCCAGGTGGAGTGGATGCCGCTGCATTCGGGAGCCACCTCCAAGGTGATGCCGGGCAGATGAAACACCGTGTCGCTACGCCCGACGGGCGTGCCGGACAGGATAAACATCCATTCCGCCACGTCCGCCGAGCCGTGCTGGAGCGCGCCCTCGATGGCGTCGCGCACCCCCGGCGGCAGGGGAAGCATGAACAGCAGCAGGCAGAACGGGAAGACCAGGGCCCGCATGGTGGCGCCGCCCAGGCTCCAGCAACCCGCGCCGGCCAGGGCGAGCAGCCACGCCAGCACTACAAGGGCCAGCGCCGGGTTAATGAAGCTATGAACCGCCAGCACGACCGCGGCGGCGGTGAAAAAAACCGCCGCCGCCCGGCGCGCGGGAAATGACTGCGCCGGCAGCTCCGGCCGCAGCGTCCAAGCCAGATACGCGCAGGCCAGCGGCATCAGCGGGATGTACGAATACAGGTCGTCGGCCAGGGCAAAGTGGACCAGGTGCCACAGGGGAAGGGCGAAAATCAGCGTCAGCCCGGCGGCGGCAAGGGCAAAGGTGCGGAACGGCGCGGTTTTCAAAAGCTGTAACTGATCTCGAAGCCGGACTGGTTGCTCTCAAAAGTGTATCCGGCTTGCGACGAGGAGTTGTCGGCGTATTGATAAAAAACGGACCAGGTTCCGCGCTTGAAGAACGGATGGCTGAGCCGCGCGGTCAGGGAAATCTGGTCGTCCGTGCGGTTGGCCAAGGCGGCGGAGGTGATGCCCGAGGGCGTGCTGTAATCGGTCATGGAATACGCGGCGCCGACGGCCACGGTGAAATCCCGGAACAACCGCTGGTTCAGGTTCACGCTCACGATGGTGGTTTCGGTTTCCTGGGCCGCCAGGTAATAATCGGAGGAGGCCACCGTCCGGCTGGCCGAGAGCGAAATTTGCGTCGCCTTGAACGGCTGGTATTGGATCGCGGCGCCAAAGACCGGTTCCAGGGAATTGGCCGCGCCCGCGGTGCTGAACTCGCGGTCTTCCAGGCCGGCGTTGAGCTGGAAGCTGATCTTTTGCGTGGCGCGCCAGTTGACCCGCCCCTGCACCTGTTCGTAATACTGGTCGAGATTGTTCACCGCCCCGGGCTGGGCGGCAACAGGGTTGGCCGAGCCGTCAGTTTCCCCGAGCACGTAACCGCCCCCCACGCCAATGCCCGCGTCCAAGCGCGGCAGAAATTGGTAGTTGATCCAGTCCAGCGTGGACCAGTCGTAGGAATCTTCAAAGCCGGAGACCAAGGTGATGGTCTGGTTCAGGTCGAGGTCCAGCGACACCTTGGAATTCAGCGCCCGGGAGGCGCTCAGGGTGGTGTTGTGGATGGTCTGGTCGGTCTGGGCGCCGGTCCCCGCCGTGGGCATGGAAACCCACTGTGAATTATGCGCCAGGCCAAAGGTCCAGGCCTCGTAGAGCACATTGCCCGTCAACGTCACGGCCTGGTTCATCGTGTCCCGGAATTTATCGCTGGAATAGAACTGGAAGGTGGGCGTGTAATCCAGCGCCCAGTGCGGCCCCAGGTCCATGAGGATGCCCGGGGACAGTTCCTGGAGAATGGTTTCCTGCTGGTTGCCGGGAGTGTTCTGGAACCCGGTGCCATACATGAAAATGTAGTCGGCATGCGGCCGCAACCACAACGGCCCGTAGCGGAACATTTCGGGCAGCGTGTTGCCGGCGGGCTGCTCCGCCGGCTCAAACACGTTCATTTCGTTGGGCTGGTCCTGCTGCCATTGCGTCTCCACGGGCGCTGCCGGGAGCGGAGTGGCGATCACGTTGTTGGGATTGCCATACCCCGTGGGTGCGGCAGCGACGCGCTGGTCAATCAGTCCCCCCGCAGTCAAGAGCACTCCTCCGAGGCCAAAATGCCAGACGCGGGCCGATAGCCGGTTTGTGGATTTCGCTCTCACAATCGAATAGTCTTGAAAACCCCGGAGAGAATCAAGGGCTTTGCACCGCGCGCATTGAATCTCCAGATGCGACGAGGTGCGTCCCCCTGCCCGAGCCCGGATATTTCATGGCTGCTCCGACGGGCGCGGGCAAAACCGGCGTGGCGCAGGTTTCCCAACCTGCTGTATCGCCGATTTCCAAATCGGCACGCCATCGCAAGGTCGAGGGCATTGGAATTAGAGATGGCCTGTGGGTTTGGAAACCTACGATACAGCACACTTGGAAGTTTGCGGTACGGGTTTGACTATGAAATATCCGCTCTACGCCTTCCACACCTGGCCGGGCTTCGTTTGAATGCCCGCCAGCGCGTTGCGCGTGTCCACAATGCACGGCACCCAATCCGCCAGTTCCTGGTAATTCACGGTCTGATGGTTCGTGGCCACGATCACGGCGTCGAAGCCCGCGACGGTCGCGCGGTCCCAGCCGATGGACCGCGTGCCGGCCCAGTGCGGATGTTCGCGCGTGGGCCGGATGACGGGCACATAGGGATCGTAATAAGCCACCTCGGCGCCGCGTTCCTTGAGCAGGTCCAGCAACACGTAGCTGGGCGATTCGCGCTCGTCGTCCACGTTCGGCTTGTAGGCCAGGCCCAGAACCAGCACGCGGCTGCCGTTGACGGCCTTGCGGCGGGCGTTGAGGGCCTCGGTCGTGCGATTGATGACGAACTGCGGCATGGCCGTGTTGATTTCGCCGGCCAGCTCGATGAAGCGCGTGTTTTGCGAATATTCGCGCGCCTTCCACGTCAGGTAAAACGGATCAATGGGAATGCAATGGCCGCCCAGCCCCGGCCCGGGATAAAACGGCATGAAGCCGAACGGCTTGGTCTTCGCCGCGCGGATCACCTCCCACACGTCAATGTCCATGGCCTGATAAACCACCTTGAGCTCGTTGATGAGCGCGATGTTGACGCTGCGAAAAATGTTTTCCAGCAGCTTGGTGGCTTCGGCCACGCGGCACGACGACACCGGCACGACGGTCTGGATGGCCCGGCCGTAGAGCGCCGTGGCGCGTTCGAGGCAGGCGGGCGTCAAGCCGCCCACGACCTTGGGAATCGCCGCCACCTTGCTGTCCGGATTGGCGGGATCCTCGCGCTCGGGCGAAAAGGCCAGATGAAAATCCACCCCCGCTTTCAGCCCGGAACCCGCCTCCAACACGCCGCGCAAATCTTCATCCGTGGTGCCGGGATAGGTGGTGGATTCGAGGACCACGAGCGTGCCCTTTTGCAGGAACGGCGCCACGCTCCGGCCGGTGTCGAGAATGTACGAAATATCCGGCTCGCGATTCTTGTTGAGCGGCGTGGGCACACAAATGATCACCGCCTCCACCTCCCGCACGCGGCTGAAATCGGCCGAGGCGGTGAACCGGCCGGCGTGGACCTGCTCGGCCAGGGCGGCGGATTCGATGTGCTTGATGTAACTGCGGCCGGCATTCAGCGCGGCGACTTTCGCCGGGTCAATGTCCAGCCCCAGCACGAAGGTGTCCGAGCGCGCAAACTGGAGGGACAGCGGCAGGCCGACGTAACCGAGACCGACAATGGCGATTTTCATGGACGATAATGGTAGATTTAATGGTTTGGTGGATCAATGGAGGATCAGACTTTTCATTTCTTCCGGTCCGGGTGAAAGACAAACTCGGCATAGCACCACGCAACGCTCTCGGCCAGGATTTCGCGCACGCCCTCGCTGTAGTGCCACCAACGGGCGGGATCATAGTCCGGATCGGGCACCGATATGATCCCCACGGCGGCGTTGGTGCCAAAGGCTTCCTGGAACAGCAGGCCGGTGCGCCGGGCGTGCGCGTCCTCCGTCAGCACGTTGAAGCTGTGGACAGCCGCGCCGTTGGTCTGGAAAAATTCGCGCAACGCCAGCGCCGAACTGTACGTGCGGTCGCGTCCCTTCTCGTGCGAGGGCGCCATCCGCACGAGCGCCGCGGGCACGCCGGCCTTCACCAGCGATTCGGCGCCCACGCTGGCCGAGGTGTTAAAATCGTTGCTCTCGCCGTCCGTGCCCACCACCGGGCCGCCGGTGGTGTAAACCTGCTCGTAATGGCCGGCCCGGAATTCGCGCACGGCGGCGTCAATCACGTATTGGTGGACCCAGCCTTCGACCACGAGCGTCTTCGTCTCCACGCGGCGGGTTTGCGCGAGGAACGGCTGAATCGTGTGCGCGCAGGCCAGCGCAAGACCCGCCGCGCCCAAAATCAGCACCAGCCAGGCGCGCCACGTGAGCCCCCAGCGGAGCCGCCGATGGAAAAAAAGCGGCCGTTTTTCGCGCGCCGGCCCGGCGGCAGCCGGCTCCGCGGACAGGCGCCACTTGCGACGGCACCAGCCGGCGGCCATTCCCGGCGCGAGCAAAATGGTGGCGCAGCGGGCCGAGACGCGGAAACCCCCGCCCTGCCAAAATCCTTCGCGGGCGAATGCGCGCGCCTCGGGAAAATCGCCCGTCGCGCAGGCCAGTTCCGCGCGGCAGCCGGCGTAAAAGGCGATGCGCTCGCGGACGACGGCATTTTTCCCCGGCTCGATTTCCTGCAGGCGCCAGAACATTTCGGTCTGGACCCGCAGATAGCCCAGATAACGCCGTTTGGCGGCCGCCAGATTGACGTCGCGCGTGAGACTGTTCGCCGCGTTCAGTCGGATCGTGACGAGCGGGTCGGTGAGATAATAAAACCCCGCGAAAAAGGAGAGGTTAAAGATCAGCAGCGTGTCTTCGGCGGCGGGCAGCGTCTCGTTGAACCCGCCGGCCCGTTCGAGCAGCGCCTTTTCCACCAGCAGCGACTGGATGTGCGGATGGCACCGGGCCCGGCAGGCGGCGTCCCGCGCCCGCGCCACGAACACCACCCCCGGACCGCGCTCCTCGCAAGTCAGCTCCTCGATATCCGAATGCGGGCGCCCATTGTCGAGCGCGCTGCGCGTGAAGCACATTTTGCCACCGAATTTTTGGAGGCAATCCCATTGGCGGCGAAGCTTGTCGGGATGCCACAAGTCGTCGGAATCCAAAAAGGCGATCCACTCGGCGCGGGCGGCGCGGATGCCGGCGTTGCGGGCGGCGCTGACGCCGCGGTTTTCCTGGCGGATAACGCGCACGCGTTCGCCAAACGGCTCCAGCACGCCGGCCGTGCCGTCGGTGGAACCGTCGTCCACCACGATCAGCTCGAAATCGGCAAAGGTCTGGGCCAGCACGCTGCGGATGGCGTCGGCGATGCACTGCGCGCGGTTGAACGCGGGGATCACCACGGAGATTTTGGGCGCGGCGTTCATCGCGGCAGCGGTTTCCGGGCACCGCGCCACCAGGCGGGCGAGAGGCGCACGAATTGTTTCAACACCGCGAACGATTTGTCGCATTCCCAGGCGCCGCGCAACTGGCGCCAGGCCGCCGCCGGGTTGCCGGCCGCGAGCAACTCCTCCGCGTAGCTGGTGGCCATCAAGGCATAACGCCGCCGGGCAAACCGCCGGACTTCGGCGCGCGTTTTTTTGTCCGCGATGTAATCCGTGTTGATGCGGATGCACTTCTTCAGGTCCGCGATGTCCGCGCCGCTGCGGCGCAGCCGCGAGGTGGCGGCGCTGCCGTGCACGCGGTAGCTGGCCAGCACGGCCGGCTCAAACCACACCGGAAAATCTTTGGCGACGCGGCACCACATTTCCCAGTCCAGGCTGTAGCACAGGTCCGTGCGGAAGCCGCCGAGCGCCTCATAGGCGGACCGGCGCACCACCACGGACGGCGTCTGGATCAGTTGCTTGCGCGCCATGTTGGGCAGCGGATCGGGCACGCAGCCGGGACTGGCGGCGTCCAGGTCGGAAAGCCCGAGCTGCCGCCCCTGGGCATCAATGAACGCGTGCCGGCAATACAACAGGCCCGGAGCGGCGGGCGACTCGGTTCCCGCCTTCAGTTTTTCGTAAAAGCCCGGCGCCACCAAGTCGTCCTGGTGCAGAAGATGCACCCAGCGGCCCCGGGCCAGCTCGATGCAGCGGTTCCAGATGCCGGCCATGCCGAGGTTCTTTGGCTGGCGCTCCACCGTCACGCGGTCGCCCCCAAGTTCCCGCACGAGCGCCTCCGGCGCGCCCTGCGGCGAGGCGTCGTCCACCACGGCGATCTGCATGACGTCCCGGCCGGGGTCCTGCTCCAACACGCTGCGCAGCGTGGCGGCCAGAAAATCCGGCGGCGCGTTAAAGGTGGAAATCATCACCGACCAGAGAAACGGCGTGCCGTCCGGGCGCGGCGCGATGGCGGGCATGGCGGCGGACGGCCTGGACGAGGCCGGGCTCATGGCTGGGGGCCGGCCGCGGCCGGATATTCGCGGCGCAGGTCCGCCAGGATTTCCGCCGGCAGACCGTGCTTTTCCAGCAGGGCGAAGCCGAGTTCCGGCGACATGCGGAAGGTCCGCTCGCGCAGCACGGACACCTTCAGATACGGCATGCCGCGCGCCAGCAGCAGGTCCGGGTAAATGCGCGTCATATCCCGCGGCGGCAGCGCCCGCTGGCGATAGAGGTAGGCGAGGAAATGGCGCTTGTCCGCGGCGGTCTGCACCACCTTGCGGCTGGCGCGAAAGGCGGCAAGAATGGCCTCCTGCGAAAAAACGGGTTTGCCCGTGAAACCGCCCTCGGTGAGCCACGTGGTGAGCCCGAGTTCGTAGCTGTGAATCACCTGCAAGCGGCTGCGGTAGGGCAGCACGCCCTGCCAAAACTCCTTGAACCGCGCGCTGTGGAGCACCCGCGGACCGAAGACCAGGAAAAAGCTTTGGAGATGCGGAATCCATTCGTCGTTGTCGGTCAGGCTCCAGAAATCACACCCGGCCACCGCGGGATTTTGCCAGAGCGGCGCCAGCGGCTGCAACGGGCCGATGATGCTGGAGTTCGTCAGGAGCAATTCGTCGAATCGCGCCAGATTGTATTCCGCCAGGCCGCGCTGCCACATGGCAAAGTCCAGGCCCGTGTTCGGCCGCACCCCGATCTGCCGGCAGAGGTCCTTCAGGACCGCCCCGCTGGCGGGCGCGATGTCCGAGTTGGAGACAAAACAGATTTCGCTGCCCAGCTCGGCCAACTGCCGGAGATGAAACAGCACATGCGTCGCCACCTGGGGCGACGTGCCGAAATGGGCGTAAATGATCAGGCGTTTCATGGCATCATTTCATTGTCCGTTGCCCGCGCCGTCAGCCCCGCCAGCGGTCCACGGCGCGCCGCCACCACGTGCGGTTGGCGGCGGCGTGGTGTTTGTCCACCTCGCATTGCAGCCGATGGCCCAGCGCGGAAAAAATGCGGCGCACGGCCGCCGGTTGGTCGTTGGCGGTGCGCAAAAAATTGCGCACGGCCGGCGGCTGGTCCGGCCCCGCGGCCAGCATCCCCAGGCCAAAGCCGTGCTCGAAATTGAAGCTCGGAAATTGCGGGCTTAGCTCGGCCCACAAACGGTGCACGCCGAAGCCGCGGTCCCGCACCATGGTGTCGTGAAACAGCACCACGCCCCGCGCGCTCAGTTTCGGGCGCCAAGTTTCGTAATCGTGCTTCACGGCCTCGTACGAGTGCAGCCCGTCAATGTGCAGCAGGTCCACGGAGCCGTCGGCTATCTGCCCCCGGGCGTCGTCAAAGGTCATGCGCAGCAGTTTGGAAAAACCTTCGTACTGCCGGTGGTGCGTCTGCAGGTGCTCGTAAACCTCCTGCCCGTAAAACCCGGCGTCGCTGTCGCCGGCCCAGGTGTCCACCGCATAACAGCGGGTGCCGGTGCCGGCGGCCACCGCGGCCTGGCAAAAGGCGCAGTAGGAAACGCCCCAGTGCGTGCCCAGTTCCACGACCACCCGCGGCCGCTGCAATTGCACCAGCATCATGCCGAAGGGCACGTGCTCGTTCCAGGCCGACTGCACGTGAAGATGCTGCGGCTGGGCACACAGCAGCGGAAAATGCAGGGGGTTGAATTCAGCGTCCATACTGTGTGACAGGATTATCGCTGGCGGGCGCGGTGGCAAGTCATCGTTGGCTTTCTGTCATCGTTGAATTTCCTCCACTTTCCATTCCAGGCGGGGCCGCAACGCGCCCGGCCACACGCGCGTGTATTTTTCCCGCACCCGGTCGAGGTCGTGCTGGTCCACGGTCTGGAAGCACACCACGTCGCGCTCCAGGGCGTGGAGCCGGTCGGGATTGTAGCTGCACAGCGCGGCCAGGATGAAAAATTGCCCCTCCGCCAGCAAATGCGCCGGCACCAGGCACCGCGAACGCACCAGCCCCGGCCGCCGCGCGGACGACCACCATTGCGGATTCACAAAATCGTTGGTCACGAACAACAGCACGCCGTCTTCGTTGATGAAGTGGATCGAAACCGTGGGCTTGAGCCGCTCCTGCAAATTCCAGTATTCCACCTCGATCTCAAACGGCTCGCTGATGTCAATGGACTCGGTGACCGCCCCCTGCGCGTTTCTCACGCGGACCGAGTGCAGGCGCGCCACGTCATCGCCGGGCGCCTTGTCGCGGTCGGCCCAGACGCGTTCAGCCGCGCGGTCGGTGCCCGAGCTGAGATACTTTCGGGTCATTTCCTCGGCCGGGCCGTCGCCCGCCACCGCTCCGCGTTGCAACAGGATCACGCGCTTGCACAGCCGCAAAATGGTGGGCATGGAATGGGACACGAACAGCACCGTGCGGCCGCGGGAGCTGACATCCTGGATTTTGCCCAGGCATTTCTTCTGGAACGCCGCGTCGCCCACCGCCAGCACTTCGTCCACGATCAGGATCTCCGGCTCCAGGTGCGCCGCCACCGCGAACGCCAGGCGCACATACATGCCGCTGCTGTAGCGCTTGACCGGCGTGTCCAAAAACTGCTCCACCTCCGAAAAGGCCACGATCTCGTCAAACTTGCGTTTGATCTCGGCCTTGGACATCCCGAGGATGGCGCCGTTGAGAAAAATATTTTCGCGCCCCGTCAGCTCCTGGTGGAACCCCGTGCCCACCTCCAGCAGGCTGGCCACGCGGCCCTCGATGGCGATGCGGCCGCGCGTGGGCTCGGTGATGCGGCTGAGTATCTTGAGCAGCGTGGACTTGCCCGCGCCGTTCCGGCCGATGATGCCCACCACGTCCCCTTGCTGGATCTCAAACGAGACGTCCTTCAGCGCCCAGAATTCCTCGTGGGCGGCCTGGCGGCGCTCCCGGCGGCGGGTGAGCCACTGCCCCGGCGCCAGCAGCAGGTTCTCGAGCGCATGCCGCAGACCGTCGCCGTTCGCGGCCTGGTGCCCGAGCACGTAGCGCTTGGAAAGATGCTCAATACTGATGACGGGTTCGCTCACGATAAATGATTTGGCAATGGCGCGGTTTAAATGATGTCGGCAAAGGAACGCTCGGTTTTGCGGAAATACCACAGGCCGGTGACAATCAGCACGGCCACGCCGGCCAGCGACGCCACCTGGCCGGGCCAATACAGCCCGTTCGCCCCGCCCAGCACGCACCAGCGGAAGCCATCAATGATCCCCACCACGGGATTGAGCGAATACGCCAGCCGCCATTTTTCCGGGATGTCCCTCGTCATCACAAAGACCGGCGCCGCGTACAAGCCGAATTGCACCAGGAACGGCACCACAAACCGGAAGTCGCGATACTTGACCATGAGCGCCGCAATCCACAGGCCCACGCCAAAGGACGCGCCGAAGGTGAGCAGCACGAAGATCGGCAGGGCCGCCACGCTCCACGGCGGCGCAAAATGATACCAGATCATCAGCCCCGCCATGAACACCGCCGCGATCAGGAAATCCACGAAACTGGTGATGACACTGCTCGCTGGCACGACCAACCGGGGAAAATAGACCTTGGAAATCAGATTCGAATTCGTGATCAAACTCGTCCCGCTTTCGGACAGGGCGGTCGAAAAAAACTGCCACGGCAGCATGGCGGAAAAAACAAAGAGCGGCACCGGCGAGGCGCCATCACCTTTCAGTTTGCTCACCTTCATGACCAGCGTCAGCGCCAGCATGGTGAGAAAGGGTCGCAGCACGGCCCAGGCCACGCCCACCGCCGTCTGCTTGTAGCGGATCAGCAAATCGCGCCAGGCGAGAAAGGCGAACAACTCGCGATACCGCCAGAGGTCGCGCCAGTATTGGCGCTCGGTGCGGCCGGCCTCGATGATCAATCTTGCCATGTTTTAAATAGTATTAGCGGTCTCCGCTCCGGTAACAAGTTTTCAACCGCCCCGCGTCTTCGCCCCGGCGCACAGTCATAGGGAACGCCAAGTGCGTGGCGCAGGTTTCCAAACCTGCTGTATCGCCGATTTCCAAATCGGCTGGGCGTGGCCAGTGCGCGCGCGTCGAGACGACAGACCGCCTGCGGGTTTGGAAACCCGCGATCCGGCAGACTTGGAAGTCTGCGGTACGAGCATATACCGATCGCACATACATACACCTCGTCTTCAGAAACTTCTTGGTCGGCTCCCGGCGGCCGTGCGCAGCAGCCCATCCAGCGCCGCGCGCAATACTTCCGGACCGTAGCGCGCATGCACCGCCGGCGCCGCCGTCTGGCGCCACGCCCCGGCCCGGACGACCTGTTGCAGGGTGCGGGCGATCGTTTCGGGCGTGTTCTCGGGCATCCAGGTCACGCCGGCGGCCAGGTCCGGCTCCATCGCGCCCATCGGTGTAGAGATCACATGCGCCCCCGCCGCGAGGTACTCGATGATTTTAAAGGCGAAGACGTTTCCCGGCTGCCGGCTCAGGTCGTGCGGGTTGATGCAAATTTTCGCCCGGGACATCAGCTCCGCCAATTCCTCCATGCCGACGGTGCCGTGGAAGATGATGCCCGGATTTCCCGCGGCGAGCTGCTTCAGCCTCGCGGTTTCCTCGCCCTCGCCGGTGACATGCAGCTCCCAGCCCGCCAGCTGCGCGCGCGGCCAAGCCTGGATGAGCGACGCGATGCCCTTGGTGCGGTAATGCGTGCCGGAGAAGAGCACCCAGTCCTTTTTTTCCGTCTCCGGCTTGCCGCTCGCGCGAAGAATTTCCTCCGCCACCACGCCGCGGACGAGCAGTTGCGGCGCGCCGGCGGGCAACTGGGCCAGCAGATGCGGCGAGCACGCCAGGCCGCCCGCCACGGCGGCGAGCACCCGGTGCGCGCGTTGCACGTAGCCGGGCCGGAGCCCCGCGTTGGTCCGGCCGTCCACGTCCAAAAATGCGTCGTCCTCGTACTCCAGCACCACCGGCAGCCCAAATTCTTTCAGGGCCGCTTCGGCGCACATCACCTGCGGCACTTTCAAGTTGTAAATCAGGACCAAGTCGAAAGGCGCCTCGCGGTGCCGCCGCGCAAACAGCGCGCGCAGCCGGTTCCCCTGCCAAACGCCGTTGAGATACCGCACCGGCAGCGCGGACGAATAATTCACCGGCACGTCGGGATGGAACCGCACCGGTTCGCTGAACGCCGGATAATATTTCAGCCCCAGCTCCACCACTTCCCCCTGCGAGAAAATCTCCACCTGGTGGCCGGCGGCGCACAGCAGCCGCGCGATGACCTCCATCTTGCCGGAGCCCGCGAGACTCCGGTTCAACGTGATGGGCCGCCGCGCGCCGAGCGTGCGGCCTTGATAGGGGGCGAGATAGGCGATGCGCATGAATCAGACGGGGGCCAGGCGTTGATAGACGGCAGTGGTCAGCCGCGCCACTTCGTTCCACGAATGATGCTCGCGAGCATACGCGCGGATGTCCTCGCGCCGCTCCGCCAGGCGGGCAAACAATTCGCCGCCAAAATAGGTCTCGATCGCGCGCACCAGCCCCGCGGCGTCGCGCGGCGGAAAGACATAACCGGTGCGGCCCTCGACAATTTCCTCCCGGAGCGAGCCGACGTCCGCGGCGATGGCCGGCAGGCCGAAATTATAGCCAAGGAACAGAACGCCGCTCTGAAAGATGTGCGTGTAGGGCAGCACCAGGACGTCCGCCGCCTTGAAATAAATCTCCGTTTCCGCGTCCGGCACGAACTCGATCTTGAGCAGGATTTTGGCGCGGAGCGGACTGGCGTTGATGCGTTCCAAAATGCCCGCCCAGTAATCGTCGCCGCCCTTGGGCCGGCCGGCGATGACGAGGCGGTAAGGCTCCGGGCTCCGGGCGATTTCAAAGAACGCCTCGACGAGATATTCCAGTCCCTTGTAGGGTGCTATGTTGCCGAAAAACAAGAGCACCCGGTCTTGTGCGCCCAGGCCCAGCCGCGCCCGCGCCGCCGCGCCGGTCAGCGCGGTGTCCGGCACGGTGCTGTTGAGCCCGAAGGGAATCACCGTGGTCCGCTCCGCCGGGACGCCGTATTGGGACACGAGCTCGGCGCGCATCTTTTCCGTGTGCAGAAAAATATGATCGCACCGCCGATACTGGAATTTCAGCGTGGCGCGGTTGAACGCGGAATCCCCGCCGTCCCGCTCGCGGGCGTTCACATTGTGGACGGTGAAGACGATTTTTCTGCCGCGCAACCGGTAGAGCAGCATCAGCGCCGTGCGGTCAAACCACTCGAATTTGTTGTTCCACAAAATGTGAAAGATTTTCGGCCGGGCGGTGCCGGCGTAGGCAATCAGCCGCGCATAGTAGGCCAGCACGCGGATGATCTTCGCGGGCAGGCCGGCCGCCACGCGCTGGTCGCCCCGCAAATTCAGGAACCGGATCTGCGGGGCGCCGTGCAGCTCCGGTCCGTCCACCTCGTCGCTGCCCACGAAATCGAGCCGCGTGCCGGCGGCCGCCAGCGCCGCCGCCAGGCCCAGCGCGTACGGCCGGTCGCGCCCGGCGGTGAGCAGGCTGACTTGCGGGGCGGGCGGGTTCATCGCAGTTGCTTCACCACGGCGGCGAGGACTTCTTCCACCGGAATCGCCCGGCTGGCGCGCTCGTCGGCGCCGCGCTGGAAGAAATACTGCGCCAGCAGCGGCGAGGTGATTTGCCGCTGGATGCCGTACGGGTAAATCTCCCACGGGCTCGTGCAGGTGAACAGCGTCACGCAGCGCGTCCCGGCCGCCAGCGCCAGGTGCATCGGCAGGCTGTCGCCGCTCACCAGGCAGCGGTGGTTCCGGATGTCGCCGAGATGTTCGAGCAGGCTGGCCCGCTCGGGCAGCACGTTCACCTTCAGGCCGCGGGCTTCCAGCGCGCTCTGGAGCTCGGGATAAAACGCCCAGTTCTTCATCGGCCAGACGGATCCCGCCCGCGGCGCGATGGCCACGTCGCCCGCCAGCCCGGTCTTCGCCGGCGCGGGCACCAGATATTTCTCGCCTTTGAACTTCAGCCCGAGCCCGGAGAAAATGAGATCCTGGTACGTGCGGCGGTTTTCCAGCTTCAGCTTGTCCGCCGCGGCCCGGCCAAACCGGCTGATGAGGCTCAGATCAAACCAGCCGCGCGAATCCTCGGTGTAGGTGGGCCCCCCGTTGGCCGCCCGGGCGCCGAACAGCCGCTTGAATTTCAGCTCCGCCACAAATTGCGCCGCGTCGGACGAATCCTCCAAATTGATCACGAGATCATATTCGCGGTCGGCAAACCGCGCGCGCTCCTCCCAGGCGGCGCTCCGCAACGTGCGGGCGATGCCCGCCAGCAGCGGCGCGTTCTTCGCCGCGGTCACCCACGAGACTTCGCCGGCCAGGTGCCGCAGCAGCGGCGTCGTGCGCACCACGTCGCCCGCGGCGGCGAGTTTGAGGATCAGCGTATTCATGTCAGATTTCCAGCCGCCGCGGCAGGTCGCGAAAGAGCTGGCGCTGGACCGATTCCAGTGTGAGCACCGCGTTGATTTCCGCCGGAAAGTCCCGCCCGCCCGAAACGTGCGCGCGCGCCATCTGCCCGAGCGCGCCGGCATCCCAAAACCCGCCCGTCATGACCTGTGCGGCGGCGATTTTGCGAACGAGATACGGCGCCAGGGCGCCCCGCAACCAGGTGCCATATTTCAAAAACTTGTGCAGCCCCGCAATCCCCAGCGCGCCGACCACCGGTTTGAACACCGGATTCAACAGCCGCAGCCGCCGCGGCAAACCCGCGTCGCTGTAATAATCCAGCTTGAACGTCAGCTCGGCGAGCGCGCGATGAATGAACACCTCCGGGTCCCACCGGTCGCTGATGAACCCGCGATCGGTGGAAATCCGGTCCAGCGCCGGGCTGCACGCCTTGATGAGCCGGATCACCGGCAGCGCCGATTTTTGCAGGTTCACCGGGCATTGATACGCCAGCGCCACCAGGTCGTTGTCGAGATACGGCGTGCGGAAAGTCACCTGCGAACGGCCCGCCGCCAGGCTGCCGAACAGGCTCAGCGGCACTTCCTGGAAGGCGGCGAAGGTCTGCGGCTGGCCTTTCCGGGCCGCGAGTTCGCCGGCGGCCGCGTTGACCGCGGGCAGAAAATCGCGCGCAAGGATGGCGGGCGCCAGCCTGGCCGGCTTGAACGTGGAGACCCCGCGGAAAATTTCGCCGCCGTAATTGCCCGTCAGGCGCACGGCCGCCAGCGCCCGCGCCTGGCGGTTAAAATAAATTTCGTGCGCCCCCAAAATCCCGAAACACCCGTCGCTGATATACACCGCCCGGTCGGCGTGCGCCGCGAAATCGTCGAAAAAGTCCGGTCCCAGCCGCAGACGGTGGTGTTCGAGCCCGCAGGCGGCGGCCACGCGCCCGGCCACGCGGTCGTCCAGCGTTTCGCCGGCCGGGCCGGTGAACGTGTAGGTCACTTCGCGCCGCGCGTCGTGCGAGTGACCGGCCATGATGGCGCGGCTGTCCAGCCCGCCGGTCAGCGAGATTCCCACCTTGGACTCCCCGGCAAAATAGCGCGGCAGGATCCGCCGGAACACCGCGGCGAATGCCGCCTGGTAATCCGGCGCGGACAGTTTCGGCAGCGCCTCCCACGCCTGGGGCGAGAAATATTGCCCGCGCCGCACGGCCCCGGCCTCAAAGCTCCACCGCGCGCCGCCGGGCAGCAACTGGACCCCGCGGAACAGCGTCCGGTTCCCCAGCGGGCAGCCGGCCCCCAGGAATTGCGCCACGCCTTCGCGGTCGAATTCCCGCAGCTCGGGCAGCACGCGGAGCAGCGCCTTGGCCTCGCTCGCAAAATAAAACGCCCCGCCCGCCTCGTGCCAATAGATGCGCTCCACGCCGTAACGGTCGTTGAACAGGATCACGCG
Source organism: uncultured Bifidobacteriaceae bacterium (assembly GCA_964532525.1). Classification (GTDB taxonomy): domain Bacteria; phylum Verrucomicrobiota; class Verrucomicrobiia; order Limisphaerales; family UBA11358; genus UBA11358. Next base: position 325,832 of record CAZHIM010000001.1, read on the forward strand.
CCCGCGCCGCCGGTCAATCAGCAGGCCGCTGAACAGGCCGTTGAGCCCTTCAAAAAACGCTTCGCCCCGTTCCTCGTACCGCTCCACGAGCCGGGCGCCGGCCGCCGCGCCCGGTTCCGGCGCCGCCGGATTGTGGCGGGCCCCCGGCGCAGCGTCCGAAAAGCATTCGCCGGCGAAAAGCAGGGCGATGTCCTGTTGCGGATTTTGGAACACCTGGCCGGCGGCAAACGAATGCTCGTGCGCCACCCACCCGGCGGCCACGCCCAGCTCCGGCGCGGCGAAACTCCCGGTGGTGTAAAAACTCTCGTGGCGCATGGCGGCGACCATCGTTTTCACGATGCGCGCATCGTCGCCGGCCGGGTTGCGGCTGATGACTCCGACGATTCCGGGCATTAAACTTGGGTTCTCAAAAGTTGGAGCCGGCGGGAGGAATTAAACACTCCATCGGCCAGATACAATCTGGCTGCTCTGACGTTAAGCTACACCGGCGACAAGGCTGCAAACTCTAATTCATTCCATTAAAAGGTAAAGTGCATTTCATCCGCCGCGAAATCTCGGCATGGTTCTTATGCCGCCAACAAAAACGGGGGCAGACTTCGCCGAGACGCTGGGAGCGTTTCTCCCTCTCCGCGTCGGCGGAGTCTGCGGAGCCGATGGGGAGAGAATTCCCCGAACGTGTTCGCGCATTGAACCCCTGAACCGGGTTAGATCCAGTGCGAGCATATTGCCCAGACGCGGAAACGAGTTCTCCCTCTCCCCGGGGGAGAGGGCCGGGGTGAGGGTAAGCGTTAAACTGTTTAGCTCACGGTGTTTCCAGTCCTTCACAGCTTTAGATTTGGCGCGGAGGTTCATGGAAAGAGCCGGGGTGAGGTGCCCGTTTGACCATCTTTTCTGTCATGAATTCACTCCTCTTTTGCCGTGGCCAACCCGCCGGTTTCGGCCTTGGTTTTGGACGCATAGAGCAGCCCGCGGAGCTTCAACAGCGCCGTCAGCACCGGCCCGGGCAACAGGCCCACCACCCCGCGATACAGCCGGAGCCCCACGTAAATCCGTCCCTTCCACGTCAGCGGGACATAGTAGCGCGGAAATTTGAGCGGCTCGAAACCGTTGCGGCGCTTGAATTCCACCAGCGAGCTGTCCTTTTTGTTCCCGTAAACGTAGTTGCCATAGACGAAATACTGCATGCCTTTTTGGGCGCAAATCTCCACGGCCTTGGTGATGAGCGCATTCAGCGGCCGTTTGTCGTAATGCGCGTTGAGCGCCAAAATGTGCAGGATCACCGCCAGCCGCCCCACGTACACCATCTTGATGAACCCGATGAGCTCGTCCTCGAAATACGCGCCCACGAATTCGCTCCGCTCCAGATAGGTGCCGTGTTCGCGCTTGATGGTCGCGAAATCCTTGCCGTAATGCCAGAAGGGCTTGCCCTGGCGCACCGGCGATTCGTTGCACAGCTTGTGAATGCCCCGCGCCAGCGCGTCGTCGTAGGGCACGGACTTCACCACCACGCCCCGCTTGGCGGCCCGGCGCGTGTTCTTGCGCGCTTCCTGCGGCAGCTTGTCCCACCAGGCGTCGAAATCCGTCGTGTCCACCACCGCGTAATTGTCCCAGTCGTAGTGGAAGGGAAATTTCGGCGTCACGTCCGGCGGCCGCTGGAAAAACGTCAGCACGTCCGCCCGCAGCCCGCTTTGCCTGAGCCCGGCAATGAACGCCGGCGGATCGGTCACCAGCCCCCCTTCGGCCACCACGTCGTCGAAAATCGCCGCCGTCTTGATCCAGCCGCCCGTGGCCACGACGATATTGCCGCCGACCTCCGCCGCCGGCACAAGGGAGGTTTTGCCATGGACCCGCACTTCAACCTGTTTCAAAGCCATAATTCTCCGGGAAATCACCCCGCCGATTTGGCGGTGCGCAGCCACTGCTCGAACATCACCAGGCTGAAGAGCAGCTTGTGGTTGTCCTGCCGCCGCGACTGGTGCTCGGCCAGGAGCTGTTTGACCGGCTCCGGCCGCAGCCACTCGTATATCAGCGAGTGGCTGTCGAGCAGGAGCCCGGCCATCTGGCCCGTGGCCGCCACATTGAACCAGTCGTCCACCACGTTGACGGCGAAACCGCGCTTCTTGCGCTTGAGAATTTGCGGCGGCAGGAATTTTTCGCAGACCCGGCGGTGCAGCCATTTCCGCTCGCCGCGCCGCACCTTGAAACGGGCGCCGAGCCGCTGGGCGTATTCCACCACTGTCCGGTCCAGGTAGGGCACCCGCGCCTCGAGGCCGTGCGCCATCGAAAGCTTGTCCGCGTACATGAGCAGCTCGTCCGGCAGGGAGGAGCGGATTTCCAGCAGGGAAAAGCCGCCGAGTTCGTCCAGTTGCTCCATTTGCGGCGCCAGGGACTGCCAGTAATCCACCAGCCCGGACGCCGGCGCCAGGCCGTCGCGGAACAGCCCGTTCACCGCCTCGCCCGGCACGAGGGAAAAGACATTCTGATAGCGTTCCAGCCGGTCGGCGGCGCCGAGCGACTGCACCCCGCGCTTCAAGGTCTCGTTGCGCGGCAACCGGGCCACCAGCGACGCGGTGAGCGCCCGCACCCCTCCGGGCAGCCCGCGCCAGAAACCGCCGTAATGCACGCCCAGATGGCGCTTGTAGCCGCCAAACAATTCGTCCGGCCCCTGCCCGATCAGCGCCACTTTCACGTCCCGCCGCGCCCGCTGGCAGATGAAATACATCGGCACCACCGACGACGCGGCGATGGGCTCCTCCAAATACCGCACGATGTTCGGCAGCGCCTTCTCGAATTCCGCCTGGTTCAGCATCACTTGGTGATGCCGCGCGCCCAGAATCGCCGCCGTTTCCGCCGCGTCCACCAGCTCGTCATCCGCGAACTTTTTCCCGTAGCCCACCGTGTACGCCGGCCAGTCGTGTCCGCACTCGTTCATCAGCGCCAGCAACAGGCCGGAATCCAGCCCGCCGCTCAAAAGAATTCCCACCGGCACATCCGCGAGCAAATGCCGCTTCACCGCGGCCCGGTAGAGCCGCGTTAATTCCTCTATGGCGGCGGCGTCCGTGGGCGGCGGCGCAAACGGCTCCGGCCGGAAATTGTACCAGCGCTCCTCGCGGCAGTTGCCGTCTTCCACGATCAACATCGTGCCCGGCGCCAGCTTGCGGACGCCCTGATAAATCGTCAGCGGCGCCGGCGTGTACCGGAACCGCAGGAACAAATTCACCGCCGCCGGGTCCACGCCCGGGCGCCCGTCGCCGGCCGCCGCCACCGGGCGGATCTCCGAGCCGAAGCTCAGTTTCCCGTCGGCGATCCGGTAGTAAATCAGCTTGATGCCCATGGCGTCGCGGGCCACGACCAGCTTCTTTTTCCGCACGTCCCAAATCGCCACGCCAAACATGCCGTTGAGGTGGTTGAAGACGTCGGTGCCCCACTGCTTGTACCCGTGGAGAATCACCTCGGTGTCCGAGCTGGTGCGGAACTGGTGCCCGCGGCCTTCCAGCTCGACCCGCAGCTCGGGGTAGTTGTAAATCTCGCCGTTGAAGACCAGCCACACGGATTCCTCGGCGTCCGCCATGGGCTGGTGCCCGCCCGCCAGGTCAATGATGGACAGCCGCCGGAAGCCGAGCCCGAGCGAACGGTCGAAAAAGTAGCCTTCATCGTCCGGCCCGCGATGGACCATCGTCCGCGTCATCCGCCGGATGATGTCCTGGTTCGCCGGTTCGTCGTCGGCGATCTTAATTTGTCCGCAAATTCCACACATGGGTTGCTTTCAGGGCCGGGGGGTGTTCTCGCGCAGGTAAAACGCCAGCGCCCGGAACATCTGCGACTGCGCCCAGCGGTGCATCGGCACGTTGTCCCAGCCGAGCTTCAATTTCCGGGAACGGAACGAGCCGTCGGGTTTCACCCAATGTTCCAGAATGCCGCCCACCACCGTCGCCAGCGTGTCGTCCAGGACCGGAAATTCCTTCCGCAGCAGCAGGCACAAATTGATGCACTCCGCGCAATCGTAAAGCTCGCATTCGTAAACCGTCAAGCGGGGCGCCCGCGAAAACGGCCGCGGCATCCCGCCGGCGCCAAACAGATTGTTCCGGTAATACTCCACGCCCCGCGCCAGGGCCTCCCGGATGCGCGGGTCGCCATTGAGCCGATGGATCTTGGCGAGCGCCTTCATCACGAAACAGGTGTGGAAATGGTCCACAAAATCGCGCACGCCGTCCTTGGCGTAGGGCCAGGAGCCGTCCGCGTTCTGCGCCGCGAGCACGAAATCCACATTGCCCGCCGCGATCTTAAGCCAGTCCTCGTTGCCAAAATATTTCGCGGCCGTCACCAGCATCGTGGCCCGATAGGCCGCGGCGTTCACCACCTTGAATTCCCCCGCCGGCATGTACGAGCAGGTGTTGCCGCCCCCGGCATAGGGCTGGTCCTGGATGTCCGTCACGGCGTGGCGGACGGCCGAAGCCATCATCTCCTTCCACGCGTCGGCCGGACGGAGCTGCTGGACCTGCAGCAGCGCCTCAAAAACATAGGGCGTCGTGGTGATGAACGGCGTGTGCGCCGGCAGCACGCCGTTGCGCGTCACCCAGTCGAACGGATAGCCCCAGCAATAGTTCGCGTAGCCCGGACTCCGCGTGGCCTGCAGCACGTCCAGAAAATGCACCGCCCGGTCGAGGTACTGCGCCTGGCCCGTCGCCTCGTACAGAAAGGCAAATCCCATCGCGTAATGCGCGTCGGCGATCGGCAGGCGCATCGGCTGGTGAAACAGCCGGCGCGCGGCGGGGAAAAAGGCCTCGCAAAAAACCATCGGCGCCACGGCCGCGATGCCGAGCCAGCGGTTGCGGTAATACAGCCCCTTCGCGCGGCGCCCAACGGGGCCCGCGAAGAACGACTGGTGATCCCAGGAGAATTCGCCGTACGCGTCGAGCCAGCGAACGAAGTTTTTCAGCGTCTCGGGAATTTTGCCGGCGGCGAGCGCCTGTTGGCTGGGGGGCTGCATCAGGGCTCTTTCGTTTCCAGCCGGAAGTGGTCCACCTTTTTGAGCCGGAAAACGGAGCCCAGGATGGTTTTGAGTTTGTGCATTTGTTCCCGCCGGTGAAAGCGCATCAGCTCGGGCGAAACGGCCCGCTGCATCCGCCGCGCGGCGGCCGAGACGTAGCCGGCCAGCACCGCGAGCCCGCCCAAAAGCAGCGGCTGCTTGGCCAGCCGGTAAACCACGCGGAACATTTCCCAGATCGGCGAGTTGCCCAGATAATAGTCCTTTTCGCCGTAGGAATAAAGCGCGGCCAGCACGCCGCGTTCGGCCGTGCCGAGCGAGCGGTAGTGGTTGAACCGCTTCTCCAAAAACGACCGCGTGCCCCAACCCTTCATCCGCGCCGTGGTCACGGCAATCCAGTCAATCCCGCCGGCGCGATTCGGCACGTACCCGCCGATGTCCTCCCAGCATTGGCGCCGGAACAACTGGCAGCCGCCGGCCACGTGATTCTGCCCCTCGAAGCTGTCCCGCGCCGAGTCATAGCCGTCTTCCAGAAACGGCGTGCCCGCCACCCCCAGCTTCGGATCCCCCGCAAATTTCCCCATCAGGAATTCCAGATAATCGGCCTCGAACGACAGGTCGGAATCCAGATTGCCCACCACGTCGAATTCCAGCGCCCGCACCCGCTCGAAGCCCGCGTTGAAGGCGTGGACCTTCCCGGCAAAGCTCCGGTCCACGTCCCCCGGCCGGTGCACCACCTCGATCCACGGATAACGCCGCGCATACTCGTCCGCGATTTGCCCCGTGCGGTCCGTCGAGCCGTCGTCCACGATCACCCACCGCACCGGCGGCAGCGTCTGCGCCACCATCGAATCCAGCGTCTTCTGGATGAACTTCTCCTCGTTGCGCGAGGGTGTGATGAGCACGTATTTCATGGCTGGGGCAGGGCGGCGGCGGGCCGGACGGCGCCGTTGGGCGCCGCGGCGGCACGGCCCGCTTTCCGGTCGGGATAAATCTGGGCAAAAATCTCGTCCATCATTCGCGCCGTCAGCAGGATTTCCCGGTACGGAATCGGCGGCGGACTTTGGCTGCGGATGCTTTCGTAAAATCGCTCGATCAGCTCCTTCATCCCGGCGTCCTGGTGCAGCCGGCCATTCACGAAACTGATGAAATTGCCGCAGGCGTTGCGCAACTGCTGTCCCGCTTCGTTCAGCGGCGGCGCCAAAAACGTCAGGTAGCTCTTGTAGGAGCGGTTCTCGTGGCGCACCAGCGTCCCGCTGGCGTGGTCCACGGTCAGCGAATTGGCCGGCCCGCAGACCCGCAGGCGGTTGAGGCCGGGCTTGAGCTGCGTGGAGAAGCAGAAAAACGCCGTCGTGCCCGCGCCGTCGCGGATGAGCACGCGCAATTCGTCCAGGATCTCCTCGCCGCCGAGGCGGCGAAGCTGCTCGCTTTGATGCGCGCTGGCGTGGAGCTCCGCCAGGTCGTCGTCGAGAAACGGGCTCAGCTTGGCCAACCCGTGGCTCAGGATGTTGTGCAGCAACTGCCCGGGCAGCTGCCGCACCCAATGATCCTTGTTGCCCAGCAGCGGCCCCACGTAGCTGGCGTCGCCCAGGTCATAGGAAAAATGGCTCTCCAAATGAACGGGTTTGCCGCCTAGAAAATTCTCCCCCACCAGCCGGCGCATCCGCAGCATCTCCGGCGTGAACTGCAAATTGTGCCCGGCGGTGATTTTCAATCCCCGGCCGTCGGCCAGGTGGATCAGCTCCCCGGCCTCGGGGGCGGTGACGGTGAACGGTTTCTCCAGATAGACGTGGCTGCCGGCTTCCAGGCATTGTTTCGCCAGCGCAAAATGTCCCTGCGGCGGCGTGGTGATGTGCACCACGTCCGGCCGCGCCGCGCGCAGCATTTCGCCGGCGTCGCCGAAGCAGGCGGTGATGCCGAAGCGCTCGCCGAGCTGGCGGGCCATGAGCACTTCCCGGTCGCACAGCCCGACGATCTGGCAGCTCGCCACGCGCCGGCTGGCCAGCACGTGCTGGTCGGCAATCTTGCCGCAGCCGATGATGGCCACCCGGAGGTTTTTGGATGCGGTGTTCAAGTTGCGTTCAAATTGCGCCCCGCCGGTATTGTGCCAGAAACGCCGTCATGGCGCCGCTCAGATTCACGCGCGGCTTCCAGCCCAGGCGGTCATGGAGTTTTTGGTTCGAATAGCGGTTGCCCTTCCACTCGGCCGCCGCGCGCCGCCGGTTGAAGGCCGGCGGCAACTGCCCGTCCCGCCACCGGGAAAAATCCTCCCACAGGCAGCTCAATCCGTACGCCAGAAAATACGGCACCCGCACCGAAAAGAAGGGCTTCACCCGTTTGTACGCCCGGAGAAATTCGGCGCTGGTCAGCCGCTCGTCGTCCACCACGTTGAAAACTTCGCCATCCACGCCCGGCTGCAACCCGGCCAGCACAATCGCCTCCGCGCAATTATCCACGTAGGTCAGCGGCAGTTGGTTCCCCCCGCCCAGGTGGATGAAAAACCCAAACGTGTCAATCCCCACCCGCCCGCTCAACGCCGGTTTGCCGGGACCAAAGACCGCCCCGGGCCGCAGAATGACGCTCGGCAGGCCGTGCTGGTCGCGATATTGCCGCACGATCTCCTCCTGCTTGAGCTTCCCAAAACAGTACGCGTCGTAACGCGCCTGCGGCGCGTCTTCCAGCGGACAGCTCTCGTCCAGCAGCGCCCCCCGCTTCAATTTCAAATTCGAATACACCGCGAAGGAGCTCACGTTCACAAACCGCGCCACGCGGCCGTGCGCCTGGAAGGCCTCCAGCAAGTTCCGCGTGGCCAGGGCCGAATTCATGAACGCGCCCGCAAACGATTTCTCCATGCCCGCCGCCAGATGGTAGATCACCGAGACGCCCTCCGCCGCCCGCCGGCAATCCTCCCGCGACAGCAGGTCGCCCCGCACAATCTCGGCGCCCTGGCCGGCCGGGCTGGCTTCGAGAATTTGCTTCAGGCGATCCATCCGGCTGGAGGGGCGGACGAAACACCGCACGTTGCTGAAACCGTATTCGAGCAGGATTCCCACCACCTTGGCGCCAATGAAACCATTGGAGCCCGTCACCAATACCCGGTCGGCGGGGGAAATGATGTAGTTCGGATTCATTCGCGTTTTCAACCCGGTCCTCTGCCCAAACGAACCCCGGGGTTTATGTCTGTATCCCTTTCCTTGGCGCAAGCTGCCATCAGCGTGCGGGGAAGAATATAAGACATTCGCGGCCTCGTGCTAACAAGAAATGACAAATCCTCTCGCCAGCCGACACCTATCCCGGAGGGATTGAATCACGATCGAGACCGGAAAGCGTGGCAACGGAAAGTCTTCTCCCGGGGTGAAAATTCCCCGAAACCGTTTGCGCATTGAACCCCTGAACCGCAGACGAAACATTCAACGTTCAACGCCCAATATCGAAGGGGCTCGCGCTGCCGCCTTCGTTCAGGGTTGGAAGTTGATTGTCGAAGGTTGAATGTTTTCCAGGTTCAGGGGGAGGGCGAGCGTTAAACCATTTAGCCCAAAATGCTTCCACTGCTTCCATGCTGGAAGCCGGATGTTCGGTATTGGAGGTTTCCTCCCCCGGGCGGCACAGGAATCCTTTCGGTCCTTTCAACCACCCAGCCCGGGAAATCCAGCCCAGGCACCGCCGGCGCCCCAACTCACGGATTGGGGTTGGTGGGCGCGAGCGCCTGCAAATTGCTGGGCGGCGTGATGCTCCCCGTCTCGGTGGTCGTGCCCGTGCTGGTATTCGTGAACCAGGGACTGTTGCTCACCAGCGGATGCGGATAAACCAGCGGCGTATAATTCGGCATCACGGAATTGGTGTAAATATCGCGGCCCTGCTGGATGAACGGCGCGTCCGTGTTCATGCCCAGCGCAAACGTGCCCCACTGCGTTCCCGGCACGGTGTTGCCCCAAAGGTATATGGGCACGGGCCCCGGCGCGCCGTTGACCACCCCCTGCCCCACCTGCTCGTAGGCGGGGTAGTTCGCGGGATATACCAACTGCGCGGGAAACCATTCGGCCTGCCACTCGGACGACGCGGGCTCCACCCAAAACGTGAACATGGCGGATGCGTTCCAGTAACTGGTGGTGGAAACAACGTTGCTCCAGATCACCCCCGTGCCGCCGCGCTGCAAATACAGGTACGGCATCGTGTTGTTGGTGTCATTCAGGGTCCACGTGTTCTCGTAGCATTCCACCTGCAGCGTGGAAATATGGGAGCCGGAATTCACGCCGTGCGTGGATTCGGGAATGTTGGTGATGCTGTTGTAGCGCACGGTGAGCCGCGCCCCGCCGTCGGCCTCCACCAGCCCGGACATGGGCGCGCTGCTGGGCTGCGAAAACACGCAGCTCTCCACCACCACCGAGTTGGTCGTGCCCCAGGACATCGGCTGGGTCCAGCCGTAGTTCACCACGTTGCCGTTGGCGCGCACGTTGATGTAATTGTAAACCACCCCGCCCGGGAAAAAGAACTGGCAGTTGTCCACCAAACCGAACGGCCCGGCGCTGAGCTTGGAATTGATGCTGCCTATCGTGATGCCGAAATTGATCTGCGACGCGTTGAGAAACTCGCAGTTCGAAACGCGGAAACACACCCCGCTGCCGTCAATGCCCAGCAGGTTCGAATATGGCCGGCTGGCCCCCACGTTGAAAATGAAGTTCCGGATCGTCACCAGGCTGCTGCCAGCCCCGATGTAGATGCCCGAATTGGCCGGCGTGTTCAGGAGAATCGTCGGGCGGTTGTTGGTGGAAGGCCCTTGAATCGTGAAAATGTTGCTCGTCCCAATAATCAGCGCATTCGTCCAGTTGTAAGTGCCGCCCGCCGCGCCCACTGTCAACACCCACCCGTCCTGCGCCTTGCCCAGCGCGTAGGCCAGGGCCTGCGCGGTGTCCGCATAGCTCCCGTCACTGGATATCATTTCGGCGGCATCATTGGCCTGATAAGCGCCGCCGCTAAAAACCACTCCCATGAATAGCGACAACGCCGGTAACAAATATTTCATCTTTTTGCTGTATCTTTGCGACAGTAATAACCTTATAGCAGAATACGAGCCACGGCAACTGCCTTCAACCGCGCAATTTCAAGCGTCCCCGCCGCGTGATAATGGACAGTCCTGGATCATTTCAGGCCACCCGGTGTCAATTTTGTTTCCAGCGCCTGCCCGCCCCGTCGGCTTTCCGGCCCGGGAAACCGCGGCGCCGCCCCCGCGTGATCCGTCAAATGGGGCAGCGGCCGCAATTCCGCGGTCGGCGCCAATTCCCCCTCCGGTTCCGTCTCCAGCGCCGGCGCCGGCTCCGGCGGGGGATAATCCAGCGCGATGATATAAAACATGAACCACATGGGATGCAGCGCCTTGAAACTGGATTCGGTCCAGTTGTAAATCACCAGCGCGCAGAGAAAAGCCACCCGGAACCGGCCGAAATGAAAATTCGTCAACAATTCCCGGCGCGCCTTCCAAAACGTGGCCAGCAGCAGCGTTAGCAGGATGCCCAGCCCAATCAGCCCCAGGTTCAAATAGGCCTCCAGATAGCCGTTGTGGGCCTCATTCGGATGCCAATACCATTTGGAGTTCATGAACTCCTGCCGGTCGCCCAGCCAAAAACTCTCGAAGCCGACGCCGATGATCGGATTGATCGGAATGCTCAAACAGTCGTGCCAAATCAGCGTGCGGTCCGTGAGCGTGCGATCCTTGCCCAGCGCCTGGAAAAACAGGTCCGAAATTCCAAAAACATATTCCGCCGCCGCGCACCCGGCGATGGCCAGCAGAATCCACGTGCCGACATATTCCCGCTTGCACCACCGCATCCCCAGCACCGCCAGGAGCAGCACGCCGATCAGCAGCGTCACCAGCGACGTGGAACTTTGCGCCCGGACCAGCAGCCACCAGATCAGCACCAGGAAGATGCCGCATAATATCAGCTCGTTCCGCCGCAGCTTGCTCTTCTCCCACTGCGCCACCTTGAGCAGATACCACACAAAAAAGAACCCGAAGATGAGGCAGTCGGTGCCCAGCGCATTCTTGTCCAGCGTGATGCCCTTGTTGAAGGGCTGGCCGGTCCATTCCGAAAACCCGCGGCCCAACTCCGGAAAGTATTTGATGAACAAGATCGAGAGGGGCACCACCAAATACGCGCACCGCTTCAGGAGCGTGCTCAGCGCCGTCTCGAAGTCCGGCTCGGTGAACAGCACGAGCACCATGATCGGCTGGCCGAGAATCTTGAACCACCGCTTGAACGACACGAACATGAAATCCGACCAAAACACGGCCACGAAACAATAGAGCAAAAAAAAGGTCAGCCAGCGGTTGTGCCGGATGAATTCGGAAAGCCGGAAGCCGCGGCGGGCCAGCACCCACAGGCCGGCCACCATGAGCATGAGTGAAACCAGCGCATCCGCCGGGCTGCCCTCCTCCAGCGACCGCCCCCCCACGTGCCAGCCCGCGATGTCCAGCCACGCGGACACGAACCGGGACGTGATGATGAACAGCCAGATCAGCGGAATCCACAGCGCGCCCGTGACGTTGGGATTTTGCCGGATGTCCCGCCAGAACAAAAACACGACGAACCCCGCGTACAGGACGGTGGCCAGGGCGGAAGGCATGGTTCAACAATGGGCGCGCTTCAAAAACGGTCAGGCCGGATTTTGGCGGAAAAAGCTCGCAATCTGTTCCGCCACGTAAGCCTGCATGGTCCCGGTCAACTCCGGATAAATCGGCAGCGACAGGATCCGCGACTGGTTGGCGTACGCCACCGGAAAATCTTCCGGCCGGTGCCCCAGATACGCATAGGCCGGATAAAACGGCAGCGCCTTGGGATAGTTCAGCACGGTGCTGATGCCCGCGTCCCCGAGAAATTTCTTCAGCGCGTCGCGCTTCCCGGTGCGGATGACGTAGAGGTGATACACATGCTCGCGGCCCGGCGCCACCTTGGGCAGCACCAGATCGCCCACGCCCGCCAGCAATTCATCATACCGGGCCGCCACTCGCCGGCGCGCTTCGGTCCACGCTTGCAAATGCGGCAGCTTCACGTTGAGAATGGCCGCCTGCAGGCCGTCAAGCCGGCTGTTGATGCCTTCCATGATGTGTTCGCCCTTGCCGCCGTGCCGCGCAAACGTCGCGCACCAGTCGGCCAGCGCGTCGTCCTGCGTCACCAGCGCCCCGGCGTCGCCATAGGCGCCCAGGTTCTTCCCCGGATAAAACGAGAAGGTCCCCGCGTTCCCAAACGTGCCCGCCAGTTTCCCCTGGTACCGCGCCAGGTGCGCCTGCGCACAGTCTTCAATCACCCACAACTTGTGGTTCCGCGCGATGGCCATGATGGCCCCCATGTCCGCCGGCTGCCCGAACAGGTGCACCGGCAGAATGCCCACCGTCCGCTCCGTGATTTTCGCCTCGATCTGCGCCGGGCTGATCGTAAACGTCTCGGCCTCGGTGTCCGCAAACACCACCTTGCCCCCCGCCTGCGTGATCGTCTCCGTCGTGGCGATCCACGAATGGGCCGTGGAAATCACTTCGTCGCCCGGCTTGACGCCCAAGCCGCGCATGGCGATATAGAGGGCATCGGTGCCATTCGCGCACGAGACGCAATGCCGCACTCCCAGCCGCTCCGCCCAGCGCTGCTCAAACTGGTCCACCTGCGGGCCGCGGATGTACGCCGAGGCCGTGATGACGGCCTGGATGGCCGCGTCTATCTCCGGCTTGATCGTCAGATACTGGGCGTGCAGGTCAACGAATGGGATTTTCATAAATGCGTCCGCGCCCCGTCCTCACAGGGCGCGCAGAAATTTTGCCGGGTTGCCGGCGTAAATGCCCGGCCGCGTGATGTCTTTGGCCACCACCGACCCCGCGCCGATGACCACGTGGTCGCAAATGCTCACCGGCAGGATGGTGGCATTGGTGCCAATGCTCACGTGGTTCCCGATTTTCGTCGCCGCCCACAGCTCGCGGTTGCGCAGCGCCGGGCCGCCGGTCTTGAACAGGTCGTTGATGAACATCGCCCCGTGCGACACCACGCAGTCGTCGCCGAGGGTCACCAGGTCGCACACAAACGCGTGCGACTGGATCTTGCACCGCCGGCCGATGACCGCCCCGCGCTGGATTTCCACGAACGGACCGATGAACGTGTCGTCGCCGATCACGCAGCCGTAAAGGTTCACGGGTTCGACGACGGTCACGTTGCTGCCGAACGTGACGTCCACGATGGCGCATTTTTTGATGGTGGGTTCACCCATGATTATTTTTTCGGCACCAAGGCCACCAGCTCGCCGCCGATGCCTGCCACGCGGCTGGCCAGGGCGTTCACCCCGCTCAAGCCAAAGGCGTGGTGCCCCAGCAAAAGCGTGTCCAGGCGCACGGAAAAACAAACCCGGCTGCCGGCGAATGCCGCAAAATGCCGCCGCGCCTCGGCCACCGAATGATAGCGCCACGCACCGCCCGTCTTGCGCGCGCACAGATTCGTGTAGTAATCAAAAATCAACACCCCGCCGGGCCGCACATAGCGTAGCAACGCCTCGGTGACGTCCCGCCGCTCCGCAAAATCCGGGCAATTGTACAACGAACAGGAGCGCGTGAACACGCAGTCAAACATCGCCGCATACGGCAGCCGCAACGCGTCGCCCACCTCGAATTTCGCCCCGCTCGGGCCGTACCGGCGCGTCGCCTGGGCCACCCCCTCGGCGCTCAGGTCCGCCCCCAGCGCCGCCAGCCCGGCTTCCGCAAACAGCGCCGTGAAAAAACCCTGCCCGCAGCCCGCGTCCAGCACCCGCCCCCCCGCCCGCACCCCGGCCGCCCGGATCAACGCGCGGATGAACGGCCGGTAGAGCCAGTCCCGATACTGAAAATAATTCGGCTGGCGGTAAAACCGGTCATACGTCGCGGCCACCGTCTCCGGCGGGTCCGCCGGCCGGCCCATGTTCTCAGCCGCGGGCGCCATGGTTTGCCTGCTCCAAAATGGACACCACCGTCCGCGCGTGCGCCAGACCCGTGAGCGGCGTGGTCCGGTTCTTGATGCACTCCATGAAATGTTCCGCCTCCACGCGCAGCGGCTCGACAAACTTCACCTGCGGCAGCAGGATGTCCCCGCTGCGATATTGAAATTCCGCCGGCCGCGGATGATCGAAGTCCATGTTCTCGCCCAGCACCGCCCGCCGGTCAATGCCCTTGTCGTAAATCGCAATCTTGTCCTCCGCCACGTCGTCGTACACCACCATCTTCTTCGACCCCACCACGATCATTTTCCGCACCTTCTGCGGATCCAGCCAGCTCACGTGGATGTTCGCCAGGATTTTTCCCGGATACGTCAGGCTCAGAAACACCACGTCTTCGATCCCCTCCTGCATGTACGCCATGCCCTGCCGCGATACCGTCAGCGGCGCCGGATTGCCCAGCCAGTATTGGATGATGCTGATGTCGTGCGGCGCAAAATTCCACAGCGCGTCAATGTCCGACCGGATGCGCCCCAGGTTCAGGCGCTGGCTGTGCAGATAGCGGATCTCCCCCAGGTCGCCGGCGTCAATCAGCTTTTTCACGAAGCGCACGGCGGAATTGTAGATGAACGTGTGGCCCACCATCACCACCAGGTCCCGCGCCTGCGCGGCGCGCGCCAGCTCATCCACTTCCGCGGCCCGCGTGGCCAGCGGCTTTTCCACGAACACGCTCTTGCCCGCCTGCAGCGCCGTCAGCGCCAGCTCGAAGTGCGTGGCCGCCGGCGTCGCGATCACCACCGCGTCAATCTCCGGATCCGCCAGGATCGGCGCGAGGGTGTCAACCGCCTGCGTGCGCGGAAAATTGGACTGCACAAAGGCGCGGCGCTCGGCGCTGGCGTCCGCCACGTACTTCACGCGGCAGTTTTTCAACGCGGAAAAATTCCGGAGCAGGTTCGGTCCCCAGTAACCGCAACCGCATTGGGCGATGATAAATGTATCTTTCATGAATGGATTCCCGTTGCCGGCGGCCTTGCCGGCGCCACCTTATGCCACCCCCCGCAGCCAAACGAGAAGTTTTTCATGCCGTCAGCCCGGTTGGCCGCGCCTTGATTCCCGCCTTGAACCTCTAAACCACTCCACGTTGGACCTTGTCGAGGCGCTGGGAGCGTTTCATCGGGGCGGCGACAGCTTGTCGCCGCTCCTTCTTCCACGTTCGGCCACGTCGAGACGCTGGGAGCGTTTCCCCCTCTCCGCGTTTTGCGGAGTCGGCGGAGCAAAATGGGGAGAGAATTCCCCCAACTATTTCGCGCATTGAACCCCTGAACCGCGGTAGATCCAGTGCGAGCATATTGCCAATTCGCGGAAACGAGTTCCCCCTCTCCCGGGGGGAGAGGGCCGGGGTGATGGTAAGCGTTAAACTATTTAACCCAAGGTATTTCCAATCCTTCACAGCCTTCAATTTGGAGTCGGTTGTTCGCTTCAAATCACCCCCCGCCCCGTTTCCCACCCATCCCTCACCATCTCCTCCGCCACGGCCCCGCCGGGCCGGTGCACCCGCACGCGCAACGCCGGCAAATCATCCCCGCCGGCCGGCAGGCTGATCCGCACCCGGCCCGCCGCGGGCGCCGTAAACGTGGCCGCGCGGCGCCGGCGAAACCACGCCACCGTTTGCGCCGCGGTGGCAAACCACGCGCCCGCCTGCTCCAACCGCCCCAGCAATTCCGTGTAGCCATCCCCCCACAACCGCTCGGGCGCCAGGCTCCGGTCATGCCAGTTGATGGTGAGCACGCCGCCAAACCGGCGCGCGTTTTCGATCAGCGGCTGCACCGCCGCCTGCGCCTGCCGGGGTGAAAGCCCCATGCGGGACGGATAAAACAGCGCCGTGTCCATGATGTGCAGCGGCAGCTCCAAAAGCTGGCGCGCGGTGAATGGCTTGAACACCTGGCCGGTGCCGGCGCGATAGCCCACCGTCTCATTGTATCCCACCGTGGAATCGTACAGGAATCCGGCCGCCTCCAGCTTCCCGGGCGCGGCCTCGTCAAAATACAGCCAGTGCATCCGGATGCCCGTGGCCGCCTGCCCCACCAGCCCGCCGATGCGGCTGCGTTCGTCCCTCCCGGCCGCGCTGTCGCGCCAGGCCTCGAGTCCGTGCACCCCCACTTCCTTGCCCGCCCGCTCCAACCGCTGGAGAATCTCCCGCAGGTCCGCCGCCTCGTAGCGGGCCGCGCGCAACGCCTGCCGCCGCCCCCGGCCATCCACACCGGCCTCGCCCTTCTTGGGAATCACGTAATACGTCGAGGGCCGCCCGGCTTCCAGCGCCGTGTATTGCTCGAATTGAACCCAAAAATCCCGCGCCAGCCCGGCCTGCACGAGCGGCAGCCGCAACGCCGCCAGCAGATTCCTCCCCAACTGGCCGACGCTTCGTTTGCCCGCGCACACGTCCAGCAGCGACCCGGCGGTGGCGCGGTAGAGAAAGCCGAACATCGTGTGGTCAAACTTGTGATTGCGGATGCCCGCGTGGTCCACGTCGTGCGTGAGGCAGGCGATGAACTCGTGCCCGGCCGGCCGCGGCGGAATCTCCACCAGCGGCAGCCCGTGCTCCAGGATGAGCCCGCGCACCAACGCCGCGTGTTGCTCCAGCGTGGGAACCGCCGCGTGCGCCACCGGCTGGCCCGCCGTGAGCAGATGGCGGATTTCGCCGAACAAATCAAACCCGATCCGCACGAACGGCCGGCCCTGCGTCCGGCCCCGCCGGCAAACCGTTTTCCCCGATGCCGGGTCCACCAGACGGCGCCCATAAATCGGCAGCGCCAGGCCGTCCACCTCAAACCACCCCGGCGTCGCGGTGGATTCCCCGCCGCCCGTCCCGGCGTCAAACGGCAGCGCCTCGCCGCCAAAAATCAGCAGCAGCGCGGCGTCATCGGACGGAACTTCCCCGCCGGCGCACAGGAGGATATCCGCCGGGGCACCCGCACGGTGGAACTCCCAGGGCGTTTTAAAGAGCTCAAAAAACTCGCGCGCCGCCGGGGCGGCGGCTTCGTTCGTCAGGATGGAAATCATCGCATTTCAGCGGCGGGGCGCCAGCAGCCCGGCCACCCGGCCGATGAATTCCTCCCGGGCGTGGTTCCAGCGCTGGCCCTCGTAAACCCGCTGGCCCCGCGCCGTCACCGCCCGCGCCTCCGCCGGGTGGCGGCAGACGTATTCCAGTTGTTCCGCCAGGCTCGCGGCGTCGCCCAGCTCGAAATAAATCATGTCCTCGGGCCCAAAGTAATCCGTGATCCCCTTGGCGCGCGGCGACACCACGGGTTTGCCCAGCGACAGGTACTCAAAAATCCGCGTGGGCGTGTTGATCTCGGTGAACGCGTTGTTGCGGTTCGGAATCACGCCCACGTCGCACACGCGGATGGCGGCGACAATGTCCGTCTGCGATTTGGGGCCCAGATAGCGCACCGCGGTGGCCAACCCGTTGAGCGCGGCCGGCGCCATCACCTTTTGCAGAAACGGCGTGGACGCCCCGTAAACCCACAGCTCCGCGTTGGGCACCGACCGCCGCAACAGCCGCAGCGCCTCGACGGCGATGTCCAGCCCGTTGCGCTCCACGATCGAACCGTGAAACATCACCACGAAGGGCCGCGCCGGATCGCGCTCGGGATATTCGAGGCAGCTCCGATGCTCGAAAATCCGCTCATCCGGCACGTTCATCAACACCTGGATCTTTTCCGCCGCGCAACTCCGGGCCGCGAAAATCTCCTTGCACGCCTGGTTCACCGTGAGCACGTGATCGGCAAACCCGATGCTGTGGCGCTCCATGAATTTGAGCAGCCGCACGCCCAGGCTGTCCGCCTTCAGCCCAAAAATCGTCACCAGCAGTTCCGGCATCGGATCGTGCAGGTCCAGAATCACCCGGGCGCCCAGCAGCTTGGGCAGCGCCGCGCTGAACACCAGGAAATCCGGCATGTTGTGGACGTGCACCAGATGATAGCGCCGCCGCAGCCGCCACCAGGACAGCACCGCGCTGGCGCTGAGCAGAAAGCTCGCATACTGGAGGGCATAGGTGAGCTTGCCGGCCCGCCGGCGTTTCAGCGGGATGCGATGGATATTGACGCCCTCGATGATTTCCCGGCGCGGTTCGTTGTCTTCCCGCAGGCAGATGACGTCCACCTCCATGCCGGCGCGGCGCAGCGCCTCCGTCTCCCGGCGCGGGCGCGGATCGGAGGCGTAATAGGAATACAGCACCACCGCGCCGCGCTTGCCCCGCAACGGCAGGGCCGCCGCGGCCCCTCCCCCCGGCGCCACCCGCAGCGCCGGATCCACACAGGTGTCCCGATACCAGCCGGCGACATCACGCGCCAGGCCATTCCAATATTGCCCCTCGTAATTGTCTTTGATGTATTGCAAAAACTCCCGGTACCACGCCGCCGGATACTCCGACCCCGCGGGCTTCCGGGCGCCGAATCCCACGTAATCGGGATGGATGTTCACCAGCGCCATGCCGCCGCGGCGGACAATCCAGTCCAGCTTGCGCTTCCAGATGTCCACCGAAGTCTCCTGGAGCACCAGGAACATCGTGGAATCCTGCGGCAGGGTGTAGGGCATCTCCACGTAGCCGCCCCCGCCCGGCCGCTGCACCCAGAAGGGAAAAATCGTGTGCGCCCCCTCCGGCTGCGGCTCGAACGGATCCGTGTCGAAGGTCGAGGCGTCGTACTGCAAATTGAGGTCGTTCAGGCAGTCGCGGTCGTGCAGCATGAAGCCCGCGCGGAAACCCGCGGCGTCCCACTCCCGGAGATAGCGGTTGATGCTGCGGGCGTTTTCCGGAAATTCCGCGCGCCGCCAGTACAGTTTGCCGTCATGCCGCAAGTCGTGCACGCCCACTTCAAAGCCTTCCGCCCGCACTCCCGCCCGAAAGGCGGGCGTCACCTGGTAGCTGCCCTCGGGGATGAAATTGAACGAGGAATGCATCCCCAGCGACCGTTCCAGCTCCATCATCTGATGGCATTTGCCCAGCCCCAGCGGGCCTTCCACGTCATGGGTCAGCACCAGCGCGAACTTGGCGCCATCGGGCCAGCCCGGCCACCCGGGGGGCGGGTTGCCGGCCAGTTCATTGATGGGCCAGATGCCCGCATACCGGCGCCGCTGGACGCGCGCCACCACCCGCCGCACCCCGATGCGCAGGCGCCACGGCAAATAGGGCTTGAGATGGTAATAAAGGCGGCGGTTCACCATGGCAGGCCGTCACATGTCCGCGTGAATGTCGTGCTGCAGCCGGTCGGGAATGTACTTGCGCGTCTTGTTGAGCACCGTGGTGACGTTGGCCTTGGCCTGGAGCAGCAATTGGTTCGCCTGCACCACCACGTCGCGGTCCGTCTTCTCCGACTCAACCACCAGCATCACCGTGTCCATGAAGCCCGCCAGCCGGGTGGTGACGCTGGTCTGGGACACCGGCGGCATGTCGAAAATAATGTAGTCGTAGTCGCTGGCCTTGAGCTTGGGCATGAGCGAGGCAAAGCGCTTGGGCAGCACGCGCGGCAGCTTGTCGGCATTCGAGCCCTCGGACACCACATACAGGTTCTCCTGCACCAGCGCATTGTCGCGCTTGTCGCTCAGCAGCGCGTCGTCCAACTGGCAGCCCGGCTGCCCGCGCACAAACTGCTGCGCCGCCCCGTTCTCCAGATTCATGTCCACCAGCAACACCCGGCCGTCGCCCGTTTCCGACAGCGACGCCGCCAGGCCCGCCGAAATCGTGCTCACGCCCGCCCCCTTGCCGGTGCTGGTGATGGCCACCAGCTTGGGCTTGCGCGTGAGGTTGATGGACGCGAAATAGCTCACCAGCCGGTCGCGCAGGGCGTCGTAGTGCGAATGCAGGGCCTCATTCACGCCCGGCGGCGCCACCTCCAGCGCCCCGGCGCCATCGGCCGTCGTGGCGTGCCCGTTGAACGTCAGTTGCCGGCGCCCCGGGCCCGCCAGCCGCGCGCGCGCCTGGTGGTTCAAATCCGGGATGGATAGGAAAAACGGCATGTGCAGTTTCACCTGCAAGTCCGCCGGCCGCTTGATCGAGCGGTCCAGGTACAATTCAATGAAAAAGGCCCACGCCAGCCCCGCCAGCAGGCCGCTGCACGCCAGCACGCCCAGCGCTTTGTAAAACTTGCTGTAATCCTTGTACGGCGGCGTCGGCTGCTGAATCACCTGGATGTTCGAAACCCGCCCCGGCCCCAGCGCCTCGTCAATCCGCGCCTGGTCCAGCATGGTGACATAATAGTCGTAGTTTTTCTCCTGCAGATCTTTCTTGCGCTCCAAGTCCGCGATCTTCGCCTCGGCCTCGTTTAACTTCGCCGCCTCGGCCTGGATCTCCTCGAACTGCGCCTGGAGTTCCTTGATCCGCAGCGGCAGCGCCGCCACCTGCTCCGTCTCCGCGGCCTCGCTCGACAGCGGCGCGGCCGCCTCCGCCCCCGCAATCGTCGCATCCAAATCCATCAGGGACGGATATTCCTTTTCCAATCCGATCTTCGTATTGGCCAGCGCCATCACCTGCTGCCGGTTCTCCTTCACCAGCTTGTTTTCATCCGTGTAGCCCTGCTGGATGTAATCGTTCTGCCGGCGCTCCACGTAGTTCAGCCGCGCGCAGACGGATTTGTAACGGGCCAGATCCTCCGCCGGCACATTCAAAGGGGAGTTGGTCTCCGATCCCTTGGCCCCCGCGGCGCTGGCCAGGTCCCGCAGGCTGGTCTGATGCTCCGCCAGGCTCGCCCGCGACTGCAATAGCTCCCGCCGGATCCGCGCCAGCTCGTCCTCGTACGATTTCTCCGCGTCGGTGATGGAGATGATGCCCGCGTTCGTCTTGGCAATCCGCAGCTCGTCCTCGGTCTGCGAAATCTGCAGCCGCAGTTGCGAGGCCTGGTCCGCCAGCGTGTCGTCGGACATGCCAATCGCCTTGTGCACCTGCACGTGCTTGTCCTGGTAATCCTGGATGAGCTCCGTCAGCACCGGCCCCACCAGTTCCGGATCCGCATGGCGAAAGGTGAGGTAGATCACGCTGCTGTCACGCACGCTCTCCACCTTGAGATTCCCTTTGACAGCCGAGGCCGCCGCAATGAGGTCCCGCCCGCCGCCGGACTTGGCCAGGATCTTATCCGCGCCGAAATTGGTGGCCACCTGCTTGGCCAGGTCCAGGCTGCTCAAAATCGCCATCTCCGAATTCATCACGTTCTGCCCCAGGTCAATCAGCGAGGTCACCCGCGAATTGTTGTCCGAAGGGTTGATCGCCCGGTTGTCCGAAACGTAGCGGATGAACAACTCGGCGTCCGATTGATACAGCGGTTGCTTGACGAAATAATACGCCGCCGCGGCGGCCAGGCCCAGCGCCGTCAGGAGGATGATTTTCCATTTGTGGCGGAACACCACAAAATAGATGTCCGCCGGGCTGAACCCGGCTGGCGCCTCAGGCTGTCGCGTCGTGCTCATTTCTGTTATTAAACCACTTTATGGTGACTATATCACGCCCAATGTTTGTACAACATCTCGCCGGCCCCACGGGATATGAAACCCGGCAGGGCGCGGAATACCCGGTTGTGCCAGCCGGCGATCGGATCGGTATCCACCGCGAAACAGTTCCTTCGCACGTCGAATTTAACATACTCGATCCGCTCTTCAACCGCCCCGAGGCTCAGCTTGAACCGCCGCAGGCCGGCGTTGTTCAGCGCGGTTTTCCCCAGGTGCAGGCTGCCGGCGCCGCGCCCCGCCAGCCACTTCATGGCCGTCCACATCACCAGGTTGTTGGCCCGCAATTGCTGCCGGCGCACATCCGACGCCCCGTATTTGTAAATCGCCCGCCCGCCCAGGAAAAAATACACCGCGCCCGCGATGGCCACCCCGTCCTCCGCCGCCAGCACCACCATCCCCTGGTCCTGGGACAGCACCTGGCGGCATATGTTCTGGAAGAAATGCCACGGCTGCGGCGGCAGCCCATGCCGCTTGCGCGTCAAACCTTGCAACCGGTAAAACTCCCGCATCGCCGCCTCGGTCTGCCACACCTCCGCCCGCACGCCGTCCCGCTCCGCCTTGCGCACCGCCTGCCGCGCCGAACCGTCCATGCGCTCAAACAGCGCCGTCTCGCCGCCCGTCAGGTCCAGCCGGTGCCCGTAATACGCCAGCGACGCCGGCGCCCCGGCCAGCCGGTCCCGGCCACCCCGCAGTTCCATCGTCTTCCACCCGCGCGCCCGGCCCCATGCCGCGGCATTCTGAAACAGCCGCTGCACCTCCTCCGCGCTCCCCCCCAGCGGCCCGCATACGTCCGTGAACGGCAGCGCCACCCCCCGCCGGCCCGTCAGCCAGCTGTCCACTTCCATCAGCGGCAACAGCGCCGGCCCCGCCGCCTGCCACACCGGCCTGAACCCGTATGTCTCCGTCAAGACCCGGGCCCACGCCGCGCCATGGAAAAATGAAAAATCCGGACGGCGCGTCAAAAGCACATCCCAGTCCGGATGCTCAAGTGGATTGATCGGCTGCAAGGTTGCTGGACGCAGCATATGACTGCGCAAAACTGAAATCAGCGGGCCCGCTTCACCAGCCGCGCCGGGTTCCCCGCCACCGTCGCCCCGGCCGGCACGTCCCGCGTCACCACGCTGCCCGCGCCGATCAGCGCCTTCTCCCCCACGGTGACCCCGCACAGCAGCACCGCCCCGGAGCCGATGGACGCCCCGCGCTTGACCACCGTGGGGATGCACTCCCAGTCCGCCGCGGTCTGCAATTTGCCGCCCGTCGCCGCGCGCGGATACCGGTCGTTGGTGAACACCACGTGGTGCCCCACAAACACTTCGTCCTCCAGCGTCACCCCTTCGCAGATGAACGTGTGGCTGGAAATCTTGCAGCGCCTGCCAATTTTCGCGCCCTTCTGGATTTCCACAAACGTCCCGATCCGGCTGTCGTCCCCAATCTCACAGCCGTACAGGTTGGTGAAACCGAAAATGCGGACATTTCGTCCCAGTTTTACGTCCGGCGCAATGCGCTGGATCGCTTCGTCAGGCTGGCTCATGCTTGCCGGCTCACGGAGCCCCGCCGTCCAGGACGATTTTGATCCGGGGGTTGACTGTGGGGACGGCCGCGACTTCCCCCGTTTCAGCGCGGTCGGCAGACATCCTCCCGGACGCCGGCAACTTTCGGCCGCGCGCCCCCGCCGCCGCCGCATGCCCGTGGGCCGCAGCCGCCGGCGCGGAAAATTCCACCGCCGCCCCCGCCCGCCGCAACGACTCCGAAGCCGCTTCGAGTATCCGCACCAGTTCCGTGCCGCGCAGGCCCCCGCTCACCGGTTCGCTCCCGTTGCGGATGCAGTCCAGAAAATGCTGGCACTCCGTCTTGAGCGGTTCCTCCTGCTTGATATACGGCGCATACATGTCCCCGTAATGATAGGCGTACTGGAATTCGCCGAACGTGTCGTAGTGCGGCGGACGCTCCACGCGCATGTCGAAAACGCGGATCTTCTCCAGCGGCGCCAGGTCGTCATAGACAATCATGCGCTTGCTGCCCACGATGGTCATTTCACGGACCTTCCGCGGGTCCAGCCAACTGCTCTGGATCACCGCCGAACGCTGCTTCGAAAAACTCATGCACATCGTGGTGACGTCCTCGATGCCCGGCGTCACGTGCGCGCTGCCGTGGCAATTCACCGTCTGCGGCATCTCCCCGACCAGCATGAGGATGATCGAAAGGTCATGCGGCGCCAGGTCCCACGCCACGTTGATGTCCTTCTGGAACAGCCCCAGGTTCAGCCGCCGGGCCGAGATGTACCGGATTTCCCCGATGTCGCCTTTGTCAATGATCTCCTTGATCTTGCGGACCACCGACGAATACAGAAACGTGTGGCCGGTCATCAGGATCAGACCGTTTTTCCGGGCCAAGTCCACCAGCTCTTCACATTGCTCCACTGAGCTGGCCATCGGCTTTTCAATGAAAGTATGCTTCCCCGCCAGCAGGCTGGCCTTGGCCATCGGAAAATGCGCGCTGATGCCCGTCGCGATCACCACCGCATCCAAATTGATCCCGTTGAGCATGTGGTCGTAATCCGTCGCCCCGGACACCTCGGGATACAGCGCCTTGAGGTGCTTCAACCGGTCGGTGTTCAAGTCGCACATCATCTTGAGCTGGCAATCCGGCAGCGACCGGAAGTTCCGGATCAGGTTCGGCCCCCAGTAGCCGCAGCCAGCAACGCCGACTTTGATTTTTTTCAGCATAACTGATTCTTGGATAACCGCATTTACCCCTGGCAACCTTGGTGCCGCCCGTCCGAATCTCCTCAACGATTGACCATCCGCAAGGGGATGGGTGACCGGGCGGCAGCCGGAGGGGCCATGGCCTTCCGCCGCGCTGCGCGCGTGTCCCGCATTTGTATGATCAATGCCGGAATGGTCTTGGCAATGATCTTCAAATCGAGAATGAGCGATTTCGTCCGCGTATATTCGATGTCCAACTGGATCATCCGCGTGAAGGTGGTCCGGTTTTTGCCGTTCACCTGCCAGAGGCCCGTCAGGCCCGGCACCGCGTTGAACCGCTCCAACTGCCAGGGAAGATATTTGGCGGCTTCGTAGGCCAGGCATGGCCGCGGCCCCACCAGGCTCATCTCCCCCTTGAGCACGTTCACCAACTGCGGCAGCTCGTCCAGCCCGGACGCCCGCAACAACCGGCCCAGCGGGATGATCCGCGAATCGCCCTTGGCGTCCATCTTCGTCATCGGCACGTTCGCCGTCATTAGTTGCTGCAAATGCCCCTGATGCGTGAGCGTTTCGACGCCGCAATGCATCGTGCGAAACTTGAGGCACATGAACTTCCGGCCGCGGTACCCCACGCGCTCCTGCTTGAACAGGATCGGACCCGCCGAAACCGCGCGGATCACCACGCCAATGATTACCGACACCAGCAATAGCAGCGGCAGCGCCAGCACGATGCCGGTCACATCCAACACCCGCTTCCAACGGGGCAGGCCATTGTCCTCAGCGTTGTTCATTTTTCCCTCTTTTTTTCGCGCGCGCACGGCTCCGCACTTGTTCGTTTGAGCGCTCCAAACGAACTTCTCTTTCTCCGCCCGCGGCGGAGCGCCATGGTTGATGGTCCCACCGCAAATTCACACGCACGCCCTCTCCCGACCACCCGGCACCGCCAGAAACGGCGCCAAGTCAGCCAGCGTGTTTCCCTCCAAACGAACCGTCTCCCTCCCCACCTCCACGGTGGTGGCCCGACCCAATATCTCCAGCAATATCTGCACCCGCTTCTTCGCCGGAAGACTCTTGAGCACCTGGGCCGTCATCCCGGCAAAAACCCCGGCGGTCACCGTCACCTCGTCGCCCGGTGCCAGCCGGCTCTCCACCGCAATGATGTCGCCCCGTCCAAAACAAGCCTGCAATTCCTCGATAATCGAATCAGCCACCGGGGGATATTTGCCGCCGAATTCTACCAGCTTGCTGATTCCCGAAAGATGCTGAATCTCATTGACCTTCTCTTCGACGACGCAACGCACAAATATATAGCACGGAAATAAAGGTTCCGCCACTCGCACCAACCCCCGCCGCGTCATCTTCTCCAGCCGAACCCTCGGAACAAAAACCGGCAGAGCGAGTTGCCGCCGCAAATTCGCCCCCGCAATATGCTCGTGCTTCGGTTTTGTCCGCACACTGTACCAAGCTGTCTCCATGGCTTCCAACATTCAGGCTGTTTCTCTAGTGATCGTCTGCTCCCTCCCGCTGCTTTCGTCTTCCACTGGCTTCCGATTACGATTTGATTCCCAAACCAACCCTCGTCGCGCTCTCTGATCGGCACCGAAAATCTCATCCCGCCTTCACTTGCGTTATTCGCTTGTCTCTAAATTATACAATACCAAAACATTTGTCCATCATGTTTTTTGTGAAATACAATAACCAAAACTTAACTCCTCAATGAGACACGTCTTTTCAAAACACACCTCCGGCCTCCTGCAACCTGATAACCCGACGGATGAAACGTCAATGAAAATGAAAACCAAAGCCCTCCGAAGTCCCAATGAAAGAAACACCCTTCCACTACTACCATCCAAAAACCTTAACCTGTCCAAAAATCAAGCAGACAACCACGAGACATTTGTCCTCTTTTGAGGCAGTATCCCCGTGCTCAAATTCACCACGTCGTCGGCCACTTGATCTCTTTTTCCTCCGCCTTGACGCCGGCATGAAACCCCGTCTCATCCTGATATCCCACGGGAACCTCAAATTTCAACGCGCTTTTCAGCCACGCAAAAATGCCCGTCGGCGACGAAGCAGCGGTCCCCGTTTGGAACCACTCTTTATTTATTGGGACGGCCTTGGATGTCATACCTACTTAAAAGCATCGGTTGTGCCAACGCAAACTTAAGCCCTATTTGACGTAAATGGCGCGGTAGAACTGCTGACTAACCCCCTCCACGGTAGCAGCTTGAAATGTAAACGGCGCGGCATTCGTTGCCACCGGTGTCCAGTGATTTAAGTCCGAAGTGGCTTCAACCACATATCGGCCGCCCGCAACACCGTTGACCTGGAACCGGAATTGCCCATTCTCCCGCACCACAGTTTCCAACCGGGCAACTGTATGGGTCGGCTCCACCACGGGACGATCCGCCACCATCGCCGCGACGGACGGAGCAGGGCTGCCGACCGCCGGCGTCACTGTAACCATAAACCGTTGGTGGACAACGCCGTTATACCGGTTTCCATTGTTCGCCGTTACCGTTATCATCGCCGAACCCGTCAGTTTTCCCGTGGGCGTCAACGTCAATAAGGCGGTGTTCGCCGCGCTGGCGTACTGGACGCCCGGATTGAATACCAGTCTCGGGTTGCTCGATACCGCCGTGATGCTCAATGCCCCGGCGCCAACACCCACGCCCGGCGTGATGCCGGTCAGCATAATCGTCTGCGCGCCAGCGCCTTCAACCAGAGTCGTATTGCCGATGGGAGCCAGCGTCGGCGGTTCATCCGCAGCCACCGTCACCTTGAATGTTTGGCGGGCCGCCTCGCCCCCCGCAGTTACCGTTACCGTCACCACCGCCGTGCCACTGCCAGCCGGCGTCGGCCTTAAAATCAGCGTTGCCGGGCCGCCCGGACCTGAATAATGAACGACTGGCGGCGGCAGTAAACGTGGATTGCTGGATTTCGCGCTGATGCGAAGCGATCCGCTCGTCGCGGAAGATCCCGGGTTGATGCCCGTCAGCGTGACATCCTCCGCCACAGTGCCTTGCGGAATGCTGACGTCCGCGATGGCCCCCAGACTCGGTGGCATACCCACCCCCGCCTGGACGGATGGGACCACCGTTATCGTAAATACTTGGATGAAATTTGCCACCCCGTTGTTCGCCTTCACCGTCACAATGGCCGTGCCCACCGCATTCGGCACCGGCGCAAAAGTCAGCGTGCCCGTGCTGCTCGGGTTGGTGTAATTCACCGTCGGCGCGGGAATGATCGAGCCGTCGCTGGTGTAGGCCCAAACGTTCACGATCAGGTTTCCCGCCGATGTGCCGGCCGAAATCCCCGTCAGCGGAATCGTCTGCACCCCGGCATTCTCATAAACCGTCACGTTTGAAATCGAATCCAGCGTCGGTGGCGGAATGACCGCCGGCACCGGCGGCGGCGTCACCGTGATGGTGAACGTCTCGCTCTCCACATTGTTGCTCGCGCCCTCGTTGTTCACCGTCACCGTGACGGTCGCCGTTCCCGAGGCGTTCGGCGCCGGCGCAAAGTTCAAAATCCCCGTGTTGTTCGGGCTGGTGTAAGTCACCGTCGGCGTCGGAATGATCGTGCTATCGCTCGAGGCCGCCGACACGATCACGTTGGAATTCGCATTGCCGGCGCCGGCGCTGATCCCCGTCAGGCTCACGCTCTGCGCGCCCGCGTTTTCATTCACCGTCACATCCGCAATGGCATCCAGCGTGGGCGGCTGATTCGTATTGGAAACCGGGCTGGAGCCGGACGGCCCGCTGGGATCCGCCGGAATGACATACACCGCCTCGTTCGAAAAGGCGCTCTGGGCTCCGTCGGCCGAAATCGTCGTGGCGGAAAAATAGTACGTGGCCCCGGCACTGAGCCCGCCAACGGTCGCCGTGGTCGCGTTGCCCACCATGACGGTGTTGGTGTACACGCCGCAGGCCCCGCCGTAGTAGATTTCATAGCCCACTGCATTAGTGTCCGTACTGGCCGTCCAGGTCAGGGTGACACTTTGATCCGCCAAAACTGTCAAACACCCGAACAGCAGGAGCAGGGCCCACAGGAAAAAATTCCCGGCCCGGGATGGACGGCTAACCTGGTCTGACGCACATGACATCAAACCCGCTAACGCAAAAGGGCTGCCAACCAATCCAACCGGGGAAACGAACCGCCATGAATTTCGCGCGAGCGCCCGGACCTCCGCCCAAGATCAGCTACAAACCCTTGCTAACATTGGTGCTTTTGCGGTTCTACCCGCTCTCTTCAGCCGGCAAAAAAGGGTGCACCCGCCGCAAAAAACCCCGCCACCCCAAAATTATTTTCCCTCCACGAAATCAGTTCCAAGACAAGGTGTATTGGTGGGTGCCTGATATATGGACAACAAACCCAACGGCTTCCCCGGCCAACCACCCGCCCAAGGTGCCGCCAGCCAACGGCTTACTTTGTCCCTGAACCGGGTTAGATCCAGCGTGAGCATCTTGCCGATTCGCGGAAACAAGTTTCCCCTCGCCCCAGGGGAGAGAATTCCCCGAAACCGTTCGCGCATTGAACCCCTGAACCGCAGACGAAACATTCAACGTTCAACCCCCAATATCGAAGGGGCTCGCGCTGCTGCCTTCGTTCAGGGTTGGAAGTTGAATGTCGAATGTTGAATGTTTTCTGGGTTCATGGAAAGGGCCGGGGTGAGGGCGAGCGTTAAACAGTTTAAATTCACGGCCTCCCGTGTTCGTCCGTGTTCGCCTACCGCCGAAAGAAATTCTTGATGACCGACGCCACCCGTTGGATCTGCGCGTCCGTCAACTCCGGGTAGATCGGCAGGCTCAGGCATTCCCGGGCGGCCTTCTCGGCGTTCGGAAGATCCCCCGCCCGATAGCCCAGGGCGGCGTAGCATTTTTGCAGATGCAACGGCACCGGATAATGCAGCGCGCACCCGATGGCGTTGGCCTCAAGCTCCTTTTTCAGTTCATCGCGCCGGGGATGCCGCACCACGTAGAGGTGCCAGACGCTTTCCGCAAACTCCGCCTCGCGCGGCAATTGCAGCGGCGTCTCCGCCAGCAACTCGCCGTAACGCTTCGCCACCCGGCGTCGCTCCCGCGTCCATTGCTCCAGGTGCTTCAGCTTCACGCCCAGCACCGCGCCCTGGATGCCCTCCATGCGATAGTTGAAACCCACTTCATCGTGATAATAGCGCACCGACGACCCGTGTTCGCGCAGCGACCGCGCCCGCTTGGCGTAATCGGCGTTGTTCGTCACCAGGGCGCCCCCTTCGCCGCACGCGCCCAGGTTCTTCCCGGGATAAAAACTGAAACACCCCACCTCACCGAACGTCCCCACTTTTTGACCCCGGTATTTCGCGCCGTGCGATTGCGCGGCATCCTCCACCAGCGGCAAATGGTGCCGGCGGCAGATCTCGCCGATGGCGCCCGCGTTGAACGGCTGGCCGTACAGATGCACCGGCACCACCGCCTTCGTCCGCGGCGTGATCGCCCGCTCCAGCTTCCCCGGATCCAGGTTGAACGTGGCATCCTCAATGTCCACGTACACCGGCCGCGCCCCCACGTAGGAAATCGCCCAGCTCGTCGCCACAAACGTAAACGGCGTGGTAATCACTTCATCCCCCGGCCCCAGGTTCAACAGCTTCATCGCCACGTGCAGCGCCGAGGTCCCGCTGTTGAAGCCCACGCAATGCGCCACCCCGCAGAACCGCGCATAATCCGTCTCAAACTGCTTCACGTCCGGCCCCAGGCAGAACGAGCAGTTGTCTATGGTACGCGCGATCGCGGCGTCAATTTCCCCGCGCAGGGGCTTCAGTTGGGCCTTCAGGTCAAGATAAGGAATCGGATCGGACATGATAATTTCCGCAGACTCTATCCCCCCGGCCCCGGAAAGTGAATTTAAAAACGTTCCCGCCAGTGAACGCCGCGCAATCCCCCGGACCGCGGCTGTGTCTCCGACCAGCCGCAGCCGCTTCGCCGGAATGACCGCGCCGGAGATACTCGACACGGCTTGAGGACCCGACGCGCTGCGGTCGATCCCCCGCCGCGCGGGACACCGCCGCGCTCCATGGCGCCCCGCGCAATTGCGACGCACCGCCGGTGTTCCCCCATGGCCGGGAGAGTTCGGCGGCATGCCCGGACCCTCCTCCGCTAAAGCTACGGAGGACAGGGAGGGCCGGGCGCCAAAAAAAATTCAGGCTTGACGGGGCTTGACGATCGCGGGTTTTGCTGGGGTTTCCGCAGATTTTGGTGAACGAATTTGCGGGTTTTTCAGGGGGTCTGGAGGAAATGCCAAAGACTGAATGCTGAAGGCTGAAAATGGGGAATGGCGCGATGTTTGTCATGATTTTTCAGCCTTTAGCATTAGAATTCAGCCTTTCGCCCAACGCCCGCCAGCCTTTTGGGCGCCGGATGACAAAGAGGGGACGCTGGCGGGGATGGCCGCCATGCCGATTTCGACGATGGAATGATGGATTCTCATCGCGACGGGACGCGGTCCCGCCAAGAGGAAGTTTAACAGGTTTTAAGTGTCGTCAAGGGCCTCCCAGGACGAAAAAATCGCGTTTTGAACGATTTTTCGTTAGCCGCTAACAGTCGGGCGGGGGCGGGGACAAAAACGAGGATGGAAGATTGAGGATAGAGAATGTTATTTCAGAGCTTGTTGAGATCTGTGCCGGCCCTACAGGCCTGAAAATTTAAATTTGGGGAGACGCGGTTCCTGGGCCTTCAGCCTAGGCTATTACATTGAGGGCTTTCAGCCCTACGGTTCCATCTTGTTTCCTGTCAGAGTTTTACGCGTTAGGTAAGCGCCATTCACCCGAAGGGTTAGAAAATCGTAGCCGGGGGGTGAGCGACCAAGGAACGATACCCCCGGGAACCGGCCCCGAGTTTTCCGCACCCCGAAGGCGGTGCCAGAAGAGCCCGCCGGAAAACCCTCTAGGATTGGGTGCGGAAAGCCAAAACCAAACAGTGAAAAGGAAAATGGCGCGCGATGCTTTCCTGATTTTTTTAGTCTTTAGCCTTTTTGATGACGCCCCGCTGCCGTTCCCACGACCGGAATGGACTTGAACGTTTTTCGCCGCGTCTCTGCGTCTCTGCGGTTTATCTCTCCCTTGCCGGCCAAGAGTCAAAAAGACCGCGCCCTTCATGGTTTCAACTCATTTGATGGAAATGCTCTAATGCCAATAGAATCCAATGGACGTAGGTCGAGACTCTAGTTTTGACTCTTTGACCAAATACCCGCCGAACGATAATTAGGCAACCTGATCGATTACGCGATCCAAAAGCGACTTACTCGCCAGCGGCGGTCCCGATTTCTTGCCCTGTGAAGCCTTTCGCGCTAGCCCCATGGCTAACCTCTGAGGGTCTGGCTCCACGCTGAGCTGCCGCAACAGAAGGCGCGCCAATTGAAATCGAAAGGCGAATGCTCTTACGGAACGAGGCCCGAGATGAAAATCTTCGCACGCCCCCACCAATTCCGGCAACGCTGCGTTTAAAGCCGCTTCGTCGTTTTCCGTGAATACCAAATCCTTGACCAAGGTCTTGGTTGGCGAAGCACCTGAGGGAATTGCAGGCGGCGGCATTGCGCTTCGTCCTTGAGTGGAAACGTCCGCACCCGGCGACGGCACAAATCCAGGGCTTTTTGACTCTTCTCTTGGCACCGGATCGGCCGGAGCACTGCTTGGATTGCCCCGCACCACAGGATCCACCAGTACCACAACCGGACTCGGCGGGACATTCGGTATCGCCGGAATCCCACCTCGGCTAATCAACTTCGACAAGATCTCTTCCAACTCTTCGTCTGCTAGGGGCGGCAATCGGAGATGGGCGGTGAAGAGCTTTTCCATGTTTTCACGGGAAATACGATCATTGCTCCACCCCAAGCCCGTAGTCTTTTCTTCTTCCTCATCATTCGTTTCCCGCATGCCCTCGTACTTTTTCAAAATGGCTTGCTCCAGCACATCCTCCTCGATCAGCATCGCCACCTGGATACGCCGGCTGATTTCGGGTGTCTCCACCAATACTTTGACAGACTCAACCACTGTCAACAATTGATCCGGCTTGCAGCGATCCAAGTCATCCACAATCAGAAGCACGCGTTGCGGACCACGACAGCCAAAAAGCAAATAGGCCCCCAAGGCCGTGCCACCGACAATGATCGTGCCATACGCAGCGATGGCAAACCACCCCGAATTGGGACCGCTAATCCGCCACCAAGCGAAACCGGCAATCAGGTAGCATACACTTGCATACGCCCAGAACAGCCAACCGCAAAGCTTGGGACAGGCATCGGGCAGCCAGCCATGCAATAGAGCTTCCAAATCTTCACCAATCGTGGCCTGTAGACCAAGTTTATCATGATGATGTGTAGCCGTAAGAAAGTCCTTGCTCAGTCGGCGGGCGGTGGTCCAAACGTTGGAGAGTAAAGCGACCAGCCACACCAAGCTGCCCACCCCAAGCGCCAAATCAATCGCTCGTGCGCTAACAATGTTTGACAGGCCATAATCTGACTTGGGACAGACCGACAGCACCAAAACCGCCAGCGCCACGAAAATCTGCCAGAGACCTCTTTTGGAGATCCCTGCCCGAAAAATTCGCGGAATGCTTTGAAATACGTTCTTGGGATAACCAAGACGGGCAAAATTCTCATAGAGATGTACCCAAACTTCAGGGATATTCGGATATTTCCACGCGCTAAACTTAATAATTTCGTATCCAGAATGGCCGGCGAAAAAGGTACGTCCTGCGTCAATGCAAAGCCGGACGCGATATGAAACTTTCCGGAATCCGAAAAAGAATGACGTCTCCTGGTCCCTTCTCGCTGGCGGCGTCAAATGCCGTGGCCGCAAAAGGTTCCCAGTGAGATTCATCAAGAACGATTTGCCCCGCCCCCAGTGGCCAAACAGGGCAAAACACATTTCGCCGTGATCTTGCGAAGCTGTAAAGAAATCTGCAAGGGCCCGGGCATATTCGTTAGCCTGCAAGCAGACTTCCTCCCCGGTTGCCTCTCGGGAAAAATTCATGCCACCACCGACGCGCATTGGGGTCTTCCCATTTCGGCTGTCGTCGCCCTCATTCCATTCTGACAGTTTTGCCTCTAATTCTTCAAAGACCTTTGCCCAATCCGCTCGGTCATCATAGCGCAGGGCCCAAGGATTGTGCTCTATCGAGTCACGGAAGGCCGCAATCAACTGCGCCCGGTCAATACGATCGTCAGACCTAATCACCTTATCGCCTGTACGGCCTCCGGCGGCAGCTTCAAGCAAAGCGAGGAGTAAGTGTCGCGTGCCGATATATTGATCCGCACCAAAGCTGCCTCTGATCGCATCTGCTCGTTTAATCACGGCTGACAGCTCCTCGCTAATGATCGCGCGATCTTGCGAGGTTTTACTCGGAGGCAGGTGGCGAAAAAACTCCTTAGTCAGCAATTCACTCAGGCGGTCAGCCGACAGGCCTAATGCATGCTGAACTATGTTCAGGGTTTGCCCCCGACCGTCGCTCGGAATCGTTGCGGGTGGGGTATTTTTGGCATTATAGTACAGCGCCGCCAAAAAAAGCGCGCGGGGGGAAATCTGCGGTTCAAATCTCCGTTGGGTATCTCCGATGGATTCCTTGAAAGCCCGCGAATGTTCTTCCCATAGCAGGTCCAGAATGCCGTCCAGCGTTGTGCTCCACCTGAACCCGGAGTCGCGACGCCAAGCGCGAAACTCCGCATCCCAAGCTCTTGGATGATCCCCATTCTGTTTTTTACCTAATGCAACATCAAGTTCCGCATGTTTGCGGTCGAGTTCAACTTTAATTTGAACGCGCTCAGCTTGGTCTGTTGTGTTGCCCTCCTTCTGTTCTAACGTTTGGATTTCCGACGCTAGTCGCATCGCAGTTTCTGGCAAAAATATTCCTGCGCTAGGAGATTGTCCGCCTTTTTCACCCAAAACTATAGCAAGCTGGAATTTCTTGTTCTCAATCTGTGATATAATTTGGCGGCGATTGTCCTCTTTTTTTTCCGTCGCAAGTCTTTGACCCAATTCCGCGATCTGGCCCAATAAAATGTCCTCTGTATCCGCAAGAGTTGTTTTCAGGGAATCGCTCGGTGGACTTGGCTTGGCGCCGCTGGCTATAGCCTCATCTATTGCTTGCTCCAAGGTCTTGCCTGAGCGTTTTTTACGTTGTTGGCCTCTTCGTTCCGTATCTAGAGAAATCTCTGACTGAAATCGCCGAAGGATGCTGAGCCATTTATCGATTTGATCTAAGTCCCTGACGCGATCTGATTGTGTTACATAGTCAACTAACGCTGCGGCAAACTTGCTCGCGGGTAGTGTTTTTTCGAACAACCTACAGCGATCGCCGACAATCCCATTGGGGCGCGCGGGTGAAAGTAAAGCCGCTATGAGATGTCGCTGAGCGATATTTTCCTGTCTGCCAACGCGGCTCGTGATGTTTTCAGCGCTCTTGAAAAGATTTTTTATTTCCTGTTCAAAATCATGATGTGGAGGATTTAGCATACCCTCTCGGAGCACATACGTTATTTCCTTAGACAACAGGTCCGCAAGCTCTAGGTCAGACCGGTTTGCGATCGCGGAAAGCCGACCAGCCAGGTATTGTGAATCGTTTCTGTGTTGCTGGCCGAATCGCAAAATTCCCAACAACACCATATCCGGAGATAAATAAAAATCCGGCTCGGTGTTTATAACCGATTCGCACTGTTTCCGTAACATATCAAACATGGACCGCACCGAGCGGCTCCATGAATAGCCACTTAAATCATCGTCAAATTGATGGGGCATAATGTAAGATTGTCGGCCGGTTCATTTTTGGGCTGCTTTGACCGTCTTGATCAAACATCATCCAAGGCGGGAATGTTGAGGGATTTGCTCACAAGCCAAACTTTATCAAAAACGGGCAGTTTGTCAGCTTTTTGTCGACCAGAATACCTGATATTCGTAAAATGAAGCCACATGACAATTAGGCGGCAGACTAGAATTGCGCTGAGATAGCCGCATATATTGCGCTGAGATAGCCGCATATCTTTGAAGAATAACGACTTAAAAATTAGACAAAAATAATAAATCCCGCGGTCTTTCTCGGTGGGCCATACTGCACACCTGCTAAAACACTCGGCTTTGCAGGCGTTTGGCAGACGAAATGGGGTCAGACCATGACTTTTCCATTGGCAGAACGAGAGGTCCCCCATAGTTTGGGACGCATTATCTGAGGATTCCCAGGATTTCCGCCAGCGGTAGAGCGTGCCGTTCAGGCGCTTCTAGGTACCGGCATGGAGCCGCGCCGCAATCCACGGCAGCATAGTGTCGAAACAGCGTCCATCCGGGTTAAACTGCGCCAAACGAATTCATGCGTCCGGAGAGGATGCCGGATTCCACCGTCCCGTAAAGACGGTTCCATTTTTGCAACCAGCACCCGGCACGTTGTGCCGGGCAAATTTCCGATATCGCTCCGCGATAATTCCCGCTTTACCAACTACCCATATCGGAGAACCTCCGATCTTTTCTTCGCGGCGCCCGCCCCAATAATTTGCGAAAATTGGTGTAATTCGTGTCAACCTTGTCTTGCCGCCGTTAGCCGCTTACGAAAAATCGTCAAAAAAGTGCGTTTTGCGTTAGCCGCTAACTAACGCCCCCTCGAAAACTGTGTCATGCTGGTCAGGTGAAAGCTGCCAGCCAGCAGCCGCGGGATGGAATGGCCGCGTTCAGCCGGACGCAGCCCGCGTCCCCGCGCATCCCCGTATCGTCACAATCTCCGCAATTCTGCACTCTGAATGCTCCATTTTGCCTTCAAAGGCCGCTCCGCGCTGCGAGTTCCGGTCAACCCTGGTCAACCCTGGTCAACCCTAAAAAAGCTCCCTTTTCCCCAGCCTCCCTTCCCCGCCGACATTTCGCGCTCTTCCTTACCCGCCACCCCGCGCAATCCCGAC
Source organism: uncultured Bifidobacteriaceae bacterium (assembly GCA_964532525.1). Classification (GTDB taxonomy): domain Bacteria; phylum Verrucomicrobiota; class Verrucomicrobiia; order Limisphaerales; family UBA11358; genus UBA11358. The sequence continues at coordinate 361,874 of CAZHIM010000001.1, forward strand.
GCGCCCGCCAATTCCGGTCGCATCTTGGACTGCGCCGGCAAAGCGCAGCGGCGACGGCGCTTTCGCACGCACGCGCCGGCCGCGAGCTTTGGAGGACCGTCGCCCGCACGAAAGCGGCGTGGCGCTCTGCTTCCCGCCGCAGTCCATGACGCCCCGCCCATGACGACGCGCCCGGCCGGCATGGTCCATCCTCGATCCTCCATCCTCTTCGGCAGCGGCCTCCCATCGCGCGCCTCTGCGTCTCTGCGGTTCACGCCCGTCCGCCAAACTTTTCGCCGAATCCAATTGACGCCGGGCAAAAATGTTATATCATCAAATCTTGATGCGTCAATATGTGTTGGCGCGCGACCGCGAAAACATCAACCATGAGCAAAAACTTTATCTTCTCCTCCGAGTCCGTCGGCGAGGGCCATCCGGACAAGGTTTGCGACACCATCTCCGACGCCGTGCTGGACGCCTGCCTCAAGCAGGATAAATTCAGCCGCGTCGCCTGCGAAACCTACGCCAAATGCAACTTGGTCGTCGTCGGTGGTGAAATCACCACCAAGGCCAAGCTCGACTTCAGCCAGATCGCCCGCGACGCCATCCGTGAAATCGGCTACGTCAACGCGGACGACGTCTTTCACGCCGACAAGGTTTTGATCATGAACGCCATCACCTCGCAAAGCCCCGACATCGCCCAGGGCGTGGACGCGCGCGAGGCCGAAGGCAAGGACACCGATGAGCAGGGCGCCGGCGATCAGGGCCTCATGTTCGGTTACGCCTGCAATGAGACGCCCGAGCTCATGCCGGCCCCCATCATGTATGCCCACCAATTGGGCCGCGCCCTCACCAAAATCCGCAAGGCCGGCAAGATCAAGTGGCTCCGCCCCGACGCCAAAAGCCAGGTTTCCGTCCGCTACGTGAACGACCAGCCCGTCGAGATCGTCAACGTCGTCATCTCCACCCAGCACGCCGCCGACGTGGATCACTCCACCATCAAGGAATTCTGCATCGAAGAGGTCATCAAGAAGACCCTGCCCAAGCAGCTCCTCACCGCGGCCACCAAATTTCTCATCAACCCCACCGGCCGCTTCGTCGTCGGCGGTCCCCAGGGCGACACCGGCCTCACCGGGCGCAAGATCATCGTGGATAGCTACGGCGGCATGGGCCGTCATGGCGGCGGCGCCTTCAGCGGCAAGGATCCCAGCAAGGTGGACCGCAGCGCCGCCTACATGGGCCGCTACGTGGCCAAGAACATCGTCGCCGCCGGCCTGGCCACCAGCGCCGAAATCCAGTTCGCCTACGCCATCGGCTATCCCGACCCCGTCTCGGTCTGCGTCAACACCTTCGGCACCGGCGTGGTCAGCGATGAAGCCATCGAAAAGGCCGTCTGCGAAGTCTTCAGCTTCAAGCCCGCCGCCATCATCCGGCAGTTGAACCTGCTCCGGCCGATCTATCTGAAAACCACCAACTACGGCCATTTCGGCAAAACCGATCCCGATATCACTTGGGAAAAGACCGACAAAGCCGACGCCCTGCGCAAAGCCGTCGGCCAGCCCAAGCTCGCCGTAGCTCCCTCCACCTTGAAGAAAGCGGCCGCCCGCGCGCGCTCCGCCGCCTAAACCAGCACCCCACACCACCTATGCCCGCCATCAAACTTACCCCGCCCCGCCGCCCGGCGCCCAAAGCCAACGGCAACGGCAAGCCCGATTTCTCCGTCAAGGACCTCTCGCTCGCCGAATGGGGCCGCAAAACCATCCAGGTGTCCGAGCACGAAATGCCCGGCCTCATGGCCATCCGTAAAAAATACGGCCCGCTCAAGCCCCTCAAGGGCGTCCGCATCACTGGCTCCCTGCACATGACCATCGAGACCGCCGTGCTCATCGAGACCCTCGTCGAGCTCGGCGCCTCCGTCCGCTGGGCCAGTTGCAATATTTTCTCCACCCAGGACCATGCCGCCGCCGCCATCGCCCAGACCGGCGTGCCCGTCTTCGCCCACAAGGGCGAATCCCTGGAGGAATACTGGGACTTTACGCTGGCGGCCCTCACGCACCCGGGCAATCTGGGCCCCCAGCTCATCGTGGACGACGGCGGCGACGCCACCCTGCTCATTCATAAGGGCTATGATCTCGAAAACGGCGGCGACTGGGTCAACACGCCCAGCGACAATCATGAAGTGGCCGTCATCAAGGCGCTCCTGAAGCGCGTGGCCAAGGAACGCCCCGGCTTCTGGCACACTGTCGTGAAGGATTGGAAGGGCGTCTCCGAGGAGACCACCACCGGCGTCCACCGCCTTTACCAGATGCTCGAACAGGGCCAACTCCTCGTGCCCGCCATCAACGTCAACGACTCCGTCACCAAGTCCAAATTCGACAACCTCTACGGCTGCCGCGAATCCCTCGCCGACGGCATCAAGCGCGCCACCGACGTCATGGTGGCCGGCAAAGTCGCCTGCGTCTGCGGTTACGGCGACGTCGGCAAGGGCTGCTCGCATTCCCTCCGCGGCTTCGGCGCCCGGGTGATCGTCACCGAAATTGACCCCATCAACGCCTTGCAGGGCGCCATGGAAGGCTTTGAAGTCACCACCACCGAGGACACCCTCGGCACGGCCGATATCTACGTCACCACCACCGGCAACTGCGACATCATCACGCTGGAGCACATGGCCAAAATGAAGGACCAGGCCATCGTCTGCAACATCGGCCACTTCGACAACGAAATCCAAGTGGACCGCCTGAACGCCGCCAAGGGCGTCACGAAGTTGAACATCAAGCCGCAAGTGGACAAATACACCTTCCCCGACGGCCACTGCATCTACCTGCTCGCCGAAGGCCGGCTGGTGAATCTCGGCTGCGCCACCGGCCATCCGAGCTTCGTCATGTCCAACAGCTTCACCAACCAGTGCCTCGCGCAACTCGACCTCTGGAAGAACCGGGACCACAACAAGGTGGGCGTCTATCGCCTGCCCAAGATCCTGGACGAGGAAGTCGCCCGCCTGCACTTGGAAAAAATTGGCGTCAAGCTGACCAAGCTCACCAAAAAACAGGCCAGCTACCTCGGCGTGCCCGTGGACGGCCCCTACAAGGCCGAGCACTACCGCTATTAAATCTTGAATATCTTGGCGGCGGGTGCCGCCATCCGCGATCAAAAGGCGAACGGAGCAATCCGTTCGCCTTCGTCGTTACATCGGCTTCTGGTCCTGCACCCACTGGATGGCCTGCAACATCACCTCCGTGGAGGACTTCAGGTTCAGCTTCTCCTTGATGCGGTTGCGGAACGAATTCACCGTGGGAATCGTCACGTTCATCGCCTCGGCGATGAGCCGCACCGGCTTGCCCTGCCCCAGCATCCGGAACACCTCCAGCTCGCGGTCGCTCAGGCTCTCCAGCGGCGATGAGAATTGCTCCCCCGATCCGTGCATGAGCTTGGCCACCATCGAGCCCGCCATCTTGGGGCTCAGGAACAAATCGCCCTCCAGCACCTTCCGAATGGCCGTCTTCACGGTCTTGGATGGCTCGTGCTTCATCACGTATCCCATGGCCCCGGCCCGCAGCGCGCGCTCGGAATAAAGGGCTTCCTCATGCATCGAAACCACCAGCACCGGCAGGTCCTCATACCGGTTCTTGACGGCCTTGATCAGCTCAATGCCGCTGGTCCCGCCCAGCGAAATGTCCACAATCACCAGGTCCGGCGACGTGGCTTCGATACCCGTCAGCGCCGCCGCGGCATCCGCCGCATCGCCGCAAACGGTCATGTCCGGCTCCCGCTCGATGAGCTGCCGGAGCCCCTCCCGAAACATCTCGTGGTCATCCACCAAAAATATCCGGCGCTTCGTCGGCGCGGTCGTCGCTGTCATTGGTTCGGTCATTTTACGCGGTTCAATGGGTCATCCGGCTTGCGGTTGAATTGCACTATGATCTGAGTGCCTTGATTGGGCCGGCTTTTCAAGTTTAATGTGGCCCCAATCATCCGCGCCCGGTAGCGCATGATGCGGATGCCCATCCCCGCCGAATCCGGTAACGGCAGTTGGAATCCCGTCCCGTTGTCCTGGATCTCCAGGGTAAACCGGTCCTGGCCCCCGCTGATCGTGATGTTCACCCGCGTCGCCTTGCCGTGCCGCGCCGCGTTCAGCGTCGCCTCCTGCGCAATGTAATACAGGTGCAGCGACACCGTGCTGTCCAGCTCCGGAAACGGCTTGTCGCAGTGAAACCGGCATTGCGTTTTGAACAAATCGTTGACGTTCGCCGCCATCTCCTCCAGGGCCGATTCCAGCCCGCTCTCCGCCAGCCGCATCGGGAACAGCCCCCGCGCCATCCCCCGCGTCTGCTGGATCGCCTGCTGCAGCAGCGTGCCGATCCGCCCGGACTCCGCGCTTTCCGGCACCCCCCGCTCCTCCAACTGATCCCCCAAAATGTCCAGCCGGTACGCAATGGCCGCCAGTTGCTGGCACACCCCGTCGTGCAAATCGTGCCCGATCCGCCGCTGCTCCCGGTTGCTCGTCTCCAGGATCTCCCGCTCCAGCCGCGTGCGCTCCGTGATGTCCCGCGCCACGCTTTCCACCTCCGGCCCGCTCCCCGCCCGCTCCACCAGCAGCGGGCTGATCTCCAGCCGCAGCCGCTGCCCCGCCGCATTCAAAAAATCCCACTCCGTCGTCCCCATCTCCACCCCGCTCACCACCTGCTCCAGCCATTGCTTCACCGCCTCCCGCTGGTCCTCCGCCACAAACGTCACCAGGTTCCGCCCCAAAATCTCCTCCCGCCGCCGCCGCAGCAACTGCTCCCCCGTCTTGTTCACCGATGTGATCCGCCCCTCCGGGTCGTGCGTGAACACCATGTCGCTGGCGTTCTCAAACAGGTTCTCGTACCGCTCCTTCAACGCCGCCTCCGTCTGCAACTGCCGGAATATGATCGCCGTCTGCTTGCTCACCCGCCGCCGCAAAATCCCCACCCACGCCAGCGCCGTGCACACCACCAGGCACAACAGCCCCACCGCCCACAGCATCCGCTTGAAATTCCAAAACGGCGGCCGCTGCAACACCTCGATGTCCCCCGCCGAACGCAATAGGATCCGAAACGACTTCGCCCGCCAGTCCGACCCGTAATACCATTGGTTCCCCCGCTCGATCAGGCACACGCCCGTGATCGCCACCTTGCTGTCGTTCTCCAAATACGCAAAGTCCGTCCCCGTGCCGTTCCGCTGCAGGTACGCGTGAAAAATGAACCCCTGGGATTGCAGCACCAGAAACTGCTCCCGGCTGTGCCGCGCCCGGTCCAGCACCGTCGCCTCAATCCGCACCAGCCGGCAGTCGTGCTTGCCGCTCAGCGCATCGTCCGCCGTCACCCGGTCCGGCACCGGCAGCTCCCCCACCCCCACCTTCCGGTAAACCGCGTCCTGCAGCATCGGCGTGTATTCGCCGTTGGCCGGAAACCCCAGCGCCTCGATCTGCTCCCCCGGCAGCAGCTTCTCCCCCTGCCGCGATTCGATGTACACCCCCTCCGTCTTGTCCTCGATGTACAGCGCGTCCTCCCCGTAATAAATCACCGTCCCCCGCACCTTCACCCGGTGCCCGTACGATCCCTCCGGCGTGAATTGCAAGAGCTGCTCCATCGGCCGCGTCGGCACCGCAAACGGATCCTCCGGCGCCGGCGCCACCACCGTCACATCCTCCGGCCGCGGCACCAGCACCCGCGAGTCGAACAGTTGCCGCTGCAAATTGAACCGCGTCGTGCATACCCCGCGGATCCGCACCGTGCTGTCCACCAGTTCCGCCCCGTTGGTCACCGGCAGCTTCGCCGCCAGCGCCGTCAGCCGACCCCCGCCCGTCGCCAGCTCCATCACATAATACCGGCTCACCGCGTCCCACTCCACCGAACGCAGCAAGCCGCTGATCTCCACAAACTGGCTGTCCTCCCCCCCCGCCGCCACCTGCTCAAAGGTCGCCGCCTGGGCCGTCGGATACCGCCCCTCCCCCAAGATCTTGATCTGCCGCGGAATTACAATCGGCGCAAACTCGCCCGGGCTGGTCACACCCTCCATCTCCACCTCGTCCCCCGCCTTCAGCAGCGGATAATTCGACGCGTCATCCAGCGAAAAATAAATCCCCGCGCTCTGGTCTTGGATAAACCGGAAATACTGGTTCAGGTCCAATATGGTCACCACGCCATGCAGGTGCACCGGCAGATGCTGCGCCGCCTGCTCCGGCGTCAATTCCCGGATCTGCGCGGCCAGCACCAGCGGCTGATTCGTGGCGGCCACCTGCGCCGCCAGCCGCGCGCCGGGCAGCCCCAGGGCCGCGCACATGATTAACGCGTGGCGGAACTGCTTTGGCAAAATTCGGAAAACGGTATTCACGTCTCGTCCAAAAAGTTTGGTTCTGGGGCACTCCGGCTGGGGCATCCAATGCCCCAGCTGCTAACACATCAATTCCCGGGGTTCTCCCGCGGTCTCTCCCCGGATGTCAACTCTTCGGCGCGGGCTCGGCTAGCAGTTTCTTGACCACGGTTTCCACGTTGTCCGGTTGCAGGCCGATGATCCGAACAATTCCTTTTCGGTCCACAATGGCATAAGTCGGATAGTAGTGCACATGCCAGTTGCTTTCCGAAACGAGCTGCGGATCGCAGGCCACCGGATATTCGATGCCCCGGGCCTTCACGGTCGCCGGCAACTGTTCCTGCCCGCTTTTGGAAGTGCAAACGCCGAGGATCACCAGCCCCTGATCCTTGTATTTTTTCAGCAGCTCATTGTTGTGCGGAATGGCGTTCATACAGGGCCCGCACCATGTGGCAAAGAAATCCACAATCACCACTTTCCCCTTCATATCTTGGGGCGTGATCGTTCCGTTGATCCAGCCCGTCAAATTGACCTTCGGCATGGGCTGGCCTTCCAACGCCGCGTGCTCGGCCCGAACGTCGGGCTTGTCATCCCACGTCCAGTTGTCCGGGAATTCACCGGCGCAGACCCGCCCGCTGCCTGATAGTAGTGCCACGAGTGAGAGCAGGAGCATCCCGGTCCTGCCCGCCGGAGCTAATAATGACTTCTTCATGCGTGTTAATTTTTAGAGGTTGTTGCGGCTTCGTTTTGCAGTTTAGGTCGTAATCTTCATGGTCTCAATCAACAAATTCGCCCTCTCAACCAAGTCTCGCGCCATGCCCCCCGCACACGTTCGGGCAAACTGTTGGACGGGGAATTTTTCTCCCGGCACGCGTCCATCCCCCGGTTCAGCCCCGCGGTGCCCCCGGTCTCACCGCTGCGCACACCCTCGTTGGCCCCTTCCCGCACCTGGCCCTCCTGAAGTTTCTTGAGTGAAAAAACATCTCTCTTGATTTTTGCTCAAGAGAGATGCTTGGCCGCCAACTTTACTTCGTTTTCACGGCCTGCTTGCTGGCCATCGCCGCCTTTTTCTGCGCAGCTATGGCTTCGGCCTTGGACTGCTTCTGGTTGGTCTTCTTCTGGATCGATTTCGGAGATCTATCTCCCATATATTTTCTCTTTCTCTTTTATAATGGTTAATTTGCGTGCGGAAAAAAAACCTCTCCCGCAGGCAGAATTATCATGCCCCTTATGCCCTTGAATGCAAATAAAAACCGCTGTTGGCCCAGTCGCTCGCCTCCCGGCGTCCCGCCCTCATGCAGTCCGGCGGAGGGGAGAAAAGAATCGGCGAGCCCCGGGTCACCATCCAGCGCGATGGCGACCGCCTCACCCATCTGCGCATCCAATGCCCTTGCGGGCAAATCATGGATCGCGCGCGCGTTTATGATCCGCCCGCCCCGGCGAAGTGATCGCTCCTCCCGCGCCTATTGTCAGGCAACCCCACCGCGCGCGCTTGGACCACCACCAGCGGCAAGCCCCGCATGGACCTCGTCAACTTCACGTATCACCATGCCTTGGCGCCGTTCGTGGACAGCGCCACGCTGGCGATGGAGTTGCGCATTCACCAGCGCCAGATGCGGATTTTTTGGGGCACCAGCGTGCCGCTGTCCCGGGGCTATTTCCCGGCCGAAACCTGCTTTTCCGAGCACATGATTCCCGTGCTGAACCAGGCCGGCATCGCCTGGACCGTCGTGGCGAACAATCACCTGTCCCGGACCTGTCCGGACCTGCCGATCGTGACCGGCAGTGGCGGCGAAATGTGCGGCCTGCCGAATCCCGCCGACCAGGCTTTTGGCTGGGACGATAGTTCCGGCACCTGGAATTTGGGCCAGATCGCGCCGCTGGCCGCCCGGAATAATCCGTCCAAGCCGGCCTTGGTGCTGTGCGCCCGCCGCCGGGACAACCAACCGCTTCTATCGCGTGAAATTGCTGCCGTGAACGCCGGGATTAACATTTGGAAAATGCCGGCCGGTCCGCTATCTTGCGCGCCATGAAAGTTGGAAAGCTGCTGCACACCCGATATCGTGTGAACGACCTCGAGCGCACGGTGAAGTTCTATCGTGAAGTGCTGGGCCTGGAGGAAGTCCGCCGCCACAAATCGCCCCGCGGCTCCGAGCTGGTCTTTTTGAAGGCGCCCGGCAGCGCCGAGGAAATCGAGATCACCCATTTTCCCGGCGGCGGCTCCGTGCAGGTGCAGCCCGACCTCACGCACCTGGCCTTCGAGGTGGCTGACTTGGCCGAATTCGAGCGGCACCTCGCCCGCCATGGCCTGAAATTCTCCGACGGCCCCACGGCTTCCGCCGGCGGCTCGACCTTTGCCTTTGTTGACGCGCCGGAAGGTTACGAAATTGAACTGATTCAACCCAAGCGGGGAGCCCATTGAAGCCGCTTGCCCGCGCCGCTTTCAGACACCACAACAATCTACATCCAACGTTCCATCCATAACCCATGAGCGTCCTTATCGTCGGCACCACGGCCCTTGATTCCATCAAAACCCCCACCCGGGAAAATCCCCGGCTGCTCGGCGGTTCCGCCAGCCACGCGGCCGTGGCGGCCAGCTTCTTTGCCCCCGTCCAGCTCGTCGGCGGCGTCGGCGAGGATTTCCCGAAAAAATACCTGGACCTGTACCGCCAGCACGGCATTGACGTCGCCGGCCTCCAGATTTTGCCGGGGAAGACGTTCCACTGGTCCGGGGAATACGAGGTCAACATGAACCACCGCCGGACGCTCACCACCGAACTGGGCGTCATCGAGACCTTCCAGCCCAAGCTGCCCGCCGCCTACCAGGCCGCGCCATTCGTGCTGCTGGCCAACATCGCGCCGGCGTTGCAGCATTCCGTGCTCGACCAGATGCGCCAGCCCCGCTTCGTGGTGGCCGACTCCATGGATTTGTGGATCAACATCGCCCTGCCCGAATTGCTCCGCCTGCTCAAGCGCGTGGACGGTTTCGTGCTCAACGACAGCGAAGCGCAGTTGCTGACCAAGGAGGAAAATATTTTCCAGGCGTTGAAAAAACTCCACCAGCTGGGGCCAAAGTACGTCATCATCAAGCAGGGGTCGCACGGCTCCATCCTTTCCGGACCCAAGGGCCATTTCCTGTGTCCGGCCTACCCGCTTCATTTCGTCGAAGACCCCACCGGCGCGGGCGACACGTTCGTCGGCGGCCTGATGGGGTATTTGGCCTCCGCCAAGGGCTCCATTGACGCCAATATCCGGCGGGCGATGGTGTACGGCAGCGTCACGGCCTCGTTCTGCTGCGAAGGTTTCGGCTTGAACGCCACCACCAAAACCAAACGCGCGGAAATTGAAAAGCGCGTGAAGGAACTGGAAGCGCTCACGCGGTTCTGAATAATGTCGGGCGTCCGCCGCGCCGGCTGCGCTGGAACGCCCCCTGGATGCGCCAATGCCACCGACGGCCTGCCGTCGGTGGCAAATTCGCGCCGGGCCTCGTGTCCGGGGCGGGGTCTCCGCCGCATCAGTGCGACAGCAAGTCGCTGACGAGCGCCTTCTCTTCCTTCAGTTCGTTTTCCGTGGCGGTGATCTTGGCCCGGCTGAAATCGTTCAGCGGCACGCCTTGCACCACTTCGAATTTGCTCCCGTTGCTGCGCACCGGGTAGCTGAACAGCACGTCCTTCGCGATCCCATAGCTGCCGTCCGAATACACCGCCACGCTGAACCAGTCGCCCTCCGGCGTGGGATGCGTGAGCTTGTACACTGTGTTGACCGCCGCGTTGGCCGCGCTCGCCGCGCTGCTCAAGCCGCGCGCCTTGATGATCGCCCCCCCGCGTTGCTGCACGATGCTGATGAAATCCTTCTCCAGCCATTCGCGGTGCCCGATCACGTCCGGCACCGGCCGGCCCTGGATCTTCGCATTGAAAAAGTCCGGATACATCGTCGCGCTGTGGTTGCCCCAGATGGCCAGGTTCGTCACCGCCGTGACGTCCACGCTCGCCTTCTGGGCGAGCTGCGTCTTGGCCCGGTTTTCGTCCAACGCCGTCATCGCAAAAAAACGGTCCTTCGGCACGCCGGCCGCGTTGTGCGCCGCGATCAGCGCGTTGGTGTTGCAGGGATTGCCCACCACCAGCACCCGCACGTCGCTCGCCGCGTTGGCGGCAATCGCCTTGCCCTGGCCGGTGAAAATCTTGCCGTTGATGCCCAGCAGGTCCTTCCGCTCCATCCCCGCCTTCCGCGGGACGGCCCCCACCAGCAACGCCCAGTTCACGCCCCGGAAACCTTCGTCCAGCTTCGCCGTCGCCACAATCCCCTTCAACAGCGGGAAGGCGCAGTCATCCAATTCCATGCATACGCCGCGCAGTGCCGCCATGGCCTTTTCATCCGGAATTTCGATCAGATGCAAGATCACCGGCTGGTCCGGACCAAAGGCAGCGCCTGACGCGATGCGGAACAACAAGGAATACCCGATTTGGCCGGCCGCGCCGGTCACTGCGATACGAATTGGACTTTTAGTCATAAACAGATAGGAATTATAGATGGTCCACATGAGCCTGCGCAAGCGCGGAACGGCTTCGTCACAATTTGTAACATCCCGTCTTTCACCCCCCGCGCGCCCCCGGCGCGCTTCGTAGCGGTTTCCGGCCCGAATTTCGGCGGCCCGCATTTTTGAATTTTATTTTTAACAGCGATTGAGTTAATGTGGAATGCATTAAAAGCGGGACGACCATCAAGTTCTGGGGGGTCCGCGGCTCCATTCCCACGCCCGGCCGCGGCACCGTCCGTTATGGAGGCAATACCACCTGCATCGAAGTCCGCATCGGTGGCGACATCATCATTCTCGACGCCGGGACCGGACTCCGTTTGCTGGGACGGGCCCTCCTGGCCGAGTTCAAACACCAGCCCCTGAACCTCACCCTGCTCATCTCCCATACCCACTGGGATCACATCCAGGGCCTGCCGTTTTTTGCACCCCTCTACGACGCGCGGTGCCGCCTGCGCATCCTCGGCGGCGAAGGCGCCCGCAAGGGACTCGTCGCCGCCCTCACCGGCCAGATGGAAAGCACCTATTTCCCCGTCCCCTTCTCCAAGCTCCCCAGCAACATCGAGGTGGAGGAACTCCGCGAACTCAATTTCGCCGTCGGCAACACCCTCGTCCGCGCCCAGCGCGCCAACCACCCGGGCTTCTGCGTCGGTTACCGCCTCTTGTCACCCGACGGCGTCGTCTGCTTCTTTCCGGACACCGAGCCGCGCCCCGGCGGCGACGACCGCGAAATGATTGATTTCGTCCGCGACGCCGATGTCCTCGTGCTCGACTCCCAATACAGTCACGACGAATACCGCTGCCACACCGGCTGGGGCCATGGCTGCGTCGAAGCCTCCGTCACCCTCGCCCTCCAAGCGGGCGTGAAAAGGCTTGTCCTCTTCCATCACGATCCCAACCATGATGACAAGACCATTGACGGCTTTGTGCGCCATGCCCGCGCGTTGGTGCGGGAACGCCGCGGCAAACTGAGAGTGGATGCCGCCCGCGAAGGCATGACCATCCAACTTAAGGGGAAACATCCACACTGAAACCAAACAACCAAACAACCAAACCGCAACCTATGAGCATCAATTATTCCTCACCCGACCTCGCCCAACATCCGCCCCGCAGCCCGCGCCTGAAGCTCGGCGGCTACGTCATCCTCCCGCGCATCCTCGACAAGGGCCGCGCCGCCCTCGCCGGCAAGCTCGGCGAGTATCATTACAGCGGCAAGGGCATGGACCGCCATTTCTTCAATTTCGTTGGCCTCGACCACGAGTCCCTCGCGAAGGAGCTCGCCAAGGGCGGGGGCGACGGCGAGATTCTCGCGTGGATCCAGGCGCACGCCAAATTCCAACGCCAGCCCTGGGAGATTGCCGCGTGGAGCAATTATCATCTCAACCGCACGCCGGACAGCGACGCCGAAACGCTGGCCGAGTTCGCCAACAACGTCAAAAAGCTCAGCGCCACCCGCGAGGACGTGCTCACCTGGTTCGACTTGCTGGACCTGGACGATTACTGCACGTTCGCGGGGAAGCCGTAAGCCCGTCATTGGTGGAATGAGCTTTTGCTTGGGCATCAAGTTCACAAGATCCACTGGAACCCGCACCGCCCGTTTCGCCTAAACGCTGGGAGCGTTTCTCCCTCTCCCCGGGGGAGAGGGCCGGGGTGAGGGTAAGCGTTAAACTGTTTAAATACAGTGCGTTCTATGCCAGGAAGCGTGCTCACCCAGATGTTCCATTGAATAAGCTTTGCGAGGCTTCGGAGATTGGTCCACCATCCCGCCGATCGGCGGTCTTCCCGGGCAGCGGGGCGGCGAGTCATTTGGGCATTTGCAACCCCACCTTCGCCGCCACCTGCGCCACGTCTTTGTCCCCGCGGCCCGAGAGATTCACGATAATCAGCGCGTCTTTGCGCATTTTGGGAGCGCGCACGATGCACTCCGCGACCGCGTGCGAGCTTTCCAGCGCCGGGATGATGCCCTCCAGCCGCGCCAGTTTCATGAACGCCTCCAGCGCCTGGTCGTCCGTGGCGTAGGTGTATTCCACGCGCTTCTGGTCGTGCAGCCAGGCGTGTTCCGGACCCACGGCCGCGTAATCCAGCCCGGCGCTCACGCTGTGCGTCAGTTGAATCTGGCCGAAACTGTCCTGCAAGACGTAACTGCGCGTCCCCTGCAACACGCCCAGCGACCCGCCCTGAAACCGCGCCGCGTGCTGTTCCGGCCGGATCCCCCGGCCGCCCGCCTCCACGCCCACCATCGCCACGCTCGCGTCCCCGAGGAACGGATAAAACAGGCCGATTGCGTTGGAGCCGCCGCCCACGCACGCCAGCAAGAGGTCCGGCAGCCGCCGCTCGTGCTCCAAAATTTGCGCCCGCGCCTCGTCGCCGATCACCCGCTGGAAATTCCGCACCATCACCGGATACGGATGCGCCCCGTAAGCCGTGCCGAGGATGTAATGGGTGTCGCGGATGTGCGTCACCCAGTCGCGCATGGCTTCGTTCACGGCCTCCTTCAACGTCTTCTGCCCCGCATGCACCGGCACCACCTCCGCCCCCAGCATCTTCATGCGGTAAACGTTCAGTTCCTGCCGCTGGCAATCCACGGCCCCCATGTAAATCACGCATTGCAGCCCGAACATGGCCGCCACCGTCGCCGTGGCCACCCCGTGCTGGCCCGCCCCCGTCTCGGCGATGACCCGCGTCTTGCCCATCCGCCGCGCCAGCAGAACCTGCCCGATGGCGTTGTTGATCTTGTGCGCCCCGGTGTGGTTCAAATCCTCGCGCTTGAGGTAAATCTTCGCCCCGCCCAGCTCGCGCGTGAGCCGCTCGGCAAAATACAGCGGCGTGGGCCGCCCGCAAAATTCCTTCAGATAATACGCCAGCTCCCGCTGAAACTCCGGATCGTGCTGCGCCCGGAAATATTCCGCCTCCAGCTCCTGCAAGGGATGCATCAGGGTCTCCGGCACATAACGTCCGCCGTAGGGCCCAAAATGTCCCTGGGCATCGGGCAGATTCGATTCGGCAATCGCGCTCATGCTGCCAGTTTCCCGCAAAGGCGCTGCCCGCGCAAAGTTTTTTCTGCCCCAAGGCCCCGGCAAATCCGCCCGCGTCATGGACTGCGCCGGCAGAGCGCAGCGGCGACGGCGCTTTCGCCCGCCCGCGCGGGCCGCGAGCTTTTGCGGACCCGCGCCCGGACCGCGGCTGTGTCGCAGACCAGCCGCAGCAGCTTCGCAGGAATGACCGCGTCGGAGATATCCAACACGGCTTGAGGGCTCGACGCGCTGCGGCTGATCCCGCGCCGCGCGGGACACAGCCACGCCCCATGTCGCCCCGCGCAATCCCGACGCGCCCGGCATGTCCATACGCGTCATGGACTGCGCCGGCAGAGCGCAACGGCGACGGCGCTTTCGCCCGCCCGCGCGGGCCGCGAGCTTTTGCGGACCCGCGCCCGGACCGCGGCTGTGTCGCAGACCAGCCGCAGCAGCTTCGCAGGAATGACCGCGTCGGAGATATCCAACACGGCTTGAGAGCCCGACGCGCTGCGGCTGATCCCGCGCCGCGCGGGACACAGCCGCGCTCCATGACGCCCCGCGCAATACCGACGCGCCCGGCATGTCCATACGCGTCATGGACTGCGCCGGCAAAGCGCAGCGGCGACGGCGCTTTCGCCCGCCCGCGCGGGCCGCGAACTTTCGAGGACCGTCGCCCGCACGAGAGCAGCGTGGCGCTGTTCTTTGCCGAACAGATGGTTATGGACCCGCGCCCGCTTTTCCCCGGGACTCGCCGCGACGAAGCATTGATATTAGACGGCGACATCCCTAAGATTCGCCCCGCATTATCAGTGCAGGCGGCGGAACGAGTGGGGCAAATCAACCGTTCCGTCCAAACCAGTTTGCCGACATGAGCGCCAATAACGCAGACCCGTACAACGCCACCGTCATCGGTCGCGAGGAAATCAACCCGCAACTCCTCATCCTCCGCGTGCGGCCGGACAGCGACTTGTTCGATTTCCGTCCCGGGCAGTTCGGTGTCCTCGGCCTGCTGGGCTCGGCCCCCCGCGTGCCCGAAGCCGCCGCGGAAGAGGGTCCGAGCGAGCCGGCAAAGCTGATCCGCCGCGCCTACAGCATCGCCTCCGCGAGCCTGGAGCGGCGCTACGTGGAATTTTATCTCACGCTCATCACCAGCGGCCAGCTCACCCCCCGCCTCTTCGCCCTCGCGCACGGCAGCCGGGTGTTCCTGGGCACCAAGGCCAGCGGCATCTTCACCCTCGATCACGTGGCGCCCGAAAAGGCCGTCGTCCTCATTGCCACCGGCACCGGGCTGGCTCCCTACGTTTCCATGCTGCGGACCCTGCTCGTGAACGACCACCAGCGCCGATTTGTGGTGCTCCACGGCGCCCGTTACAGTTGGGACCTCGGCTATCGCGGCGAACTCGAAAGCCTCGCCCGCCTCCGCCCCAATTTCACGTATATTCCCAGCATCACCCGGCCGGACCAGGACCCCCATTTCATCGGCTATACCGGACGCATCCAGGCCCTGCTCGAACAGGGCGTGCTCGAACGCGAATCCGGCATCACCCTCGAACCCGCGAAAACCGAGGTCTTCCTTTGCGGCAATCCGGAGATGGTGAAGATCACCACCACTTGGCTGGAAGCCAAGGGTTTCGCCGGCAAGGGCGGCCCCGGCCCCGTCACGATCCACATCGAGGAATATTGGTGAGCGGGGGGGGGTAAAGGTCCGCCGCGCCCCGGTGCTCCCGTCGCTTTTTGCTTTTCCTTTTTTGGCCCGCCGCCATCTTGTGCCAGTGGAACTTGTCCCTGTTGAAATTCGTCGCGCCGTCCGCGCCGCCCTTGCCGAAGACCTCGGCGGCGGCGATGTGACGACGCTGGCCACCGTTCCGGCCGGCTTGGAATCCGCCGCCTTGATGCGCGCGCGCGAACCGCTGGTGGTTGCCGGGCTCCAGTTTGCCGAACTGGCCTTCCGCGAAATGGCCGCCAAATACGGCCAGCGGGGTGCCCTCAAGATCAAGAAGTTCGTTCAGGACGGCCAGCGCGTGGCGGCCGGCAAACCGCTGCTCAAGATCTCCGGCCCGAGCCGCGCCCTGCTGAGCGCCGAGCGCGTGGCCTTGAATTTTGTCCAGCGGCTCTCCGGCGTGGCCACCGCCACCGCCCAGTATGCCGACGCCATCAAGGCCACGGGCGCAAGGATCCTGGACACCCGCAAAACGACGCCCGGCTGGCGCCGCTTCGAGAAATACGCCGTGGCCTGCGGCGGCGGCAAAAACCACCGCCTCGGCCTCTTTGACATGGTCCTCATCAAGGACAACCACCTCGTGGCCCTGCGCGATGCCAGGCCCAACGCCATCGCCGCCGCCGTGGCCCGCGCCCGTAAAAAATTCCCCCGGCTCAAAATCGAGGTGGAGGCCGACACCCTCGAACAGGCGGCCCAGGCGGCCGAGGCCGGCGCCGACATCATCCTGCTCGACAACATGCCGCCGGCCCGGTTGCGGCGGGCCGTCAAGATCATCCGCGGCCGCGCCCCGACCGAGGCCAGCGGCGGCGTGAACCTCAAAACCCTCCGCGCCATCGCCGCCACCGGCGTGAATTTCATCTCGGTCGGCGCCATCACCCACTCGGCCCGCGCGGTGGACATCGGACTGGATTTCGAAACATGATGAGCGCGGAAACCCCAGGCAATCAGCGCGCCGCGTCCGGCCGGGGTGGGTTTTCATGACCGCCGACGCCAAAATCCTCTGTGCCCTGCGCGCCAATCCCGACGGCGTTTCCGGCACACACCTGGCCGAGCAACTGGCCATCAGCCGGGCGGCTGTATGGGCGCGCATCGAGGACCTGCGCCGGGTGGGCTTCAACATCGAGGCCGGCCCGCATTTTGGCTACCGGCTGGTGGATGAACCCGACGCGCTCCTGGCGGACGATCTCCTGGCCCGCCTGGGGCCCACCCAGACCGTGGGCCGCGACATCCGCGTTTTTGAGCAGACCAGTTCCACCAACGACATCGCCGAAAAGCTCGCGCGGGACGGCGTGCCCGAAGGCGTGGTGGTCTTCGCGGAATCCCAGACGCGGGGCCGGGGCCGGCTGGGCCGGGCCTGGATGTCCCCCACGCGGAAGGGCCTCTGGTTTTCCGTCCTGCTCCGCCCCCAATTGCCGCCGCAGGAGGCCACGCAGTTGACCGTCATTTCGGCGACGGCGCTGCGCCGCGCCGTGAAAACCGTCGCCGGGATTTCCGCCGAAATCAAATGGCCCAACGATCTGCTCATCCACGGCAAAAAGACCGCCGGCATCCTGACCGAGATGAGCGCCGAACTCGACCGCCTGCGCCACGTCATTCTCGGCATCGGCGTGGATGTGAACCTCGACGCGGCGGCGTTTTCCCCCGAACTCCGGAAAACCGCCACGTCGCTCAAAATCGAGTCCGGCCGCGAAATCTCCCGCGCCGAGCTGGCCGTGGAAATTTTGCGCGAATTGGACGCGGATTACGCCCGCATTGGCGCCGGCAAATTTCCGGAAGTGGCCGATGAATGGGAGGCCGCCTGCGTCACCATCGGCCGGAACGTCACGGTGCACGCCGGCGAACGCCGGTTTCGCGGCCACGCCGAATCCCTGGACGACGACGGCTCCCTGCTCATCCGCACCGAGCACGGCCACCTGGAACGCGTCATCGGCGGCGACGTGACTTTGGACCCCTGATCATGCTGCTCCTTTTCGATATCGGGAACACCCACACGCACCTCGGGCTGGCGGACGGCCGCCACGTGGTGAAGCAAGCGGACATGCCCACGTTCGCGTGGCTGGCGGGCGGCGCGCCGGGACGGATCAAACCCTTTGTGGGCAACGAAAAGGTCACCGGCGCCGCGCTTTGCAGTGTCGTGCCCCGGGCCACGCCCATCGTCAAGAAGTTCGTCCATGCCGCGTGGCGGCTGGAAGCCCTGGAAGTCCACGCCGGCACCGTGCTCGGCGTGGGCATTGATTATCCCAAGCCTAATTCCATCGGCCCGGACCGCCTCGCCAACGCCGTCGCGGCCCGCCGCCGCTTTGGCGCGCCGGTCGTGGTGGTGGACTTCGGCACCGCGGTCACCTTCGACGTCGTGGACGTCCGCGGCAACTACGCCGGCGGCATCATCGCGCCCGGCCTGGCGGTGATGACCACCTACCTTCACGAAAAGACCGCGCTGCTCCCCAAGATCCAGATCCGCGACACGCGCGTGGTCGTCGGCAAGAGCACCGAGGAGGCGATGCTCGTGGGGGCGGTCCACGGCTACCGCGGCCTGGTCCGCGAACTCATCGCCGAGCTCAAGCGGGATTTGCGCGCCCCAAAACTGCCGGTCGTCGCCACCGGCGGCTATGCGAAGCTCATTGCCGCCAAGCTCCCTGAAATCACCGCCGTGGCCCCGGACCTGACGCTCGAAGGCCTCCGGCTTGTCTGGGAGGCCACCTGAACCGGGCGTGCCGCCGCCGCGAATCATTGCAGCGTCTTGACCGTTTCCACCCGGGTAATCAGCCAGTCGCCGTCAATCCGCTTCAACTGGAACCGCAATTCCTGGATGCCAAAATCCTTGTTGCTTTCCGTGCTCACGCGGGCCGTGCACGCCACTTCCGCGCTCTGCTGGTCGGCCCCCACCCGGGCCGTGGCATCCACGAACTGCACCTTCAGCGCACCCACGGTGCTGAATCCCCCCGCCGCGATCTCGCGGATTTCGTCGCGGCCCGAGATCGTCCGCGTGCCGTAGTCGGGGAGGTCATACGAGATTTCCGCGTCCGTCGAGAAATAGCTGATGAGACTGCTCACCTTGCCCGCGCGCGTGATGGTGCCTTCGCCCGGGCTGATCGTCGCGGTGGCCGCCAGCCCATGGATGCGCCGGAGCACGATTTTTTCGGGGCTGGGAAACAATACCGTCCACAGCCAGCCCGCCGCCAGCACGACTACGATGAGCAACGCCACGCGCAACGCGATTTTCATAAAAGCACTTTGCCGATGATCCGGTCGCGATCCGCCCGGCCCTTGGTGTGATCTTTAAAGGGCATCGAGCGGTTGTCGCCCACCACGAAATATTGGTCCGGGCCGCAGGTCATCGGATCGGCTTCCCAGTCGCAGGGTGTTTTCAGGTACGGTTCGTCGAGCAAGCGGCCGTTGATATAGACGCGGCCCCGGTGAAACCAGACGGTCTCGCCGGGCAAACCAATCACGCGTTTCATCAGCATCTGGCTCGGCGCCGAAAAAGGCCCGGGATCCGAATACCGGATCGCCACCACGTCGCCCCGTTGCGGGCCATGCCGCCAATAGGCAAGGCGGTTGACGCAATCAATCTGGTGGTTGTGATAGGTGGGTTCCATCGAGATGCCCGCCACGCGGATGGGCAGCAAGACGAACTTCACGGTGACGACGCACAGCAGCACCAGCACGAAAATGCGCAGCAAGGTGAACTCGGGCCGCCTGCCAATCAGCACAATCTGCACCCAGCCGGGGTTCTCGGCGGAATGGTTCGTGTCTTGCATCACGGAATAAAACCTAACTCAGCCCCAAGTTGCGAGCAAACAATTGGGCGGCGACCTCTGCTTCGGGCCCCGGCAATCGTGGTGCCGGCGGACGGTTCAGGGGCCAAGGGTGGAACCGGGGAACCCATTTTGGGGGGGGTAAGCTCCTGCGGGTCGCGCAGGCCCGGCTAAGATGTTTGATTCGCGGGGACCAGCCGTTCCCCGCCCCGGCGCTGCTCCGCAGCCCCAAGGAGGCGATTCCCGTGCTGCCAAAAACAAAGGGGGAAAATGACTTGCAAATCTGTGGAGGAGGACGAAAGTCACGAAGAAGCCCACGCCGGTCATGGGCAAGAAACCAAATGGGGGGATGGCATATGAAACGATACAGCATTTTCCTGGAGCGTTTGAATCACAGCGATAGGCCGCCGGAGGCGCAGTCGCCTTTCATGGTGTCCGCGGCGGTTTCCCTGGCTGCGTTTGTGTTCATCTATTGGCTCGACAGCCCGCAGGTGTCGTCGCTGCGGGTCTGGTGGGGGCAATGGCTGGCTTATGCGGTCATTCCCACCTTGCTGGCATTCATCATCTTGTATCGCAGTTCGTGGCATCAGGAAATGCGGCGGGCGGTCCGGGCCCTATTGCTGGCCTTGTTATCCTGCCTCATTTTTCCGGGGGTTCTGCTGGCCGCAGTCATCGCCCTGCTTTTGGCGGTGCTGGTTTATTCCTGTTACTTTGACCATTTTCTCCGGTTTCATTATTGATGGGCAAAGCAGACAGGCGCCGCTTTCCCTTGGTCATTTTTTCCTGATGGCGGCAAACACCAGTTTGCCGCCACGGGGTCGCGGTGGTGCTGTGGCAATTTCCGATTCCCTTTTCGACCTGCTCACCGAACGTGAACAACCTTCAGAATGCCCGGAGGCGACTGCGCCGCTATTAGATTGCTTTTGCATCAACCACTGCGCAAAATTGTTTCCTAGACTGGCATTGATCTCAGCAAGGTTGGCTTAAGTGGTTTTTATGACAAACAGACTGTTCTCCCTTTTCATCGGGCTGGCGCTCTTGGCTGTCGTTCAGCAGAGCCCGGCGCAAGCAACGCAATTTTTCCGGATTTCGGGGCCGGCGGCGACAAGCATCACGGCGTTTAACCCGGACGGCACGATGGTCTGGAGCAACGCGCTGGCCAACACGAACTATAATGTCCAGACCGCCTCGCTGGTCGCCGGAACAAATTGGGTGGATTATGTGCAACTACCGGTGGCGAATAGCGTGAACACCAACAAGCTCGTGGCCTTCAACCCGCCCGCCGGAATGGCGTTCATTCCAACAGGGTCGTTCAAAATGGGCGACCCGCTGGATGGCGAAAGCGATGCCATCCCTGTGAACGTGATGGTATCGGCGTTTTATATGGACGTGTACTTGGTGACCCTCAGCCAATGGCAGGGCGTGTATAACTGGGCCATGCCCAACGGATATGTTTTCGCCAATGCCGGCAGCGGCAAGGCCGCCAATCATCCGGTGTACTTGGTGGATTGGTTTGACGCGGTGAAGTGGTGCAATGCGCGGTCACAGCAGGCGGGTTTGACGCCGGTGTATTACACGGACAAGGCTTTGACGCAGGTTTATACCAGTGGCGATAACGGGACTCTGGTTTTTGTGAACTGGGCCAATAACGGCTGCCGATTGCCGACGGAAGCGGAGTGGGAGAAGGCAGCGCGGGGCGGGTTGATCGGACATCGGTTTCCCTGGGGCGACACGATCTCCGAAAGCCAGGCTAACTACTACGGGGATCCCCCCGTGGACAGTTATGATCTGGGACCGTTGGGATTCAATGCCTCATTTGCGACCGGAGGAACTCCCTACACTAGCCCGGTGGGCTCCTTTGCGCCGAATGGTTATGGACTTTACGACATGGCGGGGAATGTATTTGAGTGGTGTTGGGATTGGTATGGGACACCGTATGGTCAGCCCATGACGACAAATCCAACCGGATCTGGATCCGGAATCTACCGGGTTTTCCGTGGCGGCAATTGGAATATGGCTGCCGGCAACGATCGGTGCTCCGGTCGCAGCGCCAACTACCCGTACGCCACAGGCAACTTTGGCTTTCGGTGTGCGCGGACGTTTTAGGACACATTATGAGACCTTATGTGATCTGCCACATGTGCACTTCGGTGGATGGCAAAATCCTCGGGAGCCGGTGGGGCAAGCTGCCGGGGTACAAGGACGGGGGTGACCTGTTTGAAAGCACGGCGGCGAGCCTGGGCATCGGCGCCTGGCTGGTGGGCACGACCACGATGGATGAATTCGACGGCCCCAAGACGAAGTTGCCGCGGGTGCGGCAACCGATCGCGCGCCGGGACCACATCGTGAACCCGAAGGCGCGGCGGCTGGCGATTGGCGCCGATGCCAAGGGGGTGCTGCGCTTCCAACAGAATGAAGTGGGCGGCGACCACGTGGTGCTGCTGGTGACACAGCGGGTGAGCGACGAGTACCTGGCGCATTTGCAAGCGGCCGGAGTCTCTTATTTGTTTTGCGGGAAAAAGGAAATCGACTTGAAGGTGGCGCTGGAGAAGCTCGGCACGATCTTCAAGCTGCGCAAGCTGACGCTGCAAGGGGGCGGCAAATTCAATGGCGCCATGCTGAAGGCGGGGCTGGTGGATGAGATCAGCCACCTGACGGTGCCGGTGGCTGACGGCGGGGTGGGCGTCTCGAGCATCTTCGACATCCCGGGCCCGGCGCCCGCGAAGGCGGCGGCGACGCTGCGGCTGATTTCGCTCCGGCAACTGCCGGGCGGGGTGATTTGGGCGAGGTACCGGGTTTTTGCGAGACACCTGAAGTGAGCGAGGCGGGCTGAGGATGTGACCGGCGAGGGCGGAAGGACCGAAGAGACCGAAGGGTTGCAATATTCCCAGCGGGCGCTTCCGGCACCGCTCATTTTGCTCGCGTGACGAATACGCTGCCGTCCCCAGCCAGCACAATGTCTCTCCCGCCAGGAAGTCGAACACGCACCAAAGCTTCAGTGACTTTATTCTCCTCGGGAGTAACAGTCGTTAACGAAATGATGACTTCCAGCCCATTAAACTCGCGCGCATCCTCACTTCGGAGATAACCGCTGGACACGAGGTTGCCCAGCGGAACGGCGGATGGAAGTGGACTCGAGTTGGTCTTCCAGTCGCGTGAAAACGCCTGCGCCGCGTCCACGAACTTTTCGTAATGAGTTTGGCGAGCGGCTGCAATCCTGTGGTCGCGCGCCTTCTCGCGTGCGGCAGCGAAGGCACTGGGCAAGCTGATCAAAAGGAATATCGTGCCAACAGCGCATCTCAGCAAATCGGTCGCCTTTGGCGACGGGAGGTTTCGGTGAGATAGACGCTTCAAGGGATGATTTGCGGCGGCTTGGCGCGGGTCGGTTGGCAGATAGGGTTGAACATTCCGGCAGGCGGTTCCAGCGCCCCTGCCGGGGCGCGCGAAAACTGGGGGGCGTTTCCCTGGGGTATCGCTCCCTGGTCGCTCAACCCCCGGCTAATTTCCATAACGCCTCCGGCGTTCAGCCGAACCATCCAGCGAAAATGGGAAGACGAATTCGACTGGAAACAGCGGACCGAAGATTGTTGCAAAATAAATGAACTTTTTGGCGGGGTCCGTTATTAACAGGCGAATACAACCTCGGGAACCACTATGAAGACCATAAAATACGCGGGCATTGTCCTGCTGCTTTTGACCCTGGTGAACGCGCGCGGCGAGCCGGGGCGCACGAATATCAATCCGGCGCTGATCTATTATCAGGCGTTTCTGCTGGATACCAAGCCGCTGGCGGACGCCGATAAGGATTATATCGAGTCGAAAGCGGGGCGCGAAGTGAAGCTGCCGGATCGGTTCGGCCCGCTGCTGGCCGGGTACGATAACGAATTCAAATTGGTGCGCGCGGCGGCCCGACAGGCGGTGCCGTGCGATTGGGGCATTGATATGAGCCCGGGGCCCGGCACGTTTCTGCCGCAGCTCCGTTTCATCAAGGCGGTGGCGGTGGCGTCGAAGCCGCGCGCCATGTGGGATTTGCAACACGGCGACCAGGCCGCCGCGCGGGATGACTTGCTCGCGGCATTCGTGCTGGGCAGAAATGCCTCCCGGGACGGCACCATGATCGGCGCCCTGGTGCAATATGCCAGCGAAGCCATCGTCTATGGCACGGTGGCGGGAAACTTCGGCCAGTTTTCACCGGAGACTTTGCAGCAACTGGTGGCCGGATTCGATGCCGCGCCGGTCCGCGGCACGATCGCCACGACCATCCTGAGCGAAAAAACGAACCACATTGACTGGCTGGCGAACAAAATCAGCCGGCTGCAGCCCGAGCGCCCGGAAAACCAGGCAAATTTGCTGGCGGCCATCCTCAAAGACCCAGAGTTGGAGGAGTTACAAAATATCGGCGACGTCCCGACGACCAATTTCTGGTCGAGGGCGGTGACTGCGGCAGGCGGAACGCGGGACGGACTCTTGAGATTCATCAGCGGATCGGAACCGCTATATGAGCGCCTGGCCAAAATCATGACCCTGCCGCTCGCGGAGTACGACAAACAGATTCAAGAATTCGCCCCCGAAATTCGGAACTCGCAAAATCCGTTCGTCCAATTGCTGTTCGTTGATCCGGACAAGCCCCGGGTTAAGGAATTCAGAATTCAAGCCTGGCAAGCCATGGTGCGCGCGGCCGTGGAATACAAATTGCACGGCGAGGCCGGATTGAACAGCGTGAAGGATCCCCTGGGCAGCGGCCCATTCACCTTCCAACGTTTTGTATTCGAGGGCGTGGATCGGGGCTTTGAACTGAAATCAGCCTATGCCGGACTCCAATATCCGTGCGCGCTCATCTTTGTGGAGAAAGAGGGAACGCCATTTCGCACGGACGGACCGCATATCGGCGAGGCGGTGCAGCCATGAAGCACCGGCCGGCAAATTGATTCGGCGGACGGTTCCGGGGTGGAACCGTCCGCGTTTTAAGCTATCTTCAAAATGTGTCCTGCCTGAACCCAACTTTCGTGGAAACTGAAGCCCCAGACACGCGGAGTCTGCTCGACCAGGCGCGGGCGGGTGATGCGGAGGCGTTCGGCGGAATTTGCCGGCTGCACGGCAGCCGGCTGTTGCGGCAGGCTTGCGCGCTGTGCGGCGACCTGACACTGGCGGAAGATCTGGCGCAGGACACGCTGGTGGAAGCGTGGCGATGTTTGCAGCGCTACGACGGACGCTGCCAGTTTTTCACCTGGCTGTGCGCCATTCTGCTGAATCGTTACCGCAATGTGCGCCGGAAAAACCGGCCCTGGCCGGGGGCGGCATTCGGCGGAGGCGAACAAGATGGATTGGGGCAGCCCACCGTCGTTGATCACGCCGCCCAACCGGATGATGCCGTCGAATCGAGTGAGCAGGCCGCGCTGGTGCGGCAATGCATCAAGACCCTCCCGGCCAAGCATCAGCAGGTGATCTATCTGCGCTTTTATGTGGACGATTCATTGGAGGGGATCGCGGCGGCGCTCGGCTGCTCGGTGGGCACGGTCAAATCGCGTTTGTTTCACGCCCTGGAAAAGCTGCGAAAGATGAATGCGCTCAACGCGCAGTTGGGCGACTCCACAAAGAAAGAGGTGGGATTATGAAACCTTGTGCCGCAAACCGGAAACTCATGGTCGGGCAGATTTTGAATACGCTGGACGCGCAGGAGGCACGGCAACTGCGGGCGCATCTGGAGACCTGCGAAGGCTGCCGCCGTTATCTGGCGGAAATGTCCCACGTGACCGAACGCCTGGCGGCGGTGAAAATCAATCCGGATATTCAAGCGTCCGAGAGCTTTCACCGCAACGTGGCCCAAAAACTGCGGGCCGCAAAACGGGATTCGTTGGGAGGGATTTTGCGCGCGTATATTCAAGGCAGGGCACCGCACTGGCGCGTGGCGGTGCCGGTCGTCGCCGCCTTGGCATTGATCGGCGTGATTCTCGTCGCTTGGCCGCAGCCACCCAAGAATGCGGCCGGGCGGTCCGCGGCCCCAGCAGTTACCTTGGTCTCGCGGCCGGACAATGACCTGGCGCCGACCATTGCCAATTATCAGCGAACAGCCAATCAGTCTTTGGAGAAACTGGATGCGCTGCTGACTTGCCAAAACAAACAAGCGTCGCCAGCCCTGCCAAGCTACACCGCCGCGACGCCCCGTCTGGCGAACGAGCCATTTTAAAATCATGAGGGCAGTGTATTATTGTCTTACGCAGCAGACGTTCTGTAATTGAACGTCTGCCATATCAGTCCTCATTTATTTGGTTCAAACTTGGCGTCCGACCGGGCAGAAACGAGGGTTCAGAATTCGGAGTTGACGCACTGGGGTCGCAGTGGGTTCGCCAGAAAATACGATTGCTTCGGCCAACGACCTGGAGGCGCAAGATGAGCGCGGCGGGTTGGACTTTCGCCGGGCCAGTCAAAGGCGTTAAATTACTGCGTGCCGGCATTCCAGACATTGCCATTTCGTGACCCGCGCCCCTTGGTCGAGCGGTCGGGGCCGGATTTCTTCCGGCAACAACTGAATTCCTTCGTGCCGCCGGCGGGCGATCTTTGGAACCACGCATGAGCGTCCCCGCATCAATACCCGTGCATACGATTTCCGTGCGCGACCTGGTGGAGTTTGTGCTGCGGCAGGGGGATCTGGCCGGCCCGGGCGAATTTGTGGGGTCCGACCGGGCACTCGCGGGCATTCGCGGGCACCAAAGCATCCAGCGGTCGCGGCCGACGGGCTATCTCACCGAGCTGCCCGTGGAACATACGGTGGAGACGGATGAATTCACGCTGCGAGTCCGGGGACGGATTGACGGCTTGCTGATTACGTCGGCGGGCGTTTTGCTGGAGGAAATCAAAACGGTGTGGGGCGCTTGGGACCACCAGCCCGATCCGCTGCACTGGGCGCAGGCCAAATGCTACGGATTCATTCATGCGCGGGAAAACGCGTTGGCGGGGCTGGACATTCAACTGGTGTATTTGGAATTGCAAACGGGCAAGGTGACGGAATTCCGCCAGACGTTTGCGTTCAGCGAACTGGCCGAGTTTTTCGCGGCGACCACCGGCAGTTACGTGGGCTGGCTCCGCGAATGCCACGAGTGGCGCCGGGCGCGGGATGCCTCCATCCAGTCGTTGCAGTTCCCCTTCCCCACCTATCGTCCCGGGCAGCGCGAGCTGGCGGTGGCCGCGTATCGCGTGCTGGCCAATGGGGGCCGACTATTTCTCGCCGCTCCGACGGGCATTGGCAAAACGATCTCGGTGCTGTTCCCGGCGATCAAGGCACTGGGGGAGGGAAAACTGGAGCGGCTCTTCTACCTGACGGCCCGCACGGTGGGGCGGACCATCGCCGAGAAGGCGCTGGCTGACCTGCGGCGTAGTGGGTTAAAGCTGCGCGCCGTGACGCTCACCGCCAAGGAAAAAGTCTGCGTCCGCGAAGGGCATCCCTGCGATCCGCTGACGTGTCCCCTGGCGCTGGGCTATTACGACCGCATCAAACCGGCGATCCGCGAAGCCTTGGCGCGGGAAGAAATCACGCGGCCGGTCCTCGAAGCCGTGGGGCAAACGCATCAAGTCTGTCCGTTCGAGCTTTCATTGGACGTTTCGATGTGGGCCGACGCGGCGATCTGCGATTACAACTACGTGTTTGATCCGCAGGTTTATTTGCGCCGGCATTTCACCGAGGAAGGCGGCGACTATGGTTTTCTGGTGGATGAAGCGCACAACCTGGTGGACCGGGCGCGCGACATGTTCTCGGCCGAGCTGGACGGTCAGGAGATTCTGGAAGTAAAACGGGCGGCCAAGCAGGCAGCCCCGCGCTGCACCAAGGCGCTGGGCAAGCTGCACGCGGCGATGCGGGCACTCGGGGCGGCCCCGGGCGCTCGGGACGAAGCGCCGGAACCGTCCGATCCGGCCGTGGAACTCAATTTGTTTCCGGCCAAAACAGTGGCCAGCCGGGAGGACAGGGAGGGGGTCACAATCTGCCACGAATTTCCGGATGCATTGATCGAGCCGCTCGAAACCGCGCTGGCCGAGACGGAAGGCTGGCTGGCGCGGAACCAGCCGGCGGACTTTCGAGTGGCTCTGCTGGAGCTTTTTTTCCGAATGCATGCCTTCCGCCGCACGGCCGAGACTTACGATGAGCGCTTTGTGACGCTGATCGAAAATGAGCCAGGAATGAAGGTGCGGCTCTTTTGCCTGGATCCTTCGGTGTTGCTCCGGCAGGCATTGGCCCGCGGCAAGGCGGCCATCTTCTTCTCCGCCACGCTCGCGCCATTGGATTATTATCGCACGCTCTTGGGAGGCACGGCCGAGGACCCGGTATTGCAACTGTCGTCGCCCTTCCCTCCGGATAACCTGGCGGTTCTGGTCCAGGATCGGATTCAAACCCATTTCAAAGGCCGCGCCGAATCCCTTGGCGACGTGGTGGCGGCGATTGGAGCCCTGGTGGCGGGCCGCCGCGGCAACTACCTTGTCTATTTCCCCTCATATCAATACCTCAATGACGCCCTCCATGGCTTTCAGGCCGGCCATCCGTCAGTCCGGGTGCTCGTCCAACGCCCCGGGATGACCGAACCGGAACGCGATGAATTTCTCGCGGCCTTCCGGGCCGAACATGGCCAGACCCTGGTCGGCTTCGCGGTGCTGGGAGGGATTTTTGGCGAAGGGATTGACTTGGTGGGCGAATGCCTGATTGGCGCGGTCATCGTGGGCGTGGGGCTGCCGCAGCTTTGCGTGGAACGGGATCTGATTCGCGATTATTTCCAGCAACAAAATGCCGCCGGATTTGAGTATGCCTACACTTTTCCCGGAATGAACCGCGTGCTGCAGGCCGTTGGCCGGGTCATCCGGTCAGACACTGACCGCGGCGTGGTGCTGCTGATTGACGCGCGTTTCAACGAGGCGCGTTATCGTCGTCTGTTTCCGGCCTGGTGGAAATTCCTTCGGGTTCGCCAGGCCGGGACCCTGAGCGACGCGGTGGGCAGCTTCTGGAAACAAGGTTCCTGAACTGGCGGCGGAGGGCCAGTTCACCGCGCCAAACGTTTGTCACACCGTCACAATTTGAAGCCGGACGATTAATGTGCTTTGGTGAAAAAGTCGTCCACGCTTTTGTTGAAATCGTCTTGATGCTCAATTAATGTCGCATGCCCCGAGCAGGGCACCACCCAGAGCGCGGCCTGCGGGATGTTCTGGAAAATCTGGACCGTGTGTTCGAGGGAGATTAAATCGTGATCGCCGCAGATTATCAGCGCTGGACAGTGAATGGAATGAAGGGCCGACAGGGAGATGTGGGGCTGGTTCCAATCCAGCAGGAACAACTTCCAGTCGTTCTTTTCCTTCCCGGTGTGCCAGGCTTGCTGGTGGTGAGCATCGTAATATTTTTTGTCCCGCTCCCAAACGCCGGGTGCGAAAGCCGAGGCGTCCGGCCAAAGGTTGGCGCCGGTGGCCGCCAACTGGATGACCTTCTCGGGATGGCGCATCGCCAAAAGCAGGGCCGTTATTCCGCCATCGCTCCACCCAATGACATAGGCCCGCTCAATGTTCAGCGCCTCCAGCAAGGCCGCCTCGTCGTCAGCCATCATTTCAAAAGTGAGCGATTCGCCGTCATCCTTCGATTTCCCCTGGGCCCGGCTGTCCACCGCAATCACTTTATATTTCGCGGCGAAATACGGGAGGTTATGGGCAAAGCTTTTGATGCTGCCATGGTTGCCGTGAATCAGCAGCAGTGGCCTGCCCTCGCCATAAACCTCGCAATACAGCTTGATGCCGCGAATGTCGTAATATTTCCCGACCGCCGGGTTGTCTCCGTAAGGAATACTCGCATCCTGGGCCATCAAGCCGGCCGCAAACAGGGGCAAAGCGAAAAGGGAGATTAAAATGGATTTCATGCGCGCATAAACATGGCTCCGGCCAACCCAAGCTGCAAGACCGCGAATGCGACCGGTGCCCCGCTCATTTGCCGCATTTCAATCCGAAACCAAACGGCAGATTCAACGCAAGTTCATTGGCTCAGCCACAACGCAACGGTCACGGCGACTTCAAAGACACAAAGCGGGGCCAATAAAGTCGCGCATCGTTCACGACCTGCGCGACGTCAAATGAATTGGCGGCGTAGGTCAGGATCAATTCGTTGGTGGCCGCCGACAGCATGGGATGCGCCTTGGCGGCATAGCAAAAAACCTGTCGGTTCCACTTGGCTTCCGGACAGTGATAAACGGTGGTGGCCGGACTCCACGGGCCCCACGGTTCCAGGGCTGTGCGCGCAATGATGTTTTCCGACAAACCATTTTCACTGCAAATCAAGACGTAGCGCCGCGCCGACCGCAGCCACGATACTGAAAACTCGGTTGCCATGCCGTCACAAAGGTCCAGCGCCGCCTCGACATTCGTGCTCCAGCCGTCGCGGACGCGAAATTGCCACGCCGCAAAATTCCCCAAAGCCGCATCCGGCGCGCGCGCCAGAATCATCAGCTTGCCCGCGGGCTTTCGCTCACGCGTGCCGAAAACATAGATGAAACCGTTTGTCTCCAGCAACGCAGAGCCGAAGGAGCGGGTTTCACCGGCTTCGAATTTGGCAAACGGAACTTTTATTTGCCTGACTTGCCATTGTGGAGGGGGCGCGAGTGGATTGGAAACCTCGCCCAACCAGGTGCCGATTTGGCGAAACCCAAAAACCGATTTGTCGTCCGTGGGCTCGATTTGAGCAAGGAACAAAAACAATTTCCCGCGGGCCATCACACCGTCGAATAACCAAAACCAACCTTTGCCGTCGGCAGGGGCGAGGAGCGCCGCCGGCCGGCCGGCGGGAGCCTGGCCGTAGAAAAACCCGACGCCGGCGCTGGTTGGGTTGATGCCCCGCTGCAACGCGGCGGAGTTGTGGATCATCGTGGAATGAACGCGGTGTCCGTCGCGCACTTGGCCGACGAATGTGTCGCTGAAGAGCCAGAGGGTGAGACCGTTGGTCAGGGCCACGGTAAAATCACCATCCGCTCCGATCCAGCCATTGGTTTGGTCGAAAAGCCGGTTGTACTGCTGCACATTGGTGGCGCGCCAATCCGCGCCTGGGACCTGCGCCGCAAACAGCATCACTCCCAAAAGAACTCCGAAACAACCTCGAACCGAAGCGATCATAATGATATTCAACCAGGTTTTGAATGGTGGCGTTCAGGCCGGACCAGGCAGCCCATCACCGTCTGCCCCGGCGGGGACCGCGCGCGCCCGGCCGGCCCGCGGAGGCCGGATACGGATTTTGGCGCGGGCGCGGGGAGGTTTTGAGGGGCGCTTTGAGGGCGGCCCCGGCTTTCACGGCCAGGCGGAAATCCACCTGTTTTTTGGCCGTGTCCACCCTGGCGACCTGCACTTCCAGTGGATCACCCAGCCGGATCACCCGGCGCGTGCGGCGGCCCACGAGCTGGTTGCGCTGCTCATCGTAGATATAAAAATCATCCGCCAGGGTGGACAACGGCACGAGGCCGCTCATGGCCAGGCCCGGAACGTCCACGAAGAAACCGAAGTTCCGCAAATCCGTCACCAGGGCCGGATAACGCTGCGGCCGGCCGGACGCCAGTTGCGCCTTGAGAAAGGCGAACAGTTTCACGTCTCTGCTGTCGCGTTCGGCATCGGCGGAATTGCGTTCGGTGTCCGAAATGTGCTCCGCGGTTTCCTTGAGGGATTTTCCCGGACCGTGGTCTTTCTGAAACAGCGCGCGATGCACCACCAGGTCGGCGTAGCGGCGGATGGGCGAGGTGAAGTGGGTGTATTTTTTCTTGGCCAGGCCGTAGTGGCCGAGCGGCTGGATGTCGTAACGCGCCCGCATGAGCGATTTCAAAAAGCCGATCTTGAGGGCAGGGCCGATGGGCAGGGTGCCGAGCTGCTGGAGCAGTTTTTGCACCTCGCTCGGCCGGTTCAGATTGCCGCAGGGAACATGATGGCTCAAAACGTTCTCGCGATATTCGAGCAGCCGCCGCTCTTCCGGCGCCTCGTGCACGCGGTAAATCGCGCTCCGGTTCAAGTTCATCAGTTGCGAGGCCACGGCTTCGTTGGCGAGCAGCATGAATTCCTCAACCAACTGGTGCGAAATGTCGTTCTCGACTTTCTCGACGCCCGTGATGCGGCCATGTTCATCCAGGCGGATTTTGCTTTCGGGAAAATCGAGGTCCAGCGAACCGGCCTTGAACCGCAGCCGCCGGATGCGCTGGGCGAGTTCGTTGGCCGCCTGCAACATCCGCTCGATATCCCCGGCCGGTGCGCGCTGCAACACGGCCAGCACTTCACGGTACGTAAAGCGGCGGCAGGAGTTGATCACCGCCGGATAAAAGCGGCTCGTCAGGACGCGGCCATCCCGCGACACCAGGAATTCCACGCACTTCGTCAGCCGGTCCACGTCGGGTTTGAGCGAGCACAGTTCATTGCTCAGCGCTTCGGGCAGCATGGGAATGACGCGGTCCACGAGGTAGGTGGAATTGCCGCGTTTGGCGGCCTCGGCGTCCAGCGCAGTGCCGGGCTTGACGTAATGGGACACGTCGGCGATGTGCACCCACAGCTTCCATTGCCCGGCGGGGGCCGGCTGCAAACAAAACGCATCGTCAAAATCCTTCGCGTCATCGGGGTCAATCGTTACGACCGGGTGGCTCCGGCAGTCCTCGCGTCCGGCCAGCTCTTGCGGCCGCACCTGGGTGCCGATCGCCCGCGCCTCGGCCAGGACATTTTGGGGGAAGTGCAGCGGCAAATTATATTGGCGGAGCACGGACAGCATGTCCACGCCTTCGGCATCCGGCGCGCCGAGGACTTCGATGATATCGCCTTCGGGATTGGCATTGCGCGATTCCCATTCGTGCAGATTCACGACCACCTTGTCACCGATTTGGGCGGGGCGGCCGACATCGCGCGGCTCGGGAACATAAACGTCATGCGGCATGCGCGGGTCATCGGGCACCACGTAAAGAAAGCGGCTGCTCTTCTGCAGGGTGCCGACAATTTTTGTCCGGTGCCGTTTCAGGACACGGATGACGGTGCCGGTATTTTTGCTTTCGGGCCGGTCGCGCCGCACGAGGACACGATCTTCGTGCAAGGCCGTGAGGGTGGCGTTTTCGGGGATGGCGATTTCCTTGATGGCCGGGTCGTCCGGCTGCAAGAAGCCTTTCCCGGCGCGATTCATGCGAATGCGCCCGGGAATGAGGTCCGCCTCCTGCGGGAGAATGAAGCGGTTGCCCTTGATGCGGGCGACGCACCCCGCCGATTCGAGGCGGCGCAATTCACGCTGCAATTCCTGCTGCCGGTGGGCGGGCCAGCCAAGCTGGTGCAACAATTCGGGAACGTTCGCCGGCGCGTAATCATCGCGCCCGAGCAATTTTAAGATTGGATTATCCATACGGTTGGCACGTGGCCGGCCCAAGCATAACAGATCGGGCCGTCATTTGCGGTGTTTTCAGTTCGTTTATTCCGGTCAAGGTCGCCAATGAGAACGGCGCACGGGAGGTGGATTGTACGAGGTTTTCACCACGGATGGCCAGCAGCAACACGGGTGAAGGAAAAAGTGGAAACAAATACTGTAAATTGGAGCGGGGTGAAGGGACTCGAACCCACCACTCTTTTTCGACTGCTTGCGTAACTCCGCAACCATGTGCCACTTACGCAAGTCGGAGTCAGAAGCGATTTGCGTGAGATCGCACCAAATTGCAATTTTTCTGGCAGTCAGCGACCTCCGGCAAAGCCGGAGGCTTGGCAGAGGTTGAGCGGCTCAAAGCCGCTGAGCCCTTCGGGCGGCCCTTCCACCGCCTGATTCCAAAACAACTCCCCGCATTTGCCGACCTTGTCCCTCGACCATTTCGATTTTCATTCTATTTGCTTGCCAAAATCGGTTCTTCGACGTTCATAGTGGGTGGTTCGATTTCCAATCGAACGTTTCAAGGGTCGACAGCAAGCCCGGATAGTCTCTTGAGCAGCCATGCGCCGTTCCCCCTCCCCAGCCCTCTCCCTCGGGGGGAGGGAGGCACGCTCCCCGCTTGGCAAGAAAACCTGCGACGGGATTAGTGAGAGGCGCTTTCGATTTCCACGCCGGCCACAATCCGCGTTCCTTCTCCCCGAGGGAGAAGGCCAGGATGAGGGGGAAGGGGGTCTCCAACGGCCCAGCCGCGGTCTGCTCTTCGAGAACCCACTGCCTTGGCTTTACCCATTAAAAACGTCGAGGAACCCCAAAATCCAAGCTCGCCGCCCGAGTCTCGGCAGGGAAACTCAGCCTCCGCCCCCTTTCCCCCACTCCCGGAACTGTCAAACTTTACGAGTCCTCCGGCAGAGCCGGAGGGTTTCCTTTTGGACTAAAAAGCGTTCTCCCCTCAGCCAGATCGCGGCCGAGTGTCGAGTACCCGTTCGCACGCTGACTAAACTCCGTACCCCAACCCGTTCTTTCCACGGCTAACACAGACTGTCCAGATAAGAACCAGGCCATATCTGAATCGGACGTCCATTTGAATCAACGTCATTCATGGAGGTAAAGGCCACGGAAGAAGCGCTTGGGCGTTGCTGCACTGTTGGTTACGGTAATTGTGAACGGCGAGAGGTTGGTTTGCAGCGCCGCCCATTGCAACATATTCGTTGAAGTCTGGACTGCATAAGCAAACGTCGGCACACCGGTCAGGGCGACCGTCGCAACCGGGTTCACATAGGTGAGCGTCAACTCCGGCATGGCCGAAGTGTAGACCGACAACGTGGCGGTATCGCTTGCTTCTGTCCCATTCGGATTCGTCACATATACCTGATAGCTGCCCGCATTGGAAAGCGTGACATTCGGGAACGAAAGAATACGCCCGTTCCCACCGGGCACATTTGTACCATTCTGCAGCCAGCGATATGAGAATGGCGTGGCGCCGTTGACGCTCACACTGAAGCTGACCGGATCCCCTTGCAGCGCCACCACGCTACCCGGTTGCGCCACAATCAGCGGCAGAACCGTGACCAAAGCCGCCGGAGTGCTCGTCACGTTGCCATACATGTTGGTGATGACCACCGTATATTCGCCCTCATCATCATCTTGGATATTGGCTAGCGACAAACTGCTGTTCGTGCTGCCATCCAGAATATAGCCATCCTGGTACCATTGATAGCTCAACGGCGCAGCACCCGCCGCCGTTACCGTGAAGCTCACCGTTGTGTTATCAAAGTTCGTCACCCCGGCCGGCTGCGACACGATAAACGGATCAATGACCACGAGATTGGCGCTGGCGCTCGTCTGTACCCCGGCGGAATTGCTCACCACTACCGAGTACGCGCCTGCTTCGGCTCCTGTCACGTTAGTGATGGTCAACGTTGCAGAGTCGGCTCCCGTAATTTTGCCGCCATCCATCAACGCATTCGTCCCGTTGAAGAACCACAGATACGTGGACGCGCTGCCCGTCTTCGTCACACTGAATATTGCCGTCGTTCCGGCGTTGTTAGTCAGGCTCGTTGGCTGGCTGGTAATCACCGGCCCGTCAATCACGGTCAAATGCGCTGCCGGCGAACTGGTCACGCTCCCGGCGGCATTAGTCAATACGACCGCGTAATTCACGGCGTCCGCCTGCGACACATTGTTCAAGGTCAACGTTGCGGCGGTCGCGCCATTAATGGGCTGGCCGGCCCTATACCACTGGATCACCGGCAATGTGCCGGTAAATGTCACGCTAAACGTTGCATTCGACGTGGCATTGACTGTCAAACTTTGCGGCTCGAAGGTTATGACTGGAGGATCGATGACCGTTAATGTTGAAGGCGGCGCGCTGGTCACCGTGCCGAACGCGTTGCTCACCACTACGCTATAGCCGCCAATATTCACGTCCGCCACGCTCGGAATCGTATACGTGGCCGCCGTGGCGCCAGGAATCACCGTGCCATCTTTCAGCCATTGATAAACCGGCGCAGTACCATACGCGCTCACCGTGAAGCTGGCGGATGTGCCGGCGTTGTTCGTGATGCTGACTGGCTCATTCGTAATGATCGGATCGATAACCATCAAATAGGCGCTGCTGCTCACCATGGCGTCCGAGTTGCTGATGGTTACGCTATACGTCCCGATATCTATCCCCAGCACGTTGCTGATCGTTAAAGTGGCGGTCGAAGAACCTGTAATCTTGTCGGCATCAACCAGAAGATTCGTTGCATTCTTGTGCCAGGAGTAAGCCACTGCGTTGCCCGTGTTTGTCACACTAAAGACAGCGACAGTCCCGGCGTTATTCGTCAGACTCGTCGGTTGGCCTGTGATCTCGGGCGGAACAATAACAGTCAGCGTACCGACGGCACTTGTTGCCTCACCGTCTGAATTTGTCACTTGGACCGTGTAATTTCCGGCATTAACCGTCTGGGCGTTGTTAATCGTCAAATGATCGCCGGTAACGGGCAGCCACGGCGTAACCGCAGTTGATCCCAAGTACCATTGATAACTGAACGGCGACCGGCCGCTCACGCTCACGTTGAAGGTCGCCGTGCCTCCTTGATTGACCACCAGGTTGCCCGGTTGCATCACAAACACTGGCGGATGCAAAATGGTCAGGACGGCAGCGGAACTCGTCACTATGCCGTTTAAATTGCTGACAGTGACGGTGTAGCTGCCCGCCTCACTATCCGAAATATTGTTCAAGATCAACGTGCTGGACGTTTGACCGGGCAGATTCACACCGTTCTGCTGCCATTGATAATCCATGGTGCCGCTGCCCGCAGCCGTCACGTTGAAAGAGGCAGTCCCGCCGATCGCCACGGTTGCGTCTGTGGGTGGCGTTAAGATCGCCGGATCAATCACCACCAAGGAACCATTAGTGGTGGCCGAGCCCGTTGGATTGGTGACGGTCACAGCATATTCAGCCTGATCGGGGGCGAGCACGTTCGCGATGGAGAGCACGCTGCTGGTGGACCCGGATATGTTGCCGCCATCCGTCAATGAATTTGTGGCGGTGGAGGTGATTTTGACCCATTGATAGTTGGTGAAGGATGCGCTGCCGCTGACCAGCACGGTGAAGGTGGCGGTGGTGGTGGCGTTGTTTGTCTGGCTGGCCGGAGTGAGGCTGACAACCACCGGCGCGGCAGCAACGACGGTCAAGACGCCGTTGTGATAGGCAATGGTATAATTGTTCAAGCCTGTTCCGACCGCAGTGGATATATCGATGGGATAACTGCCTTCAACGGCAGACGCATTTGCCCCGGCGCTGGCCAGAATCACACTGCTCACGCTGTCGCCGTTTATCAAACCGCTGGTCGTAAATTCCGTCCCCCGAAACGTCATCATGTGGCCATACACCTTGCTTGTGCTGTTCGCGGTGATGGTTAGCGACGCGGGCGTAATGGCCGCCGTCGCAACCGGCTGGATCAGAGTGTAATTGGTTAGATCACTGCCGCCGATCGTCAAGCCGGAGATCGTAACGGGCTTGTCCGTGCCGATATCGGGATTGGCAAATGCGCCCGCCGCCGCGTCGGTATTCAAGGTGATCGTGTCCCCAGCAGCCACTCCTATCAAGGCTGCGGCGTTGAGATTGAGAGCGGCGGATGTGGTGCCGTCATAGACCTTGCTGTTCGCGGTGAGGCCAGTGACGGTCAGCGCCGCCGGATTGACCGTTTGCGAGACCGCGCCGGATGTGCTGGGGGTATAATAGCTGTCGCCCGAATATACCGCGGTAATGGAATGCAGACCCGCCGCCAACTGGCTGGTGGTGAACGTGGCTTGGCCCGACAGATTTGGGACGGTGCCTAGAATCGTGTTTCCATCCATGAACGCGACATTGCCCGTGGACGGCGTTGCGGGGCAACTTGACACGGTTGCCGTGAAGGTGGCCGGACTGCCATAAGTGGTGGTACTGGCCGAAGTAGCGAGGATTGTGGACGAGGCGTCAACGACCGTCACATTGAAGGTGGTATTGGTGGAGTTGCCGCAGGCATCAGTCGCGGTGTTGTTCACCGCCGTGGTCCCCACCGGGAAGGCCGAGCCGGAGGCAGGATCGGAAATCACAGGTTCATTGCGCGCAAAGCTGGTGTTGGCAATCGGCAGTTGATCGTCGAACACAAAGGTGAACCAGGTATAGTTCGGGCGTCCGTCCACATTGGCAACACCAGTGGGATTCGACAATGTTTCGGAGAACCACGCCATCCCTTTGGTATCACGCACTGTCAAATCCACGCCCAGTGTGTTGTCGGTCTTGGGATAGAAGTTCCATTCAAACTTGTACCATCCACTCTTTGTCAGAACAGCATGGTTCGGCAGTGCGAGCAAATCGTTGCGCCGCGCATCAGGGTCGTCATTGCTGTTATTATCAGCCCCCACCACGACACCACCGGGTCCATACGCAGCGGTATGGAAAATGTAGTCTTGAAGGAAACCGGCATTGACGTCGCTGGCTGCGGTTGATAAATCCCAGCCATAACCTGTTGTGGGTGTGGCAGCGGTCACGGCCGGGTCATTGAGATTGATATACACATCCACCGACACATGGTAGCCACTGCCGAACGGACTGTTGAATAAGTTTGGCGAGAAGGTCACATAGTCCCAGCTGCTGAATCCTCCCAAGTTGCAATACGCGCCACTGGCGGAATAATCGGGGCCCGCTTGCGGCACTGTCGAATCAATCACGGCATAGGCCACGCCATTGGGCGAATCAATTCCGCCGGTTCCACTGGCAGCGCGGTACACATGGCTGTTGCCGTCATTCCAATCCAAACCGGAAACGGCACAATTGGTATTGGATATCCAATTGGTATTTTCAAATCCCTGAAAATAGCCAAGATCCCTCGCCGTCGGCGTGAAGCTCACCGCGGCGCTGCATTGGCCCGGGTTATTCGTGACCGTAATATTACCCGGCAGATATGTGAAGACCGGCATGTTGGTATCCACCACCGTAATCGTCTGGGCGCACGTGCTCACGTTGGCCGAGGCATCCGTCGCGGTCCACGTCCTCACGATGACGCCCGTGGAATCACAATTGGTTAAACCAGTTACATCGTCACTGTAGGTGATCGTCACCGGCAGATTCGGAC
Source organism: uncultured Bifidobacteriaceae bacterium (assembly GCA_964532525.1). Lineage (GTDB taxonomy): Bacteria > Verrucomicrobiota > Verrucomicrobiia > Limisphaerales > UBA11358 > UBA11358. The sequence goes on from CAZHIM010000001.1 coordinate 400,199, forward strand.
TTGAGGCCGTTGGCGAACCGGTCGCATAGGGATACTTATCCTGAGCGGTTGTAATCGTTACATCCGGCGCGCAGGTGAGCGCGGGCGCGTTTTTGTAGATCACCGTAAAACTGGTTGAGCAAGAGTTGCTGTTCCCGCTCTGGTCAACCGCCCAGATCGTGACCGGATGAGTCCCCAAGAACTCCGGCGTGCCAGCCGGCGGGACTTGATTCAACGTCACCCCGTTGCAGTTGTCCGAAACAACCACTTCACCCGGAGTCGTGAAATCAGGAACCTTCGCGTATCCCGTCACATCCGCGACGCTCGTCGCTTGTGGCGCACAGGAGGTGAATACCGGTGGCTGGTTGTCGAAAACCGTCACAGCCTGCGTATAATTGGTCCGATTCCCGTATGTGTCCACGGCCGTCCAAGCAATCGTCGTGACACCTTTGGTAAACGGGGCGGAAAGGCTCGGAACTGCGTCACTGCGCACTCCCGTCACCGTCACCGTCGTTTCCCCATCAGGACCATCACAGGTACCAGTGGCCACCGGCGGCGTAACGGTCACGCGGGCCGTACACAATCCAGGATCAGTAGGCTGGGTGATGTTCGCCGGCTCGCTCGTGAATACCGGGAGGTTGAAATTGCTCACCGTGATGAACTGGTCAACGGTCTTCGCATTCCCGCAACCATCGGAAATCCGGTAAGTGCGATCAATCGTGACGTTCCCAACGGCCGGATGATTGTCCGAGGAAGTCACGGTCACGGCCGTCGCCGCCGGGCTGGCCGAGTAATAGCCGCCCTGGGCCAGGAAACCAGCCAAATCAGTCGCCGGCGCCACCACTTCGGAATCACACGTCAGCGTGACATTCAGCGGTGGCGCAATCACGGCCGGCGCTTGCAGGTAAATCACCGCGCCGCTGAACGCACCCGGGATTATGTCGCTGGGTGCGGTCGCCCCAAAGTTGTCATCGTAGGCCAGCACCACCGGCGAACCGGCGGTATTGTCGTTAACGATGGCCTTCGCAGAACCCGTGAGATAACCGGAAAGATTGTTGCCGCCCGTGCTGATGCCCAAGCCGCCCGTTACATCCGTCCCTGTACAATTGCCGGCGTCCACCACCGCGCCATTGCTGGCCCTGATACCCGCAACCGTGTTGCCAGTCAAATCATTGCCTTGGATCAATGCCTTCCCGGTGTCCACGTCAATCCCCACGCCGTTGCCGGTGATCGAGGCGGAATTATTGATGAGGCTTGCCTCGGCATTGATTCCTTGCACCAGAACGCCGATGGTCGAATTGCTGATTGTAGTGTTGCCGGTTATATTGCCTTGCACCACCACTCCGTTCTCGGACGCACGCGGATCGTCCTGCACATACACACCCGCCAATGAAGCGCCGGTGATGTTCACGCCGGCGATGGTTGCCGTTGTCGGGCCGGCAGGACCCTGACCACCCAGCCAACCATCATAATTGTTGACCCATACGCCGTAATTTACGTTGCTGACAGAACCACCACCGATGACCACATTGCCATCCATTGGCGCGCCCCAGATATTGTAACCCACCATGTTGTATCCGACCGGCTGTGTACTGCCGATGATTGTGTTATTGGTTGCGAGCACGTTGACGCCGTCGATTGTGGTGAATTCAAAGGCATCCCATTCCGCGGGAAACCATGACGCGGAACCATTCGTCGGCGCGAAGACGGAGGTGTTTTCGCTGATGTCAAACGGCGAGGCGGATCCATACACCAGATTAGGCCAGACGCCTAACTCGCTCGCACTGACGTAGTTGGAACAGATTGTCTGACCATTTGCGTCGCCAGGATTCGCAAGAAAGAAGCTCTGGGGAGATATTCCAACGGCAACATTCATCAAGTCATTGCCATTAATTTCAGCATAATAGTTGTTGTACAGTAAAACACCAAAACCATATCCCTCCGCATAGAAATCAACATTTTCAATGAGATTGCCTTTAATGCAACTGTGGGTATTGGGCGGCGAGTTTGGACCGTCACTTTCCAGATCCACAGCGGCATACGCGTCGTCTTTGATGATGTTGTCTTCGATCCGAATTGAACTGTCACCCGTATAATCACCAATGCCGACGGCGGCGTTAAAGAGATTTGTCCCCGACGCAAAGAAAGATCCAAAATAAGTTGAGCCGGTTGGAACACTGCCCAAGTATCCAGGATCTTCCACAAGCCCAGCCAAACCAGGGTTGTAACCGTCAACTGTCAATCCCTTTATGGTAACATGACTGGCATTGATCGTTACCACAATAACATCCGTATCATCCCACACCTCAGGATCGCTTTTATCCGGCATGATGACAGCCTCGGCAACCCGTGTGCCGGTGTTCGGGTTAACATTGGCATTCGGCCCCAGCAACTCAAGTGGCTGATTGATCGCCACCTCTTCCGTATAGGACCCCGCCGCCACGTTCACCGTGCCGCCGGAGGCCACCGCGTTGACACCACCTTGCACGGTGGCAAAGGCATCGTAGCCAATGATGTTGGTGCCGCCGCCCGTGTACGGCCAGTTCACCCAGGTGTTCGCGATCTGGCCCTGGTATTTCGCATCCACATACACCACGTCCGGAGTAGCAGCCACAATCGCAACCGTGGCTGAAGCAGACGACCCGCCGCTCGGCGCCGGAGTCCCAACCGTCACCTGCGCTGCGCCAACGCTGGCAAGATCGGCGCTGGGAATGGTGGCCGTCAGTTGCGTGCCACTCACGTAGGTCGTGGCCAGCGGCGAACTGTTCCAATTAACCACCGAGCTCTTTGTGAAGTTGCTTCCGTTAACCGTCAGCATCGTGTCCGGCGCCCCGGCTCGGACATAGAACGGACTCACACTTGTGAGCGCGGGTGCGGGATTGGCAAAGTCGAATCCGCTGCTGGTCACCGCCGGTAAATTGGGAATCGAAGCCACCAGCGTATAGCCTGAACCGCCGGCAAGAGCAAGGGCCAGATCATTGAACGTGGCCACGCCATTTGCTAACGGTTGGTCTGTCGTGCCCGTCAACACTCCCAAACCTGTGGGGTTATTCTGAATGGCGATCTTTACCGTGGCAGCCGCCCACGGCGTCACCGTGCCGTTGGCATCTTCCACCGACACCACCGGCTGGGGCGAAAGCAGGCTGCCCAAATTCGCGCCGCCGGGCTCGGTCGTGAACACCAACTGCGCCGGCGGGTAATTCGCGGGCGCCGTGGACGTGAAGCCGATGCCCGGGTTGCTGTTGGCTCCGCTAGCAAGCCAAGAGCCAAGGATCGCATTCCCGATCACGGCACTACCGGTGCCGTAGGGATTCAGCGTGGCGCTGTACGGGCCGCTCAAGTCGCCCCACCAATTGCCCGTCGCGGTCGGCGCACCGTTCGCGGCTTCATTGTCAACCCCGGCAACCGTGTCTCCCGCCAGGCTGTTGTTGATGATCTGGTCAGTGCCGGCATCCACCGTCAGCGAATAGTCTTGAACCGAGACTCCGGTTCCATTTCCAGTTAATATGTTATTCTCCACCACGACCCCTTGCGAGTCGTAGAGAGCAATGGCCGTTCCAGTGCCCGTTATGTTATTGTTCCGGAAAGTCGCGTGACCCCAAACGGTGGCGTCGGGATACCCCCATGTGAAAAAGCCGCCGGTGTCACCGTTTGGATCGCTCCCGGTTACCGTATTGTTGACCACTATGGCATTCATCGCCTGTAGGCCAGAAGGCGCCAGATCGCCCAAAAAGGTATTGTTGGTGACGGAAAGATTATCCATGCCCGGATTGATGTAGAATCCTGCGCCAACAGCACCGCCCGCAGGCACTGCATCAACCGGCTTAAATGTGTTGCCGGAAATGGTGACCCGATCCAAATACGGGGCTGTTGTTTCATAATAATTGATGATGCCGAAACCGTCGTCGCCATCAGTTCCAGAACCCGAAGCTCCAACTTCGATCACATTATTCGCAATCATGATGTCAGCAATTCCTTGCGTCGGGAAAACAATATCAGAGCTGGCTAGCCCCGTCCCTGCTGCGTCAAATCCGGCCACCGTGAAGCCCTCCAAAGTGACATCCGATGCGCCGATTGTGATCCCGCACAAATATTGCGGCGCATTGGGCTGCAATACGATGACCGTGGTCGCCGCGCTGTCTCCTCCCGCCGAGGAAAGCGTCACCGGCTGAGTAATCTCGGGACTTTCATTATACGTCCCGGCCGCAACCGTAACCGTCCCGCCCGTTGCCACCTTGTTGAGCGCCGCCTGAATCGTGTTGAAGGCATTGTAGCCCACGTAATACGTGCCGGCGGCGGAGCTCTTGGGGAAGGTCACCGCGCCGCACGTTGTTCCGTAACTGGCGTCCACATAAACGTTCGCGGGCGGATTCGCCGGCGCTTTGACGGTGATGTTGCCCTGAACTTGCGTCGCCAAACCGCTACCATCCGTCACCGTCAGCGTCACTTGTTTCGCTCCGGCGTCGCAGAAAGTGAAACTGCTGGGCGACACCGTGGTACCGGCAATGCTGCAATTGTCGCTCGAACCATTCGCAATCGCCGTGACGTCAATCGGTGTGAGCGTGTAATTGCCCGTGGCATCCAACTGCACCGTGATTGAATTAAACACGACTGTCGGCGGCGTCACGTCCCGTACATTCACCGTCGTCGCACTGCTGCTGACGCTGGACAACCCCGCCGCGTCCGTCACCTGCAAATACACCGTGCGCAACCCCGTCTGGCTGCAATCGTAAGTCAGCGAAGCCGTCCACGGCCCGCTCTGACTCTCGCTAATCATATATTGGAGAGCACTGCTGCAATGGCTCGCCGAGCCCGCATCAACGTCCTGCGCATTCACTGTCACGCCCCCTGGAGCGGTGGCGCTCAAGGGAGCGTCCAATGTCGCCTTGACCGATACGGTCGGCGGTGTCGTCTCCTGCACCGTGATGGTCTGTGCGGGCGCCGCCGCGTTGCCGCAAGTGGGCGTCAGCGTGTACGTCCGCGTTACCGGTCCATTTGCCTCCGGATACGCCGAATCCTGATAGCTCACCGTCACGCCAGCCGTGGCCGAAACCGCGCCACCCAAGCCGATAAAGCCCGCCAGTGTGTTGGCGCCAGACACATTCGCCGCCTCGCCCGGACACTGTACCGTCGTGCCTGCGGGCGCCGAGGCATACAAACCGCCCGACTGGCTCGCCGAGACTGTGCCGCTCAACGCGCCCGTGATGCTCGGCGCGCTTGCATTCGCCCCAAAGTCATTGTTGAAGGCGGAGACCGTGCCACCACCATTGACGATGGCAAAGGAATTGCCGCCCGTATAACCCGTTAGATTGTTCCCGCCTGTGCTGGTACCCAAACCCGGTACGCCCATGCCGCAGTCACCGGCGTCCACCGTCGCACCGTTCGTCGCCCAGATACCCGCCACCGTGTTGCCCGTCAAATCATTGCCTTGGATCAGCGCCTGACCCGCGTCAACCGCAATCCCCATTCCGTTGCCCGTGATCGAGCCCGAATTGTTAATCACCGTAGCTGCCGCGGTCGCACCTTGCACGGAAACACCGACACCAGCACCGCTAATTACAGTATTTGTCACCGTGGCGTCCACGATCGAGCCATTACTTGACTGCGGATCGTCCTGTGCATAAACGCCCGCCAACGACGCGCCGACAATGTCCACACCGCTGATTGTGGCGTGCGTCGAGCTGCCCTGGCTGTTGTATCCGTCCCAATTGTTCACCCATACACCATAATTGGCTTGCTGGACAGCACCGCCGCTGATCAACACCGCCCCCGTCGTCGGCGTGTTCCACACGTTGTAACCGGACTTCACGCCGGACGTGGTGGTTATTGCTGCCGACGCATCAATGATGTTGTTGATCGCCGTCGCCGATACGCTGTCTTGCAGAGAGGAGATCAACACGCCGATCCATTCACGATTGTAGGTTTCAAATCCCGGCTGCTGCCAGGCGGTAATCACATTGTTGCTCAGGGTGAAGGTCGAAGCCCCCCCATAGGCGAGATTGTGGAAGATACCCCGGTCCCCACACGTTATGTTGTTGTCGTGGATAAATTGGTACTGAACCGAGCCCGGATTGGCCTGATAAAAGTTGCCCGTCTGGATGCCTAGGCGCACACCCGTCATCACGTTGCTGGATACATCCGCATAAAAGTTATTATAGATCAGCACGCCAATCCCGAATTCGTAATTCGTTGCCCCAAGGTTGAAGAACAGGTTGCCCGTGATTTCGTTGCCGGAGGTCGGCGCGCCCTTATTGACGTAATTATAGAAATCCACGCCGGTATAAGTAGTATTCTTCACGATGTTGTTGGCGATGGTTACGGAACCGACTCCCTCGTAAGAAACAATGCCTTCCGCGGCGTCCACATCCACGCCACCAACCAGAATGCCGCTCGTGAGAGAAGGATTGTTGCCATCCACCGTAAGTCCCTTGACCGTCACATTGTCGGCGGCAACATAGACAACAGCCACTGAACCCGAATCGTACGGATTCGGATCCGAAGTCGCGGGAACAATGACCGCCTCAGGCACCCGGGCGCCGGTATTCGGATTGACTGCCGCATTGGGTCCCAGCAACGACAACGGCTGGTCAATCTCCACATTCTCTGCATACGTCCCTGCGGCCACATTCACCGTGCCACCAGCAGCCACGGCATCAATGCCCGCCTGGATCGTGCTGAACGCGTCATATCCCCAGAGATGGCCGTCGTTGGCTCCGCTGCTCGTGTAACCTTGATTCACGTACACCCCCGCCGGCACAGCATGGACGTTAAAGGTCGCTGGCGCGGATGCGCCGCCGCCGGGTGCCGCGTTGACCACGGTCACGCTGACAGCGCTCGCACTGGCAATATCCGTCAGCGGAATGCTCGCCGTAAGCTGGTTCGGACTCACAAAAGTCGTCGTCCGTGGCGAACCGTTCCACTGCACCACCGAATTATAAACAAAGTTCGCGCCATTGACCGTCAGCGTGAAGGCCTGGCTGCCCGCCACCGCCCACGCAGGGGCAAGGCTCGTGATGGACGGCAATGGGTTGGCAACATCAAACGGATTGCTCATCGCCGTGGCGATCGGCGAAGATGAACTGGCCGTCAAGGTGTAGCTGCCCGCCTTGTCAATGGCCAGGCCACTGAAGCTGGCCACTCCGCCGACCACGGTCACGGTCGTGCTGCCCGCCAAAATGCCGCCCGACGGATTCGCGCCGATGGCGATGCTCACCGTGCCATTAAACACCGTGTCCACACCGCCATTCGAGTCAATCACCTGCACCACCGGCTGCGGCGAGAGAACGCTATTGATCCCCGCTCCGCCCGCCTGCGTGCTGAATACCAAACGAACCGGTTGATAATACACCGGCGCCGGATAGGGTTGGAACCCAATGGCCGTGCTGGTATCCGTCCCGACGCCCAGCCACGGACTGAAGATCACATTATCGCTAACGGTCGCACCGGCAGCTCCTGGATTGGCGACGTTAACCGGGCCGGAAACATCGCCCCACCAGTTGTTCAGCGCACTGACGCTACTCGCCGCATCATTGACGACCGCCGATTGGTCGCCTGAGAAATTGTTGTTCGCAATTAATCCCATGGAGGTCAGCGGGTCCTCCGTATCCACACCGATTTCACACGTGGTGACGTTATTGCCTGTGATGGTTGCACCCCCACCATATATGAGAATGCCACAAGCCTCAGTGTCTGTGGGATTATATGTAGGATTATAATTGAAGCCGGAAATGTCATTATTGGCTATCACGCCGGTCGCACCCACAAAGACGACGCCATTCTGGGCAATGAAGTTCACCGGGCCGGCACCCACCACGGTATTGCCGCTGATGGATGCCACGAGGGATCCGCCACGCACATCAATGCCATTTTTCTGGAATCCGGAAATATTACAGCCCGTGATGGCCAGCGTGCGTGCCGCTGCGTCTGCATAGGCGCAAATGCCATAGCCACCCTGAATGCCATCAATTGGATTGTCCTCGAAGCCTTGAATGACAAGGTTTGCAACTAGGCCGCCCGCCTGATAATAGGCAACTCCAGCGAAGCGGTTGTTGGCATTGCCCAACCCGCCACCCGCCAAAGCGAAATTCTGCACCACGGCATTGTCTGTGTCGTGTACATACACCACCGGCTTATAGGTATTGCCGTTTGCCGGCTGATAGGAAAGCGCCAGGCTGGCGGGTGACTGGAGGATTGTCGTCGCGCCCTGCCCCGTGACCGTGATGTCCTTGGCAATTTCCAATTGTTCCGTAAAAGTTCCGGCGTCCACGTTCACCGTGTAGGTCGCGCCCACGGCATTCACACCCCGCTGGATACTGCCGCTCTTCGGCGTCACATAGACGTTGTTGGCATTCCACACCAGCAACCCCCGGTCCGTCTCGTTAAGCACGTCATAGACCAGATCTTGCTTGGCAAAGTTGTCGGTCACCACATTCCCTGACAGATCTTCGAATACGACCTTGCTGATGTCATAGGTCACACCCGTCGAAATGTCCGTGTCTAAATTGATCGCGCAGATGCTCTGCCCCATGAAGGTGGATGCGTCAAAGGTGATCCTCGGCGAGCCCGCCGCGGCGGTGCCGCTGTAGTAAGCGGCGGCGTTCTGAACATCCACACCTTTCGCGCCGCCAGTGAAGCAGTTTCCAGCCCCCACGTTCACAGTCGGATCCGAGCCACCTCCCGACCAGACGACAATGGCCAAACCGGATGTGTTATTGGTGAAGCCGTTACCCTCGAGCGTGGCCACCGTTCCCGGATCGTCCCAAACCGCGATGCCCGCGGATTCCGAACCATCCACTGAGGCCACGCCCACGTTGCCGGTAATCTGGTTGTTGGTCAGTGTAACGTTCGCGCCATACTGTACGAGAAACGCATAATCGAGCCAATTGCCGGCGCCCTTTCCCGTATAGCTATTATAACTGTAAGTGCCGGTGCTTGCGCCGTATGGAGCCACACCCACCCGCCCGATCTCCGTAAACAGACAGTTGGTCACGTCCACGTTGCCCGTGCCATAAATGGTGATGGCCGTGCCCCGGTAGCTGGGGCCGCTGGCTTCGTATTGGATATTCGTGAAGATGCAGTTCCCAATGCCGCCGCTGCCCTGATCCCGAATGCCGGCCCAGATCTTGTGGCCGGAACCGTCCAAAGTTACCCCGCTCAAATTGAAATTCACCCCCGATGCCACCAACAGCCAGGCACCGCCGTCGTCATCGTTTCCCTCCGTATCTTGCGAGGGCTTAATGATGGTGGTCTCCTCGTCCGCCCCCACCACGGACATGGACTCGCCAATAACGATCTGCCCAGATTCAGTGTAAGTTCCCGCCGCCACATTCACGGTGCCACTGGAGGCCACCCCGTTGATGCCGCCTTGCACGGTGGCGAATGCATCGTAACCAACGATATTCGTGCCGGTGCCGGCATCGGGCCAGTTCACAAATGTATCAGGAGCAAGACCCGCGTATTTCGCATCCACATAGACCACAGTCGGAACAGGCGCCGCCGTGATGGTGCCCGTGGTAAACGGCACAAAAGTATAGGCGTAATTCAGCCCGCTGTTGCCGTCAACCACCACACCGCTGGGGGTGAGCGTCTTGTTGTTTGTACCCACGTCCGGGGTGGAGTAACTCTGCGTAAAATTGGCCGCGTCGGTGCCTTGCAACGCCCCTGAAGTAATCTTAGGAGTGGCTGACGAGGTGGTGGTTCCGTCGAACACTTTGGTGTCTGTCACCGCCGCCACCGTCAGCGGTTCGCGCGCAATCGTGAAGGGGGCTGCGCCGAAACTTTGATAGTTGTTGCCGTCCGCCGCCACCGTCGCCGTCGCCATGTAGCTCCCCGCCGCCGTCGGCGGAGTCGCGCTGGGACCATAAGCGGTCGGCGCAACCCCCGCATAGCTCCAAGTCACCGCGCCCGACGACACCGGAAGCGTCGGCGCGCTGCTCGGCCCTTGCGCCGCACCCGTGTAGGTATAACTGCCCACGGTCACCGTCACCACTGGCGTCGCCTGGCTGATCGCGTCAGCAACTGTGCCACTCGCGCTGTTGTAGTTGCCAGTTGCATCCGTAAAACTCCAGGGATCTGTGGCATAGCTGCCCGCCGCCGTGTGCGTCGTCCCGCTCACGTCCATGCCGGCCAGGTTCTCGCCCGACACTCCTTTCGCCGTGCCGGTCGCCGTGTGCGCCGCGCCATCGTAAGTCACACTGTAGGGCGTCACCACGATCGTCGGGTTGGCTTTGTTGATCGTAAAACCCGCCGAGCCGGAACTTTGAGTGTTGTTGCTGTCCGCCGCCACCGTCGCCGTCCCCGTGTAGCTCCCCGCCGCCGTCGGCGGAGTCGCGCTGGGACCATAAGCGGTCGGCGCAACCCCCGCATAGCTCCAAGTCACCGCGCCCGACGACACCGGAAGCGTCGGCGCGCTGCTCGGCCCTTGCGCCGCACCCGTGTAGGTATAACTGCCCACGGTCACCGTCACCACTGGCGTCGCCTGGCTGATCGCGTCAGCAACTGTGCCACTCGCGCTGTTGTAGTTGCCAGTTGCATCCGTAAAACTCCAGGGATCTGTGGCATAGCTGCCCGCCGCCGTGTGCGTCGTCCCGCTCACGTCCATGCCGGCCAGGTTCTCGCCCGACACTCCTTTCGCCGTGCCGGTCGCCGTGTGCGCCGCGCCATCGTAAGTCACACTGTAGGGCGTCACCACGATCGTCGGGTTGGCTTTGTTGATCGTAAAACCCGCCGAGCCGGAACTTTGAGTGTTGTTGCTGTCCGCCGCCACCGTCGCCGTCCCCGTGTAGCTCCCCGCCGCCGTCGGCGGAGTCGCGCTGGGACCATAAGCGGTCGGCGCAACCCCCGCATAGCTCCAAGTCACCGCGCCCGATGACACCGGAAGCGTCGGCGCGCTGCTCGGCCCTTGCGCCGCACCTGTGTAGGTATAACTGCCCACGGTCACCGTCACCACCGGCGTCGCTGGGCTGATGACAAAATTCCCCGCCGCCAGCCCTGTCAGGCTCTGGTAGTCGCTGCTGTCGTCCGGCACGAAATTCGCAGTCACGGCGTAAGTCCCAGCGCTGGTTTGCGTGGACGCTCCGCCGGTCAAAATGCCGCTGACGCTGCCCGGCACAGAGCTCGACGTGAGGCTGACCGCCGCACTCTGGGGTCTCCCGTCATAGGTCACCGGCGAGTTGTTCACCGCCAGCCCCGCCGTCGGCGTCGCCTTTGGCACCGTCAAAGTGGCCGTGGCAGTGGCCGTGTAACCGGAGAGGTTGGAAACAACGACCGTGTAGGTTCCCGCATTGGCAAATGCCAAATTGTTGATAGAGAAATTCGGCGAATCGGTCCCAACGGGATTGTTGTTTGGATCGAGCCATTGGTAGTGCAACGTCGCAGTGCCGGTGGCAAGGACGCTGAACGTCACATTGCCATATCGGGGAACCGTCTGGCTGGCCGGACCGGTGGTGATCTGCGGTTTTTGAACAAAGCTCAGAACGATACTGTTGTTGATCTGTTGGAGTATGAAAGCACCGTTGCCGGGAAGATTGGAAAAGCCGGAAACATCAATGGAAAACATCGAAGGATAAAACCCGGAGATGCCACCACTCGCGGTGGCGATCGTCCAATTATACACCGCGGTATTGTCGAAATTCGCCGCGTCTCCGGGCGAGTCAAAATCGGGATCAAGCGAAATTACGTGGATAATAAACGGGTTGCCGGACGTGGCGTTGATCGCAAGCCCACCACTGATGTCAAGCTCCGCATAACCCGGATCGTCTCCCGCCATTCCGGCGGCATCGTTGATCGTCCATTCAAAACTGCCACCAGCCTCCCATGTTTCAGAACTTGAACCCAGGGTCGCGGGCAACCCATTGCCCGGGGAAATCATTCCCGCCACATCGATCCCGCCTGAAGCCACGTCGCCTTCACCGGCAAACGTCGCCCCCGAACTGACAGTAACCAACCCGCTTCCGCCATTGGCCCCCGAAGCTATGTCAAGCGTTCCCGCGTCCACCAACGTGCTGGCGTAGGCATTGGCGCCGGAATTCAAAACGACCTCACCAGCACCAACCTTTGTCATATTGTAGCCACCAGAGACTGGTCCAACCAACGTCAGGCTGCTTCCTGACTGGGCGCCAATCGAGCTATTTGCAGACATGACCACTGTGCCTTCAAAGGTATTGTCGCCAGCGAAGCTGTCCAGCGCAGCCCCACTCCCGGCGCCGGTACCGTTTAAGGTGATTTGCTTGTTGTTGTAATTATAATCAATTCCACCGCCGAATGACAAAGTCGCACCGCTATTTACCACGACGCCATTCAGGCTGCCGCTCGGCGTTCCACCCAGAGCGCCGTTAGCGGCCACCAACAGCGTGCCCTGAGCAATGTCCAGCACGCCGGAAAAAGAGTTTGTACCGGCCAGTTCCAAAAATCCCGGCCCGTTGGCGCTCCAGTTGTGCGAACCGCTGATAACACCGCTCAACGCCAGTGTGTTGTTGGCGTCAGCGTCCATCTCAATGGTGGAGGCACTGCCCAACAGGGAAATGTTGTTGCTCAAGGTGGTCCCAGCCAGCGAACTATGTAAAATCACTGGCGAACTGGGGTTTAGCACAATGGCCCCGCCACCGGCCGACAGGTTATTGTCCAAAGTGAGGGTCCCGGCCCTGTTCGTAAGATTCCCCGTGAACGTATTCGCACCCTGCAAAACGAGTTCCCCTGAACCAGTTTTGGTCAACCCGGATAACCCGATGATCGCCGAGTTGATGACCCCCTTGGTTCCAGTGACGGCGACGTCGCCAGCACCAGTTAAGGAAAGTGTCCCACCAGAAAGCGTGGCAATGCCGGATTGAAAAGTCACTCCGCTCGGAGACTGTGTCCCACTCAATAAAATGGTATAGTTGCCGCTGGCATCGGTGCCCGCTGAAAACACGGCGACATTCCCATCCAGCCAATCTTCGGTCGGGCTGGTGCCGGCGGAACTTGTGGTCCAATTGGGCGTGCTATTGTCCCAGGTGCCCGTCGGAGAGGAACCGCCCGCCCCACCTATTGCGCCGTTTATATCCCAATAAAGATTGGTGGCAAAAATGTTCTGTGACGACAATACCACTGTCAGCGCCACCACAAAAATAAAACACCTCGCGCATCGAACCCTTGTGAACCCCGTGCCGGCCCTCAAAACGCCTTCGATTGGTTCGTCAACCCCGTCATCTATTGCCGGTTGCGTGGAATTTTTATTATACGTTCCATCCGAATGGTCCGATAAAAATGTTTTCATTAAACAGGTTCTCTCTTCTCAATTCAGCTCCACCAGATTTTTTCTGAGACACACGACTCTGGGCAGGACAATTTCAACAGACGCACACGCTTCTTACAATCAGGCCATAACCCTGTTTATCAACTAGGAACTACACTTAAGGATCAACAGGGCAGCTTATTGGTCGAATATTTATCGGACAGGAGGGATTCGCCACGGTTCTTCGACGTTCATAGTGGGTGGGAAGATTTCCAATCGAACGTTTCAAGGGTCGACAGCAAGCCCGGATAGTCTCTTGAGCAGCCATGCGCCGTTCCCCCTCCCCAGCCCTCTCCCTCGGGGGGAGGGAGGCACGCTCCCCGCTTGGCAAGAAAACCTGCGACGGGATTAGTGAGAGGCGCTTTCGATTTCCACGCCGGCCACAATCCGCGTTCCTTCTCCCCGAGGGAGAAGGCCAGGATGAGGGGGAAGGGGGTCTCCAACGGCCCAGCCGCGTTCTGCTCTTTGAGAACCCACTGCCTTGGCTTTACCCATTAAAAACATCGAGGAACCTTCGCCACTCTACGGAAGGCATTCGGAGGAATTTTATACAAAGATGGAGGGGAAATCATGGGCCCACGCTGGGCGTTTTGCTTCAATACGACAGCGAATTTGACAGCGATTTCCGGCCGGGCTGGAGTTCCCGTCTCTTTACTCTCGAGGACCGAATGGCTGCGAGACCTTGCTGTCCACCCAAACTATTGCCTGATGAGCCAGTTCGGACGCAGTTTGAACGGCCAGCTTGCGCTTGATGTTTTCCCTATGGGATTCAATCGTCTTGATGCTTAGGCTAAGTGCGGCGGCAATATCACTGGTTTTTTTGCCGGAGCCGATCATTTGAAACACCTGCAGTTCCCGGCACGAAAGAGGCAACGGTGATGGTGGCCCACAGGCGGAATCATAAGGTTTCTCGTGGATGAATTTGGTCACGAGGCACGCGGCCAATTTGCGGCCCAAATAAACTTCGCCATTGAGGACCGCGCGAACCGCAGTCAACAATTCTTGGGGGGATTCCTCTTTTGAGACGAAACCTTGCGCCCCAAGCTTCAGGATGTTCTCGGCTTGGGAAGGTCCATCCAACTGGGAAAAAACCAGCACGTGCAGCTTGGGAAACTTTGAGACAACGACCGGAATCAGACCACTGGAATCTTCATCCTTGAGCAGCAAATCCAGCAAAAGCACGTCGGGGTTGTGCTTCTCAAGGGCCGGAATTATCGCGACAACACGGTTCTCGCAGCCGCAACAAATTAAATCCTTTTGTCGGTTAAGCATCCGCAGCAGCGCTACGCATACCACCGCGTGGTCTTCCACCACCAAAACTTTCGCCTTTACCATTTGTGCCATGGTTTCCTGCATTCTGATTTAACCGCCCGTCGGTTTGACCACCGTCGGCTGCACCGAACACGCTTGCAACTGACTGTTGTAAACCACCAAATCTAAATAATCCTAAACAAATATGCGGGTTCTGCCAATAGGGGATGCGACTGATTCTTGGATAGGACATTCTCCTAGGGCCTGATTGTATTGTTCTCCAGCGGGGTTGCCCGCATCCTGATAGGCCTTGACGTGACCGGCGGCCAAGAATCTCAAAAAACGGCGGACAAGGCGTGCGTTGGCCCGGCGTCCCAGGTTCCAACAGCACTTCACCCCCGCCGGCAGTTCCTGGCGCAATCCTGTGAAACGCATTTTTCGTGACCTCCCCGAGCAAGTGTGCGCCAGGGCAGTTTTCAAAGGGTACCGCCACTAGCGCAGACGACCAATCCTTGGTTGGCCCAACGCAACCGCCAATTGCAACGCTATGTGTGGTGCGTTGACGGCGCAGCTATCTTGGAAAAAATCGCGCACGCCCCGAACTTGAAGAAAAAAACAGACACTTCGAGGACACTACACTGGTTGGGTCCCATTGATTTACCACAACCATCTAATAATTCACGTCCGATTCAACTACGGATTCAGCAAATCCGACCTTTGTCCGGCCTGATTTCGAACCCATAAAGTTGCGTGGTGAATCAGGTCCGCAGCATTGTGCAATCCTAATTTTTGCTTGATGTTCTCGCGGTGCGATTCGATGGTCTTCAAACTCAGGCACAAGTCCCTAGATATTTTCCCCGTACTTTCCCCCTGGCCCAGAAGACTGAAGATTTGCAGTTCCCGGTCGGTCAAAACGTCAATGAAAGACGCCGGGCCGTTATGCGCTGTCGAGAGGCCGCCAACCATCCGCCGAATCGCCAAATTACTGATTTCATGGCTCACGAGAATGTCGCCAGCCATCACGCGCCTGATGGCAGACAAAATTTCAACCGGCGCGCTGTCCTTCATTACATAGCCCATGGCGCCCGCTCGCAAAGCCCTCTCGGCATAGGTGAATTCGTCTAATTGGGAAAGAACCAAGACCTTCACGGACGGAAATTCCGATTTGAGAATTTTTATCAGGTCCAGTCCGTCGCCTCGCTTCAATCGAAGGCCAAGCGTCATAAGGTCCGGCTTGAGTTTAAGCACCGCCTTTTGTGCGTCTGAGGCGTTGTCAGCTTCTCCACAGCAAACCAAATCACGTGTATGGCTGATAGTCTCCACCAAACCGCAACGAAATAGTGGATGGGGATCCACAACTAACAAACGTGCCTTTTTCCCCGTATTTTCTTTCAATCTTTTCATTTTGTGTTCACACCGATGAAAAACGCATGAAAGCTACCAAGGGCAAACGTCGGGATTTTAATCACCTTCCGAAACAAAGAAAACTCATTTCCGCATTTCCCAAATCCGCGCCTAGGCGCATGGGGATAAAAAAACGTCGGTGCAAATTTTTTCTGTAAATTGTCTTTCTTCCATCCGCCTTGGCGAAGGGCCTGCGCTCCGAGCAAGCCCTCAAACTCGCCCTGGCCGAAATGTACGTGCAGGGCGTCTCCACCCGCAAGGTCTCCGCCATCGTCGAGGAACTCTGCGGCGCCTGCGTCAGCTCCACCCAGGTCAGTGCCTGCGCCAAACTCCTGGATGCCGAGCTCCAGCTCTGGCGGGACCGCCCCCTCGCCGCCTGCCCTTATGTGGTGTTCGATGCCCGCTACGAAAAGGTCCGCCACGACGGCCAACTCCGCGACTGCCATGTCTAAGAAAAAACAATTGGATTGGCCAGTCATACCCGTTTAAAGCCAAAGCTCGAAGGTGATTCTCACCGACGGCAAATCGGTAGCCTAAAAAATCCCTGGTAAATCAAGTGTTTATGCGCTTAAAAGTGAACGAAATAACCATTCTCATTCTCACTTTTGGTTTTTGAAAACTCGAAAGCCTTTGTTTTCCCTTATTTTATTGGGGTTTTTGAAGATTGGAGCGGGTGAAGGGAATCGAACCCTCGTTTCGGGCTTGGGAAGCCCACGTTCTACCATTGAACCACACCCGCATCGCCAGCCACGGAACAAATGCCCGCGACTTCACAAACTTTTACCAGACGGCAGCCCGGCTGGCAACGGTTCTGTTTCACCAATTCAATTTCCGGATCACACGACCGGCGCGCCGGAAATCAGCTTGGCGCCCTGGCTCACCGGCGGGACGCGGAGGAACGGCTTGAGTTTGGGCAATAGGTCTTCGGGCAGGCGTTTGGGCTTCTCGTCGGGGCCCGTGCAGCAGTGAAAGGTTTCCGCCTCCACCAGGAGCCGGCCGGCCTGATTCGTGATGCGATGGCCAAAATTCAGCCGCACCCGCTCGGCGCGCGTGAGCCAGACTTCGATGGCGAGGAGGTCGTCGTAGCGGGCCGGGGCTTGGTAGCGGAGCCGCGCTTCGATGACGGGGAAGATATAGCCGGCAGCCTGCAGGTCCAGGACGGGCTGGCGGAGGGAGCGCATGAATTCGCCGCGGGCGGCTTCGAGCAGATCCAGATAGCGGGAATGGTAAATGTGGTTGCCAACGGTGCATTCGGCGTAGGTGACACGGTGGGTGTACCGGAACGGTGCTGCGATCATGCGCGCAGCATAAAGCCGGCAAACAAAAGTTCAACGTTGAAAGCCGGCGGCGCCAGCGCCGGCCCAATGGGGGGAGCTGACGTGAAAACTAGACCGGCGGGCGTTTTGCGGTAAGCTATACCCCATTGTGTCATGCACGAGCCAGAATTGCCCGAAAATCTGCCCGACGAGCCGGCGGAAGAATCCGCCAGCGCGCCGCCACCGCCAGAGTCCACTTTGCCGCCCGTCAGCGCCTATGCGGTGCTCCGAAACGCGGATTTTGCGCGGTATCTGACCGGGCGTTTTGTGGCCTCGCTGGGCCAGCAGATGCTGGTGGTGGCGATTGACTGGGAATTGTATGCGCGGACGCATTCGGCACTGGCCCTGATGTTCGTGGGGCTTTCGCTGATGATCCCGATGATTTTGTGCACGATTCCGGCGGGGCATTTTGCGGACACGTTTGACCGGAAGAAGATCATCCTGGCGGCGACTTTGGTGGTGGCGGTGGCGAGCGCCGGCATGACGCTGATCTCGTATTTTGCGCTGCCGGTGTGGTGGATTTACGTGTGCCTGATCGTGCTCGGCGTGGCGCGCACGTTTCTGTGGCCGGCCAGCGCGGCCTTCGTGACGGGCCTGGTGCCGCTGAATCAATTCGCCCGGGCGGTGACTTTCAACAGCGGGGCATTTCAGTTTTCGTCGGTGATCGGACCGACGGCGTTCGGAGCGGTGCTGGCCCTGACGCCGTTCGCGGAGCAGCGCGGGACGGCGTGGTCCATTTATGCGCTGAACGCGGTGGCCTCGATGATTTGTTTCATCCTGATGGTGCCGATCAAGCATCAGCACAAGGCCAGGCCGGCGGAGCCGGTATCGGCCCGGACCCTGGTGGAGGGATTTCGGTTTGTGTATCAGAGCAAGATCATCCTGGGGATCATCACGCTGGATTTGTTTGCGGTATTGCTGGGAGGGACGGTGGCGATTCTGCCGATGTTCCAGGACATCTACCACGTGGGGGCGGGCGGGTTTGCCTGGCTGCGAAACGCGATGCCGCTGGGAGCGGTGGTTTGCATGTTCATGATTGCGCATCGGCCGCCGATGCAAAAGGCGGGGCGCAACATGCTGGTGGCGGTGGGGATTTTCGGCGTGGCGACGATTCTGTTTGGCGTGGCGAACCGGAATTGTTTCGGCCACGCGTGGTCGCTGCCGAACGGGTTCTGGTTCTGGCTGGGGTTTGCGATGCTGGCGCTGGCGGGGGCGGTGGACAACGTGAGCGTGGTGGTGCGGCAGACGCTGGTGCAGATCCTCACGCCGGATGAAAAGCGGGGACGCGTCTCGGCGGTGAACAGTCTGTTCATTGGGACTTCGAATGAGCTGGGCGGCGCCCGGTCGGCGTTTATGGCTTACTGGTTCACCGAGCCATCGTTCCTGGGTGGAGCGGCGGCCACGGGCGCCATCGTCTCCACGGTAACTGGCGGGATTGGAACGATCCTGGTGGTGCTGGCGGTGGCCTGGATGTGGCCGGAAATCCGCCGTTACGGCAAGCTGGGGTGAGAATTCCCCGAAACCGTTCGCGCATTGAACCCCTGAACCGCAGACGAAACATTCAACGTTCAACGCCCAATATCGAAGGGGCTCGCGCTGCTGCCTTCGTTCAGGGTTGGAAGTTGATTGTCGAAGGTTGAATGTTTTCCAGGTTCATGGTGAGGAATTGGGGCGGCCGCGCAGGCGGCGGAAGGGCCGCCGAGGGCCGGGGTGCGACGCCGGGTTTTGGCGAGGTGCACGAGCGGAGGAAAATGCGCAGAAAAGCATTGCCTCCGGGGCGTATCTGCACATAATCGGCTTGTTACCTCAGAAAGCGGAAAAGGCGACCGACGAACCTTAAAGTAATCAGCATGGAACAGAAAACAATCAGTCTCATTGCCGATTTGCAAAGGTGTTTCCGCCTCTGGCGAAGACAGTGTCGCAAACTGCCGCTGACCGGCCGGGCAGACGCCCGGGCGGGCCACCCACCAGAAAAAGGAGGCATCCATGAACCCCAGAACGGCCTTGTGTTCATATCTTTGTTTCATCCGCAGGCGGCACCCGTGGCGACGTGTCATCATTCAGATGGGGGCGATTTTATGTTTGCTCCCGGGACTTAACCCGTACCTGGGCACCAGCCGCGCGCAAGGGACGGCGTTCACCTATCAGGGGCAACTGGGCGATGGCGGCGTACCGGCCAACGGGAGTTATGATTTCACCTTCGCAATCTTCGACAGTTACACCAACGGGATCCAGCAGGGGCCGACGATCACCAATGCGGCGACGGCGGTGGACGACGGGCTGTTCCTCGTGACGCTGGATTTCGGCAACCAGTTTCCGGGTGCCAACCGGTGGCTGCAGATTGCCGTGTGCACCAACGGCGCGGGAAATTTCGTGCCCTTGAGTCCGCGGCAACTGCTGGCGCCGGCGCCCTATGCGGTGACGGCGGGCACGATCGTGGCCGGCGGGCTGCCGGCGGGGACCTACACGAACGCAATCATTTTCAACAATGCGGCCGACCAGTTTTCCGGGAACGGCGCGGGGATGACCAACCTGCCGTTTGGAAGTTTCTCGGCGGCGGCGCAAACGCAGGTCACCAATGCGGCCAGCGCCGCGGCGGCGGCATTGCAGGCAAGCTTGAATGCGCTGGCGGCGGGGACGATGGATACAAATCTGTTCGCGCTGCTTTCGAGCCAATGTCTGCTGGTGTCACCCTACACCAACTTGCCGCCGTATTTGCTGACCAACCCGTTTTATTTCAGCCCGGCCAAGGGGCCGAATTACATTCAACTGGCGATCAATTCGCTGCCGGCCTACACGGACCGGCTGCATGTGGGCGGCGGGGAAATTGCGGTGGTGGGGATCAATTATTTTCCGAACACGCTGGTCTTCGCCAACAGCGGATTCGAAGGCAACATCATGAGCTACCGGATTTATGCGCCGGCGTTCACGACCGCCGCGCTGGTCTGCCAGACCACTCCGTGCATCCATGTGTTTGGCTATGGCAATGGCGGCTACGGGTCGGACACGGGGTTTGAGATGGATAATCTGATCGTTTCGACGCTGCAAAACACGACGGCGATGCTGTTCGATCTGGACGTGGCTGTGACGGATTCGGACGTGGAGCACTGCTGGTTTGGGTACTGGCCCTACCTGACCAACCAGATGGTGGTAGGGAAATTCCAAGGCCTGGCCACGCCGAACACGGGCGAAGGCATTTCAAAGAACGACTTGGTGGTGGCGTACACCCCCGGCAGCACCGACCGGCATGTGTTCCGTTACAACCACTTGACAGGCATTGACTGTCTGCTGGTGGATTGCGACCATTTTCAATGCGACTACAACTTCTTCATGGAGTGCGGGGGAAATTCGAGCATGGGGGTGCGCTCGACCGACTGGCCGGTGGCATCGCCACAAGCGGGGCCGTCGCTCAGCCAGCTTGCAACGTTGTTTTGGACGGGGGCGTCCGTCGTGCTGGGGCAGGACCAACCGCATCGCAACGACACGTTTACGGACAATTATTTCTACATGTGTGTGGGCGGCTATTACACGGCCTGGTCGCAGAATAATTTTCACAGCTACCAGGATTCCTATGAAGGGACCGGATTTTCCGCGCTGTCGCCGGCCGGGATCCAGTTGAACATGATCAATTCGGACGCCACCGCGGACAGCTACACCTACAACAGCGACAACTCATTTAACAACGACTACGGGATTCGTGGCGCGGTGTGGTTGGAGGCCAACCAGTTTCCATTCAACGGGAATGGCAGCAGCCTGACGGGGCTCAAGGCCGCAAACCTGGTCGGGACCGTGCCGGTGGGCGATCTGCCGGGCGTCACCACGAACATTTCCACCGGCACGGCCACGTTTTACATCACCAACGGGTTGGTCATGCGGGTGACCAGCCCGTGAACGCGTGACGGCGACACATAGAGGCGCCGGCACGGCCACCCGGGAAGTGACGGTCATAGGGGAACTTCGCCGTAATTGATGGCCATGGCGCCGCCGAGGAGATTGATGACGCGGACGCCGGCGAGGCCGAGCCGGCGCATCTTCTCTGCGACGGCCAGTTGCGCGGGATAATGCTTGAGCGATTCCAAAATATAGGCGTAAGCGGAGGCATCGCCACAAAAGAGCAGCCCAATGAGCGGCACGGACATTTTCAAATGGGCAAAATAAATGCGGCGCCAAAGCACATTCGGCGGCTTGCCGAAATCGAGGACAATGAGTCGCGCGCCGGGGCGGGCGACGCGGCGCATTTCATCCAAACCGCACTCCCAGCTCGCGAGATTGCGCAGGCCATAGCCGACGGTGAGGATATCGAAGGTATTTTCCGCAAAGGGAAGCGCCTGCGCGTCACCGGGGATGAACTTCGGAGGGAGCGGCAGCCAGGGGCGGGCTTTGGCCTGGCGGGTGGCGGCGACGGCCAGCATTTGGGGACTGAAATCCAGGCCGGTGACGTCGGCGCCGCGTTGGGCGAGGGCGAAGGCGAGGTCGCCGGTGCCACAGCAAAGGTCCAACGCGCGGGCGGCGGGGGTGACGGCCGCGAGGTCCACGACGCGACGTTTCCAACGGCGGTGGAGGCCGAAGCTCTGGAGGTCGTTGATAAGATCGTAGCGGCGGGCGATTCGCGCGAAGAGGTCATTGACCTTGGCGGCGCGGGCGTCACCCGGGGCATAATAGAGATTACTCACGGCAGCAGTCTAGCGGAGGGGAAAGAGGGAGAAAAGCGGGCGGAGGCGGAATTTTCTTCGTTTGCTTTGGGCGGAAACCACGACACAATCGGCGGATGATCGGCGCTTTTCTCAATGCCATTGGCATCTTGGCGGGCGCGCTTTGGGGCCTGGCCTGGCGCAAGCCGGTGGCGGCGCGGGCGCAGGATTTTTTCAAGTGGGCACTGGCGGCGTTCACGGTTTTTTACGGGCTGCGGCTGGTCTGCGTAAGCATCCACGGCACGTTTGGGGCCTGCCTGAAGGAAATCCTGCTGGGAATCGTGGCGGTGGTGCTGGGGTACTGGGCGGGCCGGCTGCTGCGGTTGCAAACGTGGTCCAACCGGGCGGGGCACTACGCCGCGACGCTGCTGGCGGCGGCGCAGCGGAAGCCACCGGGCACGCCGGCGGCGGGGTTTGTGGCGGCGACGATCCTCTTCTGCGCCGCGCCGCTGGGGGTGCTGGGCGCGGTGGCGGACGGGCTGGGCGATTACTATTACCTGTTGCTGGTGAAAGGGCTGATGGATGCGCTGGCGATGATGGAGTTTGTAAAGCTCTTCCGATGGCCGGTGGCCCTGGCGGCGTTGCCGGTGTTTTTCTTTTTCAACAGCCTGGCGTTGCTGGCGCGGGCGGCGGGACCGTGGCTGGTGACGCGGGGGCTGGCGGATCCCGTGGAGGTGGCGGCGGGGTTGGTGGCGTGCAGCGTGGTGCTGGTGATTCTGGGGTTACGGCGGGTGGAACTGGCCAATTACCTGCCGGCGCTAGTCGTGGCGCCGGTGCTCGCACACTGGCTGGGATAGCTGACATTTTGTGCCAAAGGATTAACGCTCGCCCCCACCCGGCCCTCTCCGGGGAGAGAATTTCCCGAAAGCGTTCGCGCATTGAACCCCTGAACCGCAAAAGAAACATTCAACATTTCACATTCAACGCCCAATATCGAAGGGGCTCGCGCCGCCGCCTTCGTTCAGGGTTGGAAGTTGAATGTCGAAGGTTGAATGTTTTCCGGGTTCATGGAGAGTTTCGACATCCCAAATGGGATGCACATTGGGGCCATGAACCTGGTAGAGTGG
>CAZHIM010000002.1:0-164979 GCA_964532525.1 uncultured Bifidobacteriaceae bacterium
CCCAGCCCTCAGTTTAGATGCTTAACAATTTTACAGAAAAGAAATTGCGCCGCCTAAGGGCAAACCTCAACAAGCAAAATACAACCCATAAAATCAACAGAGAAATCATGAATCGCAATCCCTCCCAGCACCAAAATTCTGTTGGACTATCTTGCCGAGCAATATGAAAGTGGTGATCTCTGCCGATTGTCACGGTTTTGCCGGTTTTCAATCCGATTATAGCGCTCCAAAAAATAATCGTGTTGAACACGAGGAGGAGGATACTCGCAGCAATAGCCCCAATTGGGCTAATTCCTTTTCTGTCGTTTCGATGTTCCATCTTTAGCCTTCACTTTCAACCAAATGCATTCACGGGAAGGGGGTAGGCCTTAGTTCGGTTCGGTTTCTTGGCATGATTTTTTGCTTTCCTCATCGGCTCCGCCGGTTTCCCGTCCACTTGCATCCAGGCGTGCGTAACGGGGCTCTTCTGATTCTTTGCACTTCTGACATTTCATCACGCTTTCTCTTGCGGCAACCAGAGAGCAACTGCCCGGCAACTCCGGCGGCCCGCTCCGCGTCATGATGGTAAATCAGCGGGGTCTTCTCTCCAAGATTTTCCATTGTTCTTGCCGCAAAATCTGGCCCGATTCCTCTGACTTTCTGAGCGTAAAATTTGTCGTAACCCACTCCGTTTCCACCTCTTCTTCGCGTTGGCCCCTCCCCAATAATTCGTGTCAATTCGCGAAATTCGTGTCGCCCCTTCTCTTTTTTTCAACTAAATTCACTTCCCGCCCAACCATTTACGCCTTTCCCGTTAGCCGCTAACTTTGCGATTCCTCGACCCCTGCTAAAATCGCCCTGGCTGGGAAACCGCCCCCGCCACGATGAGCCTGCATGCTCACATTCGAGTCCGGATTCGGACGGTTCGCCCCCTCGGCGTCCGCCCGCGGGAATTCTTTTTCTTAACCACAGATGGACACAGTCTGTAAACCCGAATCAGATACCAATATAATCGCATAAACCCCTGTAAAATCAAGGGTAATTCGCCAGTATTCGCCACAATTTTTCATTACTTTCGGGTGCTTTAACTGACAGTTTCACTGACAGTTACCGAATTGCGCGGGGGAATGTGCCGTGATAAAATGGCAATATGAACCGTCCCAAATTTTGTCCCGATACGCGAGAAGGTTTCGCGCGGATTGAAAGAATAAATCGCCAACACGACCTTGTCCTTTTCTTCGATTCGGCGGATGAAATTCCGCCGTTCGATTATGGAATGCAGGTTGTTAAAATTTTCACCCAACTGGGAATCGAAATCCACACGTTTGACGTCAGGGAGGACGAAGAAATATGGAACAACATTCGGTATTATCACAATCATTGGTATATTCTTCAGCTTCATTTGAGGGGGGAATATGTGTTCAGCCCCGTTGACGTGCTGGACGCCTACAACGATGGGAACCTGGGGAATTGGCTGGAAAGTTGGAGAGTTCAGCCAAGATCAAATTGCAAGAGAAAATTGAAGGTTGGGCAGGCTCTTTAGGGTGTAATTTCACAATGCGCGAAACGCGCGGCCAAATTTTAGACGGTGCTTCTGTCGCTCTCTGCCGCCGCGACATGCGGCAATTATCAACCAAACCATTTCCTTTCCGCCCTGCCGGAAAGGGCGCGAAGCGTTAAGGCCAGCGCAGCGTGCGAACGTGTCCAGAGGCCATGCCTCTGGCGGCGGGGTTTGGGGACGCCGTGAGTCCCCAATAGAGCAAAAACCGGCTGAACCGTTTCCAGTCCAGCCGGGCGCGTGGTGTGTGCTGGCGGTCAATCCTCGTCCGGCATCATTACCGTGATGGCGGGTTCTGGCGCGTCCATGTCGAGGGGGCCACACATGGCAACCAATTTGACAAGGCGCGGGGCGCGGTTGTCGTTGCGCACATACAACGCAAACGGCAAGCGCGATTGTCCGGGCTGCGTTTTAAGAATGGCAAAGCGCAACATCCAGACAACATCCCAAAGGCGTCCGGCTTCATCCTGTCCGGTCACGTCCGGGGGGACGGTCACATAAGCGTCAAACGCGGTGCGGGTGATAAAGACCGGAAAGCGGATTCCGGCTTCCTGCGCGGTCGTGGAAATGTCCACTTGCACGCCGTCGGCAATGGCCTGTTTGCGGGTGTAGGCGTAAATGATTTCGCCAAAGGGGTGATTATTCATGGTGATTTTGTGTGGTGGTGGTGAAAAAAGCCGCCTGCGCTGCCTCGGCAAGCTGCCGGGCGTGGTCTGTTTCGCCGCGTTCGCGGGTGATGCGTTCGCCGTCCAGCCCGGTTTCGGCCATCAGGTTGAACGTGTCCGGCGTGAATCCAAATTCATGCTGCGGAATGGGCAAGCGTCGGCGGTTTCGTTTCATGGCAGGATTAGGCATAAAAAAATCCAAGAGCGCGGAGTGATGAAAAATTACCGTTGCCGATGATGACATGGTCGAGCAATTCCATTTTCAAAAGCTGACCGGCGCGGATTAAATCGCGGGTCACTTTGATGTCTGCCTCTGACGGGGTGCTTTCGCCGCTTGGGTGGTTGTGCATGACGATCAACGCATTGGCGGCGGTGACGATGGCGAGCCGGAAAACCTCGCGGGGATGGACTAAAATTGTGTCCATTGTGCCGATTGAAACGATGTGATGCCCTTTGACTTTGCGGCGCGTGTTCAAAAGCAAGACGGCCAAACATTCACAGTCCGGGTTAAAGTGCTGGTGCGTGGCGATGTGCAATCGCCAATAATCGGCGGCTTTGTCGGGTGTCTCGCAATGCTGCATCGCGTCCGGGGTCGGACATTCACGCAAGGCGGTCACTTTATATTCATACGGGCTGGCGGCAAACTTGAATGGTTTCACCAGTGGTTCAAAACCCGGAAAAAATGCAGTGGTATTCATGGCAATTTTCCTTTCACGCGGGTTTCTGGTCGGCGGCAAAATAACTGCCGTATTTCCTGCGGGGGTCAAAGCTCACGGACTGGTCACGAAACAAGCCGCAAGGGTGCTGCCAAGACTGGCGTTTGTTGTTCCAATGAAAGCCAAGCTCTGACAAAACAGCGGTGACGGTGACGGGCTGTTTCCCGTCAAACTGAATCCAAACCCATTTGCCAACCACTTCGGCGAGTTCAAAAAACTTCGGCGTTTCCCTGCGGAGCAAAGCCAAAAGTTTTTCCGTGTTCAAAGCACGATTTGCATTTCTGCGGATGAAATCAATTTTTGCCCGGCTGTCAGTTTTATTTGATGATAGCTGATCGGCGTTTGCTGGTGCTGCTGCTTCAACTTTAATTTTGTTTTTCATAAGCTTTTTTTTTGATAATCGCCGCTCGTGTCTCGCCGTATGCCGCTTGCTTCACCTCCAGCGGAGCCATTTTTTGAACCAAATCAGTTTTATTTCCGGCGTGCATGGGGCATGACAGCGAAAGTTTCGGCGTTACCTGATAGCCGGGTCGCTGGCGTGTCCCCATGCCCTTCGTCGCCGGAAATAAAACGCCCCGCGAGAGCGGGAATCAGAAGTTTGAAAAAGATGGCGTAGCAGCAAGCGGCATACGGTGAGACCTCGGCGGCGTCCCCCTTAAAAAAACGCGCCATGTCAAAAACACTGACCAAAAACCTCTAGCCTCGCAGAGATTGTTTCCAAACCATTTCCGCATAGCGGGCGAAGCTGGCGTGGCTCATGGCATCCGCATGAGGCATGACGGGTGAGTATCCTCCGGCCTGTCTCCACAATTCCAGACGTGGAACGCAGCGGAATGAAAGCGCGAGCCAGCGGAGCGGATCGCTGGCGGCGCTGCAATGGAGCGGAGTGGAAACGGCGGGAATTGGCGGAGTCAGGCATTTCCCCGGCGGCAGTCTGCGATTTTGAGCGAAGGCAGCCGTAGCCAAAGGTCGCAGTCTGCCGCCGCATCAACCGGGGCGCGGGGGGCGCGTTATTCTGACTCTTGGCTGGCGGTGCGAAGCGGGGAGCCGTGGCTTGCAGGGTGGAGGGGCAAGATCAAAGGCGCACGGCGGAGCACGGACGGCCAAAGGTCAGACTCACATGGGGGCCGGACAAGTGGCACAAGTTGCGCGGTGGCTTGCCACGCTGAAAGCGAGCGGCTGCTTGTGCCTCTTGGACGGTTGGGGAGATTGTTAGAAGAACCGTTATGCGCTTGGTAATTTGCCCCCAATGGTATCTAATCTAATTACTGGAAATAAAAAATATGCGTATTTCAAACAATCTTAAAAAATGCGTCGTTTTTATTGGCACAAAAAAGCCCGATGAACCTGTTGAAAAAATAAAATACCGTGGAACCGGCTTCTTTGTTTCAGTTGCGTCGAATATTCCCAATAAAAGTTTTCCGTATTTGGTTACGGCGAAACACGTCGCGCGCCAAATTGAAGGAATGGATTTTTACATCAGGGCAAATTCAAAGGATGGGAAATCAGTAATTTTCAAAGCTGGAGATGATGTTAAATGGTGGTTTCACCCGGACACGGTTTATCCTGCTGATGTAGCAGTATTACATTTTCCACTTACAACAGACCTGTATAAAAGTCTGGATTGTGAAATGATTGAAGCGGGAATGCTTTTAACCGACAAAACGAGGTTGGAGGAGGAAATTGGAGAGGGAGACGAAATTTTTGCGGTAGGATTATTTTCTAAACACACGGGGAGCGAAAAGAATCTTCCCATTATCAGAATGGGGAATATAGCCATGATTTCTGATGAACCGATCCAAAGTGACCAGTTTGGAGATATGGAAGCATATTTGGTTGAAATGCGTTCAATTGGCGGACTTAGCGGTTCTCCGGTTTTTGTTTTGAGGCCGGTTTGCATCACAATAGATGATTGGAAAATCCCAACAAGTCGTTGGCGTATTTACTTGCTGGGATTGGTTCACGGGCATTGGAACGTAAAAGCTGAGAAAGCCAATGATGCTCCCAAGGATAACGCAACCAATGATCGCGTTAATGCAGGAATTGCGATGGTTGTTCCAGGGCATAAAATCTTGGAAACAATTAACTGCAAGGGCTTGGTGGACATACGAGCTTCAATAGAAGCGAAGGCAGTTGCCAAAACTACAACTTAAACGAAGACTCGCTACACCTCCGAAAGAGGAGGGTTCTAATCTGTCTTGATAAACTTGATCATCGCGTTCGCATGGCCAAGTTCAGCGAGTTTCGTTGCGAGCAGCGTGTGGTTACGCGCGTTGTCCAGAAGCATCGCGTATTCTTTATATTCTGGCGCGAAACCAATGGTGAAAATATTTTTATCAAACGAAACCGGATAGGCGTTTATCAGATACTTGCGCGTGAATGGGCTGACGAATCCAACGGCTTCAACCAACTTTAGCCAAAGCTCAGCAAGGTTTGCAACCGCAGAGCTTATGTTTTCGTTGGTTTTGGCTGCTTGAGATGAAATTGCCTTTGTCATTCCTATGCTTATAAATCTTACTGTCACGTTTGGATGACCGAGTTCGGCAAGTTTCGTCTCAATCAACTTATCACGAGTAGTGTCAGTGATGCTTGCGCGCTTCCCATACGACGGCAAGAAGCCGACCGTAAAAACACTGTTTGCGAGCGAAACAGGATGCCCGTCAAACAGAAAAGCGCGTGTGAGAGGACTCACTTGCCCCACAGCTTCGAGCAGTTTTAGCCACAGTTTCGCAAGGCTTGCATGGTCAGCGTGTCCTACCGCGTCAGACTGGCCAGTTTGCGGGGAAATATCCGTCGCGTTCACATTACCAGTTTGTTCATCGGAATCGAAAATGATACCAATTTTGGGCATGGTGCCGGTAGGTGGCAACTGCCCTGATTTGGGATTGCTCTGCCAACCCTGTGGGGCAATTATTTCTTCATCCACTAAATGGGCGGGTAAATTGTTTAAAAAATAGGCCGTCGCCGCATCTTGTTCATCCGGTGAGACCGATGGATTTACAGCGTGCGTGGCGTAGTTTCGTCGGCTAACAATCAGCTCGTCTTTTGCACGGGTTAGAGCAACATAGAGAATGCGCCGCTCCTCTTCAATATCGTCTTTATCGCCCATGGATTTTGCAGGTGGAGAGGAACCCGGCGAGACGTTGATTACATAGCAAACTTTTGCTTCGGTTCCTTTTGCAGCATGAACGGTCATTAACGACACTACGTCCTCTGGCGAAGGCAAAACTTGAGAACTATGAATTGGATCAAGAATGTATTCCTCAATAAAACCCGAAATGCTAATGTGCTTTTCAGCAAGTTTTTCGACCAACATGAAATCACGCCGCCGCCTATCCCAATCCGCTGCATAATGTCTGGCCAGCAAAGGTTCGAGAGCACGCACAGATGAGCGAAATGCTTCGACGGGACTGTTAGCTTGCGCCGCGACAAGATCAATCGTGTTTCGGCACGC
The DNA here is from genome assembly GCA_964532525.1 of uncultured Bifidobacteriaceae bacterium. Taxonomy (GTDB): domain Bacteria; phylum Verrucomicrobiota; class Verrucomicrobiia; order Limisphaerales; family UBA11358; genus UBA11358. The sequence continues at coordinate 6,373 of CAZHIM010000002.1, forward strand.
CCCGCCTGCTTTGCTGTCATGGGCAAGTGTGTTAAGAATGTCTGGCAAATTGGGTTTATCCAAAATTCTCTCAACGATACGGTTTGCAGTCACTTCGCCGATGCCGGGCCAAAGGCGTAAATAACGAACCCAAGCCAGTTCGTCTTCGTTGTTGGCGACTATGCGAAGAGCAGACAGGACATCCTTAATATGTGCGGATTGTAACAGGCCAATGCCACCGAAGAATTGGTAGGGAATTTTCCGCTCAATCAGATGCACTTCCACGGCACGCGCAGACCAACTGGCGCGAAACAATATCATGTGCTGGCTCCAGCCCGCGCCTTCGCGACGCCGGGTAAGCAAATCCTCGCCAATCCATGCTGCTTCGTCCCATTCAGTAACGAAGTTTAGGAGGCGCGGCTTTCGTCCCGTGCCACGAACAGCCCGCAGTTTTTTATCATAAGAAAGCGGTGATTGCTCCAACAACCAATTACTGAGATCCAAAATTTCTTGCGTGCTGCGGTAATTATCTTCTAGTTTTAAAACCTTTGCGCCTTGGACTCGTGTAGTGAACGAATGAATGGTTTTGAAATCGGCTCCCCTGAATCCATAAATGCTTTGTGCATCATCACCAACGCAGAACATATTTGCTTGGTCTTTCAGGCTATCCAACAACGACCATTGCAAGTTGTTAGTATCTTGAAACTCGTCAACCAAAATATGCGAGAAGCGGTTGGCGATCACGCCCCGAATTTGCGGATTGTCTCGCAGTTGTGTTGCAACCACATCAAGTATGTCGTCGTAATCTAAATATTTTCGTTGACGCTTTCGTTCTTCGTAACGGCGTAAAATCGGGGCAATTTTTTCCTTACAATGAAGATATTCGTCGTTGTAGTTGGTGATGGCTTCCGAAAGATTGCAACGAATATTCCGCGCCAGCGAATAAATGTCGGTGATAGCGCCTGCTGTCGGCAGACCGTCCGACTTGCTGTATCCCCTGATTGCTTTCATCAAATCTATCTGGTCATCGCGGTCAATAATTGTATAGCCCTGACAACCGAAGGCCTGTGGATACTGATGAATAAACGCCATGCAAAACGCGTGAAATGTTGACGCTTTAAGTTCTTTGGCGGCCAAACCGAATTTGGCTGAAACACGCGAGGTTATCTCGGCGGCTGCCTTCCGCGTAAAAGTCATCACATAAATGCGGCTTGCAGGAACACCATTTGCAATCAGATGTTCGCATCGGGCAATGATGGTTTTTGTTTTACCACAACCTGCACCGGCGAGCACAAGAGCATGACCACTATTGAATGTAGAAGCAGCAAGCTGGCTGGGGTTGAGATCAAGGGCGTCGGGGTTTGCCGCCGATGACTTTTTTTCAGGCACATAGATGACCGTTTCCAATCCACAGTGCGGGCAAGGCACGGCTACATTCTCCGCCCCGTCAAGCTGGTTGGAATCGAATTCAATATTGCCGCTGCAATGCTGACAGGGGCAGGTGACATAATTCGGCACTGTTTGGGCGTTTGGCTGATTCATGTTTTCACCTTCACGCAGTTACGGGTAGGCTTCAGATTTTTTAAAATCTCATCACATGACACATGGGCATACCAAGCAGGTGCCTTGCTAATGACCTTAGTATAGCCATCCCAATCTAGCATTACCTTTTTAAATTTAAAATCCAGTCGCAGAGAATTATAGTAAAGCTCATCCAAGTATAAATCATCAGAATGTGGGTTTTCTTTGTAAGCTCTGCGAGCAGCAGCTTCAATTGCGAACAAATCTGCAAATGGTGCCCCAAAACTGTTCAAACAAACGTGGTTCTTTGACTCTGAAATGTGCATCGAAGCATCGGTGTAATATTCATTGCTGCCTTGGGTAAAAACACCATATACAGCAAGGCCAAGCGACTCTTTGAAAAGGGTTCTGAGTTCAGTAAACAAATATAACAACACCTCTGGGTCATAGGAGGATTTAACATCAAGCGACCAATGGCTTTTAAGTAACACGCTGTCGGCAAACGAAACGAATGATATTTGAGGATAACGCGAAGCGACTGCATCTAATCCAGACCGCAGTTTAGGAAGGTGCTCATTTATTGCCATGCCAGTTTCAAGTTTATTCTTAACCTCACGTGCATCAATGAGTCCGAAGACACAATTAAAACGCGACAATGTCTTTTCCAACCATTCACTCTTGACGAAAAGAGTCGGCTTTTCATCCCATTGCCAGGCCCTAACACAGGACACGATTTGATCACGAGGAAGAACAATCGGAAGTTCAAGACGCCGATCAGATGTGATTGGAAAAAACGAAAGCTCAATTATCTTTGATGTAATCCGTTTTACAGCTACGAAGCAGACGTAACCGACTGATTTCCATTTTCCACCATTGTTTCGATCAGTGATAAACCTTTTATATTCTTCGATGTAAGCCTCGTCTTGCAACAATAGTTCGTAGTTATGGAGCGCATCCGGTGTATAGTGTTCAAAGTCCGGGTTATCAAATGTGTGGTTATCCATAGGTTCCCGTTTATTGAATTGAAGCACTCTTAGAGCGGTTACATGCTTCACAAAGAAGCTCGATATTCCGTGCCGTGTTGCTGCCGCCTTTTGAAACTGGCACGATATGGTCGTATTCCAAGTTTCGCCTGCTGCCACATTTCACGCACGCGCCGCCGTCTCTACGCCAAACTTCCCGCCGGACTTCTGCGGGAATGGGCTTTCTATCATTTTCGTCTTCGGAAGAATCTTGTTGGTTGGCGGCAATGTCTTTTATTTCTTCATCCGCGCGCCTGTGGGCTTCACGAACTTGGGATTGGCTTAATTGATCTGCCAATACATCTCTTATTTTGTCGAGTTCTTCGTCTTCTTCCGGGGTAGTGACCTTTGAAAATCCCCCCAAGCTTTCTCCCAGATAAATCCATTTGTAGGAGTCTAAAAGGTCTTGTTGCATTCCCTCACCAAAAAAGCAACTGCGGGCAAGCAAATAAACTTTGCGCAAAAAAATATATTCAGGAAACGGTGATTTGTTTTCTACATCGCTTGGAGAATGGCTCGTTGAAATGATTGGTGGCACTTCTTTTTTCGCTGCAAAAAGAATTGTTTCTAATTCGCAGTGTGGGCAACGCACAGCGATATTTTCCACCCCGTCAAGCTGGTTCGCATCAAATTCTATTTTGCCGCTGCAATGCTGACAGGGGCAGGTGACATAATTCGCCGCCGGTTTCGCATCTGGTTGGTTCATGTTTTCACCTTGAAACTAAAATTTTGTCAAACTGAGCTACTTGATTGCTGGGACGGGTGTTTCTTTTCCAAGTGTGTTTCCAGTGCGCGGCCTATGGCGTCCAATTCCGCCAGTCTATTTTGAATGTTTTCGGGTGTGAATTTTCGGCGCTGCAATATTTGAACGAGCGCGAGTGTGCGAATCAAATAGCCGTCCATTGGACTCAATCCATATTCGTGATGTGGAGCTTTGAGCCTGTCTGTCCTTTCGGCCATTTGCCTCCAATTTTCGATTGCGGTCTTGATTGCAAATTCTGTCAAAGCTCGATTTTCTTCCTGGCGTCGGCTGAGCCATTGCCCAAAAACAACCGCTCCGCCGCCGATGATAGAACCGGCAAGCCCGTAAATGGCTGGATCAAGTTGCGTCATTTTTTCTGGTGCAATTCAGCGTTTTTCGGATCTATTGCACGCTGTCTGTGATTTTGCGTCGTTTGTGTCTGAAAGTCAAAATGTTCACGCGCTGTTCACGCGCTGTTGTCGAAGGAAAAAGGGGCGGGCTGTGAAGCCCGCCCCTGTTGCCGGTCATTTTGCCTTTTCGGAAGCAACGCGGAGAGCGATGCGTCCGTCCAGCGGGACGGTTTCAAGTTGGATGGGCAATTGGAACGCGACGCACCAAAACGAACGAAAATGGCTGAACCTCTCGGTTCAGCCATTCGCTTTGCCGGGTTCAATCCTCGCCCGGCAGCATGACGGTGATGGCCGGTTCCGGCGCGTCCATGTCCATTGCGCCACACGCGGCAACCAGTTTCACAAGCTGGGGGCGGCGATTGTCGTTGCGGACATAAAGCGAATACGCGATCCGGTCGCCGTCGCTGCGACCGCTTTTGATGGCGGAACGCAGCATCCAGACGATGTCCCAAAGCCGTCCGGCCTCGTCCTGGCCGGTGACGTTCGGCGGCACGGTGACGTAAGCGTCAAAGACGCGGCGGGTGAGAAAAACCGGGAAGCGGATGCCCGCCTCGGCGGCGGCGGTGGAAACGTCCACCTGTTCGCCGTCCTCGACGGCCTGTTTGCGGGTGTAGGCGTAAATGACATTTTCCATGGAAAATCTCCTTTGGGATGATGGGCGGGTTTTGAGGCCCGCCCGGTGAACGACTATTCGGATTTTTCAGAAGCGATGCGGAGCGTGATGCGTCCGTCCAGCGGCAGTGTTTCGATCTGGACATTGAACCCGTTGCCGTCGGCATGTGCCCATGCCACCCCAATGCGAGTCCAATAACCCTTGTCGGAATTGCCGTTGCGCACATGGTAGGCGATGTGGCTGGGGGTTTTTGATTCGGCAATTTGCTTTTTGTTGTCAGTCATTTTCAGTCTCCGTTTTAAGTTTCCAGGCTGCGCCAATCGCGGCCTGATGGCACAAAACGGAAGCCCCGAAAGCCGGGGCGTAGCGACACCACGCAAAGCGGAAAATTGGGGGAAACCGCCCTCGCCGGGCGGGGGAACCGATTTTGTGATTGCGGGGACTGGCGGGGGCTTCAATGTGCCTATCAGAAAGACCGCGTTGGTGTTGGCTGGCACAAGATTCAGGGAGACGCCTGACTGACCGGCCTGCAAATTGTCACCCCAAAAATCACCCTCGCCCGGAATTCAGGGATTTTAACGGCAATGGGGGTTTTGGACGGCGACGCGCCAAAATGAACGTAAATGGCTGAACCACAAGGTTCAGTCCGGCTTCGGTTCAATCGTCCTTCCGGCTACGGTGGCAACGCATTGCTCGGCAAGAAATGTCTGGCGCTGTGCAACGCCTCGACCATCGCGCAACGTGAAGGCTGGCTGGCGGAACACATGCTCATCCTCGGTCTCACCGCGCCGACCGGCAAGGAATGCTATGTGGCGGGCGCATTTCCGAGCGCCTGCGGCAAGACGAATCTCGCCATGATGTAGCGAAGAACACGGTTTTCACGAACGTGGTGCTCACGCCGGACGGGGATGTCTGGTGGGAGGACATAGGCGTGCCCGCGCCGGCGGTCAAGCACGATACCGCTGGTGAAAGAGGCGTTTGACTGGGAGCACGGCGTGTTCATGGGTTCGGCTTGTGGCTCGGCTCGCATCGAGGACCGCACTTTCATTTGTGCCACCCGCATGGAAGCGTGCATGGTTGGCCGCACCATGTATGTGATCCCATTCCCGATGGGACCGCCGCGCGCAGAAATGCTTGGCAAGACCCGCTCTACGTTACGTAGGCGTCAACATGCGCGTCATGACGCGCATGAAAGGATGGTTCCCGCATAAGAAGGCTGGCTGGAAAAACTTCCATGCCCCTCCTCATCATGCTGGAAAACCATTCTTTTTACCTGTTTTTGACTCTTTTTTTCACAGGCATTCGTAATCACCAATAAACACAATGGTTTTAAGCATGTTTCCGATGGTGTGACCGTGCTTTTTTGCCAAGTTTTTCGATTTTATCATAGTAAGACCTAGATCGTCTCGCATGTTTCGTGCGTGAATACGAACCAAATTGACCTGCCGGAATTCGACCCAATGACCATAATTCGCGATTTGGGTGGGGGCGACGTTTTCAGGATCGGCGACGCCCTCACGGGCAACATAGTTTTCGGTGCAACCGGCAGCGGGAAAACCAGTGCCGTTGCCCGCTTTCTTGCATTAGGCTATCTCGCCGCCGGATTTGGCGGCATTGTCCTTTGCTCAAAGCCCGACGAATCGGCACAATTTGCAAAATGGGCAGCCGAGGCAGGGAGGGAGGATGACCTTGTCATCATTGATGCCGCAGGCACCTGGCGATTCAATTTCATGGAATGCGAAGCCAGCCGCCCGGATGAAGGTGGCGGGCTGGCAATAAACCTTGTCCATATTTTGGACGAAATCGGAATTGCCATCTCTGGCAATATCGAAACCGGTGGAGGAAGCAGCAAATTTTGGGAACAGAGCGTCCATACGACCAATACCCACCTTGTGAATCTGGTTCTGTTGGCAGGGTTGCAGGTCTCCCTGCCGTTGTTGCGCTCCATTGTCAACACCGCCGCCCATACCCCGGAACAGGTCCATGACCCGGAATGGAGAAAGGATAGCACTTGCGCACAGATCATTGCCGAGGCCGACATGGCGACCCAAAAGGCCGACCCGCAAGTGCGTGCCGATTATGAAGAATGCTTCGATTTCTGGATGCGGGATTGGCCGCAAATTTCCGATAAAACCCGCAGCATCATTGAGTTGATGCTTACGTCCCTGATAGAGCCACTTGTTACGCGCCCGTTGCGCAAGATTTTCTCATCCGACACCAACATAAAGCCGGAGGACAGCTTTGACGGCAAAATAATCGTCGTGAACCTGCCCATTGCGCAGTACCGGATCGTCGGGCGCATTGCCAACTTGATATTCAAATTTTGCTTCGAGATGGCGGTGTTGCGCCGTGTGCCGCCTGCCGACCGTAAAAGTTTTCTACGTCCAGTTTTTTTGTGGCAAGACGAGTGTCAGGAGTTCGTCACCCGATTTGACTCGGAGTATCAGGCGGTTGCCCGTTCGGCGGGGGGCTGCACAGTCATGCTTTCGCAGAACCGCGAATCGCTAAAACGGGTTCTGAAAAGTGACGAAGTGGTGGATTCGCTGCTCGGCAACCTTCAGGCCAAGTGGTTCTGCCAGAATTGCGGCGACACCAATCAATGGGCCGCACGGCTCCTGGGCGAACGGTGGGTGCCCGTCACCACCACCAACGCCAGCCAGTCGGAAAATAACAATATTCCGATGATGACACCACAAAACGCCGGTCACAACGCCGGGGTTTCCATCGCCGAGCAACGCCGCTTCTTTGTCGAACCGGCCACGTTCGCCACGTTAAAGCACGGGGGGCCACGATATGGGAATCAGGTGGAGTGCATCCTGTATCTGGGCGGACACCAGTTTTTCGACGGCAGAGAATGGCTGCCCTACAAGTTTATGACCTTCAACCAATCTTAGAACATGTCATTCCAACCTCCTGATAAAACGTCATTTGCCCAGAAATACGCTGACGCGGTCTGGCTGGCGCGATTTCCTGCGTTGACCATTCTCACTCTGCTACGAAAAGATCTGGGCTATCGCATCCTGAGTCCGTTGGCCTTGTTTGCCGTCAATGGAATTCTCGCCCTTGTCGCCATCCTCGCCATGCCCGGCAGCCATGACGGCGGGCCGCTCGCCCTGCTGCTGTTTGCCATCCTGTCGTTTCTTAGCGGCATGTCGCAGCGGTTCAAGAAGTGGCGCGAGTGGAATCGCAATGTCCGTTCGCACAGCTACTATCTTGGTTCAAGCCCTTTCAACTTCAAATGGCTTCCAGAATTCTGCCGCCAAAACGGTCGCGTAGAGCGGTTTTTTGATCCCATCGTATGCGCCCTTGTCGGACTTGTCCTCTTGCCCTCACTGCCGGCGCTTGCCCTGTGGATCGGATTCAGTTCTGCCTGTCTCAGGGTATTTGAACATGCCGTATTCATGCGCGAGCGCAATCGTGACATGGACATATTTGATAGCATTGCGATTTCGCAACATGTCGCGCTGGTGATTGAGCCGACCGAGCACACGACCGCCAAGGGTCAGCCGCCACAGCAAGGCATACAAGTCGGACTTGGACCGGACATCGCCGAAAAGATCAAGCTCAGGAAAATGAAAAACAATTCCATGAAGTGCCAACTTCAAACGACAACCACCTGCACAGGAACCGCCGCAGATTTTCCCTCGAACACCGCAAACAAACAACAAAAACAAAATAACAGTAATAATATGAGCACATCAAACATCCCCTCCAACGTCTGGAAAAAGGCATTCGACATTGCAGACGCGATGCCGCCGTTAAAGACCAGAAAAAGTCCGGCTGCTGCTGCCGTCATCGGCTTCGCCTTCGGCGGACTTGGCCTCGGCATCTACTTCGGCACGATTCTCGACTTCGTCGTGCCGTTCACCATATTGGTGATCCTCTTTTTCTTCGCGTTCCCCACGGCAGGGCTTGCCCTGCTTTTCCTTCCATTTGTATGCGCCCTGTGGGGCTACAAGCGAGCCGCCGGATCGAATGCGCGGCTGGATGCCAAAACCGGCACCTCGGTAGCTGTGGTGGCAAAGGCCACCCCGGCGTTGTCCGAAGCGCAAAGGAATTAGCTTCCGCCACGCCGGGGAGACGCACCTTGCAACGCCGGTTCCAAGGGAGGCATCCTTTGGGCAGGGATGTTAAGGGCGGCACGCCCTTGCGCAAGGGTCCAGGGAAAGCGTTTCCCTGGCTGGCAGGGTTCCAAGGGAGCCACGCTCCTTTGGGCCGGGATTCGTAAGGGCGGCGAGTCCTTACGGGGCGTGGTTGGGCAACCCGCCCGGTGAAAGCGTGGTCAAGGAGGCGGCGTTTGAGCCTCCTGCGCGGTCAACATTGCGGGGGCAATGTATAACCGCGCAATTAGGGCTTTTTTACTGCGACTGCTTGCTTTGCGGCGCAGCCCTCTTGACGCTTGCAAATTTGCGTGTGGCGGGAAATTTTTGCCGCGTTGCAGCAAACGGGCAAACCGGCACTCACCCTTTATTAACATGATATTTATGAGACAAGATTACACAATTCGTGATAGAATGTTCGGAATAGGGAGTCATTGCCGACTGAGTAGTAGTATGGCAATTTTTAGATTAGAGGCGAAGATTTTCGCCAGAGAAAACCGGGGGCGTTCTGTCGTCGCCGCAGCCGCCTACCGGACAGGGACCAAACTCAAGGATGAGATTCGGGACAAGACCTTTGACTATGCCCGCAGAGTCAAGAGCGTAATTGAATCCACCATACTTGCGCCGGAAGGCGCTCCGGCCTGGGCCACCAATACAGGCCAGCTTTGGAACACCGTTGAAGCGGGCGAGAAGCGTAAGGACGCGCAACTCGCCCGCGAATTTATTCTGGCTCTCCCCCGCGAGCTTTCCACTGACGCGCAATTCCAAACGGCAGTGGATTGGGCGAAAAAAGAACTTGTGACCTCCGGCATGATTGCCGAGGTCTCACTTCATCACAGCAAGGACGGCAAAAATCCCCATGTGCATATCCTATGCACCATGCGGAAAATTGACGGCGATAAATTCAGCGCCAAAAAACCAAGGGAATGGAATGACGTTGGGTTGCTGGTCAAGCAACGCGAGTCATGGGCCAACGCCGTCAATGCCGCCTTGGAAAAAGCCGGGTGTGATGAGCGGGTGGATCACCGGTCTCTCAAAGATCAGGGGATTGACCGCTTGCCGCAGCCGAAAATCGGCGTGGCGGCAACTGCTATGAAACGCAATGGCGTCCTGGAAGACCCGGAGCGGTTCAGGGTCGTCCGCAAAGTTAAACTCATCAATGATTCCATGCCGTTTATTCGGGCGATTCAGCGCAATGGTGAAATCCAGCACTACGGCATGGGCAATTGGTGGGACAAGACAATGTTGCTTGCTTCGCGTGTCCGCGACCAAGCCCGCGATGTGGTCAAGAAGACCTGGCAAAAGCTGTTCAATTCGCGGCAGGACAAAGGCCCGGAAATGGAAAGATAAAGCAAATGAATGATGAACTGAAAAGACAAGGAATGAGCGCAGTCGTTAACGTCAAGGCATTACAGACGGTCGGCTTGGCAAAGCTGACCGGCGGTGTTGCCATCTATGCCGCCCATATTCGCCAAATGGATCGCCAGTCGGGTTTCGCTCCTGGGAAAGGGAGAAAAACAGCTTTAAGGAGCGCCATCGAAAGGGGTGTATGAGCGACCTACTTGCACAATACCGGAAGAAACCGGCTGCCGTTGTGGTGGAACCAACACCGCCCAAAGGACCGAATGAATATGTGGCCTTTGACGTCAAAGACAGAGTTGAACGCCTGTCCATAAGGCAGGCAAAGGAAAGCTGGCGAACGCCGGGTTACGGATACCTTTTGGACATTGCGCACGACGGGCCGTATGGCACGAACTTCGCCCTCTACTACTCGTTTATGATGATCGTTTTGGTGGAGGGCAGGAATTTGCAGCCGTTGATTATGGCGCTGCAAATGGGCACGGCTGAATTCATTCAGGAATACGATCCTGAAAGGTGGCCGATGCCAAAGGACGGCACGGCACCGTTCATCGAATCCATCAAGGTTGTGGTCGAGCAAGGCGGGCCGTCCGTGGCGGTAAAGAAAGACAAAGGGGGAAGAGAAAAACAACCAGGACTCGGTTTGCATTAAAACCGGGTTTGAATTTGATTTTTTGAAGTTGGAAAGAAAGGGAGTTTAATATGCACGATTTACCAGAAACGGGGTTCTTGCGATTGCCGCAAGTTCTGAGCGTCATCCCGCTCGGCAAGACGAGCTGGTGGGATGGAGTCAGAGAGGGACGCTTTCCGAAACCAGTGAAGTTGTCACCGCGATGCACTGCCTGGAAAGCAGAAGATATAAGGGAGTTAATCAAATCGCTCGCGGATAAACAGACAGAGAATTAGGGGGCGGCAATGCCTTTGAACTTTTTCGCTACAAACACGTCGCGTAGTTTGCTATTGTTTAATCAAAGGCAGAAATGCACTTCGGCCTTTAATTGGTTGGGGATATATTTGGGGATATACAGAAAATCTCCAATCCAGAATCAATATATTAAACAAGTCGTTAGCTATGAATTCTTGGTGCGGCCGCGGGCACCACCCTAATTGGACGCTACCGTCCGTTAACGGCCATCGGAGGCCGTTGGAAATAGGCTGAAAGCCAATCACAAGATACTTTATTGGCCGCGAGTGGCCGCGTGGGATCGTTGACATTCGCCTTAATTGGGGATACAATTTAGGGCATGTATCACCAACCAGAGATGGATGTATCCCCATGCCTCTTTCTGATGCGAAGATTCGCAACGCCAAGCCGAAAGGCAAGCCCTATAAACTGACAGATGGTGAAGGGATGTTCGTTTTGGTGCATCCCAATGGCAGTAAGTATTGGCGGCTTAAATACCGCTTTGTTGGACGGGAAAGAATACTGGCCTTGGGTGTGTATCCTGACATTGGCATTGCCGAGGCAAGGGAAAGGCGGACAGAAGCGCGAAAAGCGCTGGCGGCGGGTAATGACCCCGCCGAGAAAAGGAAAGAGGCCAAGCGACTGGCAATCCTCAAAGAAGAGAACAGTTTTGAAACGATTGCCCGCGAATGGTATGAGCAGCATAAGCATGAGTGGGTAACTAATTATCGTGCAAAAATGATTGGGCGATTAGAAACGCATGTTTTCCCGTTGCTTGGCGATAGACCGGTCACTGACATAAAAGCGCCAGAAATCCTGTCCGTCTTGCGTGTTGTGGAGAAGAGTGGTGCTCTCGATTTGGTTCACAGACTAAAACAAACGTGCGGCCAGATTTTCATGTATGCGATTGCGACCGGGCGGGCCGAACGGAACCCCGTGCCTGACCTGCATGGAGCGCTAAAAGCGCCGGTAAGGAAAAATCGGTCATATCTTAAGGCTGATGAGTTGCCAGAGTATCTTAAAAAATTGGAAGTGTATGACGGGAAAATACAAACTAGGTTGGCGCTCAAACTCCTACTGCTTACTTTTGTTCGCACGACAGAGTTACGGGCCGCTGTCTGGCGGGAAATTGACTTCGACGCATCAGAATGGCGCATTCCCGCAGAGCGTATGAAAATGCGTGATCCTCACATAGTCCCCCTGTCAAAACAGGCAGTCTCGGTTTTGAGGGAATTACAGCAACATAATGGAAACGGCGATTTCATTTTTCAAAACATGCACAAGCCTTTGAGTTGCATGTCCGAAAACACGATGATATATGCCCTTTATCGTATGGGGTATCACTCGAAGGCGACGGGGCACGGCTTTCGCTCTACGGCAAGCACAATTTTGAACGAGAACGGATTTCCCCCGGACGTTATCGAACGACAACTCGCTCACATGGAGCGCGATAGGGTCCGCGCCGCCTACAACCATGCGCAATATCTGCCGGAGCGCCGGAAGATGATGCAATGGTGGGCCGATTATCTCGACAAGGCTGCGACGAAAAAGTAGCCAGCACTATCAGATCTTCAAAACCCTGGCTGTCGCTACCGGAGGGTGATGGGGCTTGCAGTTTGGGTTTCGCACCTCACCAAAGGCTCCAAAACCCACCACGCAGACTTTACTCGGTGCAAAATTTATTGCAATGAATAAACATCTTGATACAACGACAATAATAGGACATGCCGTCTGGCAGGCCTAAATTATCGTATCGGGCTTGGCTTTTAGCACATTATGTAAATGCACCAGTTTCTACTGAAAAATTATCCAGCCTTCTCCGTTATAATCGCATACACGCTATGTGCGCATTTGCTGTTGCTCACTAATGACCTGCCATACTGGGATGGCTGGATTTACCATATAGCAATAAAGGAAGAACATTACGAAGATCTACTGGAGGCATGGAATCAAAATGGCAGGATTATTCTGGGTGAGATCTATTTGTGGCTTGGTAAATATTTCGGTACGGTTACCGGTTTTCATATAGTCGCTGTAATAGCTATAACCGTGTCTGGGTTGCTTTACTACATACTGCTGCTGCGCCACAGTTTCTTCACGCCATTTGAGAGCCTGATAGCGGTATTGCTTGGTGTTTCCTACCCCGCTTATCAGGTGCACCTAGCTTCCACGGCTTTGTTTTATATAGAAGCCCTACCATTTTTTATAATGGGTATTTTATTATTGCTTGAGAACTCATGCGCACCTAATCAAAAAAATAGACTGGTCTGGCGTATATTGGCGCACATAATGCTTATTGCAAGCTATGTTAGCGAGGCATATGTAATTGCAGGACTCATCGTGCCGTTTATCGTGTGGGCGCGGAAATTTTCTGAACATAGGAAAATCGCTGGCAGCCTGTATATTTATTACAAGCGCTATGCGGATTTTCCACTCGTGGCCATTGCCTATATTGGCGTCATGTGCCTGTTCATGCCAGCACACGGCGCTTATTCCAATTCTCGCGATATCAATATTTCCCCGCTTGCTTTGCTTCAAAGCTACCATATTTATTATGCCTCGGCGCTCGATTTTAATATTGTGAACTTGGCTACTTACAGATGGCATCACGACGTTAACCTTGCATTATGGCTGGCGCTAATCGCATATGGCGTCATTTTTTACCAGCGCTGCATAATCGACAAATCGGCACGCATGCATCTGTTGCATATATGTTTCCTACTAATCGTATTAGGAGCAATTGCTTCACCTTTCACTGTGGCGCAACGCCATGCAAGCACCTTCGGCTTTACAATGCGCCATTTGACGCCGGTTGGATTCTTAGTTGGGACTATTTTCGTATCTGTCGTAGGATATTTTGTCCAACGCAAGACATTGCGCAGGCATATCTTAATGGGTCTGGCCGCCCTCTCACTTCTCACGCTATCTAAAGACTATGCGTATTGGCAAACACAAGGTGCCTTTGAACATAGTGTTATGGAGCATATGCGTGACAACAAGTTAATGCAGAATGCCAGCTTTCTATTTATGGAAAAGGACCGTAATTATTTCCGTGATCGTTTTCATAAAAATCAATATGAAATGATGTTGCAAGAGGTCTACGGCACAAGTCACCAATGGATTATTTTTTCTTCCGGGCCATTAAGTGATTCAATGTATCAGGACGAACTGATATGGCACACGGCGCAGTGCAATAACGGCGGGCCTAACAAAGCTGTTCCTGTGGATCGCAGCGGCTGCCAGATTAGCCTTCAACTACAACCATCTGTTAAAAGTCTGCATTGGTACACCGGCTTGCAATATTTGTGGTTGCGGCTGACTGCAACAGAACAACAGCGCAGGGATTGGACTAGGAAACTGGTGGATATTTCCACCGAACCGTTGGCTAATTGTGCCACAAGCACTAGCGAAGGAAGCAACTAGTTTTTTTTCTTCTCGTGGACAATGTCCATGCCGTAATAGCGGCATTTTACATCGCCACTTGTCCGCCACAAATACTCCGCGATTACGCCTAGGAACACCATCTGCACGCCGCCGATGAAGGAAATCAGGGGCGTCAGCGACGTCCAACCATGCGCAATACCTGCCGGAACGCCGGAAGATGATGCAATGGTGGGCCGATTATCTCGACAAAGCTGCGGCGAAAGAGTAGCCAGCGCAATCAACGCCGGGTGTCTTGAAATCAATATCAGCTTTTCCCCCTCGCCGCCCCTGGCGTGCCCATGAAACAGCCATAGCCAAATCGCTAAAGCGTCCAAGGCTGCTTGCTTCCGCACTGCTTTTGTGCAGCTTCGCCCCGACCCGTCGGCGTGATACGGCCCTTCCCGCTCTGCTTTCCCTTGGCTTTTCCCCTGTTCACGTCACGCCAATCAAGGCGGGCCAAAATGGAGGAAAACCATGACAACGATTGATTTCATACTGCTGATTAACGCGCTGGCACAACTTCTTACCGCCTGCGCCAAAATCTTCTCGGCCTTCCGGCATCGCAAATGATGCCGGACTTTTTCACCTGCCCATGTCAGGCTCGTCCGGCTTGCGGTGGCGGGTCTTGGTCGGTGCGGTAGGCTTCTTTGTGCGCTTGGCCTGCTGCTCCTGTTCCCAATCCTGGCGCACGGTGGTTCGCACCGTGTCGAGGCTCTGCTCGGCGATGGGGTGCTGCTTTGACCAGCCTGAGCGGATGCGCTGCCCCAATTTTTGAAGCGCGGCTTCGGCGTTTGTCTTTTGGTTTGGCATGGTCAGGCAACGAGCGATTTGGCTTCGTCCAAACAGCGCCCGATTTTCATTCTCACGTTATCGTAATTCAGGTTTCGTTCCTCGGCAATCTCGGCGTAATTCAGCCCAAAGACAAAATGTTTCCATAGGTAATCGTAACATTCCGGTTTTGAACTGGTCAGCAATTTCATCGCGTATTCAAGATCATGCTTGTCCGCCGCCGACAGCGGCGACGCCTGCGCCGATGATTCAACCAACTGCCAAAGGTCTTCCGGGGGCATGGGCTGCAAGCGATCACTGGCTTTTTCGCGGAAATGGTCATTCAGCCGGTTGCGGGCAATCCGGTAGCACCAGGCCCAAAATTCCTTGTCCGTTTGGCCTTGAAACTTTTTCAGGCTGGTGGTGATGCTTTTCAGAACCTCCTGCAACACGTCCTGGGCGGCGGGCGGTTGGATGGCGTTGAATACAAAAAAACGCAAATCCGGCTCAATCAGGCGGAAGATTTCTTCCGCCAGCCGGAGCCGTTCCGCCAGTCCTACCGTCAGCCGGTAGGTTTTCACAAGTTTGATGACCTGTTCCATTTGCTCCCGGCAAGGCTAAAGCCTCGCCTTCCCGTGTGGCAAATTATTTCGTGTTCGCTTTTTGGCGCGGATGCGACTGGTGTTGCGTATGAAAGACGATCAGCATCGGTTCCTGTCGCTTGTGGGCCAACTGCCCGTCCGCCTCACGGCGGAGCAAGCCGGTTGGCTGCTCAACTGCCAGTCGCATGACATCCCGGCGCTGATTCATTCCCGCCTGCTAAAGCCGCTGGGCAATCCCTCGGCCAACGGCAGCAAGTATTTTGCCACGGCGGACCTTTTAGAAACGGCCAAAGATCGTGCCTGGCTGGTGAAAATGACCACTGCCATCAACACGCACTGGCAAAAACAAAACGCAAAAAAAGGCCGTTCTGTGAACGGTTCGCAGAACGGCCTTTTAATTCGCACTAGCTTCACCTCGGCGAATGGCGGCTAACCAGACTTAGCCAGCGGCATGGCCATCCGCGCAAGCATTTGCGAATGATTGATACGCACATAGCGCAAGCTTGCAACATGCAATAGATTATCCTTGACAGAATTACGCGCAGGGATGCTATATCAGGGCGAGTGCAAGCCCCGAGTCAAGGCTGAATCCCTCTGTAAAACGGTTTCCGGCATTAATGCGATAGGAGCAATATGACCAATCTGGAAGACATCACAATGCACCCCAGCCGTGCAGATATGCTCAATTATCAAGTAAGGCAAATTGTCGCCCGTTCGCTCATGATTCCAGGTGCAAGACAGGGCCTTAGATTCGCCAAAAAGGTAGTGACGCATTTAGAGAATGTTGACCGGGCTTATCAGCTTACCCGGCAATACTCCGAGTTTGCCGGGAAAGGAGCAGAGGCAGTCGCCTTCGATTCAGGATTTGGGTACAGTTCAGAGTATGACGAATTGGGCAACGCCGAACATTACAGAAAACAGTTATTGGAAGGGTCTTGGGATACCCAAAAAACAGAATCGCATCAACTATACGCTTCGGTCATTCCCATGCTGGAAAGCTGCATTTGCCAAGCCGATATCAAAGAGGTATTGGACTTCGGCGTGTCTTATGGATATGTGGATGGTCAACTCGCGGAAAAGCTCACGAACACCCACTTTTATGGAATAGACAGATCAGTGCTGACCAAAGTTTATAACGAGCGGTTCTTCAACCTCCCAAACCTGTCATTTGTCGCTGGTAATATATTTGACTACATGGGGTCAAAATCGTGGGACAATGCTCTCTGCTTCCACATGCGAACACTCGTGTGTTTGCCGGAGGCTTGCGTTAGAGAGTTTTATGAGAAATGCGCCAAAGCAGGATTTAAGTATATCGTTGGGGCCGAACAGTGCGGCATAAGTTGGCAGACTGGGAAGCCTTACGCATTTTCAACGAGCGACCAGCCCAGCGTTGCCTTCAGAAATTATATGTACATTCACAACTACCCCGGTTTACTGAAGAACGTGGGATATACGGTGAAAAAGGCCAATCTTCTTAAGACCCGCCATCCTGATCCTAATTTTAGGATACTGCTATTTATCGCGGAACTATGACCGGGCCACTTGCAGGTCCAGACATCGGCATGATGACATTTCATGTGGCGAGTTGATTAAGCTGCACCCTTTTTAACACAGTATTCTTTCCGCCTCGCGGAAAGCTGCGCGTCAGCGATAAGGCCAGCGCGAGCGGCAACGGAGTCGAGAGGGCTGGCCCTCTCGGCGCTGGGTTTGGGGACGCGAGAGTCCCCAACAGCGAAACGCGGCTGAATTCTGAACGATTCAGCCGCGTTTCTGTGCTCCGGCATCAAGCTACTGCCGCCGTCTGCGGCGCTGGCGCGGTGTTCGCGGTCGCAAACTTCCTCTCGTATTCCTCCAGGGACGGGACAATGATCTCGGCCCGCTTGGCATAGGCGCGGTGAATCGCGCTGCTGTTGTGTCCAAGCGCGGCCTGTGCGAACCGTTCCGGCATTCCCACCATTTTGGCACGTTCGGCCCAAGCATAGCGGAAACAATGCAGGGTGACGCCAAACACGCCTGCCTTGTGGCAACGGCGGCGGAACCGGCTGGCCCGGTCGTTGGCCGTGAAGGTGGACAGCTTCGGGAAAAGCGGGCCGGTGGTCGGCAACTCCTGCAACACCTTTTCCAGCGCCTTGCTGATCGTGAATTGCGCTCGCGAGCCGGTTTTCATCCGAAAATAGGTGATGGTGCGGCTTTGCCAGTCAACATCCTCGGCGGTCATGTTCGCGGCGTCGCTCTGCGCCGCGCCGGTTTCCCAAAGCAATTCCAAGAACAATTTCCACTCGGCGTTTTTCTCGCGGGCAAGGATGGTTTCTTGTTCCTCCCGCGTGATGCCGCGCCGGGCCTTGGCTTCGTATTTGGGCCAGAGATACGGGGCGACGATGGGAATGGCAATCCAGCCAAGGTGAAGGGCGAAATTATGCAGCCGTTTCAAAAACTCGTTAATGGCAACCTTGTTGTCTTTGAACACGGCAAAAAAATCGTCCGTGGTGGTTTCCAGCAATTTCTTGTTGCGAAGTCCGTTGAAGGATTCCGACTTGAACACGCTGGCGTAACGTTCGCGGCTGCTGTCCTTGCCGCGTGATTGCATTTGCTCCATGACGGTCTGCCAGGTGCGTTCCACAAAGGCCGGGTCGCTGGCCGTGAGGTAGGCGCGGGCCAGGTGCAAGTTTAGCACGGGCTGGCGCTGCGCCGCGTTGCGGGCTTCTAGCAGGCTCTTGGCCTCGGTTTCGTCTTTGGTGCGGAGACTGGTCTGTCTGCCGGTGGCGCTGTCCTGCATGTAGAACATTTCGCCGCGCCGGAACAAGGTGTATTTCGATTTCATAGATGATTCTCTGAATCGAAATTTCAGTCCGTTATCCACGACGTTTGCGAACGCCAGTAGTGGCGAGTTTCAGCAAGTTCTAGCCAGTTGTGGCGAATTGTTTTACCATCCGCCCCGTGACTGACAGTTTTGCTGACAGTGGCCGTCCATCGTGCGAGCAAACCCTAATAAACAAAGGGTTTTGTTAAACCCACCACAGATGAACACAGATGGACACAGATTTTAAGAGGCGTTGCCAGTGGCATCCGTCCCGGCGTGGTGAAAACCATTTGGCCTGGCACTTCGTTGGTCGCCCAAAAGGTCTTATTATCTGTGTTAATCTGTGTGCATCTGTGGTTTAAAGCATTTCCGCTGCACCCCCAAAAAGCCCTCAATTTCGATCGCAAAAATCTGCGAAAACCCCAGCAAAACCCTGCATCGTCAAGCCTCGTCAACCCCAAAAACCTTTGGGGCCCGCCCGCCCGTCCCGGGCACGCCGCCAAACGATCCCGGCAACGGGGAACAACTGCTGTGGATTCGGGTTGCCAGCGCATTCCAAGACGCGAACGAAATTGCCGGGGTTGCCGGAACTGCGCGGAGCGTCATGGACTGCGGCGGGAAGCGGAGCGCCACGCCGCTTTCGCTCGGACACCGGTCCACAAAAGCTCGCGGCTCGTGCGTGCGAAAGCGCCGTCGCCGCTACGCTTTGCCGGCGCAGTCCATGACGCGAACGGACTTGCCGGGCGCGTTGCAATTGCCAGGGACGTCATGAACTGCCGCGAGAAGCGAAGCGCCATGCCGCTCGCGAGCGGGCAACGGTGCTCAAGCGCTCGCGGCCGGCAGCCCGCCAAATTCATTTGCCCCCGGCCCGTTTCCGGTTACCTTTTCTCTCAATAATTTTAAATGTCCAAAGAAATTTCCAACGCCATCCCCGCCATCCCCGCCGGTGTCACCCTCACGACGCTCGATAACGGCCTGACCATCATCGTGCGCGAAGACCATTGCGCGCCCGTCGTCTCCGCCCAGGCCTGGTGCGCCACCGGCAGCATTCATGAGGGCAAATGGCTCGGCGCCGGCCTCTCCCACGTCCTCGAACACATGCTCTTCAAGGGCACCACCACCCGCCCCGGCAGCCGCATTGACCAGGAAGTCCAGGAGGCGGGCGGTTACATGAACGCCTACACCAGCTTCGACCGCACCGTCTTTCACATTGACGTGCCCAACACCGGCACCGCCAAGGCCATCGACATCCTGTGCGACATCATGCAGCACGCCACCCTGCCGCCGGATGAACTCGCCAAGGAAATGGACGTCATCCGCCGCGAAATGGACATGTGCCAGGATGACCCCGGCCGGCGCGCCAGCCGCCGCCTCTTTGAAGTGGCCTACACCAAGAGCCCCTACCGCTTCACCATCATCGGTTATCCGGACATTTTCAACGAGGTGAAGCCCGACGACATCCGCGGCTATTATTCGGAAAAATACGCGCCCAACAACGTCTTCTTCGTCATCGCCGGCGACGTCAAGAACCAGGACGTCGTCTCCCAGATCAAAACCGCCTACGCCGCCAGCAAGTCCCGCGCAATGCCGCCGGTCGTCCTGCCCTTGGAACCCAGACAAACCGCCTTCCGCGAAATCATCGAGGAATCGCCCGTCGAGCTCGGCCACGTCCATTTTGCCTGGCATATTCCCGAACTCCGCCACGCCGATATTCCCGTCCTGGATGTGATTTCCGTCTTGCTCGGCAGCGGGCGCAGCTCCCGCCTCTTCCAGCAGGTCCGTGAAAAGCAGGGGCTCGTGCACCATGTGGATGCCTGGACCTACAGCCCTGGCTTGCCCGGCCTCTTTGGCGTCAGCGCCATGGTGGACGGCAGTCAATTTGAGCCCGCGCGCGACGCCATCCTGGCTGAAATCGAAAAGGTCAAATCCCTGTCCATCTCGGCCAACGAATTGCAAAAGGCGGTGAAGCAATTCATCGCCGCCACCCTCTCCGCCCGCAAAACCATGGAGGGCCAGGCCCAAAACCTCGGCTCCAACTGGCTCTCCGCCAACGATCTCAATTTCTCCGAGCGTTACCTCGCCGCCGTCAAGCAGGTCACCATCGCCGATGTCCAGCGCGTCACCCGCCATTACCTCACGCCCGAGAACTGCACCCTTTACGCCCTCCTGCCTCCCGGCTGCGCCCCCAAGGCCAAGGCCGATGTCGAGAGCGAGGTGGATCATCCCATCCAGAAGATCGAGTTGTCCAACGGCTTGAAACTCCTCGTGAAGGAGGATCACCGTCTGCCGTTCGTCGAGTTCCGCGCCTTGTTCCAAGGCGGGGTCCTGGCCGAGACCTCGGCCAGCAACGGCACCACCATGCTGCTGGCCAAGATGCTCCTCAAGGGCACCGCCACCCGCTCCGCCGAAAAAATCGCGACCGAAATCGAATCCGTCGGCGGCCAGATTGACAGCTACGGCGGCAACAACAGCTTTGGCGTCAATGCCGAGGTTCTTACTTCGGATTTCAACCTCGGCCTCGAATTGCTCGCCGATGTTGTCCTCCATCCCATATTCCCCGCCGAAGAGCTGGAGCGCGAAAAGGAGATCCAAGCCGCCGGCATTCGCTCCCGCAAGGATGATTTGCTCAAAAGTGCCAGCCTGGCCATGCGCCGCACCCTCTTTGGCAGCGCCGGCTATGGTCTCGATTCCCTCGGCACCGAGGAAACCGTCGCCACCATCTCGGTCGCCGGCATCAAATCCTTCCACCAACGGCTCGCCGTCCCCAATAACTGCGTGCTCGCCATCTTCGGCGACGTCAAAACGGCCGAGGCAAAAGCGGCAGTCGAAAAATTCTTTGGCAAGTGGAAACCTGGTGCGGGCATGCGGATTTCCGCCGCCGGCTCCCCGCCCGCGACGCCCCGGCGCGTCACCGAAACCCGCGACAAAAAACAGGCCGTCCTGGTCCTGGGCTACCCCGGCACCACCTTGGCCAGCGATGACCGCTTCGCCCTTGATCTCGTCCAGGAATGTTGCAGCGACCTTGGCTCGCGCCTCTTTTTGCGCATTCGCGAAGAGCTGGGGCTCGCATACTATGTTGGTGCCCAGAGCTTTACAGGATTGATTCCGGGCTACTTCGCATTTTACACCGGCACCGAGCCCGCCAAGGCCGAGCTCGTTGAAAAGGAATTGCTCAAAGAAGCCGAACTCCTCCGCACCGAAGGCCTCACCGCCGAAGAATTGCAGCGCGCCAAAGCCAAGATCATCGGCCAGAAGAAGATCGCCCGCGCCGACCTCGGCAGCCTCGCCCTCACCACGGCGCTGGATGAGCTGTACGGCCTCGGCTTCCAATCCTCGGAACTCGATGACGCCAAATACGAAGCGGTGACCTTGGAACAAACGCGCGCCGTGGCACAGAAGTATTTGAAGCCGGAGGCGCTGGTCGTGGCCGTTGTCAAGCCGGCGGACTGAGGAGCCTGCTACGCGTTGGCGCTCAACTTGTAAGCCAGCCCGCCGCCGAAAACCAGCGAAGCCACTCCGTACATGTTGAAGGCAATCATGACAAATAAGCCCTTGAACGTGTCCCCCTCGTGGTTCTCAAATTTCTTGGCCTTTTCAGGATCGTTCCCAGCCATGTACTGGTCCCGCGTGATCTTGCCGCTTGCAAGATCTTGATACTGAGGCAGTTCTCGTTCGCGGAAATGCTTTACGTCATCATCGCTTACCGAACCAGGTTTCACCACATCGCTGTCCTCGGCCGTTTGGTCGGCCAGATACTTCCGAATCTCCGCGTCGGAGCCGGTGGGTATCGCTTTGACGACCTGCTTGGCTTCGGCCACGCTCTCGGTGTATACCCCGTAAAGCGCCGTGTTCCAAATTCCCAGCAAAACGAAGTATTGCGCCGCCAACACGCCCACCACCGTGAACACGACCGCCAGTCCGCCCAGTTCCTTGCTGCCCTCGCCTTTGCCCAATAAGTTCGCGCCCCAACCCGCCAATCCGCCCACTCCCAGCGCCAGAAGACTGCGGAACCCCGATCCATGGAGCGCCGTTTCACGAAAGATCAGAAAGTAGAGGATCGAGCCAACCAGCGCGCCAATGGCGGCCCCCAGTATGCCCATGCCAAAACTCGATTGCGTCTTGGCTTCCACCGCGTTCCCCAGCGCGGCCCGCGGCCGGCCGCTGGTCGGCGGCAAAGTCACCGCCATCGCCGTGGCCAGCGGGGGCGATGCGGGGGCGGACCGGGGGGCGACGGCCGCAGATACGTCCAGTCGCAATCGCCCGGTCGCCGCCCGAGTCGGCAGCGGGGCTGCGGGCAATACGGGGATGGGCGGCGGAACGGCCGGTGCCGGCCCCGCCGCAGGCGCGTCCGCCACCGGCCGGAACACGGACATCTGTTGCAGCATTTCGTTCGCCTTGGCGGTCCCATCCCGCTGACAGATGGGACAAGCCACCGTGAAGGGCATCCGGCCGTTGACCGGCTCCACGTCGAACTTGTACTTCTGACCGCAATCGCAGTGGACTTTGAGTTCGATCATGAGAATCAGGGGTTGACTGATTCTGCGTTTTTCCCCGCCTAAATTCAAACCTTCATTGCTTCAGGCTCAAAAAAAATCACTGCTTCCGCCGCCAGCCGGCAATAAACATCCCGTTGCCTCCCAAATCCTGCGGCCAGATAGTCATGGCTGGAGTTGGCAGCAACGGTCCCTGGCCCGGCAATTCCATCGGCTCAAAATCCGCCGCGAACTTCAAATTAAAATCCGCCACCACCGCCTGGGTCTCCGAACGCGTGAGGGTGCAGACCGAGTAGATCAATTTGCCGCCGGGTTTCACGGCCGAAGCGACCTTGGCGAGCAAGTCCTTTTGGAGGGCGGCGAGCTCCTGCACGTCCTGCGGCGTCACGGTCCAACGCGCATGCGGATTGCGCTGCCACGTCCCCACGCCGCTGCAGGGCGCGTCCAGCAGCACGCCGTCGAATTTGGTTTTCGTCGGCAGCTTGGCGCCGCCAGCCCACGGCACGGCCCGAAAGTTGAACGCCCGGGCGCGCGCGGCCCGTCGCTTCAGGTTCTTCAACCGCCATTCGGCGCGGTCGCTCGCCCAGATGAGCCCCTTGTTGGCCATCAACGCCGACAGATGCAGCAGCTTGCCGCCTTCCCCCGCGCACGCGTCCCACCACGTCTGGCCCGCTTCCGGCGCACACAGCCAGCCGACCGCCTGCGACGCGATATCCTGAATCTCAAATTCGCCCGCATGAAATTCATCGCGCTTGAACAAATCCTCCTCGCCCTTGTAATGCACGGCGTCCGGCAGCAGGGTCTTCTCCAGCTTCGCCGCGCCCAGCTTCTCCACCAGGGCCATCCCCTGCCCCGGGTTCGCGCGCAGCCACAGCTTCGGTTCGGCTTGGATCGCCCGCGCCCAAGCGGCCGTGATCTCCATTTCGCCCGCCAGCCACTCTGGCGCCACGCGCTGGATGAGGCTGGCGTCCGAAAACGACTCCGGAGTCTCGCGGAAATTCTGGGCCAGTTCCCGCGCCTTGCGGATTTGCAAGGTTAACGGCGTCGCCAAATCCAGCCACCCCCGCCAGCGGAAATAGCTGAAAACGGTCTGTGAGACCGCCCGGGCATCGCCCGGCAAAATATTGCGTTCGGCCTTGATCTGCTCGCGCAGCACCTTGTCCGCCGGTTCTTCCCGGCTGCACGCCGTGATGACCCGCTCCGGCAGCCCGACCTTCGGCAGACGACTGCGGGGCGCCGGCCGCGCAGCCGGCGCATTGAAATTTGCTTTGTTCACGTTGAATGGAATCCCGGCGCCGCGCTCAGACCTTCGCCACCAATTGACGCAACACGAAGGGGAGAATGCCGCCGTGCTGATAATAATCAATTTCGATGGGCGTATCAATGCGGCAGCGCACCGGCACATTTTCCACCGTGCCGTCCTTGCGCGTGATTTTAAGCGTCAGATCCTGTTGCGGGCGGAGGTTCTCGTCCAAGCCCACGATGTCGAAGGTCTCCGTGCCATCCAGCTTGAGGCTGAACGCCGACGTACCCTCCTTGAACTGCAACGGCAACACGCCCATGCCGACCAGATTGCTGCGATGAATCCGCTCGAAGCTCTGCGCCACCACCGCCTTGACGCCCAGCAGGTTCGTGCCCTTGGCCGCCCAGTCGCGCGATGAGCCCGTGCCATATTCCTGTCCCGCCAGCACAATCAACGGCGTGCCGCGCTTCTGGTATTCCAGGGAAGCGTCGTAAATGGACAGCTTCCGTCCCTCCGGCTGCAAGATCGTGTCGCCGCCCTCCTGGCCCGCCAGCATCAGGTTCTTGATCCGCACATTCGCAAAGGTTCCGCGCGTCATCACCCGGTCGTTCCCCCGGCGCGAACCGTAACTGTTGAAGTTCTCCGGCGTCACTCCGTTTGCAATCAGGTACTTCCCCGCCGGCGAAGTCTTCTTGATGGAGCCGGCGGGCGAAATGTGATCGGTCGTCACGCTGTCGCCAAAAATCGCCAGCGCCCGGGCCCCGTTGATGGGTTTGATCCCGTCCGCCTTCAAGGAGAAGTTCTCAAAGAACGGTGGCTCCTGAATGTAGGTGGACTGGCGGTCCCATTCGTACACGTCCCCCGTGCTCGACGGAATCTCGTTCCATTTCGGATTCTGTGCCGCAAAATCCTTGTAAAGCTTCCGGAAGACTTCCGGCTGCAACGCCACCTCCATCAGTTCGCGCACCTCGCGCAGGCTCGGCCAGATGTCGCGCAAATGCACCGGCTTGCCGTCCTTGCCCGTCCCCAGCGCGTCGTTGGCCAGGTCAATGTCCACCCGCCCGGCCAGCGCGAAGGCCACCACCAGCGGCGGCGACATCAAAAAGTTCGCCTTGATGTTCTGATGCACGCGCGCCTCGAAATTACGGTTGCCCGAAAGCACGGCCGCGGCCACGAGATTGTTCTTCACCACCGCATCCTCGATCGGCGCCGCCAGCGGCCCGGAATTGCCGATGCACGTCGTGCATCCGTAACCCACCAAGTTGAAACCCAGCTTGTCCAAATAGGATTGCAGCCCGGTCTTGTCCAGATAATCACTCACCACCCGCGAACCGGGCGCCAGCGATGCCTTGACGGAGGCATTGACCCTGAGCCCTCGTTCCACGGCTTTTTTCGCCAGCAGGCCGGCGGCCAACATCACGCTCGGATTGCTCGTGTTGGTGCAGCTCGTGATGGCCGCGATCAATACCGACCCATGGCCGATGGAGATCTTGCCCCGGCCATTCATCACCACGTCCGCCCGGGTGCGGCCCAAGTCCTCGGCCTTCATGCCAAACCCGTTTTCGGTGACGGGCTTTGAAAATGCCGCCGTGAATTCATTCTTCAGCTTGGGCAATTCAATACGGTCCTGGGGACGTTTTGGGCCGGCCACGCTCGGCAGCACGGTGCCCAAATCCAGCTCCAATTCCTGCGAATAGGCAATGTCCCCCTTCTTCGGAATGCCCCACAATCCCTGCGCCTGGTAATAGTTCTGGTACGCGATCACCGCTTCGTCGGTGCGGCCGGTGGCGCGAAGATACTTCACGCACTCGGCGTCAATCGGGAAGAAGCCCATCGTCGCACCATACTCCGGCGCCATATTGGCGATGGTCGCCCGATCCACAATCGGCAGCGCCGCCGCGCCCGGGCCGAAAAACTCCACGAACTTGCCCACCACCTTCGCCTTGCGCAGCAGTTGCGTCACCGTCAGCGCCACATCCGTGGCCGTGACACCTTCGCGGATGGAGCCGGTCAGATACACGCCGACGACATCGGGGGTCAAAAAATAAACCGGCTGGCCGAGCATGCCGGCCTCGGCCTCGATGCCGCCAACACCCCATCCCACGATGCCCAGGCCGTTGATCATGGTGGTATGCGAATCCGTTCCCACCAGCGTGTCGGGATAATAAATCCCATCGGCTTCCAACACGCCCTTGGCCAGATACTCAAGATTCACCTGGTGAACGATGCCGATTCCCGGCGGCACCACCTTGAAGGTGTCGAATGCCTGCATGCCCCATTTCAAAAACTGGTAACGCTCGCGGTTCCGGGTGAATTCCAAGTCCAGATTCCGCGCCAGGGAGTCGGGCGTGCCCGCGAAATCCACCTGGACCGAGTGGTCCACCACCAAATCCACCGGCACCAAGGGTTCGATGAGCTTCGGGTTCTTCCCGAGCTTGGCCACCGCGCTGCGCATTGCCGCCAAATCCACCAGCAACGGCACCCCCGTAAAGTCCTGCAAGACGATGCGGGCCACCACGAAGGGGATTTCCGCCGTGCGCGTTTCCGTGGGCTGCCAATTCGCCAGCTCGCGCACGTTGGCCTCCGTCACCTTCTTCCCGTCGCAGTTGCGCAGCACGGACTCCAAGACCAGCCGGATGGAGACCGGCAGCCGGGAAACCGGGCCCACGCCGGCCTTTTCCAAGGCGGGCAGGGAGTGGAATTTTCCACGTTTCCCGTTGCCCAGGTCAAACGTCTGCAACGCGGCGAATAAATTGTGTGATGCGCTCATTTAATGATGTCATTAACAACCATCACAAGAAAATGAGGCTTGCGTGTGGCGGTGTCAAGCGAAGCCCGAAGCGTTCGGCCCGGAAAAAGCGCAGTGCCTTGGGATTCAGGCATGGCCCGCCATCGCCCCGAGATACCGTTCACTCCAGCGGTCCGGTCCGCCGTATATGGTTTCCCTCAAGGAAGTTTGGTGAACAAAAAAATAATCCAAGTTCATCCCGCCCGCCTTTTCAATCTTCACCGTCATGACATGGTCCGCCGCCAGCAGGTGGATCTCCGCCAGATGATCCAGCGTCTCCCAGACATGATAGACCTCCACTCCCGGTTGGTAACCGGCCGTCGTTGGCAGTGTGAGTGGCCCGGTCTTGAGCTTCCCCGTGACACGGCTTGCCGGCGTAAACCGGATTGGTCTGGGCTCCGGCATGGGCCGAAAAGAAACAGGCCGGTCTTGCGACCGGCCTGCAAAAAGAAGAATTGAACGTTACGAATTATACCGTGCGATCCTTACGCAGTGAACGCATGGCACCGATACCGAGCGGCAGCAGCATCAGAGCTCCAGCCAAGATCGTCGTCGGTTCAGGAATGGGCGCCAACGTGGCGCCTAGCGCCTGGAAGTTATCCTGCTCCAAGCCCGTGCCAGCGCCGATAGTGGTTACATCGGTCTGGATATACAGCAAATAACTTGCATCACCTTTCCCCAAGAACTGGCCCGTGGGCGTGGTAAACGTCGCTGCCCCGCCGGGTGTATCTCCAGTATAATTGAAATTCTGGACGCCCGCCACACCAAAGGCCGGGCCACCAAAGAAGGCGGAAGTGGCCGCTGTGCCCGTGCTCACAATTACCGCGCTCGGAAACGTCGTAAATGTGCCAATTGAAATCGAATCCGGCGCTCCCACCGCATTCACGATTTGAAAAACAAAGGTTAATCCAGCCGCATTGAAGCCGCTGAGCACCCAAGTTGACACCGTTCCATCTATGGCCCCTCCCGGCAGCGGTGCCGTCTGAATCAAATTCTGGCCCGTCAGAGATTGCGCAATGGTCACTGCCCCTTGGCTTACTGGTGCCGACACGGCGATCGCGGCCACCGCTGCTGCGATTGTAAGTTGTTTTGTATATTTTTTCATAATTTGGTCCTTGGTTTATTTCTTCTTTTTTCTTTCAAGCCGGCGGTATTCGCCCAGCCCCTTTCATGTTTACTTTCTCACAGGCGAGTTTCAGATACTATCGCCTAAGGAGACATGTTTACTCGCTTTTGGGACGTCACGTGGTAATTGCGAGTTTGAATATTTCACCCCGCCGCCTCACGGCCATCCCCCTTTTCCAGTTTGAGAGTTTGCCATCAACCGGCCTGCCGCATCTAGGCCAGAATGGGACATCTTTTTACGCTTTTGGGACGCGGGTGGCATTTCCGGCAAGCGCCAAAGAAACCATTCACCTGCCAGAGACCGGAACCGCACTAGGTCGCCCGCCTGGAGATGACTCTGCTTTCTCTTTCGGCTGCGGTCCCAAAAGTGAAGTAACATGTCCCCTTTATTGGCTTGAAAACATACACCGTTTTAACTTATGGTAGACACATTGAAAGGCAGGGTTGTGGATCAAACTACTAAAGACACGGTATGAAAACTGGAGCAATTGGATTTTCGGCGCTGGCGCTGATGACCGGCTGGGGACTGACGGCGAACGCCTCCGTATATTATACGGTCGGGGGAACCCAGGATTTGCAGATGTTCAATGTCAGCTTCAATGGCGCGGGCAGCAGCGTTTACGCGGGCGGCATTCAGATTTCGCAACCCAACAATGCGAGTTACCCGGATAATAGCGGCATGCCCCAGACTTATCTGACCGTGTGCACTGATTTTGAGGGCAGCCTGTACGAGGGCAGAACGTACGAATATAACTCGCCCGCGAGCTACTTTGCCGGCCTGACCGGGATTGATCCCCTATGGAACAACGGGAGTCTGGCGATTCAGAATGCGGCTTACCTCTTTTACCATTACGGCAATGCGTCCGCGAGCAGCGGAATCAGCGGGTCGGTCCAAAACCTGGCCGCGCTGCAACTGGCCGTGTGGATGGCCCTGTATGATACGACCGCAAGCGGAAACATAGTGGTGAACGGTGCGTCCGAGTTTTATGTGAAGGATGCGAACAATGTGGGAAACGACACGGGGGCGATTGATCTGGCCCTGAGCTGGATCACCGGACTGACAGGAGACACGAGTTATTCAGGTTCGCTGCTCACCCCGATTTCTTCCTTGGGCGACCAGGGGAATCCCAACTGCCAACTGCCCCAGGAACTGCTCATGGCTTCAGGGCCCCAACCAAATGGCAGCGGGAGTACAGTGCCCGAACCGTCCACCATCATGGCTGGGGCCTTATTGCTCGTTCCGTTGAGCGCCAGTCTGATCCGTTGGGGACGCAAGGTTTCGCGCAAAGAAGACGCGGCGTGAGATTTTCTAGGACGCTCCTTTGTTGCCTGCAAATTCGCCGCCCGGCGCGCTGCGTGAACGCTACGCGTTTCCAAACGAAAATTGGTTTTCTTCCCAAGCACTTGCTCCCAGAGCGCCAAGGCAGGCGGCAACTGCGCCCAAGGGAAACCGGCGCTCCGGTCACCAGGAGCAGAGTCGGTTTACGAAGTCGGCTGAACCATCGCGCAACCAGCCGTCGAGCTGGGCTTGATCCTTGAGCTGTTGCCCGCGAAGACGGGGCACCACCACGAACCGCGTCTTGAGCTCCGGCAGGGCCGTCATATCCACCCACAATTTCTCGAACTGGCTGACGGGGAAAACGTCCTCCTGGCCGTGGCCCCAGCGCTTTTTCACGTCCTTGATGGTGATGTAAGTGGGCATCCGGCCGGCGACCCGGCGGATGGCCGCGGCCACGCGTTCGGGATCAGACAAATCGGCGCGGCTCAAGCCAAACACCGACAGCAAGCGGTCAATGTGGATCCAACAAGTGTTGGAATTATAGAAGCGCAAGTGGAATTCGTCTTCCTCCCGCGGCATGGCGAGGCCTTCGACGAGGCGGACCTGGCCGTTGACACGCGCGAGGCCGCCGCCGCGGTCTTCCAGGCGGCGGGTGATGACTTCAAACGTGAGGCAATCGTCCTGCGCGAGATGCAAACCGAACATCGCCGGGTCGGGATCCGCGCCGAGGGTGTCAATGTTGTGCAGCATGAGGTGCTGCAACTGTGGGCGTTCGGCGAGCAGGGCCGCCAGCACGCCGTTGCGCAACAGGTTGGGCACCTCGAACCAATGGCCCACCGGGTGGAGGCATTGGGCGGGGACGTTGTCCGTGTAATCGCCGCCCTCGCCGGCCGTGCTGGCCCAGTTGAGCAACGCGGCGCGCAAGCTGTCGCGCACCTTTTGCTGCTGCTGATCGAGCCGTTGCTGGGGCATCTCCTCCCACAGGAAGCGGAGGTCCCGCACCATGGGAATCAGGCGCAGGCCGATGGAGCGGCCAGGCGAAAGGAACAGGGGCCCGGGATAGCGGTAATTATTTTTCCGGCGCAAAAACTCCTCGGTGGCGCCGTGGGTGAGGTAACTAGTGGTGAAGACGTGGGGCAATGATTGGCCGGCGAGCTGGCCGATCCGCCGGCTTTTGGCCAAGTGCGTTTCGATGAAGGTGCGGTGGGTGCCGTTGAATTTGCAGAACGGATGGAGCGCCTTGACCACCCCGGCGCCCTGGGTCCAGCGGCTGCCCACGCCAGCGGCCAGCGTCACCACGGCAAGTTCCCCGCGGGCGAGCGCGGCCAGACCGGCTTGGCGGCAGGCTTCACCCAGCGGCCCCGTGGCATCGAGCACGTCCGCATCGGTTGCGTCCTGGATATCGGCGCTGGCGGGCAGGCGGTTTTGCGCCAGGCCGATGCGGCCGTTTTTCAAATCCTCCCGGATCTGCTCATGCTGCGCGCGGTCAAATCCATTTTGCTCCAGCAACTCGGCGAGGCTCTGCTGCTTGCCATGATCGGCCCGGGCGCGGGGCAGCAGGCGGTCAAAGAGGGATTGGATCATGCCGGAGAATTCCGTATTGGCATGGCAGGCGGCGCTGAATTTATCCAATTCGGCGCGCTGCGGCTTGGGCAGGGCGTGGGGATCGGTGCGGAGCCAGCGCGGCACGTGCAGCGAGTAATACGCCCGCGGCAGGAGGGCCTCATCGCCGTGCAGCAAGTCCGCCCAGGTGCCGCGCTCGTTGATGGCGAAGTCATAGACGACGGGCTCCATCGCGAACGGCAGGGCGGATTCCAGCTCGCGTTTGGTTTGGGACATGATTTCCAGCAGGCGCCGTTGGGCGTGGGCCTTGCGCCGGGGATCAAAAATAAAGCCCATGCCGCCGCCGGACATGCCGCCGAGCATCCAGAAGCCCCAGAAGTCGCCGCCGAATTCCGTGCGCACGGTGTCAATGAGCAGTTCCGTAAAGGCGTTGCTGGCCCAGGGAATGATCGTCTGGAGCGGTTCGCGAAAATTGCGCGTGGTGAGTTCGCCCACGCGGTGAATATCGCCGCTGTGGAGCGCGGCCAGGATATCATCCAGCACGCCCATGGCCTGCTGGCGGCCGGCCCACTCGGCGGCGGAGCGGAGCAAGTATTTTTCAGTGACCATTTCCAGAATGGGGCCGACGTTCTGGGCCATGCCGCCGTGGACGAGCACGAGGCTTTGCTGCAGGCGCTCATGAGTTTCGGGTGAAACATCCTGATGGTTCAAGATGCGATGCGCCGGCATGAGCCTGCCACGGCTGACGCCGAATTCGGAATCGCCCTCCATGGCCGCCACGCCGCAGATCAATTTCATTCCCGGCCAGACGCCGCCGGAATCCTGCCAGCCGCCGCCGGAACCGCCCAGCCATTCCCCCAGCAGTGAGCGCGCCAGAACCAGCCGCCGTTCCTCTTCATCGAGCGCGCCGGTGAGTGATCGGGCCTGGCTGGTGGCCCGCATGCACACGGAGATCAACGCGGCCAGCAGGTTGGTGGAAACCGCCAGCCGCGAGCCTTTGGGGATATCGTTGACGTGGCTGACCAGTTCCAACCCGCGGCCGGCGCCGGCGATGCGCGCCAGGAGATCGGCCAGATCCTGGCCGGAGCCCTCGATGCCCGGGGGCACGATGCCCGCGGCAATCACGGCGGCCTTGAGCAGTCCCAGATAGTCGCGGGCGAAATCAAACACTTCGGCCAGGTTGGTGATGTCGGCGGTGGCGCCCAGATCCACGCTGGTGAGCCGCAGGACGGGTTCGTCAATGACGCGCAGGCAGGCCACCACGGGGGGTTGCGGGGTCTGATCCCGTCCATGAACCCCCAGATCAATGGAGACATTCAACACGCGCGCGCCTTCGGGAAAATCCATGCCCAGGAAGAAGATGTCGCTCCAGCCCGAATGGCTCAGATCCATGCGCACGGGCGTGCGCTCCCGCAGGATGGGATAGGTGCCGTCCTCGTGGCGTTTCAGGAGCTCGGGGCGGATGCGCAGGGGATGATCGGCTGGATGGCCCATGCGGAACATCCACTGGTTGCCGCGCACGGAACGCACGCTGCGCCGCACCTGGTCGGCGAGGGTTTGGAAACCAATGCGCTGGTAAACGGCGGCCAACGCGCTGGAAATGGCGTCGCCCGGCCCGGCGTCCCGCTGGACGGACAGGAATTGTTCGAGCGCCTCTTCAAACCGGCGTTGCAGGAGATGCTCGAAGCCCTTGTACGGAATGAGGCTGTTGCCGCCGGGGGGCAGTTTGGCCGGGAGATGGAACCGGTGAATGGCGTAGAGAAAGAAGAGGGCGCGGACGCGTTCGTAGAGGTTGTCGCGGTTCCGGCGGAAGTCGTCCAGCTCGGCGCAGGCGGCCAGGAGCTCGCGGGCGGACGCGCCGCGGCAAGCGGCATCAAGCGGTTGGTTGCGGACTGCTGGATCCGCCGAGGTGATGATTTCAATGAGCGGGCTGGCCATGGCTGGAAGGGGTGGGTCCGCGGGATCAAGGCGTTTCCTGCGCCAGCAATTCAACGATCCCACCGAGGACCTCGGAGCGGGCGGGACTGCTGAAGGCCAGGGCCAACTGGGCGGTGAGCAGGCCATATTTCAGGCCGATGTCGAAGCGGCGGCCCTGTAATTCGCAGGCCAGGTAACGCTCGCGGGTGGCCAGACGGGCCAGGATATGGCTGAGATCGGTGGCCTGGCCGGCGGCCACATCCGCGCCCAGAAGGTTCATCACCGCCGGCGTCAGGACGTGCATGCCAAAGAAACAGAGATAATGCCCGGCGCGCAGGCCGGGAACGATGAGGCGCTGCTCGGCCACGGTCGGGGTGGGCTTTTCCATGACTTCGGAGACCAAGTAGAGGCCCTTGCGATTCTCGGCCAGATGGCCGCCGACGGCGCCGTAATAGGGCAGCTTGTTTTCAAGGGTGGCTTGCACGGCGGAAACGGCGCAAGCCTCGGCGGCGGCGATTTCGACCAGTTGGCGGGCACAACCACGGGGCCCGCGGCTCAGGTAAAGATGGTCGCCCACCAGGAGCAGGAACGGCTCGGAACCGGTGAATTCACGGGCGCTCCAGACGGCGTGCCCATAGCCGCTGGGCTTGGCTTGTTCGACAAAGTGCAACCGCTTGCCATGCGGACCGGCGGCGGCCCGGTACGCGTCGGCATCGCCCGGACAGACCACCACGCAGATGTCCGCGGCGCCGGAATCCAGGGCTTCCTCGACGATGATGGCCAGGGCGGTCTTCGTTTTGCCGTCACGGTCCACGAGGGTTTGCAAGGGCAAGGTTCGCTGACTGGGTCCCGCCGCAGTAATGACAGCTTTTCGAATTTCCATGGTAGTGGTCTGAATCAAATCTGAGTGTGCCCGCGGCCGGCGGGTTTGGCGACAAAATTCCCCATTTTGGACGATCACAGGCGTGGCAATGAAAAACCCCTATGTGCGTGCTTGTTTGGGACACGCCCCGGGCATTCGTGGGAAGCCTTGCCCGGTAAAACAAAAGCCCCCGCAAACGAATGCGGGGGCGGCGGTTGAATCTGATTTGATGTTCGAGAAAGGCTCTACTGGCGCGGCTTTCGCAACGCCCTCACGGCCGTGGCTGCCAGCGGCAAGAGCAACAGGGCACCGGCCACAATGGTGCTTGGCTCCGGAAGCGGCGGCGGATCATCACCATTACCATCCGCCCGCACTTGAAGGGCCGGCAGCACGAGAATCGCTGCGGCTAGGATTAGGAAATAACTGCTCTTTTTCATCATTGCCTCCGGTTTCTTTGGATTCACTCCCCGTTTTGTGCGTTGTATTAATCCCCGTTGACTGTTGAAAAAATGTAACTCCAATCCGGAATTATATCTATTCGAATAGCGGACATGATTATGCTCTTTTAGGACATTATCCCTGGATTTCAGACTTATCGTATCCCTTTGACACCAAGTGCCCGCCGCAGGGAACCATTAGAGCCCAACCTGCGCCTGTTGGAAGAGGGTCTGCTCTTCCGGCAGCAATTGGGCGGTGGCAATCCGATCAAAATAGGCCTTGGCTTCGGTCTTGTTTCCGTTGGCCTTGAGAATAAGTCCATAGTAACCCGCGATGGAAGGAAGTTGCAGGTCCTTGGTGGAGAGCTGCTGCATCACTTTGAGTGCCCCGGCGTTGTCATGCTGCAAGTACAAGGAATAGGCATAAGTGGAGGCGTAATATGGATTGCCGGGGGCTTTGCGATAGACTTCCAGAGCCAGGTCATTCGGTTTGATTTCCTGGGCGCCCAGCAGCAAGGCGGTGGCCGCCAGATCATTCTTTATGGCGAGGTCCTCCGGATTGCGCTTGGACATGGTATCCATCAACTGCATGAACGACCGGGTGCGATGCCACTGAATCAGGGCATAGCGCAACACCGGATACGCCCATTTTTCCTCCGGGTAGAGGTTCACCACGTTCCAGAGCACCTGTTCGGCCTCGGTGTTCCAGTTCCAAGCCATGGCCAGCTCAAACAGTTTTCGGAGGCTGTATTTCTGCAGGGCGGCATACCGCTGGTTGTTGACGGCTTTGACGGCCACGGCCCACTCGGAGGCCGAGCCTTCCGCGAAATTCTCGCCCCGGAGGCAGCGCGCCAGATAGGCGTGCCGCATGAATTCAAAATCATTCCCCGGATGCGCCGGATCGCTCCAATTCTCTTTTTGGAGGGCGGCTTGCAGCCCCGGCCAGTCCTTTAACTGCAACTGGCAACCGGCTGCGAGCACCTCGACGGTCTGGTTGGTCTGCATGGACGGCGGCAGGCGCTGCAGCCAGCGAAGCGCATCGGCGGTCGAAAGATTGGCCGCCTGCCATCGGGTCAGGTCGAAAATCGTCCCCGGGTTGGCCGCCGCCTCGCTTTGATACAAGGCCAGCGCGGGTTTGAACTCGGCGCTTTGGGTCTTCAGCAACACGTCGAGGCGCAACAGCTTGTCGGTGAAGGGGGCATTGGTGGGCTGGGTCAGTTCTTGTGAGAGCCGGCGGGCCGTGGGGACGTCCTTGCCGTTCATGGCATCAATAACCAACTCCCGGCGGGCCTGGCTGCACAGGGAGGCATTGGTGGAGGTGACGATGATCTGTTGCAGGGTCGCGCGCGCCTCCGCCACGTCCTGGACATTGGTTCGATGCAGGCGCACGACGGCCAGGTTCAGTTGCGGCAACGGATCGGCCGGATCAAGCCGGACGGCCTCCCGGAACTGGGATTCGGCTTCCAGCGGCTCGTTGTCCATCAGCGCCGCCATGCCCGCGAGGTTGTGATAAGCGGGGGTCTTCCGGTCCGTTTCGGCCACGCCCGCCAGGGTGTTCGTCGCCAAGGGATAATTGCGTTGCAGCACGGCGGCTTGGGCGAGGGCGAGGCGATCCGGCAGCGATTGGGGATCCAGTTCCACCACGCGCTCCCGCCAAGCCAGGCTGCTGGGCATTTGTTCGGCCTCCAGCAGGGCGGCCATCAGGCGGGAACCCTCCACATTCCGCGGATTGGCCGTGAGGACGGGTTGCAAAGCCAGGAGGGCGCTGCGCACATCCTTTTGGGCGATGAAGCCTTTGGCCATGGCGATGCCATGGCTTTGCTTCCATACCTGGTAGCCGCGATAGCTCGTGTAACCGAGCAGCAGAACCACGACGCAGGCCGAGAGAACGATGACGATTTTACGCATAATTTTTACAGGTTGTAGTTTTCCAGCAGGGCGGGGGAAGCGGGAACGGCCGCCAGCGGCACCGAATGCTCCTCGGGCTGCCACTCGCTCAAGAGGATTCGGTTGCGGACGGCGGCTTCGCGGAGGGCGACGCGGTTCTCCGGCAGCAGGTCGGAAACGATGATGACGCGGTTGAGCTTCCAATGTTCGATCAGCCGGGGCAAATCCTCGACTCCCCCCAGCACGAGGAATCCGTAAACCCACTGGAAGTGCAGGGTCTTTTCATCATCTATGAAACCCAGGATCTGGCGTCCATCCGACGCCTGGGCGGTCTTCATGGCGCGATCCTGCAGGTACAACTGCGCGCGGACGCCGGCGCCGTAGAGGACCACGCGTTCGCCCTCGCCGGCCGCGTCGCCCTGCCGCTTGAGCCAAGACACGAGTTCCTCAAGGCAGCGATAGAACAACCGGGAAGCCATGATCACGGGATGGCTGATGCCGACGATCAGGAGCGCCCGCAGGAACCATTTTGCCCGGGCCTCCGGGTCAATGACCAGGGCCAGGCCCAGGCTGAGCAGGATTCCTGTTTGCAGCCAGAAGACGACCATCAGCACATCCCGCAAGCGGGCCCGCGGCCAGTAAGTCACGTAGGCCCGCGAGAGGGCGAGCAGGGAAAAGGTGGGCGTCACCCAGATGGGCAGCTCGATGAACCACGTATGCCAGAAGGCGGTGTGCTGCCCCTCCACCGCCCACATGATCAGGGCCAGCGAACCGGTGAGCCACACCATGTCCCAGACGGGGTAGGCCAGCGCGTGGAGGGACGAATGCGAGGGTCGGCGCAGGCCCTGCAACAGGGCGGTGCCGGTCTCGCGCAATTCAATCACGGCCAGATGCCGCATGAGCACATAGACGGCGGCGAGCAGGGCGATGAGGAAGATGCCGGCCGCATGGGAATTGAAGAGCAGGATGGTCAGGCCGGCGATGACCAGGCCGCCGTTGAGCAGATAGAGGATGGTGGCGACGCGCTTGGTGCTGAAGCCGGCCTGACTCAGGCGATGGTGCAAATGTTCGACGTCCGGCTGCATGATGCCGAGCCGGCCGCCGTTCACCCAGGACCGCACGGAGCGCCGCCAGATGGCCAGGAGCGCATCGTAAATGGGAACGCCCAGGACCATCACGGGGATGGCGAAGGAGATCAGGAACGTATTCTTGTTGAACGTTTGCAGGGAAATGACGCCGAGCGTGAAGCCGATGAACATGCTGCCGGTGTCGCCCAAAAAGATGGTGGCGGGATTGAAATTGTAACGCAGGAAACCGAGACAGGCGCCGATGAAGCCCAGGAGCACCAACACCGGCCCGGGAACCTGCTGCATGACCATGATGCCGCACAGCCCCACGGCGGAGATCACCGCCAGCCCGGACGCCAGGCCATCCAAGCCGTCAATCAGATTAAAGGCGTTGATGATGGCCACCAGCCAGATCACGACGAGCACGCAATCCAGTTGCACGGGCAGTTGATGACCGAGCAGGAGGCCAAAGCGGGTGCCCGAAAGGCACATGACCAGGGCGGCGGCCACCTGACCGGCCAGCTTGACCAGCGGCTTCAATCCGCGGATATCATCCGCCACGCCAACCACGGTCAGGATCAGCGAGGCCAGGGCGAAGTGGCGCCATTGGTGAATGTCTATGGCTCCCGCCAACTGCGGCCACGGGAACAGGACCGCCACGAGGCAGGCGGCATGAACGCCGAGGACGACGGCGAGGCCGCCGCCGCGGGCAGTGGGCCGCTTATGCGGGCGCCGGGCGTCCGGGAGGTCCACCACGCCATAGCGCGTGGCCAAGGCCCGCACGACGGGGGTAAGGAGATAGGTCGTGAGCAGGCCGACCAGAAACACCATCAGATATTTGTCCAAGTCACCAAACATAGGCGAAACACTTGCGAGGGTTCAGGAGCGATCAACCGCACCGCACCGGCGCGGGTTGCAGCACGGGATGCGCCGGGGATTCAATCAGGTTCATCAGCCGCGGCAGGAGCGCGGCATGCGAGAATTGGGTTAGCACTTCGGCCGGGGGCCGGCGGTCCCAGGCGGCGCTTTCCTGACGCAACGCCGGCAGCTTGCCCACCAACTCGGCCACGGCGCAGTGGCGCACCCCCACCCAGGGATGGCGCGACTTGAGGCCGGACAGCAACTCGGTGACATGGCTGGGTTCCGGCCCGATGTAAATCACGGGCGCACCCACCGCCAGGATGTTGTAAATCTTGCTGGGATGCACCAGGCCGAGCATGGCATCGCCCATGACCACCACATGGGCGTCCGCCGCGGAGAGGGAGGCGGACAAGCGGTTCAGCGGCTGGTACGGCAGGCAAAGCGTGTTGGGGGTTTGGGAGGCCCAGGCCCGGACGCGCCGGAATTGGCTGCCGCCACCAATGAAACAAAAGACCAAATCCTTTTCGGCGCGAAGCTGCTCCGCCGCCTGCATCAGGGTCTCCAACGGGTGGACGGGGCTGTGGTTGCCGGAGTACATGACCACGAATTTGTCCGCCAGCCCATGCGCGGCGCGAAACTCCCGGCGGCCCGCGGGATCAAAGGCCACTTGCAGGTCATGGGACCAGGGCGGGATGACCGAGACCTTTGCGGCCGGGATTTGCTTGGACACAATGCGATCGCGCATGAACCGGTCGAGGGCGATGATGTCGTCGGCCCGGCGGAGGCTGAACCGGGAGATGCGTTCAAGGAACCGGGCGGTTGTGGAGCCGGCCCGCAACCAGCCGGCGGCCACGGCCTCATCGGGGTTGAGATCCATCACCCAATAGACGAACCGGGCCCGCCAGAGCAGGGCGCGCCACGCGCCGAGAAAGGAAATGAGCGGCGGCGTGGTGAGGGCCACAACCACATCGTGCCGCGGCAGAAACGCGAGGCGCAGGCAACTGGCCAGGAGGAAGCTGCCAAAATCGGCCGCCCGGCGCCAGCGGGCGGACTTGCCAAAGCCGGTGGAGTACACGCGGATAATCTCGACGCCGCGCCAGGTCTCGCGCGCGGGAAACACGGTTTCCGGATGTTCATAAGCCCGCCGGCTGCTGACCACCGTCACGGCATGGCCGCGTTCGGCCAGGGCGGCCGCCAAATCGGCCAGGTGTTGGGCCGTGGCCACCACGTCCGGATAAAAGACTTGGTTGAGGAGCAAGATTCTCATGGCAAGCGGCGGCCGCAGTCGCAGTCAATCTTGGATCGCGATCAAGTCATCCAGCCGGCGCGTCAAAGCCTGCCGGGCCAGCTCGGGGTTGTCGTAGCCGCTAATGACGATTTCGAGGACCTTTTGGCCGTGGTTGCCGCGGCCAGCCCAGATGCCGCGGATGAGATTGAAGCGGGACGATTCATCGGCGGTATAAGTGTTCCGGCCCATGCCGGCCTCCCAGTGGCATTGGTAAACCTGCACGGGCCCGCTGGCCCCGGCGAAAATGTAATGGCGCACGGGCAGCTCGACTTGTTTCACGTTAAGCACCATCAGGTCCGGGCCGGACAGCTGCTTGTAGCCGGTGGCGGTCATGCAGATGTCCGGCGTGTGGCGCTTGGCCAGATAGCCAGCGACGCGGCCAGGCAGCCAGTCATAGTAGAACGCCTCCCAAGTGGTGCCGTCCGGCTCGCTCCAAGCGCCCTGACAGCCGTCATCGAACCGCAGCAGCTCGTGTTCCTCCCGGGTAAACGGCAGAACCCGGTACGTGGGATTCTGATCGGGCAATTTCACAACCCAGTTCGGTCCGGGCTGCAAATGGGACTCGCGAATGCGGTACCAGAGTTCCACGCCGCCCTCCACCGCCACCACCCAGGCGAGCAAAATAATGCCGAAACGAACGGCTCGCCGCCGGTTCGCCGCGCCGCCGTCGCCATTGGCCACGGGGGTCGGGGCGGCGGACCGGCTGCCGGCGGACGCGGAATTTGACCGGCGCTTGAGCCACCAGGCGATGACCCACAGAAGGGCGGTGCAAACCAGGAGAATCGTCATGCCGGCTTCATCGTGATATTCGGCGATGGCGCCAATGCCTTTTCTGGCCGTCAGCCAGGTGAGCAGCGAGGTGCGGCACAAGTTGAGCGCCATGGCCAGGCCGATGCTGATGGGCACCAGCAGCAGGCGCCGCCGCCAGCCGAGCCGGAAGAATTCACCCAGAAAGAGGGAAATCATGAGGCTGGATTGCAGGGAGCGGATGCCGCTGCAGGCGTCATTGATGCCGACCACGCCGGTGCTGACCTCGATGACGTTGCCGTGCTGGATGGCGGGCACGCCGATGATGCCCAGAACGGCCACGACCAGCGCGGAGTTCATACGGCTCAAACCCTGGATGATGGGGGTTTCGATCGGTGAGGGCCACGGGACGGCGATGAGGAAAAACGCCACGGGAAAGACGATTTGGCGGAGCCACCCGGTGCCGCCGGCGAGATAGGCGGCGTAAAGGGTGAGGCCGACGACTTCCAGCGCGAGGCACCATTGCAGCGGGCGCCATTCCGGAGTGGCCGCCTCAATGAGCCGGGTGGGCAGATAGAGAAACGCCAGCAGACCGCAGAACGCGAGCGCCAGCCAGGGATGGGCGGCGGCGGGCGCGGGGCGGCTGGCGGCCGCGAGTTGCCAGCGGCGCAACAGCAGGCCGGCAACCAGCAGCGGCACCACCAGGCCGTAACTGTATTGGGGGTTGGTGGACCATTCGAGCCGCAGGTTGTCCACCAGATGGAACCAGAGGTAGCCCAGTGGCAGGAGCAGGCACAGCCATGGCCACCAGGCGCGGCTCAGGAAGGGCGGCAGCGCCGGGACCGGGCTGACCACGGATGCGGGAGGTGAGGTTTTGGGATTCACGGTATTCATGCGAGTTTCCCGGGGTATGGGTTGGACGGGTGCGGAGCAATGACGCGCGGTTTCACCAGCACAGCGGGGTTGCCGCGATAGATTCCATTGGCGGCCAGGTTTTGCGTGGCCACGGACCCCATCGTCAAAACCGCGTGCGAGCCGAGGGTCACGCCCGGACCGATCCAACTGCCGGCGCCCGCCCAAGCGCCATCCTCCAGCGTGATGGGCCGGGTGATCAGATCAAAGGTGGCCTGCTTGTAATTATGACTGCCGGTGCACAGGACGGCGCGCTGGGAAATGCAAACGTGATTACCGATGACCACCCGCTCCAAGTTCAGGAGCCAGCATTCCTCGCCGAGCCAGACGTGACTGCCCACCGCGAGCTTCCACGGGAAGGTGATGTTGACCCGCGGCTTGATGGTGACATTGACGCCGATCGTTGCCCCAAAGACGCGGAGTACCGCGCGTTTCAAGGCGGAAAAGCTGAACGGACACAGGCGGAACAAAAGCAGGCTGGTGATGAGCCAAAGGCCTTCTTTCACCACGCCCGCGCCGCGATCAAATTCGCCCACCGTGTAGTGGGACAGATCCACCGCCGCGGAGACGGGCGGGACAGAGTCGCTGGAAAGGGATTCACTCAAGATGGGAAAAGTGGCGGCGGGCAGCGTTTCAAATATCCAAGATGCAGGCGGGCTTCGGTCCGCCGCCCAGAATCCAGCGATAAACCGACTGCAACTCGCCGGCGACCCAGGGCCAAGCGAACCGCTCGACGACGAGGTCGCGGCCGTGGCGGCCCATGGCCAGGCGGTCCGCGGCGGTCATGTGGCGCAGTTCGTCCAGGCCCGCGGCGAGGCTGGCGGCGGTGGTGTCCACCTGGAGCGCGGCGCCGGCGGCGAAGCCTTCGGGAAGATTGCACTCCGGCGTCATGAGGACGGGTTTGGAATGGGCCCAGGACTCGAGCACCACCATCGGCAGGCCTTCACTGAACGACGGCAGAATCACGGCGTCGCAATGGCGGTAGCACGCGGCCTTGGCGTCGGCAAATTGCGGTCCGAGGAACATCACGGAAGCGGCGCGCCGGGGGGAAGTCCCGCCGGGGGGCGCGCTGTTGGCGGAATATTGCGTGCGGAGGTCGGTCCAGGCCAGCCCGAGTTCTGCGGCCAGCCGCTTGAGTTGCTCCTCGTGCCCGCCCTGATCCCAGCCGGCGACGGCCAGCACCCATTCGGAAGAAGCCGGGTGGCCGTTGGCCGATTGGAGATTTTTCGCCCAGGCTTGCAGCAAATTGACGAGGCCTTTTTTGGGATGAATCCGGCCCAGGAACAGCAGCACCTGTTTGCCCGGCTCCAGGGCATCCAGCCACGGCGGCGGCGGCGCGGGAATGGATTCTTCCGGCAAGTCAATGCCGTTGGGGATCAGCGCAATGTCGTTCGCCAGCTTCAGGCGGCGGATGGATTGCGCTTCGGAGACGCACAAGGCGCGGAGACAGCGGGCGCCGCGGAGGTGTTCGCGCTCGAACAGTCGGCAGGCGAGCCGTTTTTTCCAGCGCGATTGCTGCAAGGCCCACGGATCGAGCATGCCGTGCGGAGAGACAAGATAAGGCCGGCGCGTGGCCCGGCTGTAGTTGCGGGCGGCGATGCTGGAATAGCGCCAGAGACCGTGCGTATGGCTGAGGTCCGGCGCGAAGGCCAGGAGCGCCTCGGAGAAACGCGGCGCACGGCCCAGGACTTTGGGCCACGCCGGCTGAAAAGCGGCAACGGGCACCGGCTGCCACGCGGGGAGGTCGGCGGCGGTCTGCTCATCCCATAAACCGAAAACCTTCACGTCCACTCCCTGCCGGTGCTCGGATTGCACCAGGCGCAGCAGGGCGTCGAACAATCCGCCGGCCTGCCGGGACACGGGGCCGGTCAAATGTGCGGATTTTAGCATCGGGAACGGGAAAGTTTTTTCCGGAACAAAACAGTTTCGGTCAGGCCTTCAACACATTGGATATGAGCGACACGTGCGCGAGGCGCAGGAGCGTGCGATCCAGCAACCCCGCCGGCCGCCGCGGATGTTCCAGCGCCGCACGCACGGCGCCACGCAGTCCCTCGGCAAAGCGTTCCGGCCCCCAATTGGCGATGAGGCGCTGGCTTTGCAGGCCGAAGTCGCGCAGCGGAAAGCCGGTGGCGGAGACCTTGAGCAGGAGACCGGCCAGTTGCTCAACGTTGCCGGGATCGAAGGTAAAACCGTTGACGCCCTCCTCCACGAGGTCGGGCGCGCAGCCGCAACGGTTGGAAACCAGGACGGGCAAGCCGGAGGCCATGGCCTCGTTGACCACCAAGCCCCATTGTTCGGTGGTGCTGGCGTGGACGAACGCGCCGGCGAGACCGAAAAAGCGCGGCAATTCGTCGTACTGCTTGAAACCCGGCAGCAACACGTGGTCGCGCAGGTTCAAGGCCGAGATGCGGGAGTCGAGCGCGGCGCGAAGCTGGCCGTCGCCGAGGACGACCAGATCCCAGATTTCGGCGGGAGCGTGCGGTGTGACCACGGCGCCGGCGAGCCCGCGATAACGCGCGTATGCCTCAACGAGCCGGAAGAGGTTTTTCTTGGCGATGAAACGGGAACTGGCCAGAAAGTATTTTTCAGGCAGGCCGAGCTGCCGGCGGGTTTCGGGATTCCGGCGGCTTTCCTCGGCGCCGGCCGCGAAGTAGCGGTTGTCAACAATGTCATAGCCTTGGAATATGCGGTCCCGGGGCAGGCCGAGCCGCACCAGATAGGCAACGTGCGGGGCACCGCCGGCCAGGGCGGCGGAACAGAGCCGGACGAGCCGGCCTTTAATCCATTCCTTCCAAGCGACGCGCCGTTCATCCCAGACCGTGCTTTCGGACATGACGACCGCGGGAACGCCGGCCCGGGCGCACCACCAAAGCGCGCTCAGGGCGTCGGGGGCGGACCAGCCGTTGACCACAACGACGTCCGGTTTGATCT
Organism: uncultured Bifidobacteriaceae bacterium; assembly: GCA_964532525.1. Classification (GTDB taxonomy): domain Bacteria; phylum Verrucomicrobiota; class Verrucomicrobiia; order Limisphaerales; family UBA11358; genus UBA11358. Next base: position 50,016 of record CAZHIM010000002.1, read on the forward strand.
CGTTCAGCGCCTGCCACATTTTCGGTTGGAGCTCGCGTTCCCACTGTCGGCCACCGGTATCGCGGCCGGTGAGCGTGACGCGGATGAAGGTTTCGGCGCCGTCCACCTTGGACCAGGCGTAAACATCCTCCATGGCGCAGGCCTCCAGACCCCAGATGGCCAGCAAGCGGCCGGCCGCATTCAGCCGCGCATGATGGTAGGGGCCGAACCGGTGGAACAAGACAGCCACCCGGCATGGGGGGACCGGCTCCGGCCGTGATTCGAAGGCCGGAAGCGGCGGAAGACTTTGGGTATCCACGTTACAGGCAAAAATGACGCTCAAGCGGCGGGCGGCCGGATGTCCGAGGGCGCGCCGCCGAGCCTGCGCCCCGGAGGCGCCGGCAGCGGCTTTCCGATAAAGGCGCGGTGCGAACCGCGCCAGACAAACGGCAGGGCGGGCTGGCGGTTGGGGGCAGGCGTCCGCCCGTCAGGCACCAAGGCGGCGGCAGGCAAGCGGTCCGCACCAGTCGCCGGCGAAGAAAAATGATCCAGCGCCCAAATTGCCAGCACGCCGAACACAAAAGGATACAAAGTGATCAAGGTGATGTCCCGCCCCAGGTTGAAAGTCAGAATGAGTCCGAGGCTGTACAGCGGCAGCCGGCCCAGCGCGTGGACATTCAAGTCCAACCGGGCCAGCACGGCGACCCACAGGCTCATCAGGAACGCCGCCGCCACCGGCCCCAAAATGCGGCCAAAATTCACAACGCCCTCCCCGATGACGCCGGTGGAAATGGTGGCAAACACGCCGGCCGCGGACGCCCCGGCGCCGCCCTGGCCGCGGACGATGGCGTAATCTATTCCAATGAGGGGTTTGCCGTGCCAAAGACTGCGCGGAATGGGATTGATCAATTCGGCGAAATAACGGGCGCCCCAATTGACGTGGTAGGAACCGCTGTCCAGGAAGGTGCTGATCCAGCATAGCTCCTCAAACATGTTCAGGCCCTCGTTATGGACGTTCTTTTGGCCGGCCAGATCGAATCCCTTTTGTTCAAAGGCGGCGGCAATGCTCATCTGGGAGCGGTTGGAGATGACGAACTTCATCCAGGCATTGACCACGAGGTAGCAGGCGAGCAGGATGACGAGCTTTTTCCACAGGCCGCCGCGCAGGCGCAAGAAGACCCAGCACAGGACGGTGGGGATGACCAGAGCCAGCATGGTGTTGCGCGTGCGGTCGAAAATAAAGTACGGCCAGGTGAGCAGGCAGAGAAACAAGGCCCAGCGGCGGATGCGCGCGTCGGTGGCCAGGGCGGCCACCACCCCAAACATGGCCGCGACCAGCAGGTTCAGATACACCCCCAGGATGGAAAGGAAGTCGAGGCCCGCCCCGAGACGCGCATGGCTCCACGGGCTGGCCTTGTAGCCCCAAAATGGGAACAGGTAATGAATGACCTCGCCCTTGAGCATGAAGACCGCAATGACAAATAGGACGGCCCAGATCGCGGCGCAGATGGCGAACAAGGCGTTCAACTGACGCTGAATGATCGGCTGGTCAATGCCATGATTGAACAGCAGCAGCACCCCGCTGCGGCGGGACCGGCAGGAATGATTGATCCATTGGTGAACCGGCGGGGTAAGCAGGAGAAAGACGGCCAGGAACCAGGCCACCTGCCACCAGGCACCCTGCAAGGTGCCGGGCGTGAACAGGTGGGCGTGATTGTTGGCGTAGTCGTTGTAGAAGGCGTCACCCACGTACCAGGCCGCAATGGTGCCGAGCACGGCCAGCACGGGAATGCCGAAGCCCTGGTCCATCTGCCGGACGGCCCAGACGCCGCCGGCCACGAGCACGGCCGCCGCCGCCCAAAAGGAAATGGGCAATATGGACAAGGTTTCAAACACGGCGAATCATTCTTGGCCCGTCATTGCCGCCACAGTTGCTCGTGCTGAATGGCGATGGCTTCGGGGTCGCTGGCCACGCGAACGCGTTCGCGGGCGGCGCGACTCACGTTGGCGGCCGTGGCCGGATTTTGCAGGAGGTCGGCGACGGCGGCGGCCAGCGTTTCCGGGTCATGCCGGTCGAGCAGGAAGCCGCATTCCGGCGACGCCAGGATTTCCTTCAGACCGCCATTGACCAGGGAAGCCACCACGGGAACGCCGTGGGACATGGCTTCCAGCGGCGTGGTAGGCATGGCATCCCAGTCAGAATTGAAGAGCAGCACATCAAGGCTTTGATAAAACGTCTCCATGTTTTCCAGCCAACCGGTCCAAGTGACACGCCCGGCCAGGTTCAGGCTGGCGGCCATCGCCTGCAGGCGGATGCGTTCCGCACCGTCGCCGGCGATGACGAAGCGGGTGTCCGGACAGCGCGCGGCCACGGCCGCCGCCGTGCGGAGAAAAACATCAAACCGCTTTCGGGGAATCAACCAGCCGGCGTTGCCCACGATGGGGACGCCGGGCGGCAACCCCAGCGCCTGCCGGGCGGCGCATTTCTGCTCCGGGGTCGGTAGGGCCGGCATATAGAGAGGATTGCGAATGGTATGGGCCAGGGCGGCGACCGGCGGATAGATGCGCTCGGCTTCGCACCGGATGAAATCGGCCGGGAAAGTGATGGCCTGAAAGCGGGAGCAGGCGAGCCGGTAAATCAACCGCCACTGCCATTCCGGCTTCACGCCGGCATGATGAAAATGGATGGCCAGGATCCGGCGGCCGCGGGCGAAATCACCAAGCGCCGGCATGGCGAGCAGATGGTGGCCGGTCATGATGAGCGCGTCCGACCCGCAATCGTGCAACTTTTGGTGCAAACTCGGCAGGATGCGCCAGCCGCCGCGCCCCGCGTAGGGCAGGCCCCGATGGGGAATACCGGCCGCCTGAAGCAGCGGCCCCAGCCCGCCAATGGGATTCAAGGACAATAATTGCAGCTCATGCCCCCGGGCCTGCAAACTGCGCATCAGCCGCAACGAAGCCTGTTCCATCCCCCCGAGGTTGGCGCACTGAATGAGGTTGAGTATTTTCATCCCGCTTCCTCAGACTTTCGACAAATCGGTTTCCAGCCGCGCCAGATCTGCCGCCAGCCGTTGAAAAGTGAAGCGGCGCGCTGTGCCCAAGGCCGCGGCCGACTGCCGGCTTAACAGGTCGAAATCCATCAAGTAACGCTGAAACGCCTGGGCCAGCGCGCCGGCATCCCGCGGCGGAACAACGTAGCCGTCTCGGCCATCCGTCACCACTTCGCCACAGCTCGGCGTGGTGATGACGGGCAGCCCGTGCGCCATGGCTTCCAACTGCGTCAGGGCAAAGCCATCCGAAATGGTGGGCAAGACAAACACATGCGCGCACTGATAAAATTGGGCGGCCTGCCCGCGCCCCACCCGCCCGTGAAAGCTCACATTGACCGGTGCCGTGGCCACGGCCTCGCGAGAAATGCCGACGGGACCGACCACGTCGAACCGGACATTCTCCCGCTCGAGCTGCCGGGCCGCCGCGAGCAAATATTGAATCCCCTTGCGCAAGATGACCTGTCCGAGATACAAAACCCGCAGCGGCTCGTCCGGCCGGCGCTGGACCACGGCGGCCGGCCGGCCGGTGCCGTTGGCCTCATAGCAAAGCGGGATGACAGTGAGTTTGCCGGCGGGCACGCCCTGCCGGATCAGGGCTTGGCGGGAAAATTCAGAATTCACCAACACGCGGGCGGCGAGGTGCCACTCGCGTTCCCGGCGAACGAAGTAGGCCTCGGGCACGGGGCTGGCCGACACCGCCCAACCGGGCCATTCCTGCTCTTCGCGGCGAACCAGCTCGAGTTCCACCCTGCCGGGATCCATCTGGTTCAGAATGCATTTGAGACCCCGGGCCTGACACCATTCGAGAGCCTCCAACGCAGCGGTATCATAGGCAAAAAAGATGGAATCCGCGTCCAGATCCGCCCGCCGTTGGAGCGCGTCCCGGACCCGCTCCGCGAACCGGCGTCCGACTTCAATGAAACCATGGTAAGGTCCGCCGGGGTGCGGCGTGTGGCCATTGGCGGCAGCCACGGGCGAACCGCCGCTGGCGTGGTATTTTTGCCGGAGCATGGCCTCCCACCAAACCGCGCGCCAGTTCCACGAAATGATTTCCGGCGGACGATTCCCTGCCCCGTCGGCAACCGCCTGTTCCGGCGACCTTTCCAGATCCGGATGAAACCGGGCGGCCATTGATTGGAGGAGGCCGGTCCGGGTCTGGCCGGCCAGGAAGCGGACCGTTGTTCCCGCCCAATAATCGGTGTAAAGCGCCGCCAGCCGATTGGTCCGCCATAAAGCCCGTGGCACGCTGTAATGCTCCCGCGCGCCGAGCTGACAACATATCCAGTTTCTTGCCACTGGTTTCGAAGAACCCGCCCCGCCCCCGCGCTCCCCCGCCCTGCCGCGAACGGCGCTTATTGAGGACCGCGCCATAGGGTGACACGCTTCGAACGAGACCGGCGCGCGGCGGGGACACCGCTTCAGCGTGCAAAGTTCAAGCGGGGCTGGGCCGGTTACGCGCCTCGTGCTTTTGGATATCCAAGCGGGCTGAAGCCCGGAGCCCGTCACCGTATTGTGCGAGCCCCGCCAGAGCTATGATTGAAATGCTCTAATTCTGGGCGGAATAGCGCAGGTTGGAGGGCGCAAACAGCAACGACACGGAATTCGTGGTCCAGGCAGAACCATTCCAATAGAACGTCCCGGAATAGCCGTTGGCCATGGAGATGGCCTTGCCGGACATGGACTGGGAGAGGTAAAGCGTTCCCGGGTGGGTGCCGGAATTGGTCACCGCCATGACAGCCCCGCGCGGCACCTGGAGGGGATGCGTGTCGTCCAGCACAAAGATCGAATTGGTGTTGAAATACGGATACGTGAGCGCATGCGAACCGTGGGCGTAGGAAACCACGTTGGATACCGCCGACGAATCATAGACGGTCTGGACGGGGAACTGGTTTTTGTTATCCAGGAGCCACTGGCCAGAGAAGGCGCTGCAATCAACGCCCACGGTCATGTTATAGGTGGTGTTATTGGCGAACATCAGGTTGGTTCCCCAGCCATAGCCGCAGGCAAACCACTGGCCGCCATAGACCGTATTATTGGTCACCGTCAGGTTGTACACCGAATTGGCGCCGGTGCCCTCCAAGACAATGGCCGCGTAGGGATTGGTGAAGACATTCCCGCTCACCACGATGTTGCTGTTCACGCCCGATCCCTGGTAGCCCGCCACGCCCAGCACCAGCGGCACGCCATTGATGAAGAGATTGCTGCGCACGGTCAGGTTTTGCACCGGGCAGGTCTGGATGCCGTTGCCCGTGCCGCCATAAAACGTGTTGCCCTGGATGAAATAGGCCGGGTTGGGGCTGTTGGTTTGCGCCCCGTTGATGGCCAGGAAGGCGCCCACATTCGTGACGAAGTTGCCCTGGAAATAGCAGCTGTTGGAGGCGTAGCCCTGCCAGAATTCCATCGTCTCGCACAAGTTCGCGAAATAGCAGTTCACTATGTTGTGGCTGAAGCTGAAGTTAACGCCGCTGCCATCGCCGTCGGTGATGGAACAATTGGTGATGGTGATGAAGCCGTCCCAGCCGCCCACGGAACTCTTAAGTTGCTCGCCGCGCCAGTTCCGAATGGTCAGGTTGCTCAAGGTCTTGTTGATATGCAGCGGCGGCGTGCCCTCGTCGCAGATGGCGTCATGGGTCACGTCCCAGCCGTCCCCGTTGCCCGTGCTGGCGGGCCAGGCGAAGGTGCCGGAGTAACCCTGCTGCACGCCGCCATCCAAGGTCAGGTTGTCAATCACCAGGGGGCCGTTGTTGGTAACCGGGCCAAGGCAGGCGATCATGAAGCCCCGGTAGGCATAAACGCCTTGCGGCGAGTTTTTGTTCTGCCAGGCGCCGCACCCGAGCAGGACGGTGTTGGTCCGGCTCTGGCCGACCAGGGTCAGGCCGCCCTTGCTGATGCTGATGGAGGGATACGTGTAATACATCTCGCCGGCCACGAAATTGGTGTCCAGCACCTGCGAGCCAATCACCAGGTAAGTGCCATTGGGAATGTTAATCACGCTGTTGCTGGGGGCCGCGTTGATGCAATTCTGGATGGTGACGGCGTTGTTGTGGCCATAAACGCTGTAGCAATTCGTGGCGGTGGCGCCGCAAACCCGGTCCAGGGAAATGGTGTTGCCGCCGGAGACACCGGCGATGACAGCGACGAGATCCTGGTGGTTGGTGGACGTGCCGAGCGGCCCGGCGCCGAAGATTTCCACCACCTTGCCGATATCCGCGCCGGAAAACACACTGGTCGTGGTGGTGACCACGGTGGAATTGCTGACGGTGTTGACAAACAGCGTGGCGGCATCGCCGGTCGCGCCGTAATCCGTCACGTTCAGGGTGACGGGCGCGTTGGTGGGAGGCGCGGGCAGGGGCGCGAAAACAGCGGTGACGACCGTGTTGGTATAAACGGTCACCGTGGTGGCCGCCGCCGCGGGGTTGGCGATATTCGGACCGGACCAATTGGTGAAGTAGGAACCCGAGACCGGGTTGGCCGTGATGGGCACCACGTCGCCGCAGGGATAGACACCGCTGCCGGTGCCGTTGGTCACGGAAAGGGTGCAGCTAAAATTCGCCACGACGATCGTATTGGAATAAACCGTGACGGTGGTCGCAGCCAGTTGAGGGTTGGCGATGTTAGGGCCAGACCAGTTCGTGAAAGTCGTGCCGATGGGGGCCGTCGCCGAGATATTGATGGCTTGGCCGACGGCGTAGGTTCCGCTGCCCGAGCCATTGCTCACCACCAAGCTGCAGAAGGGGACATTCGTGATAAAGTTCGCGGTCACGACCGTGTTGGAGTAAACCGTCATCGTGGTGGCGGCCGCATTCGGGTTTGCGATGTTCGGGCCGGACCAGTTGGTGAACGTCGCGCCGAACGTCGCCACGGCGGAAATTCCGGCCAGCTGCCCGTTGGTATAATTGCCGGAACCGGTGCCGTTGTTGACCGTGAGATAGAAATAGGTGCCGCCGCCGGAGGACCCCACGAGCCCGCCGAGGTTATCGCCCGCCACCAGGGGCGCCTTGTCGAAATAATCCATGCCGCCCTCGGTGACCGCGTAGGGCCGGATGTCCGTGCCCGCCCCGATCAGGGGGCTGGCGGGCTGGAGTTCGTAGTTGGCCGCGACGTTGCCGGCGCCGACAGCAAACAGGGGGTTGTTGGTGGAGCCGGGAACGACCTCAAGGCCGGCCGCCCGCCAGGCGCCAAAGTTGGTGTAAACCGTCGCACTGCTCGAACTGCCGTACGAGATCGTGAAGTTTCCGCTGTAATCATTGTCCAGCAGCGTCACGGAGTTGCTCTCGAAGCTGCCGTCCGGGTTGCCCACCGAGATCAACAGCGTGCAGTCGGAGCCGCCCTGAAAGATGTTGTTGGCGATAATGTTGTTGGCGGACGCCCGGGGCCAGATTTCCAGGCCGCCCTTGCCGCCCACCACCGTGTTGTTGTAAAACCAATTCGTGCCCGGCTGGATGCAGGTGCCATTGCCGTCAAACGTCGCCCCGGCGTGCTGCGCTGCGTTGGTGCCGCAGTTCACAACCAAGTTCCAGCGGAAGATGTTCCCGGAATACATCTCGCAGCCGTACAGTCCCACGCCGCTGATGTCATGGACGAAATTGCCTTCCACAGTGCTGTCGCTGGTGCCGATGTCCAGGTCAATCGCATCGCCATCGCCATTGCGCTGGTCGGCTTGAACGTCGAAAACCGTGTTGTTCCAGATGTGCACGCGGGTGGCGTTGGAAAAGGGGAAGATGCCGGCGCAACCGTTGGTGAATCCCTGGTTGTAGCCCAGATGATGGATCGTGTTGCTGTAGCATTCCCAACCGTTGACGGCCTCCAGGACCAAGCCACTGCCGGCGCCGGCGAACGGCCAGGCCACCCCCCAGACATTGGACACCGTGTTAAAGGCCGTGGTGGCGTTTCGCGCCAGAAAGAACGAGCCCGCTTCCTGGAAATAGGACCATTCAAACACGCCATAGAGCCCGATGTCGTGGATGCGGTTGCCGGAGACGTTCAAATTGTCGAAGGTATATTGCGAGTTCGCAAAAGCGTCATAGAACTCGACGCCAAAGGCCGCATTGGTCAGCTCGCAGCCGACCACGGCGATGTTGGTGCAATAATTGAGCGCGCTGACGGTCCGGGTCACGTAGATGCAGGCGTTGGCATTGGTGTACCCGGGATAAGCGGCGCCATAGCCGTACACGTTCACGTTGGAGATCGTGATGCCGGAGAGGTTGACGATCTGAAGCACATTGGAACCGGAAACATTGCGGATGACCGCCGGCGTGGCGCCGGACGACGTGAGCGCGACATTGGGAAACTTGAAAGCCAGGCCATCCTCGGCGAAGGTCTGGCCCGAGGTCAGGAAGATGGCCGAGCCCGGAGGCGCGTTGGTCAGGGCGTAGGCCAGGTGCTGCCACGGGGCGGCGGCGGTGCCATAGCCGGAATCCGTTCCGTTGTTGTCCACATAATAGTTGGTGGCGCAGAGCGGCGCCTGATAAGTCCCGCCGACGGTGTACCCGAAACTGACCGGACCATAGGCGTCGCCGGCCCCGCCAAAGACGTTGTTTCCGGCATAAGCGAAGCCCTGCGGCGCCGCCACCGCGGTGGTGGTGATGCCGAACCCGGGCTGACACTGCGCATATTGCTGGCCGGCGCCATAAGTGCCCTCCAAGTAATAAGTCGTATTAGTGTTCAGCACATAGGGCAGGCAGGGGGCATAAGCGATCTGCAGATTGGTGGTGCCGGCCAGGTTGATGGTGGCCGACGCCAGACACGTTAGCAGACCGTCAGCGGAATAAAGATTCACGGTCAGCGTGCCGGTGTTGGTGAAGCACATGGCACCCAAGTGAGTCACGGTGACACAATTCTGACCCGTGACCAACTTGACGCCCACCTGGTTTGGCCCGGGCTGGTTCCAAGCCGGGTAAACATTGTTGCCCGTGATCCACACATTTGCGGGACCTGCGGACTGGGCCTGAACGGCGGATAACTGAGCGAAAACCGCCACGACACCGGCGAGAGCAAAACGAATCATTCGACCCCACGCGGAAATTGGAAAGCTGTAAGACAACATGGATACGTTCAATATGTTTTTCGAGTGTCTTAAGCACTTTTTGCGCCAAGCGCCGGCAACACCTGTTTTCAACCGTTTGGGCCGGTCGCTCCATGGCCGATATGTCTCAAAAGAAGACCGCAACCATACAGCGCAGGGTTAACAGCCGGAAATGTCGCTGATAAGTGTCATAAGCCGACGATTAGAGATCGCACTAAGTCAGATCAGGCGGACGGGGAACGGGCGTGGAAACGGAGGGGCTGACGATCTGCGGCTTGCGGATCAATTGCTGGGTCAGCCAGGTCCGGATGCGGGGCGTCTGGCGCTCGGTCGCCAGGGATATCAGGTAGCACCAGGCGATTGTCAGCACCAGCAACAGCGCATATAGGACGACATATTTCGGCACCGCCACTCCGGGATAGCGCACGATGCCGAGATGAAAGAGAACGGAGTACACGAAAACCAAAAAAGGAAAATGGCACAAATAGACGGAGTAGGAAAAGTTGGCGGCGCCCCGGCTCCAGCGGTGGCCGGCCAGCCGCCGGACCCGCCCGGTGGCCGAGTTGATGACCAGGGCGAACGAAAGGCCGATCAGAAAGTCCTGAACCACGGCATTGCCAAACCATTCCATCCGCGCGATGGTCAAAGCCGTCCCCAGCAGCATGAGGGCGAGCCAGAGCGGAACCAGCCGCCGATGGTTTATGAAATAGAGCAAGGCGCCCAGCAGCCAGATCAGGGCGTACAACCGGATCGGCCCAGGCAGGAACCAAAGGACGGCCGCCAAGGCGACCAACCCGAGCCACCAGCGGACGGTTTCCCGGCCGAATACGAGCACGAAAGCGAGGGGACCCAGGACGTAATACCACGCCTCGTTGGCGAGGCTCCACAACGGGCCGTTGCTGCCGAAAACCGGACCCAAAATCGTCTGGCACATGATGACATTCACGCCCAGCGTCTGCACGGAGAGTGTGGCGTGGTAATTCCAGCTGGCGGAGGCAATCCGGCCCGGCGAAGTCCGGTCGTAAAGCCCGAAGTCGTTGAAATGAAAATAGCCCAGGGAATCGAGCGCCCCGCCAATGAGCAGCGCGAGGAGATAGACGGCGTAGAGCCGGCTGATGCGGTCCACGGCATATTTCTGCCAGGTGAAGTTTCCCTGGACGAGGCGTTCAAGCACCTTCCCCCCCACCAGGAACCCGCTCATCACAAAGAAAATCATCACCGCAAAATGGCCAAAATGGGTGAAAAAATAAAAAACCTTCCAGCCGGCGCCGCCCAGTGCGCCCGGCTGGCCATGATCGGCGAACAGCAGGCTGCGCAAATGTTCCGCCACGACCAGAAAGGCCGCCAGCCAGCGGGACAAGTCGAGCAAATCGGATTGAAATGGGCCGATATTAAGCTGTCGCACGCCGTTCATGATTCTGGTCCATCAGGGCCCAAGCCAGAGGTGGAGCGTTCACTGGGTGGAATCCGGTCTGGCCAATGGCAGACAGGGTTTTCGGGCGAATCCATGATTAAGCCACCCGCGGATCCGGGGGGTCTGCCGCTCCGTTGCCAAGGACACCAGGTAGCACCAGCCCAAGGCCGCCAACAACACCAGGAGATATACGCTGGCGAGCTTCAGGGACGCTGGTCCGGGATAGCCAACCACCCCCAGTCGAAAAAGCACCGAAACCACCAACACCGCGAAAGGATAATGACACAGATAAACAGAATAAGAACAGTTGGCGGCGGCCCGGCTCCAGCGGTTTGCCGGCAGCCGCCGCGCAATCCCGACGGCAGAATTGATGACCAACGCAAATGAAATGCCAATCAGGAAATCCTGAACGATGACATTCCTCACCCATTCCGTGCGGGCGATCGTCAACGCCCCCCCCAACCCAGCCAGGGAGATCCACAGCGGGACCAGCCTCCGGGAATTGATGAAATAGAGCAGCGCCCCCAGCAGCCAGAGCAACGCGTAAATCAGAATGGACGCCGGCAGGAACCAGATGATCCAAGCCAGTCCGAACAGCGCGAGCATTCGCCAACTGATCCCTTTTATAAAGAAAAGCGAGAAAACCAGCGGTCCCGCCAGGTAATACCAGGACTCGTTGGAGAGGCTCCACAACGGCCCATTGCTGCCAAACGCCAACCCCGGGTTGAACTGGCACATCACCAGATTTCTCACGAAAAAGCCCGCCGTCAGATGGTCGTGATAATTGTCATTGACCACGCCGATCGTGCCCGGGAACGATTGGTCGTATAGTCCGAATTGGTTGAAATGGTGGTAGCCCAAATAATCGAGCATCCCGCCGAGCAGCAGGGCCAGCAGATAAACCGCATACAGCCGGCTGAAGCGATCAATGCCGTATTTTTGCCAGTTAAAGCTTCCCTGGGCCAGGCGCTCCAGCACCTTGCCCCCCACCAAAAAACCGCTCATGACAAAAAAAACCATCACGGCGGAATGGCCAAAGCCGCTGAAAAAATAAAATACTTTCACGCCCGCGCCCCGGGCGCCCGCGGTTCCATAATTCACATACAGCAGGCTCCGCAGGTGCTCCATCACCACCATAAAGGCCGCCAGCCAACGGGACAAGTCGAGCAAATCCGATTGAAACGGAGCGATGTTAAGCTGCCGCCCGGCGTTCATAGTGCAGGGGTTGCGGTCATTCGCCGTGATGTTCAGAGGGCCATCGGATCAAACTTGAGGTTGTAGCTCAGCGCGCGGTTTCGCTCGCCGATTTTCCGGGCGGGATTGCCGGCGACAATCACAAACGGCTCCACGTCCCGCGTCACCACCGCGCCGGCCGCCACCACGGATCCCTCGCCCAGACTGATGCCCGGCAGAATCAAGGCGCCGTAGCCGATCCACACCCGGTCGCCCACCGTCACATCCCCTCCCCGGTCGGCAAAATCCGGCGAGCCCGGGTCATGTCCCAGGGTGAGAATCGTGGCATTGGGTCCCATGGAAACATCGCGCCCGGTGCGGATCTGGAATTTCCGGCCGTCCAGCAGACATCCGAAATTGATGACGTTCCGCTCGCCGAGCTGGATCTTGCGGCCCTGCAGAAAGCGGCAGCCCATCTGCACGCCCGTGCCAGCGCCAAACCCGCCGAGCCAGCTGCGCAAATAGATTTTCCGCAACGCGCGGGAAGGCAGCCGGCCGATGAAATGATTATAGCCAAAAGCCGCCAGGCCGCCGCCGATGAGCCGCAGGTTCATGATTCAGAAAAGGGATGCGAAGGCCGGCTCAGACCGGCACTCCCGGGAAGCGGGGACAGGGTGGCGGCGCCCGGTTCGCGGAGCTCCGCCAGGATGGCCGCGGCATTGGTCCGCCAGGAGGCATAGGCCAGGTAATTCTCCCAGGCGGGCGCGGGGATGTCGCCGGCGAGCAGGCGGCGCAGGCCCCTGGCAATGGCCGGCACGGAATCCGGTTCCACGAATACACCCAGGCCAAAGCGTTCGACGGAATTGCGCAACGGCCCCGGACCGGAAGAAGCCAGCACCGGCTTGGTGAGGCGGGCCGCCACGTTCAGCACCGCGCTCTGTGACACAAACGAGGCCGCATAAGTGAGCACGATGAAATCCGCGGCGGCGTAATAGGCCGCCACTTCGTTGTCGGCGATAAACTGGTCGAAGAACCGCACGCGGTCGGCGATGCCCAGGCTGGCGGCCAGGTCGCGATAGTACTTCAAGGGCCGGGAATGGCTGGAAGATTCCCGGCCGGCCACCACCAGGAACACGCCCGGCACGCCGGCCATGGCCTTCATTACCAGATCCAGATTCTTGTTGTCGCGAATGTAGCCAAAGGCGAGGAAGACCCGGGCGCCCGCCGGCACCTGCCAGTCATTGCGCAAGGTCCGCGGATTCAGCGTGCCGGGGGTGACCTCGTAAACGCCCACGGGGACTTCGCACACTTTGACGCGTTTGGGCACGGGCGACGGTTCCGGAAGCTGGTGATGGACCAGCACGAACTTCAGCGGCAGGTAGGCCAGGCGCACGGAAAGCCCATGCCACCACGCCGGCCCCACGCGGTGGTCGCGGACCGGATCGTGCAGGTTGGCGGCATAACGCGTGTGCCGCAGGCGCGCCAGCAACCAATGCGGCCAGATCCAGAACGGTGAAAAATATTCAACGTAGGAATCCAATAACACCAAATCGGGCCGCGCCTGCCAAACGTGCCAGGCAAGCCGCCAGCGATCGGCCAGCAGGTGCCAGAACAAGATGAAATGCCGGCGCAGCCGCCAGCCGCCTTCCCGCGGCGGGTCGTTCAGGCAGACCTCCGTGGCAAACGCCAGCGTGCGTCCGGCCAGGAAGGACGGCGCCACCAGGCAGGTGATCCTCGCCCCCGCCTGCGCGAGGGCCCGCGCCTGATAAAACGTATGCTCCGCAATGCCGCCGTTGACGGAAGGCGCGAAAATCAGGATGGCTGGCTTGTCGGACATGCGGGTTCAGAGTTTGCGGAAAACCACCGAACCGCAGCCGTCCGGCAATTCAATCAGTTTTTCCGGCTTGTCAGCCAGGAACTCGTTTACGGCCCGGGAAACCCCCCAGTTTGACTCGGGACTGTTGTAGTCGTGGACAAAGACATGGCCGCCGCGCGACAGGCGCGGATAGAAAAAGCGCAAGCCGGCGAGCGTGGGGTCGTATTTATCCACGTCGAGCATCACAAAGGCAAACTGCTCCGCTTCGAGTCCGCCGGCCGTTTCGGGGAAGAAACCAACGCGAAAGCTGACGTGTTCCAGGTTGCCGAGGTTCTGCTTGACCACCTCCAGCGAGGTGTCGCGAAAGCGGCCGTCCGCCTCGCCCTTGAGATCGTTCTCATGAAAACCCGCGAAGGTGTCAAACAGGTAGAGCTGGCGCGCGGGCGCCAAGCGATGCAACACGCGGCTCAGCTCTCCGCGAAAGACCCCCACTTCGGCGAACGCCCCGGCGATGTGCTCGTGCTCCAGGCGTCTCACGGCCAGGAAAATGGCCGCCGTGCGCACCGGATCCGGCGAGAAAAACACGTCGGAATATTCCCGCTGTTTCTGTTCCAGGGGCACGGTGTATTTCAGAAAGAATTGACTGAGCCGCATCTGGTATTGCTGCCGCAGCCAGCCCCCATCCAGTCGTTTGGCCAGGGAGATAAGCCAGTTCTTGTATGCGAGGGTCATGGGGGACGGGGTTGACGGTTTAGTTGCGGTCCGGTTTGGCGGCGCCGGCCAGCAGCAGGTTGCGGAAATGGGCCACGGAAAAGTGCTCCCGCGCCTTTGCCTGGCGCTGGCGGCCGCCGGCGGCCAGGGCCGCAAAATCGCGCTCCACGGTCTCGATGGCCGCCACCAAACTCTCGGCGTCCTCGTCCTGGCAGAACGTGCCGGTGCCGAATTCCTGCGCCTGCTGCGCCAAGGTGGTCCCGCGGGTCGTCACCACGCAAATGCCCCGCACCATGGCCTCGATCACCACGCGGGAGACGCGCAACCCGTAGGAGGAACGCCGGTAGGGCAGCAACATGACGTCCGTCTCGCGCAGGTGCCGGGCATATTCGCCATCGGCGAAGTAATGGGAAATGAGGCGCACCCGGGCCTGGGCATTCAACGGATCCCAAAGCCGGCGGTCGCCTTCCACGTTTTGCAGGACAAACCGGGTCCGCGACTCCGGATGCCGCCGGCAGTATTCACAGACGGCGGCCACGAGCACGTCGCTGCCCTTCTCGTGGCGCGCGCCGCCATAAGAAGCCATCGTGAGCGCAGCTCCCGGCGGGCGGGCGGCCTGGGCGGCCGGCAGCGGCACGACCGGATGGGGAAAGTACGTGAACGGCACGCCGGTCAAGGCGGTGAGGGCCGCGCGCATCGGCTCGGTTTCGGCCCCGAGAATGACGCGCCCGTTGCGCACTTCTTCGCCCAGGGCGCGAATCAGGCGGCGGAAAAGTCTGGCCGTGGGGGCCGGCTGCCAGGCGGGTTCATTATTCTGTAAATTCAACTGGACCGGCGTGTTGGGGAAAAACAGGACCACCCGCCCCGGCCGGTTTTTCCACGCGCGCTGGATCAGCCACGTCCAGCCGAGCAAGTGATGCACGAGCACGGTGGGCACAAAGATGACGTCGAAGGGTGGCCCGGTCCGGAGATATTCTTTCAGCGCCCAATAGGTCTGCCACGCGTGAACCGGCACGCGCAGGGAGCGGCGCACCACCCCGGCGCCATCGCCCATGCGGTGCCAGATGGAGGGCGGCAGCACCGGCTGCACCTGCAATTGTTTGACCAAAAACGGCTCGGCCGCGCGGTCCGCGAGGATGGTCACACCGTCGCCCAGGGCGCGGAGTTCCCGGGCAAACGTGCCCAGGTATTCGCACCAGTGGCCTTTGCGGTCGCGCAAGGCATCTTCGACAATGAGCCAGTTCATGGGCGGCGGGATTCAGGCGGCCACGGCGGCGTTTCCGGCCACTCCCGGATTGGTTTCCGGCACGGGAGGCAGGCCGAGGATTTTTGCCAGAATGGCGTTCATCTGGTGGACAAAGCGTTCGGTGCTGAAGCTGCGGGCGGCCTCGCTGTGGAGGAATTCCTGACCCGCGCGATATCGCTCCTCCCATTCGGCGCGCGGGCAGGCGGCAAGATAGCGCAGCAGCTCCCGCTGGTTCCGAAAATCCCGGACGTCCACGATGGCTTTTTCCGGGACCAGCCGGCGGATGTTTTCATCTCCGAGATAGACCGGCACCGTTCCGGCCACCATGGGATCGAAGATTTTTTCGGAAATGTAATCGTGCGTGCCGCGGAAGTTTTCGACGCTGATGCAAAAACGGTAGCCGGCAACAATGTCCAGCTTCCGGACGGTCGGGCCGCCCCGGCAGCACCGGTACGGCCGGCGCGGAAACAGCGGGCACCACGAGACGCGCTCTCCGCTCCAACCCGGACCGAAGATATCGAGCAGGTCGGGATTCATCGCCTCGGCGGTGCGCGCCAGTTTGCGCCGCCAGGAATAGAGCTCGCCGCGCGCCGGCGCAAACCGGGCCCACGCCGGCAGTTTCCAGCCGGAGAAAGACCGGCCAATGCCCGGCAGTCCGGTGAGCCCCACCTGCCGCATGGCAAAATAGCCTTCCACTCGGTTGCTGTTCACCAGCACCGCGCAGCGCTTTTGCTCGTAGGGCACGAAGGCGCCGTTGGACTCCAGGCTGTGCGGCAGCCGATAGGAAAAGTACCCGGTATTGCCCGCCATTTCCTGCTGGTAGGTGACGACGTAGTCGCAAAGCGTCTGGTTGGCGGGAACAAAATTGTGCGCGCGACCGACGGGGGATTCCATAACCTGCAGGACAAAGGGCACGCCCGGACGCGCGCGCCGGCGGGCGTCGTCAAAGGTGGCCTTGCGGTCCGGCAAATCCAGCAGCCAGACGCAGTCGGCCCGGTCCAGCGGCATGGTGTCCCAACCATCGAGGGCGATGCCGAGCTGGGCGGCGGCCTGGCGCCATCGGCCCAGCGAATAGGGATAGATGGTCTCAAACAATTTGCCGTTGAGGCCCATGTTCCAAAGCGGGCGGATGAGAACCTGTTTCATGCGGACGTTTTATGACTGGCACACGCGCAGCGACGCCAGCCCGGCCAGTTTTTCACCGATTCGTCCCCGCGGGGCGAGCACCACGCAGCCGCGCCGGAGGCCGGTTTCCTGCGGGGCGGGCAAGTTCGGGAAAAACGGCAGCAGCTTCCACTGGTCGAAGCAGGGCTTGAAGGTGGCCAGATTCAACGCTTTCTTTCCGCCGTAGTCGTCCCAGCCGTAGCCGGGATCGCCGGGCACCTGAAAATCGTCCACCATAATGACGTATTCCTTCAGGTTTTGGGCAATGATGCCGATTTCATCCGCCAGCGGCAGATCATCCTCCCAATGGGCGTCCAGGTAAAAAAACACGGGGTTGGACAGCCGGGCGGGCGCGAGCTCGTCGGCGAACAGCGAGCGCAGAAACTGGCGCGAGTCGCCGAGCGTAAAGCGGATGTGCGGCAGGCCGTTCAGCCGGCTCCGGGCCAGCGACAGGAACGTGGGGCTGGTCTCGCAAGTGAACACCCGGGCCGGCGCGGTGGTGGCGAGATAACCCGTCGTGTCACCGACAAACGTGCCCGTTTCGACGATTTCCGCGAAGTTAAAGGCGCCCAGCAAATCCACAAAAACTTTTTTGCGATGCCGCTGGGCGTTGAAACCGGCGGTCTCCCCCGGGACAAAGCGCGGGCTGTCGAGCATGAGGGAGAACGCCATCTCCAACGCCGAGACGCGCGACATGGCAGCGACATAATTCCGATAAAAAGGCAGGAATCGTTTTGCATTCATGAGTCTAGCGGATGGCGAAACGCACGCATTGTCTGAGGGAATTGAACAGCCGGATGCCGAAGAAACGGCGCGCCGTGAGGGCGGGCCGCAAGGCGGGCGAAGCCGGGCAACGGGCCAGCCATTCCCGGGCGAGGGCCAGCGAGCGGCCGGCGATTTCCGGATTGCCGATCTGGAGCGCCAGCCGGTAAACGTCCTCATAAAGCCGCATGAGATTTTCGATCTGGCCGGGCGTGAGCGGGCGGTTCATGGCCTCCAGATGGCGCGCGTTGCTCACGGCGCCGCGGTCCACTCCTTCAAACCATTTGGCCGCGTCTTCATTTTGCGTCCGGCGGCCCGGCACCTTCCAGCGGTACAGCGCGCCGGCGGCGGGCCGGGAAACCCAGCGTGGCTGGCTGCACAGCAGGCGAAACCAAAACACGGTGTCCTCCCCCAAATACCGGTCCATCTCCTCCGGCCAAGCCAAGTCCGGCCGCAAGCTCGCCCGCTTGATGAGCCCCGCGTGGACGATCCACGGGGTGAATGCGATCGCTGAATCCAGCAGCTCCGCCGGGGTTTTCCCTTCGCACGCGGGCAGTTCCTCCGGCGACCGCTCCCCGGTGTCGTCGGCGAATTTACACCAGCGGGACACCACCAGGTCCGCCTCGTGCCGGTTGCCCCAGGTGGTGGTGAGCTGCAAATAATCCGACGCAATCAGATCGTCCGCATCGAGAAACAGCACCCACTCGCCGGTGGCCAGGCCGAGCCCGAAATTGCGCGCCGCGCCAGGCCCCTGCCGGGGAGAGGACACCAGGCGAATGCGCGGGTCTGCAAACTGCCGCACCACTTCGGCGCCCCGGTCCGTGGAGCCGTTGTCCACCACGATCAGTTCCCAATCCGGCAGCGTCTGCGCCAGCACCGAGCGGACCGTATCGCCGACGTACGGCCCCTTGTTAAACAACGGCGTGATGACCGAGACGCGGGGCAGCGTCCGCCCGGCGTTTTCGGTCCCGCCATTCAGGGCCGCCTTTTCGTCTATTCCCATGCCTTGGTTCAAGAATTGACGGAGACCGGCTGGTCCACCGCGGTGCGGATGCGCTCGAACTCCGCCGCCGCGGTTTTCATGAAGAAATAATCCTTCCGGCGCTTCCGCCATTCGAGCCAGGTGGCGAGCCAGACCCGCAGCCACCAGCTCTGCCCGCGGCACAACTTCCGCAGCGCCGTCAGCCCCACAAATCCCGCGCGTTCCGGCCAGGGGGCGGCCGCCGGGAGCGTGGCCCACTGGAACAGCAGGGCCGTGCGCAGGCACAGGCGCGCGGCGGCGCCATTTTCCGCGCCGCCCCAAGTGCCGTTTTCGCGGTGCAACACCACGCTGGCGGGTTCAAAAATACAGCGCCAGCCCCGCCGCCAGGCCCGGAAGCTCAGGTCCAGGTCCTCTGCGTAGCCCGGCCAAAACAGCCGGTTGAACCCACCCAGCTCCAGGAATTTGTTCCGGTCCACCGCCATGAAACCGCCGGAACAAAAGAGCGTGTGACATAGCCGCTGCTGTTCCCGCTCGTAATCCCAATGGTAAAACCCATGATGACTTTGCAGCCGCGCCGGCCCGCAGGTGAACCGCCGGTCCTCCCAATCGCGCGAGGTGGCCGTGACGCCAAAGACGTCCGCGCAGGCAAAGTGGCGCACCAGCGGCTGGAGGAAGTCCGGCAGCAATTTCAAATCGTTGTTCAGAAACACCAGAATGTCCTCCGGGCGCTCCCCAGCCAGCCAGTTATAGGAATAAAGAAAGTCGTTTTTGGGCGCGACCAGCACTTGCACCTGCGGAAACGCCATTCCCATCCACTCCACATCGGGCTCCGGGCTGCGGTTGTCGAGCACCAGTACGGAGCAGTCGCCTGGAAAGTTCTTGGCGGCCGCGCAGGCGGTCGGCAGCAAATGCTCCAAGTGGCGCCGGCCGTTGTAATTCAGGATCGCCAGGCAGACGGATTTCATTTGGTGGCGGCACCGACGGGCGCGGTGGCCTGCTGCCGGCGGATGAATTCGTCCGCATCGCCATAAAACAGGTCCAGGTTCTGCCGGATCTGTTCCAACGGCCAGTCCCACCAGCGAATTTGGAGCAGCGATGCGATCTGGTCCGCCCGCAGGCGGTAGCGGATGACCCGGGCCGGCACCCCACCCGCCAGCGCATAGGCCGGCACATTCCGGTTGACCACCGCCCCGGCGGCCACAACCGCTCCGTCACCGATCTGCACGCCGGAGAGAATTACCGCGTTCACGCCGATCCACACGTCGTTGCCGATGACAATGTTTCCCTTGGAACACGCATCCGCATGCGGTTCCCGGCCAAAACAGACGGCCCGGAACGGAAAGGTGGAAACCCGGCCGGTGTCATGCTCGCCAAACACAAAGCGGACTCCGTCGGCAATGCTGCAAAACCTGCCAATCGTCACGCGGTCATCCGGATGATAGGGAAAGAAGGCCTCGCGCCGGAGACCGTAGGTGTATTCGCCAATGGTCACCTGCGGATGTGTGAACCGGTCAAAGGTCCGCCCATCCAAACCGCGGCGGTAAATCTCCGTATTCAAGGGGTGCCCCACCCAGTGATCTGTTCCTTGGAGCAACCAGGTGAGCAGCTTCAAGCCCGCCCGCCGAACGAGATTGGTCTTCATCGGCAAATCGTCGCTGCCTGTGGCTCAGGCCGATTCCGGGACGCCTCCCGAAACAAATTCTCCATGTCCTGAACGTGTCCGGTAAAGCTCCGGAGCGGGAACTCCGACGCCGGCTCGCCACCGCGCCGGACCGTGCAGGCTGGCTGCATGGCCTTTTCGATGGCGACGCACAACGAATCCGCCGACGCGGGATCGAACAGCAGCCCGTTGCGGCCGTCCGCAATGAAATCCCCCACTCCGGCGCGGTTGCTGGCGATCAGCGGCACGCCGCGGGCCAGCATCTCCAGACCGGTGAATCCCAGGGTTTCATCGCCCACCGAAGGCACGATGCAAAAGTCCGATCGCGCGGCGATCCGGTCGAGATCGGCACTCTGATAGCGGCCGTGATACGACACCCGCGGGATGGCCGGGCCCGGCTGCCAATTCCCATAGACATGCAATTCGCACGCGGCTCCGGTGCGGGCCAGGCGCTGGAACGCCTCGGCCAGGAGCTGGGAACCTTTGAAGGCTCCGTTGATGTTCAGGGCCGCGAACGAAATGTTGGGGTTCCGGTCCCGAAGCCGGGGCACGGGCACGGCCGTCTCCAGGGATGGCGGCATGAGCGGCAGCACGCGTACATTGGGCAGCGGACCGCAGATTTGGCGGAACACGCCGGCCTGACACCGGGAGATGCAATGCAGAACGGCGAGGCGATTCAAGAAACGGATGGCCTGCCGCCGGCGCGCGGAATACGCCGCAGGTTTTCCGGGACCAGGGAGACCGCCGTCAATCCGCTTGAGCACATTTCTCACCCGCCAGATGGCATTGCGAACAATTGGCCGGGAATCAAATCGCGCGGCCAGGCGGTCCAATTGCCACGCCTGCCGGAAGGCCCGATAAGACGGGGCCGTCCGGCAACAGCGAGCACAGACCAAGTCAGCGTCTGTGAGCCGGCAAGGCTGCCCGGCGGGCAAAAAGAGATGGGCCGTGGGACACAACACAAAATAATCATGGGCCGTGAATACCACCGGAATGCCCTCGTGCTGGATGGCGTCCACGACGTCAAAGGGCAGGCCGAATAGAGACTGGATGCTCACCACGTCCGGCTGTTCGGCGCGCACGATTTCCAGGATGGCGCGTCGCAATGCCGGGGATCCCTGCGCGTCCCGTAGCGGGTCGCGGGAACCGATTCCACCCTGCGGATAAAGTGCCGGATAAACTCCGCCGTTAAACACCGCATAGAGCGGGTAAGGTTCCCGCTGGCGGCAAGCCCAGGACACGCCGGGCTGCCCGCTGACTTCCGCCGTGCAGAGGCACGCCACCTGGTGGCCCCGGCCCACCAATCCCTCCATGAGCGACTCTTGGTAAGTATTGGACAGGCCGCGCGTGGCGCAAATTCCCGCCGTTATGAACAAAATCCTCATTGGGGACGGCCGTTGCGCGCGCGCGCCGCGCGCAAATAGAATTCGTAAAAAGTCCCGGCCGCGCGGATTTCCCGGGCGGCATTTTCATAGACAAAGTTCTCCCAGTGGGGAAACGCCCGCCGGTCCCGGAACGGCGTCAGCAGCACCAGCTTCAGCCCAAATTGAACTCCCTGAGCCACCAGACGCCGCGCGAATGGCAGGCGCCGCGTTTCCACCCGTCCGCCGAGCGAAAGCTTGCCGTAGCCGCGCCCCATCTCGAAGGCTTCCCGCACCCCGCGCCAGACATTCATGCGCTCCGGCCGCACCAAGTGCAGGATGAACAACTCCGGGTCGTAGTAAAATGGGTCGGTCGGGAGCTTGTCCCGCAATCGCAGTTGCGGAACGCCCTCTTCGCCGTAGGCAAACGCGTCCGTCCCGGCGCAAAAATCCGGATCGAAACCGCCTGCCGCCGCCAGCGCATCGCGCCGAAAAAAAATGTTTCCGCCGCAAAGGAACTCGCCGACCGACAAATAGCGCGCCTCGCTGCCGTGGGTGAAGGAGCCATACTCATCCTTGAACCACCGCGGCTTCGGAGTTTCGTAAAAGGCGAAAAAGGGGCCGCCGAAACACACGGGGTTCAGGCGGTCCACGATTTCCGCCGCGCGTTTCAGCCAGCCGGCGCACGGTTTGGCGTCATCATCCAAATACCCGATCACGGCTCCCCGCGCCCGCGCCGCGCCGTAAACGCGTGCCTTGGGCAGGCCCCGTTCGGGGCAGTTCAGATAAAAGACATGGGGCAGCCGGCCGGAAATCTCCCGGACCATCTCGGGTGTGCCGTCGGTGGAACTGCCGTCCACCACCAGCACCTCGTAAAGGTTCGGGTCAAACGGCTCGCTCAGCAACCCGTCCATGGCCTGGCGCAGCAGGCGGGCGCGGTTGCGCGTGCAAATGATGATGGAAAATTGCGGGGCGCTCATGGCGGAAATCGGTTCAGAAAATCAAATCAGATCAGGGCCTTCAGCTTGGAAATATCGGCGTAGATTTCGGTGACTTCGTTCCGGGGCTCGCCGTCCGCCGCCGTTGCCACTTCCACCGCGGCCATCGTCAAACCGTGGCCGGCCAGCAAACGGCCCAGAAAATCGGCGAGCTTCACCGGCACGCCGCTGCCCACGTTATAGACTTCGCCCGCCGCGCCGCGTTCCATGATGGTGAGATACGCCTCCACCGCCTGCTCCACCGCGAGATAATCGCGCCGGCTATCCAGCGGGCCGACCTTGATCCGGGCCGCCTGGCCGGATGCGAGTTGCCGGATCTGTTCGGCCACCCGGCCAGGAAAGAGCAGCGGGCTGCAGCCGTCGCCAAATAAGTTAAACGTGCGCGCCATCATCATCTCCAATCCGTGCCGGCGGCAGTAATAGTCCATGAGCCGCGTTTGGAACGATTTCGTGAGGCCGTAGATGGAGACCGGCGCCAGCGGGGCGGTTTCGGGCACCGGCCCCGGCGGCGGCCAGCCGTACTCGGCCGCACTGCCCATCAGCAGGAGCCGGCAGCGCAGCTTCAATTCCACGAGCGCTTCGCACAAGTTCCGCGCCGCCAGCACATTGGCGGCATAATCCGTTTCCCACTGATTCGTAAAGCTGCCCGCACAATGGTAAATGCGCGTCGGCGCCACCTCCGCCAGCAGGCGAGTCACCGCCAATCCGTCGCTCAAATCGCACGCCGCCCAGCCGGAATCCGCCTCCAGCGCCGTGCCCAAAACACGCGCGTCCGGATCCCGCCGCAGCCGCGCCACCAAATGGCGGCCCACGAACCCCCCGGCCCCCGTGACGAGGATGACTTGGCCGCTCACAGTCCCCACTCGGCTTTCAATTTTCCGAACTCCTGGTTGGCGATGTCGTAATCCTCCGGGCGGCCGATATCCAGCCAATAGCCGCTGAACGGCACACCTTCCAGCCGCAGGCCGTTTCGGATGCCATCCACCATGAGATTGTCAAAGCCATACGGCATGCCCTGGCGCAACCGGTCCACCACCGAGCGGTTGATACCATAAATCCCCATGCTCACGTCGAAATCAAACACCGGCTTTTCCTTGAACGAGGTCACGCGGCCGGCGCCATCCAGCGTCAGCACGCCAAAATCGCTGTTCACCTTTCGCTTGTAGGTGGAAACGGTCACATCGTTGCCGCTGGCCACGTGATGTCGGAAGAACGCGCCATAATCCAGGTTGCACAGCAGATCGCCGTTCATCACGAGGAAGTTTTCCGGCAAATCGGGAATCAGCGTCAGCGGCCCGATGGTGCTCAGCGGCTGGGTTTCCTGCGAGTAATCAATGCGCAGGCCCCACTGCGAACCGTCCCCGCAGAAGGCCTTGATGAGATTCGCCTTGTGGTTTACGGCGAAGGTCAGGTGGTCGAAGCCGGCCTTGGCCAGTTGCTGGATGATGACCTCAATGATCGGCACTTCACCGCCGACCGGCACCAGGGGTTTGGGCAGGGTGATGGTGTAAGGCTTCAGCCGCGTGCCCTTGCCACCGGCAAGAATAATGGCTCTCATAGGTGAGATTCGGTGATCAGGCCGGGTTTTGCCGATACGCAAAGCGATTCTTCAAATTATTGATCGGCTTCTCGTACAGATGCCAGGACAAGGCGGCCCCGCCCACGGTCAGGATGGTCATGGCGATCACGTTCCAAACCGGCTGGTTGGTGACGCGCTCGATTTGTGCCTCGGAAAACCGCAGGTGCGCGAGCAGCCAATAGACAAACCAGGGGGCGAAGTAATGAAAGACGTACAAGCCATAACTGATCTGCCCCAGGTAGGCGACCGGTTTCCAAGCCAGGATGCGCCCCACCCCGCGAAAACCTTTGGCGGCGTTCAACACCAGCCAGCCGAAAATCATGGCCAGAAACGTCGGAAAAATCGCCCCCATCACCGCCGCGTAGATGCCGCGCCGGTGGCAAATCCAGGTGATGAGAAAGCCGGGCACGCCGGCCAGCAAAAGCCACCCGGCCACCTTCAAGCCCCGGGCCAGGCCGTCCGGCTCACGAATCGTGTAAGCTAGCAAAGCGCCGATGCCCAAGGCGTCGAAGCAGCTCGGCGTCAGCACCGGCACCAACGTCCGTTCGGGACAGGCCAAAGTCACCGCCACGCGGAAAACCGGCGCCAACAGCACCAAGGCCAGGATGGTCCGGCTCAGGACTCGACGACTGAGAAAGAGCACCAGCGTGGGCCAGAGCAAATAGAATTGCTCTTCCACCGCCAGCGACCAAAAGTGGGAAATCCGGCCCGCCCACTGGTTGCAATCGAACAGGTAGAAATTAGTCAGGTAGCTGACATGCCAGAGAATCGTTTGCCGCACCGGCTCCACATTCAGCAGCGCGGCGCCCGCCAGCGTGGCATAATACAGCGGAAAAATCCGGAGAAACCGGCGGGCGTAAAAATTCCGGATGCCGTGCCAGCGCGCCTGCGGGCCATCCGCCGGCGCCCAGCAGTCCAGCAGGATGCCGGTGATCAAAAAGCCGCTGATTACGAAAAACAGCAGCACGCCGCTGCCCGCCGGGAAGCCCAGCGGATACGGATTCCACCAATGGGCGCACATCACGCCGGCCACCGCCAGCGTCCGCAGGCCGTCCAGTTGCGGCATGCGGCCCCATTCGGGGGCGCGCCCCGCCGGCGCGGTGGCGGCGGTGGCGGCCAGCGGGGCGGGATTTACGAGGACGGTTTCGGGCACAAACAGCATGCCGGCGCGGCGGCGGTCACAGGTTGTAGATATCGGCCTTGTAGCGGGCGAGATTGGCCGGGATTCGGAACCATTGAATGGTCTCCTCCAGTCCTTGGTTCAACGCATAGCGGGGCTGCCAATTCGTGAGCGAGCGCAGCTTCTGATTGGACCCCAGCAGCCGGTCCACCTCGGAATTTTCCGGCCGCAAGCGCGCTTCCTCCTGTTCGATTTCCGCCTGCGGATTGATCTGGGCGATGATTTTGCCCGCCAGGTCGCCGATGCTGATTTCGGTTTCCGATGCCAGATTGATTTCCTGACCGGCCGTTTGGTCCGACTTCATGACCTCCACAAACCCGGCCACGGTGTCCTGCACGTAATTCAAATCGCGCGTGGGCGAGAGCTTGCCCAGGCGGATCCGGTTCCGGCCCGCCAGCAATTGCACGATGATGCCGGGGATGACCGCCCGCGCGGATTGGCGCGGTCCGTACGTGTTGAACGGCCGGAAAATGACCACCGGCAGCCCGAAGGACCGCGAAAACGATTCCGCCAACCGGTCGGCCCCGATCTTGGTGGCGCTGTACGGGCTTTGGCCCTGGAACGGGTGCCGCTCGTCTATCGGTACGTACCGGGCCGTGCCGTACACTTCGGAGGTGGACGTGACGACGAGCTTTTGCACACCCAGCCGGCGGGCGGCTTGCAGGACGTTCAGCGTGCCTTTGACGTTTGTGTCCACGTACGAATCGGGCGAATGATACGAAAACGGAATGGCAATCAACGCGGCGAGATGGAAGACCAAGTCACATCCTTGCATGGCTTCCATGACGCCATTGGGATCCCGGATGTCGCCCGGGAAAACCTCTATCTGCCGCAAAACCGCCGGGTCAAAGGTGTCGAGCCAGCCCCACGAATTGAAGGAATTATAAAATACGAATGCCTTTACCTGGGCGCCCTGGGCCAGCAGGGCTTCCACCAGATGGCTGCCGATGAAACCATCGGCCCCCGTCACCAAGCAGCGTTTTGATTTAAGTTCCATGAGTTGATTTCACCGCAGGCTGCCGTCCCAAACCGGTTCCGTCAGGATATCTTGGGCCGGATATTTGAGGGGGCCGTTGACGCCGTCCGGCACGACGGGCTGCAGCTGATTTAGCAGGCGGCGGCTGAAGCGCAGCAGGCGGGCGCACTGGTGCAGGGTGCCCAAATACGGCAACCGGCCCCAGCGGAGATCATTCCAAGCCTCCATGAGCGAAAGCAATTCGTCGCCCCTGGCCACCCGCTCCAAGCCGAGCGCCGCGCCCGCGTCGGCCAGCGGATAATAAATCGGGTTGGTGGCCTTCTCCCACTCGCCGTTGCGCAGGAGCATCCGGACACAATCCTGCCGGCAGCGTTGCAGGCGGCGCTGGTTGGAGTGCGGGTGTTCGATGTGGCGAAAGAGTTTCACATGTGCATACCGGAAGTCCGCTCCGCAGGCGAACAGCTTGCCGAAATATTCCTTGTCCGCGGCCACAAAGGACGTGTCGAACAACCCGGCCCGGGCGATCACCCGCCGGCGCAGGATGAGGCCCAGCCCGCAGGTGGTGTGATTGAAGACGTAATCAATGCTGTCCCGGAGCCGCAGGGCCGCCGGCAGCCAGAGATAGGCCCGCAGTTGCGGCTGCTCCGTTTCCGGTCGGATCTCCAGGGACTCGCCGCCGCAGAGCAGCGCATCAATTTCCGGATGGGCGTCGAGGAGGGCGATGGCCGCGCGCATTCCGTCCGGGAAGGTGTAATCGTCATCGGTGATGAACTTGATGTATTCGCCGGAACTGGCGAGGATGCCCTTGTTATATCCGTGGGCCTCGCCGAGATCGGGCTCGGACACAAAGCGGGTCACGACGTCGCGGTTGGCCGCCACCACCGCGCTGGTTTCATCGGTTGAGCCGCCGTCGAAGATGATCAATTCATCCGCCGGCGTCATGAACTCCCGCAGGTTGTCCAGGGCCTGGCCCAGGTACTTCCCGCGGTTGCGGGTGCTCATCAAATAGGTGACGTGTACGGATTGGTTTGGCATACCAGCAAGTCGGGCGTTTTGGCCGGCCGGGCCCGGGCGGCCGCTTTGGCGGCGCTCGGTTTGGGCGCGCCGGCGAAGCCCTTTTCAAAGTGGGCGATCATTTCATCCACCAACTGTTCAAACGAATGCCGCGGCTTCCAGCCCAGTTCCCGGCGCGCCTTGGCGGCGTCGCCGCGCAGATTCACGAGCTCATAAGGGCGCTGGTAGCGGGGCGCGGAAACGACATAGCGAGAATAGTCGCCCAGGCCGATTTTCTCGAATACCGCGAGGCAGAAGTCGCGCACGGACCGCTGTTCCCCGGTGGCCACGACATAATCGTCCGGCCGGGGTTGCTGCATCATGAGCCACATGGCCTGGACGTAATCCTGCGCATGGCCCCAGTCCCGCGTGGCGTCCAGGTTGCCCAGTTCCAGCCGCCGGCTTAGGCCATGTTTGATGGCCAGCGCGCCGACCACAATCTTGGCGGTGACGAAATTCCGGCCGCGGCGGGGCGATTCGTGGTTGAACAGGATGCCGTTGACGGCAAACAGCCGTTTCGACACGCGGTAGATTTGCGTCGCGTGATAGGCGTACAGCTTGGCCGCCGCGTAGGGCGAAACGGGAATCATCCGCGACTGCTCGGTGATGGGAAAATCCGGCGTGTTGCCGAACATCTCCGACGAGGCGGCGTGGTAGAAGCGCGCGCCGGGCACGAACTGGCAGGTGGCCTCGAGCATGTTGAGCGTGCCGAGCGCCACGACGTTCGTGGTGTTGATCGGCTCGGTGAAGGAGATCTGCACATGCGATTGCGCGGCCAGATGATAGACCTCGTCCGGCTTCACCGCGCTCATGAACTTGTAGATGCTCGCCAAGTCCAGCACGTCCCCGTAATCGAGGTTAATGTCCCGGGCGATGTGCTCGATGCGGAGCGTCTGGGTCTCCGGCGTGGAGCGCCGCGGAATCATGCCGTGGACCTCGTAACCCTTTTCCAGCAGCAGTTCCGCGAGATACGAGCCGTCCTGGCCGGCAATGCCGGTGATGAGTGCCTTTTTTTTCATGCGCGCGGGTGGGTCATAGGATGGTTTGGTAATACTCGATGGTTTCCGCCAGCCCCTGCTCAAACGGGGTGAAACGGAAACCGGGAAAGCGTTCCCGGAAGTGGCGGTCGTCCATGACCTTCTTGGGCGAGCCGTCCGGAAAGCGGGTGTTGTGGACGATGTTGCCGCGGTAGCCCAGTTTGCCGCAGATGATGGCCACCAATTCGTTCACGCTCAGGCCGTGGTTTTGCGCCAGGTTCACCGGGCTCTGAAAATCCGCGGAATCCTGCACGAGGAGCCGGATGACGCGCGCAAAATCCTTCACGTAAAGCCATTCGCGAATCGGTTTGCCCGTGCCCCAGACCTCCGTCTCCGGCGCGCCGGTCTTCACGGCCCGGACGAACTTGATCACCAGCGCATTCAAGGCGTGCGTCTTGTTCGGGTCGGTGCTGTCCAGCGGCCCGTACATGTTCGGCACGATGATGTTCGCCGAGCGGACGCCATACTGGGCGTGATAGCACTCGGAAAGCACCGTCATCATGCGGCGCGTGCTGCCGTAGGAAAGCACCGACGGATGAATGGGCCCCATCCAGAAGCTCTCTTCGGCGTAGGCGTCCAGCACGCCCGGGTAGGCGCAATTGGCGACGGGATTCACCACCACCGCGTCCCGCAAGTGGCGGGCCAGGGCGTACACGTTGAGCAGCATCCGCAGGTTGCGGTCCACCACGTCGGCGGCGAATTCAGTCACGTAATTCACGCTGCCCACATGGGCGGCGCAGTTGACGATGTGCGTGGGGCCGAAGGCTTCCAGGCGCGCCTGCGCCGCCGGCAGATCCAGCAGATCACAGCCGGTGCTGCGGCTGAAAACGGCCATGGTGATGCCGGCCGCTTCCAGTTCGCGCTGGACATTGCGGCCGGCGAAACCGGTGCCGCCCAGGAGGGCGACGCGAGACGGGGTTGGGTTCATGTTGCAGAAGTGATTTGTTCGCGGCTCAGGACGTCCTCCGCGAGGCGGAGGATTTTTTCGACATCGCGCATTCCCTTGAAACACAGGCCGCCAGCCCGCGCCACCGCGATGGTGCCGGGGGGAATGGCGCCGCGCACCAGGCACAGCGCACCGATGGCCGCCGCTTCGCCGACGACCGTGCCGGGTAGGATGACGCTGTGCGCGCCAATGAGGGCGGCGCGCTCCAGGGTCACGTTTCCGGTGATGGTCACCACGCAGTCGGCCGGCACCGTGGAACTGCTCAAGGCATCCGCCCGGTAATCGTCCGACCCGGTGTAAACGCTCACGCGGTTGGCCAGCGTGCTGAAATCCCCCAGCCGCACCACGCCGCAAACGCCGCTGACGGAACAAAAGCCGCAGATGTGGACGTGGCTGCCGATTTCCAAGCGGCCTTTCAGGATGCAAAAATCGTCCACGCGCACGTGGTTTCCCAGAGTCCCGCTGATTTCATACAAGGAGGCTTTGCGACTGATCCGCACCTGCGTGCCGACCGCCGAAAACCCGAAATCGCGCAGTTCCCCGACCGTGTAAAAAGGCGACCGTGATGAATCGGAATTCATGGAAAGATCTCCCCGAAAAATTCGCGCATTGGACCCGTGAACCACTCCAGGTTGGACCTCGTCGAGACGTTGGGAGCGTTTCTCCCTCTCCGCGTCGGCGGAGTCTGCGGAGCCGACGGGGAGAGAGCCGGGGCGAGGTGCTCGTTCATCCGTCTTCGGTTCATGGAGAGATTGTCCATCAGCCCGCCGCATCTGGCTCGGTGATCCGCAACGCCTCGTTGGGCACCGCCACCAGCTGACGTTCAGCGGCGCGCGCTCCGCCCGCGAAGTGACGTTTCAAGGCGATGAGTTTCTTTTCGAAGAAATGCCACGAGGCCAGCGCCACGAGGTAGGTCACCACCAAATAAATCGGCAGCCAGTAGCGAAAGCGCGGGTCCCAGCCGCATTTCTTGAGCAGCCCCGGCAGGAACAGCAGCAGCGGCCAGTGATACATATAAAGTCCGTAGCTGATTTTGCCCAGATGACGCAGAACCCCCAACCGCAGGACGGCTGCGAGATACGTTTCGCGGTCCAACGCCACGAGGATGAGCCCACCAAACAGAATGGCCAGCGACGTCAGCAGCAAGTGATTGATCGAAGGCCCGGCCATCCAGCCGGTCCAGAACCGTTCCAGTCCGTTGTGAGCAATGATCAGCAGCGCGCTCCCGCCACCCACCGCCACGGCGGTGTAGCCCAGCCCCTTGCCGCACGCACCCGCCGCCGGGGACCGGCGGAGGACGGCCAGGATGGCGCCGGCGGCCAGCGAGTCCACCACGCAGGCCAGCGGTGTAAACGCCAGCGAAAAACTTCCGGTGAGGTCCGCCACGGCGAAGCGCGCCATACCCGCGCCCACAAACAGGGCCACGCAAAGACCCAGCAGCGCCCGCCGCGCCAGCACCAGCACGGCCAGCGGCCAGAGCAGATAGAATTGTTCCTCCACCGCCAGCGACCAGGAGTGATCAAACGCCGCCGGAAAAGCGGGCAAGAACGAATTAACCCCCAGCAGATAGTTTTGCAGATAGGCGAAATACCACCCGGCATCATGGATCGTCTTGTGCGTGCCGATCGCCAGCGCCACCAAGGCAAACAAGGTGACGTAGTAGATCGGGAAGATCCGCAGCGCGCGGCGCGCGTAAAAATTCCGGAAATAATGCCGGTCGGACTTCGCGTCGAGCAGGATGCCGGTGATCAGAAAACCGGACAGGACGAAAAACAGGAACACGCCGGCCCAGCCGAGGCTGCAAAATGGGAGCTGCAAATGAAACGCCATCACACTCAGGATGGCCACGGCCCGCAGGCCGTCCAATTCCGGCATATAGCCGGGCAGCCGCCCGGTTTCCCCGGCGACCGGAAGCGGGGCCGGGAGGGGCGGCGCACTGCAAGTTGGGGATTCGACATTCATGGTCACCAGCCCGCTTTCACGGCGTCGAGCACGGCAGCCACCTCGGGCTCGGTCAGGGAATCGCGGCAGGGAATGGAAACCTCTTCCCGGTTGAACCGCGTCTGGTTCGGCAGATCGGTCCGTTCGCCGCCCAGCAGGGAATTGCGGTCAATGCGCTGATGCCACACCGCGGCCTGCACGCCGCGCGAATCGAGCGCCCGGATGAAATCCGCCCGCCGCTGGACGCATACCGTGAACAACCAGCAGCCGCTCACGCGATCAGCCTTTTCCTCCAGCAGAGCGAGGCCGGGAACGCCGGCGAGCGCGGCGCGATAAGTCTCATTCAGCGCCTGTCGCCGCGCTTGGGCGGCGGCAAACAGGTCGAGCTGCGCTAGCCCCATCGCCGCCGCGACGTCGTTCATGTGATACTTGTAACCCAGTTCGGTGATATCCCATTCCAACAGGCCGCCCGGCGACGGCTTGCGGTTGGCCCGGTCAATCCCGAACCACCGCCGGCGATAGGCGAGCTGGTGATCCTCGGCCGTGCGGCAGACCAGCATGCCGCCGTCGCCGGTCGTCAGTTGCTTGATGGCTTGAAACGAGAAGATGGAAAAATCGCCGAGCGTGCCCACCGGCCGGCCGCGATAGCTGGCGCCCAGCGCGTGCGCCGCATCCTCAATCACTTTGAGCCCGTGCCGCGCGGCAATCACGCCGATCTCATCCATGTCGCAGGGATATCCGCCGTAATGCACCACCAAAATGGCCTTGGTGCGCGGCGTGATGCGCCGCTCGATCTCTGCCGGATCCAGGTTGGGGCCGCCGGGCTGGAGGTCGGCAAAAACCGGCGTCGCCCCCGCATAAAGCACCGCGATGGCCGTGGCCACGAACGTCTGGGCCGTGGTGATCACTTCGTCGCCCGGCCCCACGCCCGCGCCAAGCACGGCCAAGTGCAGCGCCGCGGTGCCACTGTTCAAGGCCAGCGCCCGCGGCTGGCCAAACTGGCGGCAGAAGGCTTCTTCAAAGGCCTTCACCTGGCGGCCTTCGCTCAGCCAGCCGGCGCGCAGGGTTTCGCACACGCGATCCACCACGGCTGGCGGCACGGACGGTTGGAAGATGGGAATCACAGCGTTTTGAAAATCATTTCCCCTGCCGGCGCCGCCGCCGTGGCAGGATCTTCGCCCAGAAATTCACCGTCCCAATCCTGCCACGTCTGCATGGGCCGGACGGCCCCCGGCAGGTCGCGGGCCCAGACTTTGCGCAGGCTGCCCGGATGGCCCGGGTCCACCACTTGGAACGACACCGCCTCCGATTGCAGGAAATGAATGTGGTAGATCGGCGTCCAGGTGGCCACTTCCGCCACCACGCCCACCCAGCCTTCGTTGAACAGTCCGCCGGGAACCCGGCAGCGCACGCGGTGCAAGCCCCGCGGCCGCGGCTTCCGCCCCCACAGCGGCTCGAAAAAATCGGCGGCCACAAACAGAATCACCCCCTGCGCATTGAGAAAGCTGAACACCGCCGCGAGGTTCGCGCCCTCGCGAAAATTCCAAAATTCCATCTCAATCGTCACCGGCTCGAGCACATTGACGCTTTGGGCCACGCGGTCCTGCGCCAGGATGCGGACCGACTTCAGCCGCGCCACGTCGTCGCCCGGCGCGTTGTCGCGGCTGGACCAGGTCCGCATGCCGGCACTGCCGGTGTCGTTCTTCAAATATTCAGCCGTCACCCGGCTCACGTCTCCGTCCGCGGTGACGCGGCCGTGCTCCAACAGCAGGCACCGCTGGCAAATGCGGACGATCTGGGACATGTTATGGCTGACAAACAGCACCGTCCGCCCGCCCTTCACCACTTCGCCCATCTTGCCGAGGCATTTTTTCTGGAACGCTGCGTCGCCCACCGCCAGCACCTCGTCCACAATCAGGATTTCCGGTTCCAGGTGCGCCGCCACGGCAAAGGCCAGCCGCACATACATGCCGCTGCTGTAACGCTTGACCGGCGTGTCTATGTAGGTCTCCACTTCGGAAAAGGCCACAATCTCGTCAAACTTGCGGTCAATCTCCCGTTTGCGCATGCCCAGAATGGCGCCGTTGAGATAGATGTTGTCGCGCCCGGTCAGGTCCGGATTGAAGCCGGTGCCCACTTCCAGGAGCGAGGCGATCCGGCCTTTGACGTTGATCTCGCCCTCGGTGGGCGAAGTCACACGGGAGAGGATTTTCAGCAGCGTGCTCTTGCCCGCGCCGTTGCGTCCGATGATGCCCAGCACCTCGCCCGGTTTTACCTCGAAATTGACGCCCCGGAGCGCCCAGACGTAATCGGAAGCTCCCTTCACGGCGCGGTTGTTCACCTGGCCCACCTTGCGGTAAGGATCCTCCTGACCGCGGATTTTGTGCCACCAGCGGTTAAAATCGTCCCGGAGCGTGCCGGTGCCGATCTCGCCCAGGCGATAGAGCTTGGCCACGTTTTCGGCGTGGATGACGGTGTCGTTCATCGCGTGGGTCAAACGGTGTCCGTGAAGGTTTTCTCGATGCGGCTAAAGAGCGCCACGCCGGCCACCAACAGAAAGAAGGTCACGGCGGCCGAACCAGCCAGCGGCAGCCAGGGAATGGTCCCGCCCAGGTAAATGGCCCGGAAAGTCTCGATGATGGCGGACATCGGGTTGACCTCGAACAGGAGCCGGTATTTGGCCGGCACATGGGATAGCGGATAAATGATCGGCGTGGCATACATGGCCAGTTGCATGCCGAACGCGATGAGGAAGGTCACGTCCCGGTACTTGGTGGTGAACGAGGAAACCAGAATGCCGGCGCCCAAAGCCAGCAAGGCCAGCAACAGCAACAGGACCGGTGTGAGCACCGGGATCATCGCCCAGTCCGGGTGCAAAGGCACGCCCTGGATGAGATAATATCCCAGGAAAACCAGGAACAGCAGAAACTGGATGCCAAACTGGATGAGGTTGGAGGCCACAATGGAAATCGGCGTGACGAGCCGCGGAAAATAGACCTTGCCGAACAATTGCGCGTTGTTGACGAACGTGGCGGAGGTCTTCGTAAGACTGGTGGCGAAATAATTCCACGGCGTGAAGCCGGCCAGATAGAACAGCATGGGCGGCAGGCCATCCGTGGGAATCTTGGCGACCCCGCTGAAGATGATCGTGAACATGATGGTGGTCAGCAGCGGTTGGAGAAAAAACCAGACCGGCCCGAGGATGGTCTGCTTGTACACCGTCACGAAATCGCGCCAGATGAAGATCCAGAGCAGGTCGCGATAAAGCCACACCTCGCGCAGCTGCAGGTCCCACCAGCGGTCCTGCGGGCGGATGACGAGCGTCCACTGATCCGCCAGCGGCGGACTGTCGGCGGCAGCCGGGAAATTCGCGGCCATAAGTCAGGTGCGCGGAATCGGCCGGAAACTCCGTCCGTCAATATTTGAGCCGGTAATACGCATATTTCAGCACTTCATTTTGAAAGGCGACCACGCCTTGCTCGTGTTGCCACCAGTCATCGCGGGAATACTCATGCCCGGGCACCGCTTCAATCTCCACCCGGATGCCCGTGGCGCTGAATTCCTTGGCATAGAGCCAGCGCACGCGGCGCGTATGGAAGACATCGGTGGGAATGATGACGCTCCGAACCTTGTTCGTCCCGGCCCAATTGCGCACGCAGATGGATTCGTCGTAGGAGTTCGTGACCAGGTCCGCCGCCACAAAAATGGCGTCCGCGGGAACTTTTTGCTTCAAGAGAATGTCGCGGGAAAGGTCCGCTTCCGTGGGCAGCAGGCCCAGTTCGGTGGCCGCCGAGGGCCGGGGATTCATCAACAGGATTTTGGGGGCCAGGCCCTGATGGAACAGCCGCGCCGCTTCGAAGGGACGGGTATCCGGGCCGCCGCCCAGAACCACCACCAAGTCCGCCGGCAACAACGGCTGGTTGACAATCCACGCGGCAGCGGCGCGCCGCAGCAACGGCGCGCGCCAATACCAGGCGGCGGCGAGCACGACGCCCAGAAACAGCAGCAGGACAATGGAACGTTTGAGCCACTTCAACATGGGCCGCGGGAGAATGAAATGCCCGCGCGGCGCGAGCAAGGTTCCCCGTCTTCCCGCCGCCAGCCCGGGGCGGACTTCGTCCCGGTCAATTCGCACGTGCCCTTTCGCACCGGCGAATCTACGGATCTTGCGATCACTTCAGTCATTTTTTCATCACCGCCCCCGGGGCCGGTCCCCCGCCGGCCGGCCCTCTGTTCCGCTTCAAGCTGTCGCCTTCAGGATTTCCACCGCCGCTTCAGGCATCCACGTCCACCGGCGCGGATTTGCGCGCCGAGTAATACTCCGCATACTTGTAAGCGTAGTAGGAGTTGGACGTGGTATCCGCGCGGTTCAAAATCAGGCCGATCACCCGGGCCTGACGCTGAAAGAGCAAATCCAGCGCTTCCCGGACCACGCGCGCATGGGAGAAGCGGCTGCGCACGACAAACAGGGTGCCGTCGGCCTTGGGCGCCATCGTGGCGGTGTCATCCGCCGCAAAAACCGGGCTGCTGTCAATCAGCACGTAATCATAGCGCTCGCGGAGACCGGCCAGCAGTTGGTCGAACGCCGGGGAAAGCAGCAGGTCGCCGGGGTTGCGCAGGATGCCGCCCCGCGACAGGAAGTGAAAATCCCGGAGGTCGGTGGCCTGGATGAACTTTTCCGGTTCGTCGGGCCGGCGGAGCAAATCGCTCAGGCCCGGCGAGGACTGCAATTGCAGCAGATTGTGCAGGTGCCCTCGGCGCAAATCCCCGTCCACCAGCAGCACTTTGGACCCGCCCAGCACCAGGGCTCGCGCAAGATTGGTCACCACCGTGGATTTGCCCTCGTCGGGCACGGCGCTGGTGATGAGCAGCGACTTCGGGCGCTGGCCCTCGATCGCCAGATAGAGGATCGCCGAACGCAGGTTGCGATAGGACTCGGCATACGTGTGCCGTTCATCGTTGTCACCCAGCAGCGCCAGCGGCTCCCGCCGCGAGATTTCCGGAACTTCCGGCACCTGGCCCACCACGCTGTCGCCAAATCGCTCGGTCACTTCCACCAGGGAACCAAAACGGTCATCCCGCACCGCCAGCAGGAGGACCAGCCCCAGCCCGACGCCCAGCCCCAGGACGATGGATTGGGTCAGCATGGTTTTCGCCTCGGCATAGGAGCGTTTCGCGGGCGAGGCCTCATCGAGAATGTCGAGGGTGTCCTGGTCAATGTGCTGGCTGACCTCCACGTTGTCATTCAGCGCGGAGAGGCGGTCGTACATCTTCTGCTTGGATTGCACTTCCTGCCGCAGACTGTCCGCCTGGGCCAGCCGCTCGTTCACACTGGACACCTTGGCCTCCCACTCCGCGATAAACTGCCCCGTCTTGTCAATTTTGATTTGCAGCGCCGCGCGGGCGGCGACGATTTCCTCGTGATTCTGCTGGCGGTAAACCTCCACGAGCTTCCGCGCCCGGGCGATGTCCTCATCCAGCTTGACCATCTTCGGGTGGGCGGGCCGCAAATATTTCGCCAGCCGGGTCCGGTCCAGCTCCAGCAACTCGATCTGCTTGTCCGCATCCAGCCGCCCGCTGGCAAACGACATCGTCGAACCGGAACTGCGCAGGGATTCAAAGATGGAGTCGGTGGAATTGGTGTCGCCCGCGGCCGCGCCGGAATTCATTTCCAGCTCCCGGGCCGCCAGCAGGTTCATCTGCAGTTGATAATCCGAGAGCTCGGTCTTTAACTTCACCAGATAGGCGCCGTCAATGCTGCCTTCCTCCTGCAACACCGTGAAATTGTTGCTCCGTTCGTACTCCGCCAGCGCCGCCTGCGCGGTTTTCATGTCCCGCTCGTACAATTGGACCTGCTCGGAAATGGAGTTCTGGGTGTGGACGGATACCTCCCCCCGCACGTTGAGGCGATACTCCTTGTATTGCTCCATGAGCGCGTTGAGATAGGCGGGCGTAAACCCCGGGTTGGCGCTGCGGGCTTCGATCGTGTAAACAGAACTCTTGGGCGAGGCATAAACTTGGATCTCCACCGGAATGATGTTTCCGTCCTTGTCCCAGATGATCTCGTTTTTGTGAAAGGCCACCATGTAATTGGTGGTCTTGTCCCACATTTTGCGGCTGCGCAGCAACTCCGTCATGGTGCCGATATAGTTGTCCCGGTCGTAGGTGAAGTCGGCGCCGTCCGGCAGCCGCAGCTTTTCCGTCTCCCACATGCTCCCATAGGAGACAAACTTCGGCGGCGTGTGGTAGAAAAGAATCACTGCCGTGGCCAGGCCGAGGGTCAGCGTGAGCACGGGAATCCACCAGAATTTGCGAAGAAAGAGCGCCAGCTTTTGCGGATGAAACTTCACCGCCCCCGGCGCATGCCCGTTGGCCATCGGTTCGATCAGCCGGAATCCGGCGTCCGCCGGCGGTATGGGTGTCAGATCTTTCATGCGCCTAGAATCGAATCAGCCGTTCGGGAACATAGATGAGGTCGCCGGGCTGCAACGCCAGATCGTCCTCCGTCTTGCCCTTTTCAAAAACACGGGAGACATTTACTGTGAAGGTCTTTTCGTTGCCCGGATTGGGCCCGGTGCTGCGCGTCACCCGCACCGCCTTGCCGTCGGCAAAACCGGTCAACCCGCCCGCCCGCAAAATCGCCTTGCTCACCGTGAGCGCCTCGTCGCCGGCTATGTCCTGCGGCCCCGGCGCGCTGATCGCCCCCACGAGATAGATCTTGCCCCGGCTCTTGGGCTTGGAATCCACCGCAATGATGACGGTGGCCTGCCAGTAATATTCCTTCTCCAGCTCCTGCTTTAATTCCTGCGCCAGTTGCTTGCAGGTCTTGCCCAACGCCGGATAACGCCCGATGTAGGGCACCTCCAGATCGCCGGAGTCGGTGACCACGATGATCTTGGGTGCCTCCTCGTCTTCAACAATCCGGAAGCTCAACTGATCGCCCATGGCCAGCCGGTATTGGTCGTCCAACACATTGACGTGGTTGGTGAAGGCGGGGCCGGGCGCCATGGCGGACGGCCGCACGGCGGGCACCGTGGCGACGAGATTGGTCGCCGCGTCGTCCGCCGCGGACACGGGGCGGATGGTCCCCAGCAAGGCGAACCCGGCCAAGGCCGCCAACACCAGCGGGCGCACGCGCAGCCCCCCGCGCCCGGGGCGGGCGCCGGCGGTTCGCGGCCGGATCTGGGCGGACAGCGGTTTCATTTGGGGTGATAAGTCAACTGCAAGGACAAAAGATTCTGGGTGTATCCGTCATTCGGCAGGTCCGAGGTGCGAAAGGTGAGCTGGTAATTCAGGCCCAAGGTGAGCCGGCTGGTAAGGGCGTGGGTCAGGCTCAGGCCGCCGCCATACCAGTCGAAATTCCCGTTGGGATTGCCCGGCAAATTGCCCACGCTGCCCACTCCCTGGTCTCCATGTTCAAAGAAAAAGTACGTGGTCAGCTCCCAGCCATTGATCACTTTCCAAGTGATGTTCGGGCGCACATACCAGTCGGCCAGCAGGTCGGACACGACCCCCAACTGGACCTCGCGTCCGGCTTGCAGCGAGTAACTGACCGAATCCGTCACTTCATGGGCAACGGTCACGTTGGCATACCACGAATCCTGGCTGGAAGTTTGGATGGTGGAGCTCGTGTCCTGATATTGGTAGGTGGTGAAACCGCCGCGCGCCGTGATCTTCAGGAAGTCATCCGGCCGGAACTCGATATAAGGCCCCACGGTGTATGCGTCGTTGTCATTTAAGGTGTTTTGCTGATAACTGGTGAGCGTGACGGTGGTCTCCAGCCCGGTGGTGATGCGGGGTCCCGCCTGCACGCCGGCCCGCACAAAGAACATCTCCGAAGCGTGGTCAAAGTCCGTAAATTCCCCGCTGGTGGCCAGGACGTTCTCGTGGTCATACCCGGCGGACAGCGTGACGCGGTTCAGGTCCCAGGTGGCGGACAGCCCGGCGGTGTTCTGGAAGGTGCCATAAGTGGCCGTGTTGGCCACGGCGCCATTGGCCGTATTGCCGACAAACCCCCCGGTCGGGTTGCTGACCGTCCCGGACTGCCCCGCCCCTTGCGCATAGCTGATCCAATCGTGGAGATTAAGGGTGATATCCTTGATGGCCAAGTCAAAGGAAAGGCCTGTCCCGGAACTGGAGTCGAATTGAAAGGAGCTGAATCGCGGATGCTGCAGATACCAGTCGTAACCGAGCGTGACATCCAGATACAGCAGGTTGCCTTGGGACCAGGGATAACTGGCCCGGATGCCGACGGCGGGCATGATGATCTCATCCGACAGCACATTGGTCTGGGCCAGGTTCACATTATCGTTCCACTCCAAACCCATGGAAGGAGTCAGCAACATGCGAAAATCCCCCTCCTTGAACGTGTAATCCTGGACTTGGGGCGACTGCATCTGCTGGTTGCGGGCCTCGGCCGCGCTGTTGCCAGCAACCATGTTTTGCAGGGCTTCCTGCGCCGGCACCGACATGGCCGGAAGCAGCCCGAGCAGCGCCAGTTGTTTGCAGCCGCGGCTGGTCATGCGTCACTCCTCGCCTCGGAAAGATGGCGCTTGAAGCCGGCCACCGATTGGGCGCCAAATGCCAAAGCGCGCTTTTTGAGATCCTCCAAGACATTCTTTCCATCGAGCAGTTCTTCCGCCGGGCCGGCCATCGCCACCGGCGGGGTCGCTGCCGGATGGCCGCCAAACGGACAGAGGCCGGCATAATGCAGCGGGCAGCTGCTTTTGTCTTCCACCTTGCCGGCCGCCACGTTTTCGAACCGGAGGGTGGACTTGCGCCATTGGCCCGGGCTGGTGCCGAATCGCCGCTTGAAGCACGTGTTAAACAGCCCCAAATGGTTGAACCCGCATTCCTCGGCCACATTGATCACCTTGGCATTGGCATCCCGCAAAAGCGACACCGCCTTGAGCAGGCGCATCTCCATGCGCAGGGCGGCCACGGACACCCCGAAATGTTGATGAAACAGCCGGTTGAGATGCCGGCGGCTGCAATTGAACCGGCCGGCCAGTTCACCGACCGAAAGATTGATCAACTCGGACGCCGACAGCTTTTCAAAAACCTCCACCATGTGGTCTTCCGGCCGCGCAAACCGGCTCCGCTGGTCCAACCCCTCCTTGAAGTCTGCGGACAGCAGCGTGGCGGCGATCCGGACCAACTGGCCGCGATGATCCAAATCGAATTGGGGCGGCACCACCGTCAGCAGCCGGTGACAATCCACCGCCAACGGGCTGCTCGCCGGGTAGATTTTGCCCGTCTTATAACTATCGGTGATCTTATGTAAGAGACTTATCTCACCGCCGGCAAACAACGGCAGGAGATTCTCGAAACACACGGAGAAACTCCAAAATAAAAACACGCCCTGGCCGTCCCCCACCAGCAGCTTGGAACCGGCGGCACGATTCAAAATCAGGATATCCCCCGGGGTCAGCCGGAGAGTCGCCAGTTTGGAGACACACTTGCCCGAGCCGCCCTTGCAAAACACAAAGGTCAGATCATCCCCCTTTTGTTCCAGCTCCTCGATGCCTTTCAACCGAGCCAGCTGCAACCTTAGATGGTCCGGATTATTCAAAGTGCCTCCACATCAATGGTTGGCGCCCCCCTCGGGCCCTGGCGGTTGCCAAATTCCAACAAATCGTCCCAGACGACATGCCGAGACAGTTCCACATTACGGGCGTTGGTCCGTGATCTCATTTGACGTCTGTGTTGTATGCCTCTCTCCGCAAAGCTGGAAAAACTCCTCGCCGTTATGCTCTGACTTCTGGATAACAGGCTGGTCAGCCGACTTTGCTCGATTCCGAATCCCAGTTAACCCAACCTGCGTCCATTAGATATCAAAGAATCTCGGAAGTCTATACATATTTGGGGCGGTATTATACATATTTGGGACACCAGCATGAGACTTACCACAAACTCAGACTCCGCCGATTGCTCCGGCGTGTCACCACCCCGGAAGCCATACTCCCGCTCTTTTTGCTTTTAGGCGGCGATGTCTTGTTGTATAGGAAAGAAGGAAGGCGCAGCCGAGGCGAGCGATGAATACCGTCAATTCAATATTGGTCGTGGACGACAACCAAGAACTTCGCCAGTTGTTTTCCAAGTGCTTGCGGGGGGCCGGTTACTCGGTGTTGGAGGCGGCGACGGGCGGTGAAGCCCTGAAACTGGCGCAGTCACGTCTCCCGGACCTGGTGCTGCTGGATGTCCGCTTACCGGATATCAACGGCATGGAAGTGTGTCGCCAGATCAAAAACGATCCGGCGCTGAAAGACATGTTTGTGGCCCTGTGCTCGGGCGAGGCCACCAGCGATGAACACAAGGTGGACGGCCTGCACACGGGCGCGGATGAATACCTGGTGAAGCCGGTGGCCATTTCGGAACTGCTGGCCCGCATCCAGACGTTGATGCGGCTCCACAACACCACCACCGCCCTGCGCAACAGCGAGGAGCATCACCGCCGCCTGATTGACATCCTCCCGGACGCCGTCTGCCTGATTCACCCCAACGGGCGCCTCATGGCCGTCAATTCCCCGGCCGTAGCGATGCTGGGCTACGCCAGCGCCGAAGAATTGCTCCAGAAGAGCCTCTTTGAAATCACCCCGCCGGAAATCCATGAGCGCATCCGCCTGGACCTGCTGGCCGCCCTGAAGGCCGGCATCATTCGGAACGCCGAATATTCGATGCTCAAGAAAGACGGCACAATCTTCCAGGTGGAACTAAGCGGTGCCGTCTCGCTGGGCGTCAGAATCCAGCCGTCCGGCCTGCTCATCAGCGTGGTGCGGGACATCACCGAGCGCAAGCGCGTGCAGGAAGCCTTGCGCACCAGCGAAGAGCGGTTCCGGCAAATGGCCGATCACATCCAGCAGGTCTTCTGGCTGAGCACGGTGGACAAAAGCCGGATCATCTATGTCAGCCCGGCTTACGAGGAGATTTGGGGGCAGCCGTGCGACCGGCTTTATGCCTCGCCGCAAAGCTGGCTGGAAGCCATTCATCCCGACGACCGCCCGCGCGTGGCCGAAAACGCCCTGACCAAACAGACGACGCGCGAGTATGACGAAACCTACCGCATTGTCCGGCCGGATGGCTCCCTCCGCTGGATCCGCGACCGGGCCTTTCCCATTTGCGATGGCGCCGGGGCCATCTACCGGATCGCGGGCATCGCCGACGATATCACCAAGAGCAAGCACGCCTGGGACGCGCTGGGCGAAAGCGAAGCGCGGAAACGGGCCATCATGCAGGCGGCGCTGGACGGAATCATCACCATTGACCACCAGGGGCGGATGATCGAGTTGAACTCCGCCGCGGGCAGGATTTTTGCCCACAGCCGGGCCAAGCTCATGGGAAAAAACATCATGGACGTGCTGCCGGTGCCCTTGCAGACCTGGTTCCACAATGGTTTGGGCACCTGTTTTTCCGGAGAACGGGGCCCCAGCTTGGGCAGCCGGATTGAGCTGCCCGCGCTGCGGGCTGACGGCAGCCAGTTCTTTGCCGAATTCACCATCACGCGCATCCGGGTGGCGGGGCCGCCGATGTTCACCCTGTATATCCGTGACATTACCCAGCGCAAGCGCATCGAGGCGGAACTCCGGTCGCTCTCGCAGCGCATCATCAGCGCGCAGGAGGCCGAGCGCTCGCGCATCGCCCAGGAATTGCATGACGGCGTCAACCAACTGGTGGCGTCCGTGAAAATGCGGCTGCACAAGGTCCAGGCCAACCTCCCGGAACTGAAACCGGCGGCCGTCGAGATCCTTGCCCGCTGCGACCGCCTGCTCATCAAGATCCTCGAAGAGAATCGCCGCATCGCCCACAACCTCCGGCCCACCGACTTGGATCAGTTGGGCCTGGCCGCCGCCTGCACCAGCTTTTGCGGCGAGGTGCAATCGCGCACCGACCTCCAGTTCCAATGCCACATCACGCCCCGCGTCCGCGTCCTGCCAATGGAAATGGGCTTGCAGCTTTTTCGCATC
This sequence comes from uncultured Bifidobacteriaceae bacterium, assembly GCA_964532525.1. Lineage (GTDB taxonomy): Bacteria > Verrucomicrobiota > Verrucomicrobiia > Limisphaerales > UBA11358 > UBA11358. The sequence goes on from CAZHIM010000002.1 coordinate 93,032, forward strand.
GTGCAGGAGGCGATCAGCAATATCGAAAAACATGCCCGCGCCAAGCGCGTCAAGCTGCAATTGCGGCTCCAGGGCAATTCCCTGCTGTTGCGGATTCAGGATGACGGCCACGGATTCGAGCTGGGCGCCCTCAACGTCGGCCGAAAAACGCGGCTGGGTCTGGGGCTCACGAACATGCGGGAACGCGCGCTGTCCCTGGGCGGCACCTGCGAAGTCACTTCCGTTCCCGGCCAGGGCACCACCGTGGTGGCGCGCGTACCGTTGAAGGGGCGGACCGCCCCTTCCGAAACGGAGGCCGCCAACAAGTCAAAAAAGCCCGGCGCTCCCGGCGGGGGCGAAAAGAAACCGGCGCGTCACTTGCGGCTGTCTTCCACCCAACAGACGGCGTAACGAACCAGCGCGTTGGTCGTTTTCAATTTCAGCTTCCGGCGGATGCTTTTGCAATGGGTGGCCACTTCGGCGCCCGAAAGGCCCGTCTGCCGGGCGATGGCCGGGGAACTTTTGCCCAAGCCCAGCCCTTCCAGCACTTCCAACTCCGAATCGGTAAGCTGATCGAGCACGCTGGCCTTGGCCGGAGACTGATGCGGCGCCGCGCCGCGGGCGAAGACCTCTTCGCTCACATAGATATGGCCCCCGAGCACATCGCGTATGGCGTGAACGATCTCCTGCGGATCCTCCTGCTTCATGACGTAGCCGTCGCCGCCGGCGCGCAGGACGCGCTGTGCATAAAGGGCCTCGTCGAACATGGACACCACCAGCAACTTGGTCCCCAGCTTCAAGGCGCGGATTTCCCGGATCAACTCCAGGCCGCTCTTGCCCGGCAAGCCCAAATCCACCACCGCCAAATCGGGCTTGAGCCGGATGATGGACTTGAGGCCCTGGTGCGCGTCGCCCGCCTCGCCGCACACCGTCAGGTCGCTTTCCGAATTCAACAAATTCTTCAAACCGTCGCGAAAAACCGGATGATCTTCCACCAGAAATATCCGATTCTTCTGCGCTTCCCTTTTCACACGCAGCAGTTTTGTCATTTGGCTTAAAGTTGAGCCGATTTTATCTCGTAGCTGCCCCGACACACAAGGCAATTGCTTTCGAACCGGGGGATTTTTGCCTGCCGAACGATCCCGATTCGTTCGGCGGGACTCACCGCTTGGCGCCGGCCGGTCAGCCGGCATGTCCTCATAATGACAAAGCTTGTCTCAAATTCGCATAGAATAAAATCGGATTGCCTCATAGAGTTTTTATCACTGGCAATGAAATCAATCAACCCGCAGCGCCAGCGTTGGTTTGGCGCGGGAATGCCGGCAACCCGCGGATCAGCCGTCGGCAATGCCGGCCAATTGACATTTAGCCAGCGGCATGGCCGATCAACGGGAAACTCCGCAAGCAAACGCTAACTAAGTCCATTTGTGTACATTGACGAAACGACAGTGCAAAAAAAACTGGAGGTACAGTCCAGGACCGTTCTGATAGTGGACGACGATGACGATAGTCGTCTTTTGACAAAGCTGTTCCTCAACAACTTCGGATATGAGGTGGACTCGGCGAATTCCACCGGCGAGGCGCTGTCCCGTTTCAATCCCCAGCTCCATGATCTGGTGCTCACCGATAATTCCATGGAGGGCATGACCGGCGTGGAGATGGCCCACATCATCAAGCTGCGTTCCCCGTCCACCCCCGTGGTGATGTGCACCGGACACCCCCCCGGCAATTGCTCCTCCATTGATGTCCTGATTACCAAGCCCACGTTCCTCCTGGCCATCAAGGATGCCATTGAAAAGCTCCTGAAACCGAAGTAAGGGCTGAATATGATTTAATCACTTGACGGGCCAGTTTCGCGCCCAGCATATTCCGCCAATGAGTGACTTGGCTTGGTTCGTCGCCCACACCCGCCCGCGGCAGGAGAAGAAGCTCCAACAATTCTGCGAGCGGGGCGGCCTTTCGGCCACGCTGCCCCTTTATCAGAGCGTCCGCAAATACCGCGGCAAGCAGGTGGTGTTCCAAAAGCCCCTCTTCCCCGGCTATGTCTTCCTCCAATTGCTGCCCGACCAGCGGCAGACCGTGGTGCAATGCGATCATGTGGCCAACTTGTTGGTCATCTATGACCAGGCGCTGTTCCGCCGCCAGCTCGGCGAGATCCTCCAGGCCTTGGATTCCAGCCTGGAGATCTACCTGGCCCCCGAAATCGGCCCCGGCACGCGCGTCAAGGTGAAATACGGCCCGTTGCGGGGCCTGGAAGGCTGGGTGGAGGAGCGCTACGGAATGACCACCGTCCTGCTCCGGCTTGATTTCATCGGGCAGGCGGCCGCCGTCAAGCTCCAGGCCGATGAAATCGAACCCACCTGACCAAATCCCGCCTTGACATTCCTACGACGATAGTTATAAGATGTTGATAAGTTGATAAAAAGATGCCCGTAAGACGATTGGCATGAAGTTGGTATGCTTTTCGTGCGGAGTGGCAGCTTCCAGATTGCTGGTCACCATGGCCGGAATCTTGGTTTTCCAACCGAGTCGCGGGCAGGTCGTTGATCCAGGCCGGTGAAATGGGTGTGATAATTTAGCTATGGAGCCGCAAGGTTTCAGCAGGTTTCCCCACCTGCGGCCGGTTCCGCGGATTGTCTGTAGCATGATAAAGGCGCGGGTGTGATGCCCGCGCCATTTTCATTTGCGCCACGCCGTCCGCGGCGGCTCCGGCAGGCCCTGCGCCCGCAAGGCCGTGCGAAAATGCAGCTTGGAGACCTTCACCAACTCTTCCGCGCCGCGCGTTTCCACAAACTGCTTGGCCGCCGCATCCACCGCCGCACTCGCGCCCTTCGGAAACTTCATCTGGAATTGCTGTTCCAGCTTGGCCATGCCCTTCACGAATTCATCCCGCGCCACGATGGACGCGGCCGCCACGGCGATGTCTTCCTCCGCCTTGTGCCGCTGCACCAGCTCGATCTCCCGGCCACCGGTCATCAGCGCTTTTTCGATGACCGTTTTGCTGGCGGCGAACTGGTCGCTGATGGCCCGCACCGGCGGCGGGTTCATCTGGTAGCGCTTGCCCATGAGATCCTCGATCACCCGCGCATGGCCCCAGGCGAGCATGGCGTTGACGCTCTTCATCCGCGCATAAAGGCGGTTGTAAGCCTCGTTGCCAATGATCACCGTGTCCACCACGCAGCCGGGCGTCTTGCGGATGAGCTCCGCCAGCTCGTGGATCTTTCGGTCGCTCGAAACGTTCTTGGAATCGCGGATGCCCTGGCCCTCCCAGGCCTTGATGACGCTCTCATTGACATAAGCGCCGGCCACGCACAGCGGCCCGAAGAAGTCGCCCTTGCCGCTTTCGTCCACGCCAAACCGCGGCAACAGGAGATCGGGATTCAGCACCGTCTCATAGCCCAGCTTGGCGGTCTGCAGAATCTCCGGCTCCAGCACGAACTCCACGAACTCCTGCGTCCCCTTGCCCTGCACCACCAGCTTGCCGCTCTCGTAAAAGACCACGTTGCATTTGTCCGACTCAAAGGCGAACCGCGCGTACGGCACCGTGCGCGGTTTCCAATTCCGCGCCAGCAGCGCTTCCTTGAGCGCCGGCGCCTGGACATCAGTCAGCTTGCAGGTATGCGAGGTGAGCGGCTTCACGCAAAAAGCTTAGCCACGAACGGCCAACGACACAAAAGATTTCCAATGCGCCTGGCAATTCCATTCGCGTCTTGGACGGCCTTCAGTTTTTCGGTTCTTCGACGTTCATAGTGGGTGGGAAGATTTCCAATCGAACGTTTCAAGGGTCGACAGCAAGCCCGGATAGTCTCTTGAGCAGCCATGCGCCGTTCCCCCTCCCCGGCCCTCTCCCTCGGGGGGAGGGAGGCACGCTCCCCGCTTGGCAAGAAAACCTGCGACGGGATTAGTGAGAGGCGCTTTCGATTTCCACGCCGGCCACAATCCGCGTTCCTTCTCCCCGAGGGAGAAGGCCAGGATGAGGGGGAAGGGGGTCTCCAACGGCCCAGCCGCGTTCTGCTCTTTGAGAACCCACTGCCTTGGCTTTACCCATTAAAAACATCGAGGAACCAGTTTTTTTGGTTGGCACGGGCGACAATTCCGTGAACCCTTGGCGAAATTCTGTGAGCTTGCTCGAAGTCAAAAACTTGAAAGTGCATTTCCCTGTCCGGCACGCGCTGTTCAGCGGCGCGCGCGAGTCGGTGAAGGCGGTGGACGGCGTCAGCTTCGCAATCGAGCCCGGCGAAACCGTCGGGCTGGTCGGGGAGAGTGGCTGCGGCAAGTCCACGCTGGGCCGGGCCATCATGCGCCTGGTGGAACCGACGGCGGGCGATATATTCCTGGGCGGGGAGAATCTCACCCAACTGCAAGGCGCGGCCCTGCGCGCCCGCCGGCGCAAGTTTCAAATGGTTTTCCAGGATCCGTTCGGCTCGTTAAATCCCCGGATGACGGTCGAGGACATCGTGGCGGAGGCGCTGGACATCCACCATCTGGCGGAAGGCAAATCGGCCCGCAGCAAACGGATCGCCGAATTGCTGCAGGCCGTCGGACTGAACGCCGACTATGCACAACGCTATCCGCACGAGTTCAGCGGGGGGCAGCGCCAGCGCATTGGCATTGCGCGCGCCCTGGCCGTGGAGCCGGAATTGGTTGTTTGCGACGAACCGGTGAGCGCCTTGGATGTTTCGGTGCAGGCGCAGATCATCAACCTGCTGCGCGACTTGCAACAGCAGCGGGGCCTGGCGTATCTCTTCATCGCGCACGACTTGGCGGTGGTGGAGCACATCAGCCGGCGCGTGCTGGTGATGTACCTGGGAAAAATTGTGGAACAGGCGGCGGCGAAGGACATCATCTCCGCGCCCCGGCATCCGTACACGCAGGCGCTGATTTCGGCCGTGCCGGAAGTGGCGCCGGACACGAAACGGCAACGGATCATCCTGCCGGGCGACGTGCCGTCGCCGATCCATCCGCCGGGGGGCTGTCCGTTTCACCCGCGCTGTCCCATTGCGGCGGACCGCTGCCAGACCGAAGTTCCCGGGCTGGACGAAAGCCTGCCCCGCCATTTCACCGCGTGTCATTTTGCAGGCACGCCGGTGGCGCCGCCGTGACCTACTTCAATTCGAAGTCATGCTGGCCGATGATCCGTCCGGCGGAAACCAACATGCGGTAGGTGACGTTGGTTTCCAACGCTTCGGCGCGGCCTCCCCCGATGGCGGAATGCATTCCGCCGATGTTCTGACCATAGGAGAAATTCAGCACGGGCACGGAGTTTGAGTCGGAAACCAGGTGCCAAACCGGCAACGCACTCTTGTTGGTCTCATATTCCGCGAGCGGAACGACCTTGAGTTCGGTCAACCGGATGCGCGGATTGACCCGAAAGATGAGGTCGGGCTGGACACTTCCCCGCCGATAATTCTGGGACCGCTCACGGATGGTGTGCGAAATTTTTACGACGGCGGGCCGGAACCAGTCGGCGAACCAGATCGCATAGACCACCGCCAGAGCCAGGGCCAGTAAAATCAGGAGCAGGTTGTTTTTTGTCATAAAATCTGTAACGCCAGCGCCGCGCAGAGCGTCGGATTGTATATTCAGACGCAGGCAAAGGATTACAGGTTATGAAAAATTGCGAAGTAATCATTAACGGCGGACGTGTACCCGCGCCCGGCGGCCGCGTGGCCTTCACCCTGATTGAGCTGCTGGTGGTCATTGCGATTATTGCCATCCTGGCGGCGATGCTGCTGCCGGCGCTGGCGCGGGCCAAGGAGTCGGGCCGGCGGATTGCCTGCTTGAACAACCTGCGGCAATTGAGCATCTCAGCCGCGATGTATGTGGGCGAGAATCAAGGAACGTATCCACCGCGCTACGGGAACAACGGGAATACCCTGGTGACTTCCCGCTGGCCGGATAAGTTTTATGACACCTACGGGAGAAATACCAACCTGCTGTTGTGTTCGAGCTCAATCATCACCAACAACACCAGCCATGATGACCCCACCGTGGCCGACAACGCGGCGCGCAGCTATTTCATCAACGGTTGGAACGATTACTTTGCGTCAGTCAATCCGGGCAGCGATCCCCAGGGATTGAACGCGGGCGACCAGATGAAGGAAAACAACATCCTGCATCCCAGCGAGACGCTGTTGTTTGGCGAAAAAACCGGGAATGCCAGCGACTATTACATGGATTTGAACGAAGGCACGGCGGGCAATGACTTCGAGGGCATTTTGAACCAAAGCGCGCACGACTCCACGCCCAATGACCGGGCGGCCGGGTCTGGTTCCGGCGGGGCAAATTATGCCATCGCGGACGGCAGTGCCCATTTCATCAAGTTCCCCGACGCGCTGGAACCGTTGAATCTGTGGGCCATCAGCGATGCCAACCGCATCAGCTATAGGGCGAGCTATTGAATTTTGAAGCCGGCGCCGGCGGGGGTGCTGGTATTGGCGACTCGGAACGTCGCCATGCCGAACAAATGCACTTGCCCTTCATCTGGAATCAGGCAAAATGACCGCGTGCGCTTTTGTGGCGCACCAGCAGCAACCCATTGTGTCGGGGCGTAGCGTAGTCTGGCTAGCGCGCTTGTTTCGGGTACAAGAGGTCGTGAGTTCGAATCTCACCGCCCCGACCATTTTTCTTCGCCACAACCATCCTTGGAAATCGTCCGGAACCTCTCGTTATAGGCCCGTGGCAGCAGCCGGGACGGCCGCGCTCCATCCGCATTTTCCAAACCTGCCGGGCATGCTATTCCCCGAGGTTGCGGCGCAGGCGGGCGTTCAGGTCCACGGGCGAAAGCACCGTGAGCGTTTTCCCCCGCACTGCAATGAGCTGCTGGGCGCGAAACCGGGCCAGCGTGCGGGAAAAGGTCTCGCTGACGGTCCCCAGTTCCGCGGCGAGCACGCGCTTGGTGACCGTCAGCTCGATGTCCACCGGCGCGGCGGAGCACGGATCCGGACAGCGTTTCACCAGCCAGTTCGCCAACCGCGTCTCGACATCCTTCACCGTGAGGTCCTCGATCTGCCCCACGAGAACGCGCAAATGGCTGCTCATGGAGCCGAGCATGCGCAAGGCCAGCCCGGGCTGGCGTTTCAGCAACGCCAGTATGCCCTCTTTTTGCACCAGCAAGACCCGGGTGGGCTCCAAGGCGCGCGCATCGGCCGGATAGCCGGTGGGCGACGCCACGGCCACCTCGGCAAAAGAATCCCCGTCGCGAAAAACGTGGATCACCTGCTCCTTGCCTGCAGCCGTCACCCGGTGGACGTTTATGGCGCCGCGCTGGACGATGTAAAATCCCTGCGCCGCATCGCCCTCGTGAAAAAGATAGGCGCCCTTGTCCAATGTTTTTACCGTGGCCACCGCGGCTATGTTTTCCAAATCCTCCAGCGGCAGCCCGGTAAAGAGCTGGCAGCTCCGGAGACTGTTGATGACAACAGTGCGTTTCAGGTCGGCAAGCGCGGTACTCATGCCGGGAATATCATCCGACTTCGCGCCAAAAGTAAACCATCCAATCCGCGCCGCGGCCGCGCTCGATTTTGGAGGCAAAGCCCTCGCCAGGCAATCGCTCCACCAGCGGCGAGGGCAGTGGGAGCATCCGGTGCAGAGCCTGCGCCATTGGCTGGACGGGCGGCGGCCGGCTCCGAAAGTCTGATGTCGAATGCAAGCCCGGGACATGAATCAGCGTTGCTACAAACATCCACCGATCAGTTGCATATACCGGGAAACGGGTTACCGTTTGAATGGCTGCGGAGCCCACAGGTTTTCAGCAGACTTCCCGGTCTGCGAGCCGGCTCGTGAAGCGCCGCAGCAATTTAAAGCGCGGGTGTGACGCCCGCGCTAAATTTTTTGGCCACCGCGCGGTTCTGGCTCAGACGGCACCTTCCGGAACTTGGCGCACTTCTTCTTCCAGGTAACGTTCAATGTGCCGATCAAGATCGCCAAGGCTGCCGGCACAGGTGGCGGCCTGCACGCGCTCGACCATTTCCGTGGACCAATCTTCCTCCTCGACCTGCTCGTTGATGAACCAGTGCATGAGCACCTGGGCGGCATAGTCCTTGGCCCCCAAGGCGGCCTCGTAAACGGCCTGGATACCCTGCGTGTTGGCCCGTTCCTGGGCCTGGACCTGATGGGCAACCTCGAGCAGAGTCCGAAAATCCTGCTTGGGGGCTGGCACGGCGGTGACCTCGGCGACAGCGCCGCGGTCGGTCAGGTGCTTGAGGATGCGGTCGGCATGCAGGCGCTCCTCGGCGGCTTGTTTGACGAAGTATTTGCCGAAACCCTTGAGATTGCGGACATCGCACCAGATCGACAGGGCGAGGTAGGAATGGGCGGCGGCAAGTTCCTGATTGAACTGGCGGTTAAGCTGTTCGCCCACCGGATCCGGAATTCTTGCTTTATGCATATTAATGGACACCATAAGCAGAACGGCATCCGGTGCCAACACAAAAGTTCGCCGCGGCCGCCGGGCCGGCTCAATGGCCGTCGCAACGGGTGGCGACCGGCACCGCCGGTTCGCCCAAGGGATGCAGCTTGGTGATCTTCACCCGAAAATGCCCCGGCGCCTGGGCCAGACATTCCCAAGTGAACGCCCCCGGCCACTGCGCCGCGAATTGGGAACGCAACTGCGCGGGGTCGTGGTCGTTGAGCAGGATGAAATGCCCGCCCGCAGCCAACTCCATCAATGTCCGTACGAGCAGCGGGTGTTTGACGGAGCAGGCCAGCGCGCGGACGTCCATGACGCCGGCGGCGCCGATGAGATTTTGGGATGGCATATGATTCAAGGATTGGCGGCGGGGGCGGCGGGGGGTTCGGGCTTGGTGAGCGTCAGCAGCATGGAAAACCGGGTGGTGGCCTTGAGCGAGTGCGGCAGGTTGGACGGCATATAGATCAGGTCGCCGGCCTTGACGGAGTGCGGCTTGCCCGCGAGGGAGAATTCGCATTCGCCGGAGAGGATCTGGACGATGGCATTTTGGGTGGAGGTGTGCTCGGTGAGTTCCTGTCCTTCCGCGAAGCCAAACAGGACGACGCGCGAACCGGCTGTGCGCAGAAGCGTGCGGCTCACGATACCGTTATCGGCGAATTGGGTTTCGGCCGGCAGGGCCAGAATCTTTTCGCGGCTTCCATCAATCAAAGGATGTTCATTCATGGGTTCAGTATGGCAGGAATCGGACGGCTGCGCATTGACGCAGGTCAAGGGACAAGATCTTTTCAGATGGCGCCCGTAGCGGCACTCTGGTGAGTGCCGCCATATGATAGAAAAGCCCTAAGACCGTACTGCCATTTTGTATGAATCAATCCGCGGGCGGTTCCAAACCTTTCTTAAATGGCGGCGAACGCCAGTTCGCCGCTACGAAGGTATTTCCGCCGCGGGGTTGAGGATGGCGGTGGCAGCTTGGCGAATGGATTCCACCAATTCAGGCGGTTGCAGCACTTTGGCGTCGCCGCCCCAGCTCAGGACCCAGCGCTGGACTTCGCCGAGGCTGGAGAGCTTCATCTTCAATTCCACGGAACCGTCCTTGAATTCGCGCAGCGCTTGGGAATCGTGCCATTTCTTTTCCCGGATGTAATCGGCCACGCGGGGGGCGAAGCGGATGACGACTTCGAACCGCCCTTCACCTTCCCCGGAATGCACCCCGAAACTGTCGCGGAGGCGGCGTTCAAGAGAAAACTTTTGCGGCCGGTCAAAGCTTTTGCCCGTGAGCCGCGCGGAATGGATGCGGGCGGGGGAAAACGTGCGGATGTCCTTGCGCGCATGGTCGAAGGCAAAGAGAAACCAGTCGCCATTGATGTTGGCCAGATGGTAGGGGTCCACCAGACGCGACTCGGGCTTCTGGCCGGGCTTGCGATACTGGAGCTCCAGTTGCCGGCGTTCGGCCACGGCGCGGGCGAGGACTTCGAAGATCCCCAGGTTCAGAATGGGCTCGGCGCGGGTGCGGAAGGAAATGGTCTGTCCCAAGTCCGCCAGGTTCAGGGAGATGGTATCGGGGAGGGCCTGCTGCATTTTCCGGATGGCGGAGAGGAGCGGTTTCTCGAAGCTGGTGCCGCGGTATTGCTGGAGCGCCTTTTCGGCGACGACGAGGGCGAAAATTTCGCCCTCGCTGATCTGCAAGGTGGGGAAACTGCTGACTTCGCCGGTGTAGAAATAGCCTTTGCGGGCCGGGTCGAATTCGAGCGGCAGATCGAGCCGGTCGCGCATGAACTCGAGGTCGCGGTGGATGGTCTTGGTGGAAACCTCGATTTGGCGGGCGAGCGTGGAGGCGTTGGGATAGCCGCCGGCCTGGAGGGCCTGGTGAATGCGCAGCATGCGCTCGAGCGGCGGGCGCGAGGCGGGCATGGTGCTGACGGAATTCTTTTGGGCGTTGGACATGGCTATCAGCCGGACTAAAAACCACGGGGCCAAGGCCGGGCACCGCGGAGCCAGAGGGCGGAGAACATATATCGGCAAAACCGCGGGGTGTCAATGAAGGGGGACATGGCTACAATTTTCGTCAATCCCGCTTGCCATCTCTTTGAACTGGTGTTCGTATGTTGATAGTCAGACATCATGAAACCGCAAATCACATTTTTGGCAACGGTTCTTCTATTGGGCGGCGGGATCACTGCGCCGGCGGCCGAGCCAGCCGTCGCGACAACACAGGCGACAAACGGTTTGGTGGAACCGACCGCAAGCTCCCACCGGCCTTCCCAGCTTCAAGCCAGAGGCAACCGCATTGTGAATGCGGACGGGGAAATCGTCCGATTCAAAGGGCTGATGATTCCCGACCCGGGCAGGCTCGCGGGGGAAGGGCGTTACACGCGCGCCCTGTTTGAGGCCGGGCGCGCGACGGGGGCCAACGTCATCCGGATTCCCGTGCATCCGCAGTTTTGGGCGAAGGATACGAATTACCTGGCCCACTATCTGGACCCCGCCGTGAAGTGGGCGGGCGAGCTGGGCCTGTATGTTATTCTGGACTGGCATTCCATCGGCAACGAAGTGACGGGATACGCGCCGCAGGTGCCCGAACTTTTCTGCCACACCGATGCGATGACCACCAACTTCTGGGGGCGCGTGGCGGCGCACTTCCACGCCGATCCGCAGGTGGTCTTCGAGATTTTCAACGAACCGCAGAACATTTCCGCCGCGGACTGGCGGCGTTGCGCCGGCCGGTTGGCGGGGGTGATCCGGGCGCAGGGAGCCACCCAACTCATCATCGTCGGCGGGCTGAACTATGGTCGCGAGCTGGACTGGGTGCTGCGGGAGCCGGTGGCCGGCGACAACCTCGCCTATGCCTCCCACATTTTTCCGAGCCATCCGCAGTCCGGGTGGAACCACGATTTCGGCAACATCGCGGCGCGGTATCCGGTGGTAATTACCGAGTGGGGTTTCATTGACCAGCAGGAAACGCCCAATCCGCCGGACCACTATCTCAGCGGCGACGGGAGCACCTATGGCAACCCGTTTATGTCCTATCTGGACGCGCGCGGGATTGGCTGGGTGGCGTGCTGGTATGACGAGCAATGGCAGCCGGCGATGCTGCTCAAAGGCGGCGCCGGCTATACCGCTTGGGGCAAGTATGCGGCGCGGGAATTAAAGAATGGGCGGTCCACCACCGAATCTGGTTATGTCGGCCAAACCGAAGCTCCCCAGGGAGAAGAGAGCGACGACCGATGGTGGCCGACCCAAGCGCTGCCCAAAGCGGTAGTTCGAACGACAGATCAGGGACAATTCCCGGAGCCCCGCGTCGCGCTCCAAATGATGGTGCAATCCGTGGCGGGATTGGCCGCCAAGTCGGTGAACCAGCGCCAGGGCGATGAACTGGTTTGGGTCAACAATGGCGATGGCGACCTGGAGAAATGGTATGCCCGTCTGCTCGCTGGGCACCCCGGGTTGGCAACGCCGGGCATATTTGCCCCGTGGGATTTGGTGGATCGCTATGCCCAGCGGGGCCTCATCAAGGGCTATATTCTCTATCGCCGCGACAAATCCGAAGGTGGAAACCACGCCGACCGGCCAGGCATGAATTGCTCCGTTAACGTCGCCACCAGTCTGGCCGGCTTGCTGGACGGCATTATCGTGGACGAGGATCTGGAGCAGCCGGCGAAAGCGCATGGTCTCAAGCTGCTGCTGGATGTCCGCGAGAAAACCCAATCATGGTGCTTTCAAACTTACCAGAATCAATTCAATCGCCGGCTGCTTTGCTTTCAAGACCCGCGCGTACCTCACGTCCGCGACCTGGCCATCGCCCACGGTGTGTTCACGGTCTACGGCCCCGGCGAGCCCAGCCGGCAAGCCCTGGCCTGGCTCGAACCGCTCTCCCCGGTGCTCGGCCGGAATTGCGGTGACGAATTCGAAATCACCAGCCGGTCCACCGACTATGGCGACATCCAGACGGCCACCGATTGGAGCCTGAATTTGCCCGTCCTAATGGCCGGCACCGAAAAATCCGTGCCCACCAAAGCCGCGAGTTTTGACCCCAGGACAATTGATTGGAAAGATTCACGTAGCGCTGTCTCCTTCATTGCCTCCGACGGCGACAACGTGCAGTGGCTGGAGGGAAACTTTTTTGGCAACCAAAGTTATTGGGGCAACCCGGCGCGCGGGGCGATTCCCTTTGGCTGGTCCGGCTGCTTCGCCCACCTGATCCAGTTATGTCCAGAGGCGATTGATTATGCGCAGGCGACCCGGACGACCAACGACTCATTGATCGAATGGGGCGGCGGGTATTATTACCCGGATCACTTCGGGCGCGGCCGCACGAACCGCTGGGAGCTGCTGGCCCAACACGCCCGGCGCACCTGGGAATTGATGAAGAAAACCAATACCCGGATCATTGGCTTCAATTTCACGCAGTTTGATTCCCCGGACGCCCATCAGGCATGCGAAGTTTTTGCCCGCCAGACCGATGGACTGCTGGCGATTCTCGCGTTCCAGTACTCGGCCTACGAAGCGGGCGCGGGCGAGACCTTTTGGGTGAAAGACCGCAACGGCATCGAAGTGCCAGTGATCAGCGCCCGTTATACCATCTGGGAACATGCGAACAATCGCGAGCGCGCGGGGACGCCGGCCAAGGTCGCCCGCGAAATCCGGCAAACTGTTGAACAGACGGAGCCCGGGCAATTGCCACGCTATGATTGGGTGATTGATCACGCCTGGTCCCATTTCAAACCCGCACCCGGAACCGACGAAGATGCTGAGAATATGCAAGATTCGATGGACTGGGAAGGCGTCCGCGGCTATTCCCCGGCCATTTGGTGCGCTGGACGTCTGCCTGCAGGCATCCGCGTGGTCAGCCCCGAGGAACTCGTCTGGCGCATCCGCATGAAACACGATTCTTCACAAACGAGAAAACTGATCGACCAATTCCGGTAGGTTGTCAGAAAAAATCAGCTCATGACTGCAATCCTGAAAGCTTGCGCACTCGGCACTGTTCTCAGCCTGCTGCTCTTGTGCTCTTGCGCGACGGACCAGTCGATTCACCCGCAGCTTCCCGCCACCGTGGCCATGAACCAGGATGCGGGCCGCTCTCAGCTAATCATCGTCACCGTCCGGTTGGAAGACGGCCAGGAGTTGCCATGCATACTGGACACCGGATGCTCCTTCACCACGCTCGACCAATCGTTGGCGCCGAAATTGGGAAAGCGTCGCGACACGGACCTGATCTACACTTTTGATGGCAAACATGAAGTGGACGTCTATCCGGCGCCCAAGCTCTATCTGGGCGGCGCCCGGCTACGGCACGGCACCGACATCATCTTCACCTGTGATTGCCAGCGGTGGTCAGCCATTTGCGGCCGGCCGGTGCTGGGCATCGTGGGCCTGGACGTAATGGAAAATTATTGTCTGCAACTGGATTTTGCCTCCCATGAAATACGCTTCCTCGACCCGGACACGCCGGCAAAAGGGTTGGGGCAACCGTTTGTCCTGACTACTCTCCCCGAAGAAGGAATTTACTTCACCAACAACTTTGTCGGCAGCCCCGGTTCAGGTTCACTTACCCGGCTTGACCTCGGTTGCCGCGGCGATGGCTGGCTGGTGCCAGGGCTGTTCCAGCAATGGACCAATCAGGCGCTGCCGCTCGTGGCCGGCCAGGTTCATTGTCCCGAGGCCCGGCTCGGCGGAGAGATTTATCCCGCGGTTTGGTTCGACCGGGGCGAGCCGTGGGCGATGGGCGAACCGGAGCATAACGGCCTCGGACTCTTCCTCCTGGCAAGGCATCTGGTCACCCTGGATTTTCCCAAGCGAACCATGTATCTCAAACGCACGCGCATTGGCCCGCAACTCCCCACTGTCGGAGAGGGTAAAGCCGAGGCAAACTCTGCCCTGACCATGCTGCACAGTTTGAAAGAAAGCGGCCACCTGCCCGGCTGGCCAAAAGGCAATCACGGCGTGATCAAGAGTACGGATTTTTCCTGGCTCACCGGCAGCTTCGTCGCCCGGAAGACAGGGGATCCATCCGTATATCATTATCAAGTCATCCGCGCGTCTGAAGCCAGTCCTTGGAAGCTGCGAAAGGCCTGGCGCACTGACGCAGACGGCAAGACCATCGAAGAATTTCCCGTGCCGTGATTTGGCGTACGGGCTTGAACATAATAGAAAAAGGGTTCGACGTTTATAGTGGGTGGGAAGATTTCCACTCGAACCTTTCAAGGGTTGGCAGCAGGCCCGGATAGTTTCTTGATCGGCCATGCGCCGTTCCCTCTCACCCCAGCCCTCTCCCTCGGGGAGAGGGAAGCACGCTCCCCACTTGGCAAGAAGACCCGCGACGGGATTGGTGAGAGCCGCTTTCGATTCCCACGCCGGCCACAACCCGCGTTCCTTCTCCCCGGGGGAGAAGGTTAGGATGAGGGGGAAGGCGGTCTCCAACGGCCCAGCCGCGATCTGCTCTTGGAGCACCCACTGCCTTGGCCTTACCCATTAAAAACGTCGAGGAACCAATAGTCACTTAACGATCATGAGCCGAGCCGCCGCCGATTCGTGGCGTGAACCGCGAAAACGGACCGACCAACGCAATCGGCCCTGGCTCCAGTGAATGGTTGGGCTGCTTATGTGTCAGCCGTGACTTCATAAAAATCCTCGGAATCGTAACCGATCAACCAATTCGATGCGCGGTGTCTCTCCTGTGTAATGCTCGCAAACGTGCGCCAATCTCCCTCATCCGCTTGCGCGATGGGGACGCCGCCGACACATAGATCTTTCTCCTTGATCGTCAGTCCGTGCCTTGAGACGGGCTCGCCCCATGCCTTGCGTGCGAGCGACTCAAAATCATAGGGGCGTCTATTTAACGAGAAATCGCGAATTCGCCAGTGAAGATTATAGACAAACTCGTTGTACTCGTGCAGTTCGTCAGCAGGGCGCAGTTCCGCTCGCTTGAGCACAGTCGCATCCGTCGGCTGAAGGAATCCCAGACTGTTCGCAACCTCGGCTGCGTCGCACTGGGTTTCGCAGCCGGGCAACTCAACCTTCCCCAGCGACCAAGCAAGGACAGTGACAGCTTCGCTGAGCCAACTCGCGTCGATTCTGTCTCGGTCAGACAAGCTTCCGAATGGGGAAGTCAGCACATGAACCTCCCATCTGCTCATCTCTTCTTCGAGCCCTACCGCACGCAGCCAATCATAGGAACGCTTGGCAAGGTTAGCCGCGTCCTTCGGGTCCACGCGGTTTCCATCAACAAAGCCTCGAAAGGAAACAACAGAGAGCACAATCGCACGACGGCCAACTTTAACGGCTGACGGAGGCGGCGCCTCAGTGAACTGTTCGGTTTCCATGCGTTCACGCCCTACTGTTATTCAACAACTGCCGGATCGTATATTGAAATGGTTTTTTGCCACACCGCTTCTTTGATCTGATTCCTAATCAAGGCGGCGATTCGTCAATATACGATCCGAGCATCACATATCAACGGATGGAATTAAACGCCTCTCACCGAAGAAGGCAAGCTTCGTTTTTCAGCGCAGTACCCCAGCCGCATGCACTCAATTGGCAATGCAGATCAGCCGTCCCGGCGGGACTTTGGCAAGGCTGAATTCCACTCGGCGTTGAAACGCCGAGCTATTGTCATGGCGTCGCTTTGCGACTACCAAGTGCTCCGCGAAGCAACTAGGCGCTCAAGGAGAGCTTGGTGAGCAGCTCCTCGTTGGTCTTGTTCTTCTTGAGGGCGGCCGTCAAGGTCTCCATGGCCTCGATGGGGTTCAAGTCCACCATCGTGCGGCGGAGCTTGCGGATGGCCTCGAGATGCTTGGCCGGGAACAGCTTTTCCTCTTTGCGCGTGCCGGACTTGGGAATGTCAATGGCCGGGAACAGGCGGCGGTCGGAGAGTTTGCGATCCAAAATAAGCTCCATGTTGCCGGTGCCCTTGAATTCCTGGAAAATGAGTTCATCCATGCGGGAGCCGGTGTCCACCAGCGCGGTGGCCAGAATGGTGAGCGAGCCGCCGTTTTCGATCTTGCGGGCGGAGGCGAACATCTTGCGGGGGATTTCCAAGGCGCGGGCATCCACACCGCCGGTCATGGTGCGGCCGCTGCCGCCGTGCACGCTGTTGTAAGCGCGGGCGATGCGGGTGAGCGAGTCCATGAGCACGAAGACATCCTTGCCGGATTCGACGAGGCGCCGGCAGCGCTCGATCATGAAGCGGGACAGGCGGACATGGGTTTCTAGTTCCATGTCGTTGGACGAGGCCACGACCTCGGCCTTGACGGAGCGCTGGAAGTCGGTGACTTCCTCGGGGCGTTCGTCAATGAGGAGGACCATGACATGAACATCGGGGTGATTGGTGGTGATGGCGTTGCAAATCTGCTTGAGAATGGTGGTCTTGCCGGTGCGGGGCGGGGAGACGATGAGGCCGCGGGTGCCCTTGCCGATGGGCGTCACGAGGTCAATGACCCGGGTTTCAATCTGATCGGGCGTGGTTTCGAGCAGATATTTCTCGATGGGGTCAATGCTGGTGAGGTTCTCGAAGCGGACGGCCTTGGTGTAATCCTGGAAGGACAGGGTGTTGACCTTGTCCACGGCCTTGAGCTGGGGGCTGGTGCCGCGATGGGGCGGCTGCGTGGGTCCCTCAATGAAAGTGCCTTCGCGCAGGAAGCTGCGGCGGATGGTATCGGGCGTGACGAAGATGTCGGTGGGTTTGGGGTGGAAATGGTTTTGTGCCGTGCGGAGAAAGCCGAAGCCTTTCTCGGAGATCTCGAGATATCCGGCTCCGTAGTTGGCCTTGTCGCCGTTGTTTTGCGTATCACTCATAATGTTGTTGTCGAAAGCTGAAACCCTTCCGAAAAATTGCTGGAAAAGTGAACTTTGGAAAAATGCCGCCTACCCGGAGGGCAAGCAGCCCGTCAAAACCTTCGACAGTTGGTTAGTTAAGCCTAAACCACCGAAAACGCAACAATTATTTTTGATCTTAATTTTGGGGTGAAACTCCCCGGCGACCCGCGGCGGGCCTTTTTTCCGCCGCCCGCCGCTGAAAACGGCGCAAAAAATTCGCCTAATTCGCTAAATTCAAACCGCTAACCCAGATATTTCACAGTTGCATTGGCGGACGATCCGCCAGCGTAGCGCAGGTTTCCAAACCTGCTGTATCGCCGATTTCCAAATCGACAGGCCGTCGCAAGTTCGAGGGCGTTGGCAATAAGGATGCCCTGCGGGTTTGGAAACCCGCGATACAGCAGACTTGGAAGTCTGCGCCACCGGGAGTTCCACGCCAAACCAGCGGTGGGCGCCCCTGCTCCGGCCCGGCCCATCCGGCCAAGCGCGGCGGCTCAACCCCCGACTTCCGCCTTGGCTTCGGCGGCGAGGGCGGTGCTCAGATACCGCTCGCCGGTGGAACAGGCGAACGTGACGATGAGCTTCCCTTTGTTTTCCGGACGCCGGGCGACTTCGATGGCGGCCGTGACGTTGGCACCGGTGGAAATGCCGACCAGAAGGCCCTCCTCCTTGGCCAGCCGGCGGGCCATGGCGAACGAGTCGTCGTTGCTCACTTGGATGCACTCAACGATCTGCGGCCGACCCGCGGCGTCCTTGAGGTGCAGGTTTTTGGGGATAAAGCCGGCGCCAGTGCCCTGGATCTTGTGGGGCCCGGGCTTGATGGGCTCGCCGGCGAGGGTCTGGGAAATCACCGGCGAGTCTTTGGGCTCGACCGCAATGGCTTGGAACGACGGTTTCTTGGGCTTGATATACTCGGTGCAGCCAGTGAGGGTGCCGCCGGTGCCGACGGCAGAAAGCAGGATGTCAATCTTGCCGTCCGTGTCCTCCCACAACTCGACGCCGGTGGTTTTAGTATGGATGGCGGGATTGGCGGGGTTTTCGAACTGCTGGGGAATCCAAGCATTGGCGGTTTCGCGGGCGATGGCCTCGGCGCGGGAGATGGCGCCTTTCATGCCTTCGGCCCCGGGGGTGAGGACGAGTTTCGCGCCGAGCATGGCCAGCAGGGTGCGGCGTTCGAGAGACATGGTCTCGGGCATGGTGAGAATGAGCTTGTAGCCCTTGGCGGCGGCGACGAAGGCGAGGGCGATGCCGGTGTTGCCGCTGGTGGGCTCAATAATGACGGTGTCTTTCTTGAGGATGCCGCGTTTTTCAGCGTCCGCGATCATGGCCATGCCGATGCGGTCCTTGACACTCCCGAGCGGGTTGAAAAACTCGCATTTGAGTGCGATGGTGGCCTCGAGACCCGCAGTGACCTTGTTGAGCCGGACGAGCGGGGTGTGGCCGATGGTTTCGACGATGTCGTTATATATGCGTCCCATAAATTTATTGGATTAGATGTTCAACCTGCGTGTGCGAAATCTTGGCGAAAAGGGAACGGCGGGCAAGTTTTTAATTCTCCGGCCGGAGGGAAGGCCTTAGTTTGTGGCAAATGAAAATCACCGGGTTGATACTTTTCCTGGGGTTGACGACGGTCACGGCCCTGGCGCAAACGAACCAGACCTGGGAGGTGTGCCGGAACCCGGTGCGGGTGTTCAGCGGGCCGGCGATGGTCAATTTGCGGCCGCTGTTCGATTGGTGGGCGCAGCAGCCCCAGACGAACCGCGCGGATACGAACCAGGTCGCCGCGGCGGGCGACCGGCCGTTGACGGCGTGGGCGCGGGTGACCGGCACGAAAGTGGCCACCGCGGGCTCGAGCTGGGTGTTGAACGCGGTCATTTACACCAGTCCCTCGGAGCGCACGAACGCGCGGATCATCCTGAATAATCCGCCCGTGACGGAAGAGCAGACGTTTTACCTGTTGCGGACGCAGTTGAGCCAGGCCAGGCAGCAGCTCGCGAGCCTGCGGCAGCAGTATGCCAGCAACACGAATGCGGCCGCGAAGGCGGAAGCGCGGGTGCTGGCGTATGCCCGGACAACGCTCAAGGTGCGAACGCTGGGAATGAACAGCTACGAGCGGGTGGCGGCCCAGAAACGCGCCGCCGCAGCGGACGACCTCAACCAACTGGACCAATTGGAGCTGGCGCGCGCGCAGATCGAGGAGCAGCTCAAAACGATCCCCGCGGTGAACGGAACCTACCATGTGGACTGGTTCGCGCTGGAAGTGGGGCGCAGCCGGCAGGGCGTGCCGATCTATGATCTGGGGCTGGTAAGCCCCACCCCGCCGTAAAATTCGTCTTTTGCTTTGGCACGCCGCGCCTTAACTTGCGCACTGCCAATGGCCTTGAAATTATTCAACACTCTGACCCGTTCCGTGCAGCCGTTCACGCCCTCCGCTCCGGACGGGAAATCCGTGGGCATGTACTGCTGCGGCCCGACCGTCTATGACTTCGCTCATATCGGCAACTGGCGCACGTTTGTTTTTGCGGACCTGGTCCGCCGCACCCTGGAGTTTTCCGGGTACACGGTGCGGCACGTCATGAACATCACGGACGTGGAGGACAAAATCATCAAGCATGTGCAGGACAAGCAGACCTCGCTGCGGGAATTCACAGCGCGGTTTGAGGCGGCGTTTTTCGAGGATTTGCAGGCGCTGAACTGCCGGCCGCCGCACCAGACGCCGCGGGCCACCGAGCACATCCCGGAGATCACGGCGCTCATCGGCAAGCTGGTGGCGCGGGGCGTGGCGTATCAGGCCAGCGACGGGTCGGTGTATTTTTCCATCGAAAAATACCGCGGCGCCGGCTGCACGTACGGGCAGTTGCAGAAATTGAATTTCGCCGCGCTACGGGTGGCCGAGCGGGTGGCGGCGGACGAATACGAGAAGGAAGCGGTGGCGGACTTTGCGCTGTGGAAGGCGCGCGCGCCGGCCGACGGCAACATTTTCTGGCCGAGCCCGTGGGGCGAGGGCCGGCCGGGGTGGCACATTGAATGTTCAGCGATGAGCATGAAGGCGCTGGGGGAGACCTTTGACCTGCACCTGGGCGGCGAGGATTTGAAGTTCCCGCATCACGAGGATGAGATCGCCCAGAGCGAGGGGGCCACGGGAAAGCCATTTGTGCGGTACTGGCTGCACGGGGCGCATCTGCTGGTGGAGGGGAAGAAGATGAGCAAGAGCGCGGGGAACTTTTTCACGCTGCGGGATCTGCTGGCCAAGGGGTTCAGCGGCCGGGAGGTGCGGTATTTGCTGCTGACGGCGCATTACCGGGAGACGTTCAACTTCACGCTTGAAGGCCTGCAGAGCGCGCGCAAAAACCTGGCACGGCTGGATGAGTGCGTGGGCAAGCTGCGGGAGGTGGCCGGAGCGGCGCCCGCCAGCCCGGAGCCGTCGGCGTCCGGCGCCGCGGCGCAGTTGGTGGCCGGCTTTTCGGCGGCGCTGGCGAACGACTTGAACATCTCCTCCGCGTGGGCATCGGTTTTTGAATGGGTGACCGAGACGAACAAGCGGCTGGCGGAGAATTCGCTGGGCGCGGCGGAAGCGGCGGCCGCATTGGCCGCGTGGGCCCGGGTGGATTCCGTGCTGGGGGTGGGTGCGCCGGCGACGGCGGACGAGATCCCGGCGGAACTCCAAGCGCTGCTGGCGGCCCGCCAGGCGGCCCGCCAGGCGAAGGATTTCAAGCGGTCGGATGCCATTCGCGACGAACTCAAGGCCAAGGGCTGGGTGATTGAAGACACGCCCCGGGGGCCGAAACTGAAAAAAGCCTGAGGAAAACCGCCGGCCAAAACACAAACCCAAACCTCAATTCACACCATGGCCAAAGGCGCATTCATCTCCTTCGAGGGCTCCGAGGGCTGCGGCAAATCCACGCAGATCGAACAGCTGGCGCGGCATCTGCGGGCGCTCGGGTACCGGGTGCGAACGCCCCGCGAGCCGGGCGGCACGCCGATTGGGGAGGAAATCCGGCACACGCTGAAGCACAGCAAGGACAACGCGGCCATGACCGCCGAGGCCGAACTGCTGCTCATGAACGCCAGCCGCGCGCAATTGGTGCGCGAGGTCATCCGGCCGGCATTGGCGGCGGGCGAGGTGGTGTTGTGCGACCGGTTTTACGATTCCACCACGGCCTACCAGGGCTACGGACGACAGCTCGATTTGCAAATGGTGCAAAGCGTCATTGATATTGCCGTGGGCGGGACGCGGCCGGATTTGACGCTGCTGCTGACGGTGTCGCCGGCGGTGGGCGAACAGCGCCGCGCGACGCGGCAATCCACCCTGCCCTTCATGCGCGACCGGATCGAGGCGGCGGGCCGGGAATTTTTTGCGCGCGTGGAACAGGGCTTTGCGGCGATTGCCGCCGCGGAGCCGCAGCGTTTTCGCGCCGTGGACGCCTCGGGATCGCTGGAGAGCGTCTCCGAGCGCATCTGGGACCTGGTGCGGCCGGTGTTGCCGCGGATCGGGCGGTGGTGAATTTGTTTGCGGGGAGCGAGGGGCGGGTTATTTTAAATTATGGCCATGATTGAGAACACCATCAGCGAAATCGAAGCCAAAATCAGCGCCGCGGAATCGGCGAGCCCGGAGCGGCGGGCGGAGTTGCTGCAATTGCTGGCCACGTTGAAGACGGAGGTGGCCAAGCTGTCCCAGACGGACCGGGAACAGGCCGACAGCATTGCGCAATTCGCCCGGCTTTCCGCGCACGAAGCGATGCGGCAGCGCCAGAACCCGCAGTTGCGGGAAATCTCGCTGCACGGACTGCGCTCGTCGGTGGAAAACCTGGAACGAACGCATCCCCGGCTGACGCAGATCGTCAACCGGATCAGCAAGACGCTGTCGGACTGGGGAATTTAGCCGGCGGCGGAGGCAACGTGCTAGTCCGTCCGCGGTTCAAGGCGCGCGATGGCCGCCATGATTTCGTCGGCCACTTCCTGGTAAATCTGCTTGAGGCGTGCCTTGTCGCAGGTTTGCGCCTCGGCGCGCGGTTTTTCAAAGTGGAGGGGGCGGCCGTATTTCACCATGACCCGGTAGGGCCGGGGAAATTTGTGCTGGCGCCCGAAGGCGGCATAGGTGCCGAAGACCCGCACGGGCACGACGGGCGCGGTGGACTTGATGATGACCAAGCCCACGCCGGAACGGGCGGGCTGCAGTTGGCCGTCGCGGGTGCGGGTGCCTTCCGGGAACAGGATGATGGCGCCGCCCTTGAGCAGGCGGTCGAGAATGGCCTTGAGGCCCCGGGCGCCGCCGCCGTCGCGGTCCACCGGCACGGCGTTCCACGAATGCAGCACGCTGGAGACGACCGGAAAGCGGAAGAGGGATTCGCGAGCCAGGTAATTGATGTCGCGGTGGAGGCCCGAGCCGACCAGCGGCGGATCGAGAAAGCTGGAGTGGTTCGCGGCCAGAATCACGCTGCCCTGCCGCGGCACGTTCTCCGGATTGAACAGGCGCCAGTGAAAATACGTGGCGTACATCGCACGAAACGTAAGCCAGCCCAGACGGTAGGAAAGGTTCATCTCAGCGATTCACATTCTGCCCCAGCCGGGCGCGGATTTCCTCCAGGAGCAGCGCGCTCGTCTGCTCGGCGGTCATGGCGGAATTGTTGATCACCTTGGCGCCGAGGGCGATCATCAGCGGCGCCACCGCCCGCTGGCTGTCGCGCTGGTCGCGGACGGCGAGGTTTTCGTTGACCCCGTCGGCGGCGCGGCGGGCGGACCGCTCGGCCAGGGTGGCGTCGAGATAGAATTTGAAATCGGTCTCGGGAAAGACGTTGGTGCCAATGTCGCGGCCCTCCATCACAAGGTCGCCGAAGCGCACGCAATCGCGCTGGGTCTGCTTCATCCATTTGCGGACGCTGGGGACGGCGGCGACGTGGGAGACGGCGGCGGCGGTTTCCGGGGTGCGGATTTCCGCTTCCGGGAAGTAGCCGTCCACCAGGAGGCGCACGGCGCGCAAGCCGTCTTGTTCGACACATTCGAGGGAGGTCTTCCACTTGCGACAGGCGGCGGCGGTGGCTTTTTCGTTGAGGACATCCACCTGTTTCTGGAGGCAATACCAGGCGAGCGTGCGGTACATGGCGCCGGTGTCCACGTACACGTAACCGAGCGCGCGGGCGACGAGCTTGGCGTTGGTGCTTTTGCCGCTGGCGCTCGTGCCGTCTATGGCAATGACGATGGGATACTTTTTCAAATTCATGTGTCGTTGGCCGGCCGGTGGCTGCCGCCCGGCCGCGCTCAATCGGCGAACAGGTCCGCGCCCTCCAGGCGGCGGGTGCGCTGGCCGTCCTTAATCTCCCAGATTTCGGCGCCGAGCCCCGCCGGTGTTGGCGCGGCGAGTTTCTGGAAGAAATTCGGGAACGTCTTCTTCACGCACGCCGGATTTTTAATTCTTATGCCCGAAACTTTCAATCCCAGAATGGCGAAGCACATCGCCATGCGGTGGTCGTTGTAGGTTTCGATTTCCGCGCCGTGGAGCTGCCGCGTCTGGCAGACCGTGAGCGTGTCGCCGGCCACAGCCACGTTCGCGCCGCACTTGGTCAACTCGGCGTACAGGGCCGCCACCCGGTCGCATTCCTGCACGCGCAGGCGGCCCAAGTCCGAAAACTCGATGCCCTTCTCGCGCCGCTCCAGGCCGATGCCGCCCCACAGATCGGCGGCCAGCACGATGGCCGTCATGATGCTGTCGCCGAGTTGGCCCTCGCGCGAAATCTTCCCGGGGAGCGGGATGAATTGGGGAAAATCGGCGTCAATCTGCCAGCCCGAGGCGGGCCAGTGGCGGACGCTGAACGCACCGCCGGCGCCCCCGGGCACCGGCGCCTGGCCGGGCCGCGAGGCTTTGACCCATGCCCAGACTTCCTGAAAGCGCTGCTCAATTTCGGGATAGTTCTCGTCCAGAAAATCCTTCATCCACGCATTCACTGCCACCAGCCAGTTGGCCGCCCAAAAATAGCTGCCGCTGCTGGCGTCGGGCTCGATTTGGAAGGTGCCGCCCGAGTGTGGGAAAACCTCAAGGAGCTTGGACGTCATGACCACATAAGGCGATTCCTCGGCGTTTTCGCCCGCGATTTCGATCTGCCAGCCGCCAATTTTGGAGGACAGCAGGAGCGCGGAGGCGAACTGGGAACTTTCCGCGATGCTGACGCGGCACTTTTGGGGGGCGGGCGGCGCGGACTTGCGCTGGTTGAATTCGGTTTGCGATTCGGGCAGGCGCCCGGCGCTGCCGGCCAGGAAACGCGCGGGCAGCCGGTCGTTTCCGTTTTCGGCTTCGATGCGATAGCCGAGTTCGCGCAGGGCCTGGAAGAGCGCCGCCTGGGGGCGCTCATGCATGCGGGGTGTGCCGTGGAGCCGGTAAACGCCGTCGCCCAGGCAGAGCAGCGGGGCGAGAAACCGCGCGGCGGTGCCGGCGTTGCCCACAAACAAATTCAGCGGCTCGGCGTCCGTGCCGCCCGGGGGCACCGTGCCGCCTCCGCCACAAACCAGGATCGTGCGGTTGCACCGCTCCTCGGGGTCGGGCGCCACGTGAACGACGAAGCCCAGCGCCTTGAGGCATTCGACCATGATCTGGGTGTCCTCGCTCCACAGGGCGCCCTGGAGCGTGACTTCGCCCTGCGCCAGCGCGGCGAGAATGAGCGCGCGGTTGGTGATGCTCTTCGAACCAGGCACGGTGATCTCGGCCCGCACGGGTTGGTCCAGCGGGATGATTTCGATGAGCTCAGGCAACGCCATGGGCACCAGAATAGCGGATGGAGGCCGACGGGTTGAAGTAGATTATTCCGCCGACGGCGAGGCGCCGCAGGCACACCAGCGGTCGCGCCGCTGCTTGGCGACGGCGAAGAATTTCTCGATTTGCGCAGCGTCGTTACGCTGGAGCAAGGCCTGGAAGCGCTGCAACTCCGCGATGAAGGCGGAAAGGGAGCGGACGACATTTTTGCGGTTGGAGAGGGCGATGTCGCGCCACATTTCGGGCGAGCCGGAGGCGATGCGCGTGACGTCGCGAAACCCGGTGGCACACAGGGCGGCCTGGCGGTGCGGCGCGCCCGGATCCAGCACGAGGTTCACCAGGGCCGCCGCAGCGACGTGCGGCAGATGGCTGGAGCGGCTGACGCGGGCGTCATGTTCCGCCGCGTCCAATCGCAGCGTGCGGGCGCCGAGCGACTGCCAGAATTTTTCCAGGGCGCGGACGGCACGGGGGCTGGATTTCTTCCCGGGCGTGAGGACGCAAACGGCATTGGCGTACAAATCGGCGCGGGCCGCGAGCACGCCCATTTTTTCGCCGCCGGCCATGGGATGGCTGCCCACAAAATGCGCGCCCGCCTTGTGCACGAGGGCGCCGACGGTCCGCACGAGATCGGCCTTGACGCTGCCAACGTCGGTGACGAGGGCGCCGCGTTTGAGCGCGGGCAGAAATTGCCGGACCAGCGGGGCCATCTGCGCCAGGGGCGTGCAGAGAACCACCAGGTCCGCCCCGGAAACGGCGGCGGGGAGGTCGGTGGTGGCATAATCCACGGCGCCGGCCCGCTCACAGTCCTGCAGGCTGGCCTCGCGGCGGACGTAGCCCGCCACTTCCCGCGCCAGCTTCCGCTGTCTGGCCGCCAACCCCAGGGAGCCCCCCAACAAGCCGACGCCGACGATGGTGATTTTTTGGAATTGCACGGGCGCCAAGATAGCGGATGAGAGACGGCGATTGAAATGCTAAAGGATCAAGGTGCGGGGGAGAAAATCCGAGCGTCCGCTCCAAATCCAAGCCCACTTTTGGCGTGACAAAGCCCGGGAACTGCGGCATTGACACTTGAATGCCAGCGGACTCAAACGCGACACATCAAATCTCCGTAGTGGTGCCGGTCTATGTCGTGGGGCGTTGCCTGAGCCAAGGGGACCAGGACCATGTCATTGCGGCGGTCCGGGAATTTGCGGGGTAGGAAATAGCCGCAAAAGGGCGCCGAATCACAAAGCAGGCTCTTCGTTCGTGTGCTTTCAACGTTCAGCGGGGACTTGCTTGCATTTTAGCGGCTGAGGCCGGCCACGCCCAAAAACAAGCTCGCCGCGCAATACAACGCCCGGTCCGCCCGCGCGGTGGCCGCCGCCGAATCCGGCGCTGACGTTGCGGTTGGCTGCGCCACTTGTGCGACCGCCGCCGCCACCACGCCGGCTAGGACCAGCGTGATCCACACCCCGATTTCCGGGCCGATGCAGATTGGTTGGTTGCTGCTCCGCGCAGTCACCGCATCTCGCAAGCGGTCCCACAGCAGGTCCATGCTGAAATCCGGCCATTGCATCAGCGGCATGTAAACCGCGCCAGCCCGCACGAGCGGCAGATAGATGACCATGCTCCCCGCCGACACCGCGCCAATGCCGGCCAACCAGCCCAGCGTGCGCCATTGGCGGCGGCGCCACGTCACCAGCGTGGCGCCCGCAAGCATGGCCGCCAGAAAAAAAACGTCGTAATAGACACAATGCGCAAACAACAAACAACTGGCCGCCGCCAGCAGAATCCGCCCCCGCGAGGGCTTTTGCAGCAGACGCCAAAGCGACCCGAAACTCAGCACCAACAGAATCGTGGCCAGGCCATAGGCGCGGTTGGCACCCGCGATGAAAATGAACGCCGGCAGGAATCCGACCAGCGCGATGCTCAAAGTCGGGACGCGGCCACCCAGCCAGCGCGCACAAATCCAGAAGGAGCCCAGCACAAGCAATCCCACAGCGAGTCCCAAGATGCGAAGGCTTAGGTCACTTCCGACCAACCCGATGGCCGAGCAGCA
The DNA here is from genome assembly GCA_964532525.1 of uncultured Bifidobacteriaceae bacterium. Lineage (GTDB taxonomy): Bacteria > Verrucomicrobiota > Verrucomicrobiia > Limisphaerales > UBA11358 > UBA11358. The sequence continues at coordinate 120,017 of CAZHIM010000002.1, forward strand.
TCGCAATAACAACGGATAAAACGGCGGAAACGATTCAAACGGCTGGTAATGCCACAACTCGTGCAGCGTGGGCATCTGCGCCAGGTTGATCGTGTTCACCTCATCCCGCCACAGCGGCCCGGCATGCATGGCCGCCAGCAGCAGCAGCACGGCGGCAAACGCGGTAGCCAACAATGCAACCCAGGTTTCGGCATCCAGCTTGAGCCGCCGGGCCGGATCTGCGGGGACGGGTTTAATCTGATTTGAAGCCATGCCGCATTTAACCGATTCCTCTCCACCGTGTCGAGCTTGCCTCCGCGCTCGAAAATTCTCTCCGTGCCGGAACGATTCGGCTGAAAAATGAATTAACCATAGATGGACTCAGATTCGAGACTGGAACTGGTTGGTCCAGAGCGGTGCACCAATTGGTGAGGGGTCCTCATATTCCAAGGAAGCCCCGGCAAGCCCGTTTTCATCTATGTATAGCGACGGCGCATTCCTCGGCTCGGCGAACACCCCTCCTTACAGTCGATCCTCGATCCTCCTCACCCGCGCAGTTTCACGACGGCGTTCTGCTTGGCCGATTCTTGGCAGGCGTCCAGGACCTTCTGCGTCTGCAACGACCACCTGGGCCATTCCGCATTCAATTTGCCCGAAAAAACCTGGTTCGCAAAATTGCGCCACATGCGCGCGTCCTGGGCGGTGGCGTGGCCGACCTCGCCGGGGTTGGCGCCCGCCGGGCATTTCACCTCGCCCTCCACGACGGTCATTTTCGAATTCACCTCAAAGGCAGGTTCGTAGCTGTTGAACGGGTGGACAAAATCGGCCAGGCGCAGCCAGCCTTTCTGGCCGCTCACGTGCACCCATTGCTGGTCGGCCGTGCAAAACGCGGCGTAGAATTCCGATGTGACCCCGCCCGGGTAATACAGCGTGGCGCTGAATTCCGTGGGCGACGACACTCGCCCCGGCAGCGCCGGGGATTGCGAATGTATCCGGCCCTCGACGCTTTCGGGCAACTGCCAGCCCAGCGTCCAGAGCGTGATCCGGATGCAATACCAGCCGAGGTCGCCCAGGCTGCCGGTGGGTTCCAATTGGCCGTCGGCGCGGATGTTCGTGCGGAGAAAATCGTCGCCGCCAAAGAAGCTGAAGGCGGACGCAATCCGGCGAATAGGTCCCACGCTGCGGCCTTCGTTCAGGACCGCGCGCACGCGCGGCAGGCGGGGGCTGTGCATGAACATGACGCCGTCCATGAATTGCACGGAGTGCTCCCGGCAGGCTGCCTGCATGGCTTCCAGGTCCGCGGCGCTCGGCGCGCAGGGTTTTTCACAGATCACGTGCTTGCCGTTCCGGGCGGCGCGGATGACCAGTTCCTTTCGCAGCCCGGTGGGCACGGGCACATAGACGGCGTCCACGTCCGGCGAAGCCAGCAGTTCGTCGTAGCTGCCCAGGGCGGCGGGGACTGTTTCAAAGGGGTGCTGGCGCTGGCAGGCGGCAATGTACTCGCGGCTGCGGGCGGCATCGCGGCTGGCCACGGCGGCAACGACGCAGTTGCCGGAATTCCGGACGGCCTTCCAATTGGTGCGCCCGATCTTGGCGGTGCCCAAGAAACCAATGCGAAGTTTTTTCATGACGGATGCGCGTTGATGGTTCAAAGCATGAAAGGTTCTGCGGGCTCAAGTCTTAAAGCGTTCGGCCGGGGGAAGCGAGCAGAAATTAAGTCATCGCAAATAGATTTGCCCCGGCGGTTGCCGCCCACTAACTTCATGTCGTGTCCGTAAGCTTTACCATTCTCGGCAGCGGTTCGGCCGGCAATTGCGCCTACGTGGAAACCGGCGAGGCGCGCATCCTGGTGGATGCCGGCTTTTCCACGCGGCAGATCCGCCTGCGCCTGGCCAGCATCGGCCGGACGCCGGAAAACCTGTCCGCCATCCTGCTCACCCACGAACATTCCGACCACATTTCAGGCCTGCTGGGCCTGGCCGAAAAACTCCACATCCCCGTCTTCTGCAACCGCGGCACGCAGGACGGCACCATCTGGGCGTTCAAGGAAAAGTGGAGCAAGAAGACCAACCTGATGCTGGAAAATTCCGACACGTTCCGGTCCAAAATTGACTGGCGGGTGTTTGAAACCGGCGCGAGCTTTGACGTGGGCGACGTGAGCGTGGAGACCTTCTCCATCCCGCACGATTCGCAGGACCCGGTGGGCTTTGTACTGCACACGCCGGGCGGCAACTTCGGTTTTGCCACGGACCTGGGCCACGTGACCAAGCTGGTGCTGGAACGCATTCGCACCGCAAACGTGCTGGTGCTGGAATCGAACCACGACGTGAAGATGTTGCAGGATTGTCCGCACCGCACATGGGCGCTCAAACAGCGCATCCTGGGCCGGCACGGCCATCTCTCCAACGTGACCGCCGCCGAAGCGGTCATGCAGATCATGTCCGCGAACCTGCGGCAGCTTTACCTGGCGCACCTGAGCCGGGAGTGCAACACGCCGGAGCTGGCGCAAGACATCATGGCCGAGCAGCTTTTCCAGATCGGCGCCACCCACGTGCAGCTCCACGTCGCCGCCCAGGACGTCCCCTGCCCCACGTTGGAAATTTAAGCTGCCCGCCGGCGCATGGAAAAAACGTCTCCCCAGCCGACGGGCCGGGAACAGAATTGAATATTTCAGAGCCAACCATGTTTAACCTCCACAAAATCGCCTCGCTCGAACTGCCGGAACTGGCGCCGTACCGCACGTTGCGGCGGTCGGTGGAACACGCGGCGCAGGGCATCTTTGTGGCGGAGGGCGACAAGGTGGTGCGCCGCCTGTTGGAAAGCCGCTTTGGCGTGGTGTCCGTGGTGCTCCCGCACGCGCGGCTGGCGGAATTCGAGCCGCTGCTGCGGGCGCGGCCGGAGCCGGAGATCCACGTCTTCGCCGTCACCCAAAAATCCGTGCTGGAGGCGCTGGTGGGCTTCGAGATGTTCCAGGGCGTGCTGGCGATTGGCAAAATCCCGGCGGTGATGACACTGGACCGGATCATCGCGGAGAATCCCAGCCCCAAACTGTTTGCGGCGGCGGACGGCTTGACCAGCGCGGAGAACATTGGGCTGCTGGTGCGCAATTGTGCGGCGTTTGGCGTGCAGGCGCTGATCGTGGGCGAGACGACCACCAGCCCGTTTTTGCGCCGGGCCGTGCGCAACTCCATGGGCACGATCTTCCAGTTGCCAACAGTGGAGTTGCGGCCCGCCGGCCGGGGCAAAGCGATGCAGCATTTGCCAGAGGCCTTGCGCGAACTGCGGGCGCGCGGCGTCCGCTGCCTGGCGGCGCATCCGCACACGGAGAAAAAATTCCTGTGGCAGGCGGATTTCCGCGGCGACTGCTGCCTGGTGTTCGGCAGCGAGGGCAACGGGCTTTCGCCGGCGGTGCTGGCGGCCTGCGACGAGGCGGTGGCCGTGCCCATGGCCGCCGGCGTGGATTCGCTGAACGTGGCCGCCGCCGCCGCGGTGTTTCTCTATGAGGCGGCACGGCAACGCGGCGGCCGCGCAGCGACGCTGGAAATTAGCCCGGCACCACCTGCCGGGTGCGGGTTGCAAAAATGAAACCGGCCTGACGGGACGGTGGCAAACGGGCGCTCAAGCCGCGCGGCAGACCTTTTCCGTAAAATCCACGGCCTTGCGGCAGAGCGGCCGCCAGTCGAGCTCGGCCCGGACCCGCGCGGCGGAGGCCGCGGCGTGCGGCTGCCAGTCCCCCGGCGGCGCCGCAAGCCATTCCAGAATCTTGGCGCCGAAATCCGGGCCGTTGAAACCGGCGAACTTCACCAGCGGATCACCCTTGAAATAGCCCTGAACACTCCTCAGCGGCGTGCAAACGGTCGGCAGGCCGGTGGCCACATACTCGACGATCTTGGCCACGAAGGCGCAATGGGTGCCCGCGGATTCCTCGTAGGGCACGATGCCCACGGTGGCGGTGGCGAGCCGGGCGGACACCTCGGCGTAGGGCGTGAAGCCGGTCGCCTCGCATTTGAAATTCGGGATGGTTTGGGCGCGCTGAAGGAACTTCTCCAGCCCCGCCGTGCGGCGGCCCACAAAGCGGAAGACGGTCTCGGGCTTCCGGGCCACCACCGTCCGCACCGCGTCAAAGGCAATGGCCCCGAGATGATGCGCGTCGAACGAACCATGCATGACGACGACCGGCGGCTGGCCGGCGGGCGGGAGCTGCGCGCGTAGCGGAAATGCCTCGGCGTCGTACCCGTAGTAAATCGGGCAGATATTCTCGCGCGGGTAGCCGCGGGCGGCCAGGCGGTCGGCAAATTCATCCGAGATGGCGCAGACGCCCTCCACCTGATAGCGCACGGGCAGGGAGATTTCATAGCGCATGAGCGCGTGGACCAGCGGCTTGGGCGCCACGTAGGCGGGCCAGGTCTCCATGAAGCCGGTCAGCAGGTCGGGAAAATTCATGACCACCGGCAGGGCGAGTTCCCGTTTCAGGCGGCCCGCGGCAACGGCGGAAATGGCGTGCTGCGAAAAGATCAGGTCGAACTGTCCGCGGCCGGCGGCGGCCACCATGCGTTTGAGAAAAAACGGATAGGCGAGATATTTGAAATTGCGCAGCCGGGCGTAGCGGCCCATTTCCCATTTCGTAAACGGGTGCAGCCGCACGCCGAACTTGCGCGCGACGGCTTCGCCGTCGGGGATTTGGGGGCCGAAGACGTGGACGGCATGGCCGCGGCGAATCATTTCTTCGACCAGGTAAACGGCTTCGGCCGAACCGCCGCCGGAGGGCGGATAGAACGGTTCGTGCGTGAGGAACGCGATGCGAAGCGGTGCAGGCACGTCCAGACGCTAGGGATTTTGGGAGGCGGGTTCAATTTCATTTTGCCGCCGAAAATGGTTTGACTTAGGGTGTTAAAAAAACTAGGCTAAATCTCCGTTTCGTGGATGGGGTCATAGCTCAGTTGGTAGAGCGTCTGAATGGCATTCAGAAGGTCAGGAGTTCGAGCCTCCTTGGCTCCACCATCTAAAACGGCGCGGTTGCAACGGGTTGGCGATAGTGTACGATTTATTCTACACCGGTTTTCTACAACCGTTTTATGAAAAAATGGGTCCAAGCCGCTGAAAACCTGCTACGCAATGCCGATAGCGGCAAATACTACGTTCGGATTGAACACGATGGCCGCGATGTCTGGAAGTCACTCAAGACAACGAAGCTCGCGGTCGCCAAGCTCAAAAAAGCCGGCGCGATTGATAAAATCCGCGCGGCATCTGGCACCCTCTCCCGTGACAATCTGACGCTGGGCGAGTGCGTGGCGGCCTACCTGGCCGGCAAAAGAGACCAGGGCTTGAAGGATTCGTCCTACACCTATTGCGCCCTTTCCGTCCAGATGATCCGGGCGCACTTCAAGGGCTTTGACGCCAAACTGGCTCAGGATTTCACCCCTTACGATACAAAGGTACTCTGTGACCGGCTCCGCAACAAATACTCACCCCAGCGATTCAACGGGATTATTTACAGTCTGCGCGGCATCTTGGAAGTGGCCGTGAAGTCCAAGGTCATCAAAGAGAATCCCGCCCGGAAGAGCGAAGTCCGGCCGGAAAAGATTCACCGCAAAAAGCTTGAGTTGCCGGCGGAAGAGAAAATCGAGGTGTTGATGGATTATTTACGGAAGCATCGCCAGAAGGAAAAAAACGGCACGGAAAGCCCCAAGCGCGAGCCGGCCAGTTTCGATGCCTTTCTGTTTCTCACCCTGATGGTGGAATCGAGTGCGCGTCCCGGCTCCATCCGGTTGCTGCGGCCAGAGCACGTTAATTTGAAGCGCGGAACCGTGGATTGGGTGCCGTTCAAACACTCAAAGACTGTGGACACGCTGCCCATGACGCGGAAGATGAAGGCAGTCTTTCGGCTGCTTTTGCGGCGCCACAGTGGCCGTCCGCAGGACCCGTTGCTCCCCATCAAGAGTCCGCGCAAGGCGCTGCTCCATGCGTGCGCGGCAGTCGGGATCACGCCGCCGCTCACACCCCACAAGTTCCGGCACATCTGTTCAACCCGGATGGCCGAAAGAAACGTGCCTTATGCCCTGGCGGCGCAATGGCGGCGGGATACGGACGGCGGAGGCACTTTCATGCGAGTGTACGTCCATCCCCGCAATGAAAGCCTCCGCGCGGTGGTCAAGGCGCTGGAGCAGCGGGAAGCGGACGCCAAGGTAGTTGATCAGCCGGCAAATTCCATCCCGCCGGTTGCGAAGCATGGAAAGTGACCGGCCGCGCCTTGCGGCGTTTGATGAGCAGTGGCGAGCTGCGGAGAGCGGTGGGCGGGGCGTAATCGGGATATTCCAACCGCACCAGCGGTTGCTTGCACGCTGATAGAGTCAAGCGGATCCCGCGCAATACCCACATGCTGCAGAAACACGCCGCGCCGGGCCGGGGTGGCAGATTGACAGCATAGCGAAAGAGGTCCGCCACCGAATACGGCGGCGGATTTTTCAACTGGTGCGCAAACCATTTTTCGAGCGCGGCCCAATCCGCCGGCGTGCTGCCGGCAATCCGGTACTCTTCCACCGTGGCCCGCTCGCCGGGATTCCATCCGCGCTCATGGACTCGCGGGTAAAAGTTTTCGATGATATTGCCGCTGGCGCGGATGAATGCCGCATGCGTGCCACGTCCGCGCGTGAGCAGCTTGATGGCCGAATCCAGCGGATCATGGCCCTTGGCCCAAATACCGATCAAGACTTCACCATGCTGGGGTTGGTCGAAAAAATGAACTTGTTCGGTCGTCATATGAAAAAGCGGACGGCTGGATTGTTCCAACCGCCCGCTGTTAAGCGATGGCGGGGCGTTCAGAACTTAAAGCCCGTGATGGCGAAAACTCCGGGCGCATGTGCCTTGGTGTCTCCGGAAAATTCCTGCTGATAATAGAGCCGCACGCCGGCAAACGTGTTTGGCGTTAGCGCCTTTCTAACATCCACAAACGGTTCAACAAAGCCTTCGCTTTGATCCAAGCGATAGCCCACGTCCAGGCCGGCGACAAGTTCGGTATCATACAGGACCGCCCGATATCCCGCGCCGCCGGCCATGCTCAACACTGTGCCGGCCACATCGGCGTTTTCCATGACGCCTTCCACCGCAAAGTGCGATCCGATAGGCACCGTCACGCCGAACAGGGCGGCCAATACATCATTGCCGCTGTCCACTCCCGTCCAGATTTCCGCTTTCTCGGTTTGAAAAGTGGTGGAATTGGTGTTGAACGTGGTGAAGTACGTTTGCACCGTGCCAAAGAACGATTCCGGGGCTGATGGCACATTGCCAGGCGCATTCGTGGTACTGGTTTGCCCTTGGACTGCGGTCGCCAGCAGCGCGGACATGGCAACTGTTAGCGCGAATAATGTTCGAGTTTTCATGTTTTTGTTGGTTGTGCCGGAAGGCCCGGCGGGTTTATTGCATTCACAGAAGGCGCTGAGTCAAGCGGACGGATAGAGCCCGTCTGAATAAAGCGCCACACGCCGCGCCAGCCGCCGACCATGGACCAAAACTTAACCCCGGCCCAAAAATGGGCGGCAATAGACGTGGGCAGGCTCATGAGAAATGTGAGTTCCAGAGTGGTGAGATGATGCCCGGTGGTGGCAACCACTTGCTGCGCAAGTTGGAGATCGTTCGTGTTCATTTGTGAAAAATGAGATCTATCACCCAGGCGCCGCCGCTAATCAGCGCGGCAATCGCGGCCACGCGCACATCCAGCCGGCCCAGCGCCGACCCCAACTTCCGGATGGCCGAAGAATGCTCCTCTTGCGTCTCCAACGCCTTGTTGAGCTTCGTTTCGATCCGGCTCAGGACGGCATCGAGGGAGTTCGGGTTGTAGTCGCCTTTATCGCTCATGATGTTTTTTCTTTTGCATGGCCAGCGCGCGCCGCAAAACCCGGTTTGTCACCTTCCACAATTCCAGCCGCCGCGCATTCTCCGCCGTAATCCGCGCCTCAATACACTCTCGCACCGCTTTCAGCCGCTGCGGGCACCGAGGCGATGACCAGCGCGTTATCCCTGTTCTCACCCTGATTATAGGCCCCAATAAAAATTGCCATTGGTGTACCTCAGTGCTGCTCCATTGACCGGCGAGTTGGTCATCCTGAATTGGGCTGCCGATCCGATATTGGTTAGGCCCGCTGCATTTCCAATGATGCCATTCGTGCCTACGTTGAATCGGGTGACGCCGTTCACGAGCATGCTCACGTTTCCGCAGCTGAAGGTATTTTCGATGATACAACCGTTGGTCAAAACCGTTGGGGTGATGGCCGACAGCGTGAAATTGCCATTTAACAGCGTGACCGATTTATCCGTTACTGACGGGTTATTGGGAAAGTTGTCTACGTCAACCACCGCAGAACCACCACTCACGATCACATTGTTTGCGCTCGATTGCCATGCCGCTCCGGTGATCTTCATTGGGGAGCCATCCGACCAAACGTCATAGCCGTTGCGATATGGATAAATATTACGCACGAAGGCTCCGTAGTTCGCATTTTGACCGGAGTAAATCGCAGGGGCCAGATGCAGCCAGCTCGTGGTCGGATATCCGTTGCCCGCCGCCTCCGCGGAATTGATGTAATATTCCCCGCTGGAATCGCAATTGAGGTAGCTGTTGCCGAGATTTAACCAGCCGGCCCCCAGCAACCATTCCTGACAATCCCGAATGTCCCACATCTCCTCGGCGTCAATTGCCGCGGCTATCGTTGAGATGGTTTCGTAGTAAAAAATTAAATTGTCGTTGATGTCGAAAGCTTGGTCAAATTGCGACCCGTTCAGCGATGCGCCGCCCGTATTCACCGCCAGCATGTCGGCTCCGAAAAATCCCACGCGGTCCATGGTCACACAATCGGCAACGCCGGCAATGAGCGCACATGGCCAATTGGTCGCAGTCTGGATCGATAAATCGGCAAAGACGTAATTCATGCCTTGGGGCAGCGAACCATCGATGGGCCATGTCACGGCCGGCGTGAGCTGGATCAGCCCAATCGAGGTACACAATGTCTGTTGCCCCGCCGCTCGCGGCAGCAACGATATGACGCTTTGGATCGGCCAAAGATTCGTTGGTCCGACATAGCGTACTACGGTGGACGCCATGCCCGCGCCGATTGTTTTGGTATTATTGGATAAAACTATCGGCGTCGTGAACGGGTAATAGCCTGTCTCCAAACTGATATCTACCTCAGATGGTCCATTGGTGGAAATCGGTGAGATCGCTTGGATCTCGTTGAACCCCGCAGTGGTGGAATTTGAAAAACTGTACCATTGCCCGGCACAATAGGCGGTCAGGTTTGTGAATAACAACCAGTGAGTGTAATTAGTCATTCCCGGCGGCAAAAACTGCGGCGGAATAATGCCGCTCTTAAACAGAGTGCTTGCGTTTCCATTGGTGAAAAGGCTGGCATCCATGGCCATCACCGAGTTGGTAATTCCCAGCGTGCCCAAAAACTGCGCGATGTTTTGGCATTGGCTCACGCTCCAAACATTCGTATCCGGAGGCACGAAGAGGGCTTTTTGCCGCAACGCCGGGCCGAATGTGGAAAACACCACCGGGGCAATGTTGTAAAAACCCGGTACGAGGTTCGCGGAAAACACGCCGTTGGTAACCGGCACCGTGATCGGCGCTGGCCAAATGGTGTTGGTGCCCACTGCCTCCGCCACGCCAAACGGCGTGAATCTCACCAAATTGAGCGGACCGCCATAAGGTATTCCGGTTACGTCCTGCAGGCCGCCGGTGACGGGCGTCCCCTGCGCTGGATCCGTGAACAGCCAAAATGCCGCGCAAGTGCAGAGGGTGACGAGCGCGGAAACGAGGACCGCAAAGCGGCTTGGAAAACTATGCAGATATCGGGTAGTCATGCCACCCACCCGCGAAAGTCAAATCTGCGCTTCACCTCGGGGCGGCATTTGTGATCGTCACCACACCCCCCTTCCAATGGACCAATACCAGCGCCAGCGTGTTGCTATCCCCCATCCACCATCCGCCGTCCGCCCGGCCATTGGTGATGTTGTAGAGGCTGAAAGTGTTGGGCGGATAATAAACGCCAGCAAACGCCGCCATGGGCGCGTAGGCGTTGATGCTGATGGACGGTGCCACAATCGCCCGGAACCATTGCATCGGCGCGGTGTACATCGGGACCAAAAATGTCACGACGCCGGAGTTCGTTGACGCGGTGTAATTCGCGCTCGTCACACTCGACCATCCGTTCGTCAACAGCAGGTTTGTCGAGCCTTGGAGCAGCCATCCGGCAAGGAGGTTGGTTTGATAGACCTGAATGGCGATGTTCGTTTTCGTGGAATCTCGGGCCGCATGATTGATTGCAATCCATTGGAACGTCGAAACCAGGTCCATGAGCGTCGTCCCAGCCTGGCTGTAAGCGTAATGAACCCCGTTCGAGTCCGACCACGTATGGAAATTGCTGGCCGTGGCATTGGCGATGGATGTATCCACATAATTCTTCGTCGCCACGTCCTGCGGATTTACCGGATCGGAGGTTTGAAAACTCTGCCCAAACAGGCCATTGGTCCGGCCCACGGCCTCCGGGTGATCCACACCGTAGATCGTCAAATCGCCCATGCCGCCGCCCGCACCCACCACCGCGATTTGGATCGGAACCAAGCAAGAAAAGCTCGCCGGCAGCACAAACCAATTCACTCCGTTGGTACAGCCGGTGACCTGTCCAAACACGTTCGTTGGAATTACCAGTCCACCACCACCTCCCATGCCGGAATTGAACGTATAATAGGCCACCTGCGAAAATGTCCCAATGTAGTTTGAAGTTCCCCACGTCGCGTAGTTTGTCGAGAACAGCGTCAATTGTTGGCTGCTCTGGAACAGATTCGTGCGCGACTGCGGCTCGGCCAGTTGGTAAACCCCAACCAACCCGCCATAGTTTGTGATATAGGGAGCTGTGCCATCCGGCAAAGTGAGTGTGTTGGTAAACGTCGCCGACACGCTCCCGCCACCGCTGGCGCTGCCAAGATCATTCCACAACAGGGTTATGTCTGAATTCAGCTTGTTCCAAATCATGATATAGGTGTCACGGGCGGCATCCGTGGAATTGGTTCCGCAGAAAATCAGCGCTGGCGTCGTGATACCCGCATACAGATTCGTGGAGTAAGTGTAGTCCTGGGCGGATGCGTGCAACGCGCCGCAGAGCAGCCAAGCGAACAGAATCTTTCTCATAATCATTCCTTCCAAAAATGGCGGGCGCAACGGCTCGCCACCAGATGAACCAACGTCGTCACCGGGACGCTGCCGCAACATTGTTTGCAGCTCCCGGCTTTATTGAACTGACACTTTCCGCACACCGCCAGCCGCGCCGCTTGCAGCGCGTCGGACGCCACCACTTGCGCCCGCAAAAACATCGGCGTATCTGTTTGCCGGGCCACTTTCGGCCGCATCGGCAAAATATGTTGTAACGTCAGCATGAGACGAAAGTTGAATAAAACGCCGCGAACCGCCCGCCGCCCGCTATGCACGCGCACGCCGTCTGTGCGAAGCCCCAATCGGTTTCGATGCTCGCGTAATTGCCGCTGGCGTCGCCAATCGGAATACCGGTCGGGTAATAGGGCGGCGCAATAAGATTGTGCGCCGGGTCATAAAGCAGCGTCACTCCGGCCGGCAAGGTCGCCCCCGCTGGCACTGTGGCGAGAGCTTCCACCAAGGGGCGATGTGGATACACCCGCGTGTACACCGTCGCCCCGCCATCGGTCACCGTCTCTGAATCCGCCTGGCAACTCCCATCGTCACCCTGCCAGTTCACCGAATCCGGGGAATCGGCCGTCACATCGCAGTCGGGCTTGAACGGTTGCTGATAAAACGGGTCTGGCATGGTCAACGTAACGGCGGATTGCCAAAACGCGCCGAACAAATCGTCAAAGGGAAATACGGCCGGAAATGCGAACAATTCCTGATTTGGAAAATTTTCGACCGGGCCGTCCGCCGGCGGCTGGCTGGTTTGATTGGGCTGATCGTTGCTCGTGTCGGCCGGGGCTTGCACGGAATAAGGCACGATTCCAATCGCCGCCGGGCAAGCGCCGCTCGAATAGTTAAACTGTGTCACCGCGCACGCCAGACAACCGCCAATGCCTCCATACCAAGCGGGGGGAGTGGTGTAGCCGGACTGCGCGGCGCGTTGATTGAACGTCCATTCCAAATGCACTCCCGTTTTCTGTGAAGCGGACGAATAGAGTGCGTAATTCACCCCATGCCCGGTCATCCAAGCGGCGGTGGGGAGTGCCGCCGATGGCAGTGTATAGCTCGAATCCGAAACCCGGTTTACGGCCGCTCCGGACACCAGCAGATTCATTTCAGCGTCGTAAATGTCCACCAGGATGCTACTGCCCGCCGCCCCCAGGCGCAGATATGGGAGCGCCCCCGCCGGCGTGATCGTCACCACGCCCGCAGCGTACGTGGTGGTGATAGCCGCCCGCCCGCAAATGCCCGGCGCATTCGGCCAGCGCAACCGGCCCAAATGGGTTCCGCCGTCCGTATCCTCGCCCATCGTGTAACCCGTGGGCAGCGTGTCCAACATCGCCACCGAAATCACCCATTGAGGATCGCCGCCACCATCCGCGCCCGTGGCGGCAATGCCCGTGATTTTGTAAACCCCCTTGCCTTCCGCGATGACGAAATCATTCACCGCCAGCCCCCCCGCCGATCCGGGCGGAATGGCGTTGCCTGTCGCCTTGACGGTAAATTGGCTGGCGCCCGTGGCATTGATGCAACACACGGTTGTCTGATCCACGGCGTATTTATCCGGGCCGCATGGCCGGCCAAAGTTCACCGCCGGCCAATTCTGGCTGGCTTGCACAAACTTCGCCCCCTTTATCACTCCCCCTTGCTGGGTCAAGAACGCCTGCGGATAATTCCCCGGCGCCGGCGTGGCATTGTTGATGAACGCTGATCCGTCATATTGCGCCTCCTGATTGTTCATCCATCGCATCGCCACCGGCGGCAACGGAGGTTGTGAATAGTCGCCGTGCGTGTCGGCAAACCACTCAAACGTATCGCCACCATCCACCACTGTTGGCTCCCGCTGCATTTTCAGGTAGTTGTACCAGAAATGCCGGTCGCATCCGGGCAGCGTGTGGGAAATAATCGTCCCCGTTCGCATCGGAGCCAGGAGTGTTGCCCCGCCATTGAACCCGGTGGGCTGTGAATAGCTGCCGTTGGGATATTTCCAAATGTAATTGTTCGGGTCCACCCACGGAATCTGCGGGAACGTGGTGAGATACGGAACCGGTACCGTGAACAGCGGGTCACCCGGCGCTCGCCCGGACCCGTCATGCTGGCCAGGCGTGTTCACTGTGCTGCCTGGGGCGTTGCCGTTTGGATCGGTAATCATCCCCAGGTTCAAATTGTCCATTGTAAACAGCCACACCAGATTCGGCGCAGTCGGCCCCACCTCGTCATAAATGCACAGCGGCGCAAACGCCAATGCCTCGTCAGTGCGGAAACTGGCCAAGGTCAGGTCGCTCATATCCCATGCCGCCAAGGCGGCCAGAAAATCGTCATAACATTGCGCGGCGGTGTAGGGGTTGGATAGCGTGGCATTGACGCTGCCTGAACACGTCACTATCGAATGATAAACGTAATCGCAAACCGTCCAGGAATACCCATAGCTGGCTGACGTATTGGTGCGTTGGAAGTTGATCGAAATTTGCGTGGTGCCCAACACTACCCACGTCACGCCATCATTTGACGGGTTGTAGTAGCACTGTACCGAACCTTTGCAACTCCAATTATCCTCCGAGCCGACAACGGGCCATGTAACACTGAAAAACTGGCCGTTGCTGTCCAATCCGGTCGCCTCGAATCCACCCGCATTATATATCTGTTGAGCCACTCCGCTTTGCCCGTCGCAATACCAGTCGCCCACGTTGTGCATGGGAGGAATGGTCAGCCGTGCGTCCACATTGGAATTATCCACTGTTTTGTTTGACAGGCTGTTCGAGATGGCCATGTCGGTCGCATCCAAGGAGAATCCAACACCGTTGCGGTTGCGAATGGTAACGGTGGTGACTCCGCCAAGGGTTTGTCCTCCATCCTGCGAGATTGATAGCGAGTTGGTGACGATGCCTGTCATCCGGTTGACGGCATTTGACCCATTGTAACTTCCGTTATTATACGCGCTTTGCGTTCCATCCCAAGACACATAATTGCCAGTCCATTGAGCGTTCACGGAATATTGCAGATACTTCGTCTGGTCTGGCCCCACATTGGGATTTTGCGCACAGGCGTCATTGCTTTTCCACCCAAAACATCCGTGCCAATATTTCTGCGCCAAAATCCATTGCGCCCCGAAAAGCTTTGGTTGCGTCAGGTCCACGGTTGTCTGGTTGTCATTGTAATAGCAGTTATGATCCATCGTCATGTTCTGCACGCCCACCGCGCAAGTCATGATGTCATTCACCGTGTCCTGAATTTCTTGAACCGAAACGCCATTCAGATCGCCGCCTTGCAGCCAGGCTCCGCATGTCCCCGCCGGCGGATATGGCGCGGTCCCGCATTTATCAGTGTTGGAGATGTCCCAACGCGGATAGGGCCCGGATGTGTAATGCGCCGGAGCGGTGTCCCCAACCGGACGCACCTTGCTGACGTTGAACCACCGGCCCGTGGCCGCGCCGACTTTACAGCTCGTACAGCAGCACTTGCGTTTGAGAGTCGCGCCCATATCAGCAAGTCATTTCCCCCAGGTAAATCCAGAAGTTTGTGGGATCATCCATATTCGTTGGCATCGGATATGGGTACTGCGGGAGATTCCAAACCGACACGCCGCCCACGGTCGTTTGCGCCGGAACCATTTGTTTGGCCACCCAATATCCCGCGCATGATGTCACCAGCGGCCCGGTAGGCTTGGCCGCGTCCACAATGCCCGTGGTCACGATGACATGCGTTGGCTGGATATGGATAACCTGTTGCGCTTGAAAATATGGGTAAGGAGCCACACCCAATTCGATCTTGGACCCAAAAAACCAGCCTGTCCCACCGCTTCCCGCGGCTCTCCGCAATACCGGCACATAGCCTTTGGGCGTCTTGTCGAAATGGAGTGTGGGAGAATCGCAAAACAGGCTCGTTTTAGGATCCCACAAGCAATCCCACACCGCTTGCACGAATATGGCCTCTGCGCTATTGCCGCTGGGGCGCGGCGGTGGATGTCGCATGCTCATTTATACAGCCAAGGCGTAATCGTCCGTATTCCAATTGAACAATTGGTACTCCGTCACGATGTTCACGCGGTTGTTTGCCGCCGTCACGCGGCTGGATCCCCCTTTGAGTGCGCCTTGCAGGTAATTCGGCGGGGCCACGCCCAAACCGTTGAAAATGTCCGCCAGCGCCGCCATGATTTCCGCCGGACACGGAAATAGCCACGATTGGGAATTCGTAATCTCGCTGTACAACTGCGCCGGCGTGTAAATGCAATTTACATCCACGTCCGCCACATTGAAATAGCCTCGATTGCTGGCATTGGTGGTGTGTCGCAAGGAATATTGGTCCGCGAAAAACACATCCTGGCCCGCCAACGCCCGCTGATAAAATCGGAATATTGGCAAATAGACTGTTGGGCTGATGCTGCCAAATGTGAATACCCCATCGAAAAATTGCTGCGATGAAAAGACTCCCGTGGCGTCCGCGATTGATGCTGGCTTGACCAAATCGAATGGCGAAGTTTGATTCGCAATTCCGGCTGCCATTTTCCCGCAAAAGCGCGTAACGTTCCAGTCCAAAACCGCTTGATTTGAGCTCTGGGTATAAGCCGCCGCCACGATGTACAGGGCGTTCAACAGGAATGGGTTTTTCAACCAACTCACCGTCACCTGACTCGCGTTGATCTCCCAAACGTCAATCGTGGTGTTCCCCGTCGTGTCCCGCGTCGTTAACGATGCTATGCCATTTTGCAACGTGAGTTCATACTCGATACCGTCATTCGCGTACAGATTTGCGAGCGCCTGCATTTGGGCATAGCTAAGGCCGCTGAACGCCTGGTCAAACGTCCAGCCATTTACCGGACTCCACCGCCCCGTTTGTTTGCGGCAAAACGGCGTGGATAAACCCCGCTGAACGGGCGGCGTAAATTGGTTGTATGGGCCCTCGACAATGACTGACATATTATTGTCCGTAGTAATGGTTCAATCCATCTCCATAATCCACCCGCTGGCTTTGCGGTGTCGCCACCCGCTGGCTTTGCTTGCGCGGCTGGGTATTCCGGGCAATTTCCTGTTGTACCCTCAATTGTTGGCGGCCAATGTCCAGCATGGACATCCCCCCGCCGCGCGCCCCGCCGGCCTTTTCCCATGCGGTTTCGCCTCCGGATCCGCGCCCGTGTTTTCCCTCCTCCGCCGCCGCTATCGCCCGCCCAAACTGCGTCTTGATGTCCAACTGCCCCTGCAATCCCTTTTCCGCCTCGGAGAGC
Source organism: uncultured Bifidobacteriaceae bacterium (assembly GCA_964532525.1). Lineage (GTDB taxonomy): Bacteria > Verrucomicrobiota > Verrucomicrobiia > Limisphaerales > UBA11358 > UBA11358. The sequence goes on from CAZHIM010000002.1 coordinate 136,414, forward strand.
GCCTTGGTGGCCTTCGCCCGCTCTTCGAGCGTGGATTTGGTATTGGCCAAAGTGTCTTTCAGCTTTTGCTCATTAGTCGCCAGTGTCGCCGCCGCGCCGGAGAGCCGGTTAAAATCCGCCATGGCATCATCCACGGACTTTGACATTTTCACCCCATTTACCTTAATGTCGAATTTGTCACTATTGTTAGGATCGCGGGTTTCGTAAAGCGGAATCGGCATTCCACCAGGGGTGGACACATCGCTATATTTGCCAGTCGGTACAGTTACGGTTTCCGTGGCTTTTTTGGCATCTAAAACGGCGTCCAGAATGTCCGCGGCGTTTTTGGCCGCATGGTTCACTTCCTCGTTATCGGCCGCCTTGCCCATGCCGGCGTTGTATTTGGCCTCCGCCGCCGTCGCGTCTTCCCTGGCCTGCTCCTCTTGCCGCTGCGCTTCCAACTTGGCAAGCGTCGTGATCCTCAATTCCTCCCGCAACTGCGCTTCTTCCATAGCCTCAATTGCCATCCGGTCCGCCCCGCGCGCACGCGCCAGCTCAATTTCCGCCTGCGAATGTTCATTCAGCGTTCTGATCAGCTTCCGCGTCTTTTCCTCCAGCGATTCCGTTTCCGTCCCCACCTTTTTCAACCAGTCCAGAAATTGCTGATGCTCCTTGGCCGCCTCCCGCACCGCCTTGGCCTGTTCAGTGAACTTCTTATTCAACGGGTCAAGCAGGTCCGCCAACTGCTGGGCTTGCTTGGCGATATTATGGATATGCCACGCAAACAGCCCCGCCGCCACCACAGCCGCGCCAATCACCGCGCCCACCGCCGTGAACAGAACGCCGAAAATCCCCAACTCCGACCGCATGGCCCGGAGCCCCTGAACGATCAATGAAATGGAGCTCGGAATGCGGCTCCAATTCCCCCGCCCCATTTCCCGGAATACCACCAGCGTCTCCCGCAACACAAGATTCAAGCCTGGCAAATGCCCTTCCGCTTCCTTGGCATCATCCGCCATCTTCTTGAAAAACCCTTCCCGCTGCATGAACGTCGGGTTATAGGCGTTCCGCAACTGCGCCATCATCACCGCCGCGGCACCCACTCGCGGCGCCACACTTGTTCGCGCGGATTGGACGGCAATCGCGGCATTTAGCTTCGCGTTTTCCGCCAAGGCCTGGGCTGTAGCCTGTGACAGTGCGCCGCGATAGGACGCCCCAATCCGTCCGCCGATGGTAAAATTGATGGAATCAGCCATGTGGTGTTACAGGTTCCGGAGCGTTTTCCGCCATCTTCGATCCTCCATCTTCCATCCTCTTTTTCGCGGCCTTCGCCTCCGCCATGCAATGCTCAAAATGCTCCTTGGCCGTCGCAAACCCCGCCGATGTGGCCGCCTCCATGTCGCGCAGGGCGCATTGCTCCTTGAACTCCATTTCATCCGCATTCAGGATACGCAAGCCGCCCTCCCGCTCTTGCCACGTCAGATAATGCGCCTGGGCCAGCGCCAGCGGGAATTCAAGCGCCGCCGCCGCATCCGCGCACAGCCGCTCCCGGACCAAGAATTGCATTATCGCCGCATCCCATGGGCCGCCCAATAACCGACCCCGCTCCTCGCCGGCCGCTTCCATCGTGGGCATGAATGGAAACCCCTCCCGCCGGTCCTCGAAGCTCGTACAGATTCGCGCCGCCGCCAGATAATTCCTGAAATTGGCCAGTTCCAACGCCCAATCCGTCTTGGCGCGCTGCCGGCGCCAATGCCATGCCCGGACAGCCAGCCGGTTCCGCCAACGCGCCCACGCCCCGGCCATTCCGTTTTCCAGCGCCGTCCGGGCCGCGTAAGATTGCGCACAGGTATAAACCCCCTCGATCAGCCAGAAGTGTTGCTCCACGGAAGTCCGCGCATTGAAACCCTCCTCGGATTGCCAGAGGAGCGGATTGCGCTGGCGAAGAAGAATCAGCCGATGGCCAATAGAGAAAACCCGCAACGGCAGTTGCAGCACAACCTGCCGTTGCGGACACGAAACGTCAGAAAAACAGAATTCATGCAAGCAGCTTAGGCCGGGCCAGTCGGCGCGGCGGGTTTGTCATGGGTGGGCACAGCTTGTGCGCGCGCGGCGTCAACGGAGGCTTGGACCTTGTACGCTTCCACGGCCGCTTTTTCCGCGTCCGTGCCCGCATCCTCAACATGCAGGAAATTTTCCAGGTGGAGACTCGGACAGGCCGTCTTCCACAAGCCATGCTGGAAAATAAACTCGGGATTGCCTTGATCCTTCCGGCCGGTGATTACGGCGCCCACCACGATACCCCCGCGCCAGTCCGTGCCCACCACGGCATTCCCCGGTTTCACTTCCCGGCCATTTCGATATTTTTGAGGCATATGCTTATGATGGTGGCCGTGAACGTGAGTTCACGGCAAATTCAACTTGGAATCACGAATTGAGCGGCGTTCTGGGTCGGATCCTTGAACTTACGCAACTGAATCGTGGCCGATCCGCATTTCGTATTGCTCAAGCTCAGGTCGCCGCCCTCGAAATAGCACCACGGGCCGGTAAAATAGCCGTTCACCCCCGTATTGTTCAGCCACGGAAAATCCGCGCCGGAAATATTCACCGCCGCCAGTTCCAGCAGAAAAGTGCCGTTGGTAATCGCTTGCGCCTGGCTCGCGCCGGTCAATTCAATTTCCAGCGTGATTACGATATGCGCGTTGCGGGCATCCCAGCCATATTCGAAGCCGCCGAAATCCTTCACATTTTGGCCGTCCCAATTGTGCTTTCCCTTCACCGATTGAATGGAAACATTCGGATAGGCGTCCAGCACTCCAGACGTGGTTTGGAGCTTGGCAATGCCGCGCTGTGTAATTCTCGGATCAGCCATAAAATAGGATTTGGGTTGGTGGCCATGAACGTGAGTTCATGGCAAATAGCTGCTCATTGCCCGTACGAACCACTCACCGGAACCGCGTTCGTCGCAATCACGTCGAACGATAGGTAATTGGTGTATGGGAAATTCGCTCCCGTGATTGTTTCCGTCGCGGCGTTGGTCGTGGTCGGATACCAGGTGCCAATCAAAACCCGGCCGTTTGTCGCCGTCGAATTCGGCAAATTTTGGTAGATGTTCACGTAAAATGCCGTCGTGGTATTGGTGATATACCCATGCGTGATTGTGGCATTCTGCATCGGCTGCTGGTATGAGAACTCCATGATTCCGGTCACCGTATTCGTGGTTCCCTGCCCCAGCGTCACCACAAACAGCGGCGCCGGCGTCGCCAGCGCCAGCACGGCGCATGTCACCGCCGCCACTATAATCAAAGCCGGACAAATCAGTTTTCTCAGAGTTTTCATATCACGTAATCCAGTCAGAAATCCCAGCCAGTCAACCGCGCCATCAAGCCAGTTCCGCCACGGTGCATACCCAGTTCGCGCCCGTCTTGTAAGGTTGCCGGTGAAAATGCACCTCGATCAAATCCGACTCCGCTGGAATGGATGCAATTTCCTCCTTGATCACCGCCTTGTGCGCCGCGCTCAACCCGCTCGTGTCAATCTTCGTCACCACTTCCCCACGGCTGCCGCGCAACCGCCCCGACGTCCATGGCGCCGGCACCGCTGGAGTCGCCGGCGTCGGGCCTGTCACAATCGTTGGATTCTTGGTATCAGCCATAAACAATCAGTAGTTGCCCGCGCGAATTTCAAAATTACGGACCTCCTTGATATAAAAAGTCCCCTCCACCGCCTCCGCCCGCTGTGCCCCCTTGAACTCCACGTATTCCACCACGAAGCCAGTCGGGAAGCCGTCCGCATCCATCACTCCGGCCAAGTCGCCGTTATTCGTCGGATCCGACGCCGCCAGCGCCCACGCCGCCGCCGTGATGTCCGCCGCCGTCGTCTTGGCCACGTCATCCGGCCCGGCGCCGGGATTGCCCACGCTCATAGCCGCCATCACCACGCCAATCATCCGATTGATCGCCTGCCAGTCCGTATCCGGATTGGCTTCGGAGTTGGAAGGCTCCCCCGCCACATTTGTCCCCAGCCACTTCGCCTCAATCCGCACCTGGTAAGACTCATTCCGCGTGTGTGGAACCGTTTCCGTGGATTTGTGCGCCAGCACGTCGAACAGCGGCGCCTCCCGTACCTTCCAGTCATTCGAGAAATAGAAAGTGTAATTGTCCTTCTGGTCGTTAAAAACGCTCTTGAGATACGCAATCACCGCCCGCTCAATCTGTGAGCCGATATTGGGAGCCGGTGGGTAAAGAGTGGCCATGTCGTCAAATGCCGGAAGTCAAAGATTCGAGAATTCCTGTTTCATGCCCCGGTCCAAATATTCCTGAACCTTGCCGAACACGCTGTCCGCCTCCTTGTCAATCGCGGCCTGCAACGGCGGCAGCCCCTCCCGGATCAGCGCCGCGCGATGCTTCTCCGCCAACACGGAATTGCCCTCGCCGCCCACGGCGTTTTCCGCCATCACCACGCACGCATCCCCGCGCAGCTCAATGATCGCCTGCCCCAAATCCGAATTGTCCAGCGTGTTTGCCGGGTTGATTTTCGCCTGGGCGCCCATTTTGGATTTGCTCCGCCCCGCGTAATAAGCCGGATCCTGCAACAGCGCTCGGATCGCCGGGCCCCAGCCGTGTTGCAGAAAATGAGTCGAAGAATGCCGGCTCAGAGTCATCCGGCTCACCCAAGCCCCAATCATCGCCGCCCGCACCGCCGCGCTGCCCGGCCCACTTGGCAACATCGAAAGCTCCAGCGGCCAGCGATTCCCTGTCAACTTGCTGTATTCAGAATCCGGGTTCGTCCGCGCCATCACGATCAACACCGCCAGCGGCACTCGCGCCCCCGCCAGCGCGGACACCCGCCGCGAAGCCGGCCGCTTCGCACGCGACAATCTCCCCTTTGCCGTGTAGCCCCGCACCTCCACTTCCAACTCCGCATCAATCTGCCCCACCGCAACCGCCGCCGTATTGGCCTGAGCATCCAGGCAGATAAACGCCGCGCTCGTCACGCACTGTTCGTGCATCGTCCGCCGCCCAAACGCCACGATCTGAGGGATCGCCGCCTGGAGCATCGAAACATCCACGCTCGAAGTGATTTCAACAGCCGCCACACCCTTTGCGCGCAGTCAAAAAATGCTTTCGTTCGAACCATCCGAAAATTCCGGACAGTTGACATCAAACACCAAATCGAGTGCTTTCCGCGCAAACGCCTAAACCTCACGAAACCCGAATAAACACTGTGAATTCGTTAATTCAATTCATTGCAAACACGCCATTTACGCACACAGTTTTTGTGTAAATCATTTCTTTTTCGCCTCTCACGCCAGACTTTCGGCGTTCCGTCACTGACGACACCGTTAAAGATTTCAAGAGATTCCTTCCGGGGGGTGGGTATAACGCTAAAACATTGGGCTTTTCGCTTGTTTTTGCGGGATAAATTGCATTTGTTCAATGAATATCGCTAACGCTTTTTGATGTCCAGAAATCGCCCAAATCGGCCCGGTTGCCCCCGTCTTTTGCTTATGGTGATTCGGCCCGGCAACGTGCGCGCCGATGGCTTGGAATGGCTGGCGACGTGGCAGGGCGTGCCATGTTATCCGGCGGTCGGGCGTTAGGCATTGACTCATGGCCTTGCTCGTATAGATTCGCCGCCATGTCGTCACGACAAGCACAGCACGCCGCCGCATTGCGCCCCCAGCGCATTGCCAGCGGCCTTTGCGCGCAATGTGGTGAACCGCGCGCCGTTGGTTCGTATCGTTGCCATAAGTGCAACGAAGCGCGCCGCGAAAAGGCCGCCGCGCTCATGCGCGCGCGCCGGGCCGCCGGCCTGGCATGATCCCGGCAATCCGCTGTCGACAATCGCAAATTATTTTTCGGATTTCTCCCTTTCCGATTTTCAAAAGCTGATTTCCTCCTGATTTGGCAAGGCGTTTCTCACGTTTCGATTTTCTTAAAATAATTCGCGTTAGGCATTGACAAGCGGCGCAACCGTAATATGCTGTCTCCAGAATTCAATTGTGAATTCACCGTGTTAGGCGGTTCCTAGCAAACGAAAGATCAAAATATGTTCGCTCATTCACTTAGCAGCCGTGTTCAACGCTGTTGAACAGTCCCCTATTGCATAACTTTATGCTCAAAAACATCCAACATCCGCGCAAAGACTGTGTGCCGCTGGCCGTGGGGGCGGGTTGGGGGATTGATGGGGCGATTTATCAGGAAAAACTGGACGGCGTGTTTGCCACGCGGGAATTCACCAGCCATGCGGGGGGGGATATTTTGGCGGGGGAATGCTTGCGCATGGCCACCGGGCCGAAATTCATCGCCTGGGATTGCATAGGTTATGAGGGGCAAGACGTGCGGGCATGGTCCACCATTGACCGGCTGGCGATGCTGGGGGACGTTTGCCGGGCGTTTGGCGTGCCGGCAGTGGAATCATCGCCAGACGGAGGCGCGTTGCTCCAGGCGGTCCTGGCGCGCGGCGGGGAGGGGATTGTGCGGAAACTGCCGGGCGATACGTACTGGCAAGCCATGACCGCGTGCAAACGTCTCCAGACTTGGCTCTGTGCCGTGCGGGGCTTTGCTGGGGGAAGTCAGAGCGTGGAGGTTGCCGATGCCGCCACCGGCGAGCGGCGGGGGAAGGTGACGCTGCGCGGGGGCAAGATTGACCGCGTGCGCGTGGGGAGCATCATTAAAATTGAAGGCTTGGAATTGCACGCCTCGGGGGTGATTCGTGATCCCCGACCGTGCATGGACACGGAAACAAGCTGGCTGGTGAAATTTTAGAAAACCCGTGCCCGGCGGTTCCGGGCAGACAACCAAAATATGGACACCAAAAACAATGGCGGTCAATGCCAGTCCGGCGCCGGACCTGGCGCCAGCTTGCGCGACTTGAAATGCACGTTGCCGGGGGAAGAATTCGGCGCGGTCCAATGGGCTGCCAAGCGCGCGGGGCATTTAGCCGCGCCGCCCCAGCGTGCGCTTCCCTTGGCGGACTTTCTTCGGCTGGCGGTTTTGGAGCAAGTCCGCGCGATCGTGCGGGGGGAAATCGCCCGCGGGCATGCCATTCCGCCGGATGTGGCTGCGGCAGCGGATGCCAAGCGGGGGAATTTGCGGACTATGCCTTGAAATTGGCATCTACGGCGACGAATTGATAAATCAGGCCATCGGGCAGGATGCCGCCATCCCAAAGCTGCAGGTCCAGCGGTTGCGCGCCATTGGCTGGGTACAGCGTGAAAGGCGTGCCCTTGGCCGGGAGATTGCCGCCGCATTGATCGGCCCGGAAGGTGATCGTCTCGATCAGGCTCAACAGATGAATGCCGGCGCCGGTCTGGATCATGTCCAGGCGCAAATGGGTGTGACAGCACGGGACTGGATCCGTGAGGGGATTGACGGGGGGATTTGCCGCCTGTCCGGTCTGGAAAATGGCCATGCGGGCGCCGTAGAAGCGTTCGTGCTTCCGCTGGCCGGCTTGGGACTGCATGCGCGTCAAGGCGTTCATGGCTCAAATAAAAACCCCGCGCTGGCGGTAGAAACCAGCGCGGGGCCAAACATGCTCAACTCTCGTAACCTGGATTCTTCAGGGCACCCAATTCGTGCTGGTCACACTCGGGGTGGGGCCGCCTGGCGTGAATAAACTGGCGTCCTGTTTCAAATAGCGCGGGGAATTCAAGCTCCAAGTCAGCGTCAGATTCGTGGCCCAGCCGCCGGCGCAACTGGTGCCGATGCTGCCGATGGCCAGGACATCCGCGTTGGGGACATAAAAGTCCAGCAAGTATTCATTCGTGGAACCAATGCCGCCGGCCGTGGGAAGAGTTACCACGGCGTTGGTAAACGGCGTGGTCTCGAAGGTATTGCCTTGATCGTAACTTCGGTACAACTTCAGTGCGAGCGCGCCATTGGTGAATCCCACGCCGCTGCCATTCGCGGCGTTCACATAATTGATGATCAGCCCAACATTGGGATGTTCTGAGACCGTGCAGGTCTGCGCGTTGGCATTGGCGCCGTTGATGGCGCCCATGACATACGTGTTGGTGGTCATGGCCACCAGGTTATTAATCCCGCCATTGACAGCGGTGGGATAATTGCCGGCCACCTGCGCAGCGGCGGGGAGGGCGGCGGCCAGCGCAATGGCGCCGGCCAAAAATAAGGTTTTGCGGATGTGGTTCATAATCGGTCAGGTTTTCGGGGTGAGGGCGGCCACTTGCGCGGCCAAATCATCGCGCTCTTTTTGCAAGGCGGTCAATATTTTCGACATCTGCGCGTTGTCCCGCACGCGCTCGTCATGCGCATCCAGCAGGTCTTTGACGGCGGGGAACTGCTTGGCAAGTTGGTCCAGGTGGAACGCTTTGGCGTGGTCGGTCTGGCGATTGGCCAGCGCGGTATGCTGCGCGGGGGTTGGGGGCTTTACCGCGGGGATTTGCTCGATAGTGAAAATGTGCGCGTTCAACGCCGCGAGCAGCAAATCCTTCACTTTCTGATCGCGCGCGGTAGTGGCGGGCTCGGCTTGCAACTCCTTGCGCAATTCGATGGCATCTTTGAGTCGGCGCGGAAACTTTTGGTCGGGGATGGTCATCGGTGGTTCGCCATCCACGGACGGTTCAGCCGCCGGGGGATTAAATCCGGCCAAATGGCTGGTGCGGGCAGCGGCCAGTTCGGCGGTGCTCACCAGCGGGGCGGAATCCGCGCCCGCGGGGGTGGCATCAACCGGCGTTTCAGTTTCGGGAGACATATTGTTTTGGCTTCAAATCGGAGCCGGATCCGGCCTTGCGGCCAGATTCCGTCCATCAACCGTTGGTGCGCAGACAGACGATGCCCACGCGGTCGGCGGTCTGGTAATCGAGCGCCCAATTGCCGGCGACAATCAATTCGCTGTTGGCGGCGCTCTGGCCGGCGGGGACGCCAACCCAGCGGAGGCCGTTGGGATGGAGCAAAAACCGGCTGCGGTCGTAAATTTCCGCCTGGTTGATGCGCGGGTCGTTGAAAAAACTCAGGCTGGCGACATCCACTACCTGGGTGCCATCCACCTGGGGTTTCTCGCCCCAAGCGAACACGCCGGGGGCAAAGATGTAGGTGTCGAACACATAGCCATTCTGCGCGCCCACGCGGAACAACAAGTTCGAAACGAACACGCGATAGCCTTTGTAATATTCCAAGAATCCGCCGCCTTGGCCGTTATACTTGCCGTTTAAGTCGTTGATATCGCTGATTCCGCCGCCTTTGGTGGCCGGGCCAGTGAGCAAAGCGCCGCTCTGCTGGCTGTAATGCGTGAATGAAATTTGGTCCTGCTTGATCAGCGCGGCGCGGATCAGCGGGTGCATCATAATGCCGCCGCCCATGGTGGTATCCGCCAACTCACCCAGTTTGGCGATGGTATCCGCCACCACAAACGGATTGATGAGTTGATTGGCGCCGGGATTTTCCCCGGCTTCGAGGAAAATATCGTTCCGGTTCGCGGCCAGCGCGCCGGCGCCGCCGGGGGCACTGTTGAAACCGAACATGCCGCGCGTGATGGATACCAGCGTGACCTGGCGCTGTTTCTGGCGCCGCACCGCCAATTGGGAAATAATGCCCTCCACGGGAGTTTCGCCCGCGCCGATGATCACCGTGGCCAGCGCCGTGGCGCCCAGGCCGGACTCGCGGTTCATGATCGGCGCGATTTGGAGTCCGGCGCCGAGGCCCTGCAAGTTCGGCTGCACACCTTCCGCCTGGACGTTATCGGACTGATCGGTAATATCGCGGAAGTACGGGAGGTTCACCGTCACGCCGCCGCCGGCGGCCAGGGCGTCAAATTCCGGGGTGCGCTTGACAATGTTGGAACTGATCAGGCTGGTAAGCGTGTTCAGTTTTTCATTCAACGTCCGGATCCAAATGGCGGGGGTCCAGAGAGCGGCGATATTGGTTGCGGCGGGGTTGGGGTAGGCGCCAAGCCGTGCGGAAAGGCGCCACTTGCCAAAAAACGTGGCCAATGCCATTAAGCCCAAGAAAAACAGTGTCGGCTTGGTAAGGGCCAGCAGTGAGAGGCATAGGATTGCCGCCGCAAAAAGGACAAACCGGAGGGCGGATTTGAGGGTGTTGAATTTCATATTGGTGTCGTGGTCTTTATCGGTTTGCGGCAATTCTCTAAATTGGAGCGGGGTCAGGCTTTGGCGTTGGCGGCTTTGTAGGCGGCAATTTCTTCATCCACGGACGCGAATTTTTTCGGTGCGGCGGTGGTGGCACCGGCGCCGGTGGTAGCCGGGGCGGCGGGAAGGTTGTGCACGTCCACGCCGGTCTTGGCCAGCGCGGTATTCGTGGCGTTGATTTCGGCGGTGATCAACTCAGCCAAGGGAGCGGCGGCCTTGGCACCGTTCGGGGCGAAAGCGGAATCCACCTTGGCCAGATGTGTGCGCAAGGCTGTGGTGGCCTCGGTCACCAAGCCGCTTTGAGTGGCAATCTGGGCGTTGAGGGTGGCAACGCTGGCAGTCAGCGTTGCTTTTTCGGTCTCCAGCGCGGACTTGGCGGATAACGCGGCCGTCAAATCGGTCTGCAACTGCGTCATGGTGCCGGTGATGGTGGCCTTGAGTTCGGACAGCTCGGCTTTGAAAGCCGCTTCGGCCCGCGCTTCCAGCCCGGTCACCTTGGACACCAATTCGGAAAGTGAGAATTTCATATCGTTATCAAGTTGCGATGCACACCGCTTTGAAAACCTCTGGCAGTCAACCGGCGGGGGCGGTAATCTATGAACAAATGCGCGCTGGAATAATTTCCTTGCTGGTCATGGGAATTATTTATGCGGCCTGGCGCGTGCTCTGCCTCAGTGCTGAGATTGAAGAGGAGCGGCGGGGCTGGCGGCGTAATCGCGGGGGGCGGAAGAACTCAAATGCCAATGGCCGCAAAACTCACAGCGGTAAGTCCAAAGCTCCTTGGTGGGATTTCCGGGCTTGGTGATGATTTCCCCGGCGCGGATGGCGGCCTGTTCATGGGAGTCAAATTTGATTTTACCAGACTGACGGCAGGACTTTTTCATGGAGGTTTGCGAAGCATGCGCCAGCCGATCGAGACCAACAGGAACGCCAGCGCCAATTTCAACGTCTGCCAGCACCAATCATCGAACAACTTTTGGTCGAAGATATAGTGCGGGGCAATCATGCAAGGAACTCCTTGAGCTGATCGAGGTCTTTTACCACGTCATCCGCAAAGCCGAGCTGCACGGCCTCGGGGGCGCGGAACATCTGGCCTTGCATGGCATCATCCGGGATTTCGCCCAGATTGGCGCGCATGTGGTTATAGAATTCCTGAGCCAAATCCATCACTTCATCTTGGATCAGGGCTTCCTGTTCGGGTGTGAGGGACGTGCCGGGCACGCCCATGCCCTTGTATTTTCCGCTGGAAAACACCTTAATCTTGATTCCGCGGCCCTCGGCGATTTTGGAGGTGTCCATGTAGGCGCAATACACGCCGATGCTGCCGGCTGAGGCGGATGGCGAAAGAAACCGGCCGCTGCATGCCGCGGCCAGAAACATGCCCGCGCTGGCCACCATGCCGCCGGCCGGCACGAAACAGTAAACCGGCTTGGCGCTGTCCTCGATGGCGGCGGCGCATTCCAGCAAACCGCCCCACATGCCGCCGGGGGTGTCCATCACCAGCAGGATGTTTTCCACCTTGGCGTTGCCGTTGGCGGCCTCGATATCCTCCATGATGTCCGCGTAATCGGTGGCGCCCGCTCCCTTTTCGAAGGCGTCAAGACCGATGCCCAGCGGACCCTTGACGGGAATCATGGCCAGCGAACCGTCCATGGTCATTTGCTCCAGCTCCACATTGTTTCCGCAAAAATCCTTGCCCTCGCGGGCCGCCTGGAAATCTTCCCGGTCCAGGGTGCGATGCTGCTCCAGCATGGTGAGGATGCTTTCCACCGTTTCCGGACGCATGAGCAGCGGCGTGCGCGTTAGAATTTCAAGCAATTTTGGGAGTCTCATAATGCAAATGGGGCTGGGGCTTCGGCGGCGCCGGCGGGAAAGCGTGCAAGGCGCGGTCGGTGACCGCTTCGCGCGAAATGATGCCGGCGCGGACCAAGGTCGCGGTATGCGCCGCCACCGGGGTTTCGGCGAATGCGCCCATGGATCCGCGCGGCGGGTGGGGTTTGGAAATGGCTTCGCTCATATCAGGCTGGTAATCCTTTCTTATCCTCGCCCGGCGCGGCGGTATCGGCGTCCGGGTTTTGTTTCTTCTCGGGCGGCAACTGCAAGGGATTCGGACTGCGCTGGTCGAGCCGCTCCAGCCAGCCGGCGGCGTCCAGAAAGGGATGTTTCTTTGCCAGCGCCTCGGCGGAGGTGGCCACGCTGTCCTCTTCCTCCACGCGAATTTCCAGATAGTGTTCATCGCCGCCGCCGTTTTTGCCGATGATGTGGGACCGCGTGGTGAGCCCCATTTTCAAATCGTCACGGTCCGCCTGGCGGTCGTTCGCTTCGTCCGTGGTGAATTCCGCCGGCCACAGGATGTGGAAGCGGTACGGGTCCATCGCGGCGTTGTTTTGGGGCACCAAGCCGTGCGTCATGTCCCAATTGATGCGCCGGGTCACCATCCAAGTGATGGTGCGGCCCACGGACCGTTGCCGGGCCTTGACGATGGCCTTGACCTGCTGGCCCACGGCGCGGATGAAGGCGCGGCCCATCTCCTTGCCGTAAAACAGATCGTAGGGCCAGTGTTTTGCCAGATAACCGCGCTCCACCCGCTCCACGAACTCCTCTTCGTTCATGGATGGCCGCTCGAATTTCACTGCCTCCAGCCCTTCCTCATTATCCGTGGACAATTCCACCAGGCCGGCACCGATGAATTGCATTTGCGCCTCGCGCCGGCGCCGTCCTCCGGGCTGGCCGCCTTGATCCATGGGGCCTTGATAGGGCGGTTCGGCCAAAGTCTCTTGAATGCCGCTGCCAATGGATTTGCCGTCCTTGGATTTGCGCGTCACGCTCAAGGCCGCGCTCAAAATCATCGCTTGCTTGATGTAATAATCGAAGTCCTGCACGTTGACGATGGACATAATCGCCGTGGACAATTGCGGGATGAAGCCGATTTGATCGCTCCATTTGCTCTCGAAATTCAGGTGCACTTGCGCCGCCGGGATGTCTTTGTACGCCATCTTGCCATCGTCATCAAAGCCCAGCACGCGCACGCCCAGCCGCACCATGTTGCGGTCCACGATGATGCCGTCAATGATCCGCGCGCCGTTGAACTGGCTTTTCGGGTCGCTGATGACCATGTAACCAAACATCAGGCCGCCATAGCTGGCCCAGCCGCCCCATGCCAGCCCCCACATGCCGTAATCGTTCCAGCCCTTGCCCAGCGGGCTCACCATGCCCGTGGCCGTGTCCTGCAGGCCCCAGCCGTTGCCAATGCTGGTGGAGGGAATCACACGCACGCGGCCGGTCTCTTCATCGAAAACACAGCCGTAACCGCCGTCGCAATCCAAGGCTACGCTCAATTCCGTGGCCATGGTCCAGAAATCATGCTCCGGGCCCAGAATGTTGGGGTTGTGGTAAAACTGATGGTTGATCTCATCTTCCACCGAGCCGGCAAAGACTTTATCGGACGATTTGCTTTTGATATGGCAGGCCCCACCGAAACAGAAATTGCCCTTGAACTCCAGCGCGGCCTCGATATTGGGAATGCCGCTGCGAATGACGCGCGAATAATTGGTGAGTTCCCAGCGTTGCCAGCTTGTGATGTTCTGGAAGGTGTGCGGGCGGAGCAAGGGCCGGGGACGCGACTTGGCCGGGTCGTTTGCCGGCGTGTCATACAAGCCGATGAACGGCGCTGGATAGCGGTTCCGCGCTGGTGCGCCGTACTGATCTAAAATTGGCATATCAAATCAGTGAAAAATGGGACTGGTCTGAATTTGGCGCTGGTTGCCCTCCAGCGCGGCGCGGATTTCTCCGTTCGGATCCACTTCGGCAAGATGCGGATCGTTCAAAAGGGAGATTTCCAGCTTGCGCATTTTTTCCTCCGCGCTGGGCTGCGTGGGGTCAAATTGGGTTTCCACGCCGCGCCCGGTGGACACGCGGGTCACCACGCCAGCGGCAAAGGCTTCCTGCATGCCGCGGTAAAGCTCCATCTTTTCAACGATGCTCCAGCCAATGAAATTATCACGTTCAGCCATGCTACCGAACGGGGCCAGTCAAGCGGGAAGCTTTCGCCGGGCCGTCAACGCCTGGATGGCTAGGATGTGCTTGCACACGATGCCCCGCACCATGAATTGTTCGCAACCGCACGCCGGGCGCCCCGGCTCGCCCGCCTCCGAATAATCCAAGTCCACGATAAAAGCATAATCCTTCCGGCTTTCGGATTGGACAATCCAGCGGGTCGGCTCGCCCGGTATGGGTTCAATCGTCATGGACTTCGATCTTCACCAGAACGCCCTCCGCTCCGCGCGTTTCCTGCTGGCCATATTCCCAGCGCAAACGTGGATCGCCGTCATCCATGCCTATACGGGCGGCGATGGCGTCACGCAAATGTTTGCAGGCTCCAACAAAGTTGTCGTCATCCAACGCGCGCCGCCGGAAGCCAACCAGGCTGACAACCACTTTTCCCGCGCGGTGCGTTTGGCGGCCATCCGCTGGCGCAACGGGATGCTGTCGGTTTGGTTTCGGCTGGGCGGACGATACGACACCCATAAGATGTGGATTGAGCCGTTTGAAAGATTCGCTGGCATTGGAGAAATTTGGGTTCATTTTGGGGATCTCCGGCGGCGAGTCGGCTCGTAAAGCAATCCGAGTGCCTTGAGCGATGCAAACTTTCCTCCAAATCCAATCACCACATGGTCCATGAGTTCGATCCCCAAAACCTGGCCGGCGCGGACCATGGCCCGCGTTCCGCGCACGTCCTCCGGGCTCGGTTCCGGGTCTCCGCTGGGGTGATTGTGGGCAATGACCACCGAATGCGCCGCCTGCATGATGGCCAGCCGAAAAATATCGCGCGAAGCCAGCAACACGGAATTCAGCGTGCCCATGCCAATCAGTTCATGGCCAATGAGGCGGCACCGCACATTCAACAGGAATACCACCAGATGCTCCCTGGTGCCATCAATGTTCGGTTGGATGTGAGTCCTCCAGTATGCCGCGATTTTCTCCGGCGCATCCACCATTTCCGGCTCGGTGGCGCATTCCCGCAAGGTGATGATTCGGAATTCTTTCATGTCAGTTCATTTCCGATAACTGCGAAACGGTGCCACTTTCGAGGTTTCGTAAATATATAGCGCGTCTCCTGCCCGTGGCAGCGAGCGCATGATTCTGATGGTTCGTTGTCTATCTGTGTGTTTCATAAATTATTTTTTATCCGCTTCCTGCCCCATCCCGTCGCCGACTGCAGTTTCGCCGCGCACAAGTCCTTTCATCATCTTCAACACGATGCCCATGCAATGGTCATCGGGATAATGCTGCTGTTTGTGGAGTTCGATAAACTTGGGTTTGCCCTTGGCGTCCTCGCCCAAAGCAAAGCCGTTCATTTGGTTTTCGTAGGTGAAATCGCCTTTTTCCTTGGCGGCCGTCTTGGCGTCCACAGCATCCGCCGGTAGCGCCACAAATTTGGGCTGGCCGGGCGCGCCCATGCGCAGCTTGTAAAGGATGGATTTCACCGCGAAATTGCTCCAGCGCGTTACCTGGACGGCAATCTTCGTCCATGTCTTGCCATCCGGCTCCAGCGTGTCCACCATGTATGTCTTGGGTCGCCAGTATGAGCGCCACACGCCATCATCCCAACGCTCGCCCCGGCCATCGTCGCCAACCATAATCTTCCATGTCGCCCAAACTTCCCTGCCGCTGCCATCCAGCGCGGTTTCCTTCGTGCGATAGTGCGCGGCCTTTTCCTTTACTATGTCGAACCAGTTGCCGCCGTCAATCGCCACGTTGCGCGTGGGAATTTTCAGCTTGTTTTTCAGGCCCCCCTTGATGATGCGTTCCCCTTTATCCGTCACCGTCACCGTGCCGAACAATTCTTCCCATGAAGTCACCCAGCCGCGATACAAACCGAATGTGCCCCCGGCCTTGTCGTGTGCCTCGGCAATCACCCAAAAATTGCCCGTCAAATCCTTTCCTTGCCGCAACGATTCCACCAAGTCCTTTTGGCAATCCACCTGGAGCGAGCGAAATGATTCGTTCGGAATATGGCCGTCCTTATCGGTGTGCACCGTGTCCACGATGACCGCCACGCGCGTTTGGGTGAGCTTCGGCGAATAGAACACGGCCCGTTCGGACATGTACCAGTCTTGCAATGGGATTTCATTGCCGCTGGCCTGTGCCTCCTTGGCCTTCAAATAGGAAAGTGCGCCGGACTCGAAACTGTTTTTGATATTCGCCTCGCGCGGCAGAATGAAACAAACCTGTCTCGGCGTGCGCCTGGGCAGGCCGGGCCGCGCCGGCGGCAAGGTGTAATCTTGATCGTAGCTGTCGGAAATCTTCATCCGCAGTTCCGGCGTGTCGTCAATCAGGGTTCCACAGTGGTAACATTCCCACTTCGCCAACCGCGCCCGTTGCTCAAGTGAAAGGATCGTCCCGTTGCCATCATCTGCCGGCGGAATCTTCATGCCGGCGCTGGTGCCCGGCTGGGGGGGTTGCCAGAGTTCCAATTGGGCCCCGGCAATTTGCCGGGGTTTAATCGGCACGAAGTCCACCGGGCGCGGCGTCTCGTATTCGTGCGGGCATTCCCACGTCTGCCTGCCCCCGCAAAACGGGCAAGCCCATGTGAGAGGCACCTGATGCGCCCCGCTCGCTTCGCGGGCGAAATCCTCCCCTGCCGGGCCGGCTTGGGATTCGATGAAGATTTTGCAATTGTCCTCGAAACGATCCGCCCGCCGAATGGCCTTTTTCAGCAAGCCATCGGACTTATGCTGCCACGCTTCGGAAATCCAGATGAACCGCCAAGACAGTGACGAAACATTGCCGTCGTTCAAACCGCCAATCCGCAGCAACCGGCTGCCGGCGAATTTGATTTCCGTGTTTTTGATCTGGTGCCGCCCTTGGCCATCCTCTTGGATCACTTCGGAAATCATCGCCGAAATTGTGGGATGCTGTTTCACTGTGTCCATGCAGCGCGTGCTGGCGTAGAGTTTGGCCTTGGGATCGTCCTCGAACAGACATAGGATGGAATCGCTTTCGTGTTCCACTAAATATGGAATCCAGATGTCACCGCAAATGGAACCAAATGTTTGCGTGGCCTTGTCCATGAACACGATGCGCACGCCGGGATCGTTCAACGCCTTCAACGGTCCCCGGCAATGATTGGCTGTGCGGATGTCAAAAAAGCCGTCTTGTTCCGGCGGCATGGACTTATAGCCAGCGCCAACCAGCCGGAACCGCCGCGCATTTTCCCAAATCTCACCCTTGAACTTGGGAGAAAACGCCTTCAAGTAGGGCAGCGCGTCCCGCCTGCCCTGGGTTGGCAATGTTTCAACCGTTTCCATTTGTTGCAAAATTCGTTGCAAATCGTGCTGAAAACAAATCCTGATTTTGTTCCAACGCTTCCCACGTCCTAGGAGAAATCCAAAGAACCTCCGTCCGTTGTAAGGCTCCGTCCGCCAACGGCCCGGTTTTCTCGACCCGATGCCATTTGGCAAGGAGCTTCTGATAAATTGGATTTGGATAACCACTCAATACCACGAAACCCCGAATCTTTTTTGCGGCCGCAATGAGCTGGCGATGATCAGCATCGGTCATTTCGTGGCGATAGCCGCGCCCGGCATCTACCCGTTTCCGCGATGAATGGACATAAGGAGGATCAAGATAGAAAAGTACGTCCGGTCCATCGTATTTTTCCAGCAATTCAATTGCAGGCCTGCATTCTATAACGATACCTTGGAGCCTGATGATGATTTGCCTAAAGGCATCGGGTAAATGCATCCAGTCATGCGCCGGCGTAGTTCCCGAACGATTTGAATTTGACCGAAATCCAGTCCGGTGCGTAGAATGCACACCATCAGACCCAAAGCCCATGTAAGAGCGAATGATTGTGCGGCGGCAAGCCTCGATTGGGTCTGTCGTTGGATGATATGCCTCATTGAATTCCGCCCGAGCAAATGGAGTCATTTCCAGTTTTCGCGCCAGCGTTTCGCCGTCATCACGTGCTATTTGAAAGAGCTGGACAATTTCGTTGTCGAGATCGTTGTAAATCTCCGCATAACTGCGCTCCTTGCGCAAGAGGATGGAAGCCGCTCCCCCAAATGGCTCAACGTAAATCCGGTGTTTGGGAAAATGAGAAATAATCCAAGGCGCAAGCTTCCACTTTCCGCCGTGATACCTCAATAATGGCCGCTCCGGCTTATCTGTGTTCATCTGTGTTCATCTGTGGTTGAGATTTTGCGGCGCCGGCACTTCCGCCTCCGCCTCTTGAATGCACGCCTCCAGGTGGGCATGATGTTTCAACAGCAATTCCGGGTTGATCTTCCGCGCGGCGTTGACGCACACCACGGAGATTTCGTCCGGGACATTGGCCGCGCGCAAGGCTTCCGTCAGCATGTCGTAAGCGCGGCGGTCGAACAGTTCCCAAAGATTGTCCCGGCCAATCCTCCCCAGCCCGGCCAGAATCCGATTATGTTCGGCCTTTTCCAGATACAGGCCGCGCTCAACGCCGCGCATGATTCGCTCATGGTCAAGGCGCTCCATTTCGGACGTGGCGCGCTCGGTTTCGAGCCGCTTGAACAAATCCGGCGTGGTTGTGTCACGGGGATCGTGGAACTTGTGCGCGCGGAACCAATCCGCGCTTTTCAGCTTGTTGAACCGGCCCGCCGCGTCTGGCACCGGGAAGTTTGGCACATTGGCTTCGAGCCGCTCGCCCCGCAACCAGTCCGAAATATCCATTTTGCTGACGGGCACCTGGAAATGATGCGCCAGCCAATTGGCGATGGCCGTCTGATTCTTCGCCAGCGGTTCATCATCTACGTCCATCGGCGGCGAGGCAGCGCCAATGGGGCCAGGCTTCGCCTGGTTCAACAGCTTCAAATCCGCCGCACTGAATTTGTCGGTTTCCTCAATGGCCTTGGCGCGCTTTCCGATGGCAACGAATTCATCCAAGTGCGCATCAATGAAGGCGCTCAATTCGTCCACGGCGTAGCCGTTGCGCTGCTTTTTTGGAAAGTCCTGGAACGTGCGCCAATATTTCAGCTTCTTACGGTTCTCGCCGCTGGGCGCAAGCCCCAACGCCACCAGAATGGTATCTGGCGTCCGGGCGAAGCGTTTGACGGGTTTTTTGCTCATGGGGGTCAAGGCTCCGCCTTGTTGGCAATCTCCAGCAAAACGTCCGCATGGCACGGCTCCCCGATCGGGCACCAGCAAGCCAGATTCTTTCCGCGCAACTCGGCGCGGATTGCTTTCCGGGTGAACGGTTCAATTCCGATGATGCTTTTGAATCGGTTCACCGCCGCTTCGCGCGTGAAACAAACGCCGTGGATTGCGTCCATGAGGTCCGTTGGGTCGCCAGTCGGCGTGTTCACGCGATATGGGTTTCCCCACTTCCGGCCCGGCCCGCGCGCCACTACAACGGTATTGGGCGGCAGCCGGAAATCCTTCTTACGCGATAACTGGATTCGTTTTGGTGTCATGGGATTTCTGTTTAAGTTCCTCGATTCGTTTCTGGATTTCAGCCTTAGCGTTCAACGTGCGGAAGTCCGGAGCGGAAAACTGTTTGGCAATTCCTAACAGTTCGGCCTTGCGCGGGCAGTTGATCTGCCGGCGATATTTCTTGAACAGCCGCCAGACCTGGGGCCGTTCCTTTTCGGAAAGGGCATCAGGCGAAAGCTGGTTGCGGAACCGCTTGTCCCATGACGCGGGGCACATGCGGACGCCCTGCAAGGCCGTCACGGCAAGCCGCTCGTCATCCGTTGTGGCTGTGCGCGGTGTCATACAAAAGGGATTGGGGTTGTGTCTTTGCGGAGATAAAGCGGATGCTTCGGCGAACCGTCGCTGTTCAATCCAAGGTGATGAAGCCTTCCTTTGAACAATTCTTGGACTTTTTTCCCGCGCTCAATAGCGCAAGAAAAGGCTCCCCATGCCGCGACGATCAAACCGGCGTTCCTGCCAACTTCCTCCAAATATCTATCGTTCTCACCAATTGGATCGGCGGAAGCCATCATTTCTTGCGGGTAGGCAGAGCAAAACCCGAAAAGGTTTGTCATGCACATTTGAGTGAATCCCCAGCGCGAAGCGAAGTCTATGCACCGCCGGATTGTTGGATCATTCTGAACTTCATTGGCCGTGCTCGGATTTAGGCCGATGAACTGAACATAAGGCCCGCTCCATTTCCTTTCATCGAATGAAAATGTCACCGGCACTTTGCGCCAAAGCGTGTACCTGTATTTCCGGCAAGGGCTGAAAATCGTTTCCATGTTCATGGCATATCCTTTCCGCAGTCGTCACATTTGAGGCTGTCCGGCTGCTGGCCGCTCAAACCACAATGCGGGCAGCTTTTCCCGCCTGTGGCCGCCGGCTCTGCCGGCTCCGCTTCACCGTTGGCGTTCGTGTTGAAAATTCCCAGCATCCCGCGCATGGGCTTGAACGGAACGGGCATTGGTTTATCCATCACGAATCCGAACGGCCCCGTAAAGAACCGGGACGGATGCCGGCTCACACAATCCGACAGGAACACGCTGCCGATGATGCCGCCGCGCGCCAGCTTTTCCAGCGGCGGGATCAGGGACGCCAGTGTGGGATTGAAGCCGCGCACAAATTCGACTGCCTCGTCATATTTGGCCTGGGTGCAATTCTTCGCGGCGTGGATCTGAATCCAACCGCGATATTTCGTTTCCCATGGACGGTTTTCCACGGGCTTGCGCCATTGTGCCGGCGCTTCAATGAGAAGCCACGCCCAAGGCTGTCTGACAGTGATTGCTTTCATAGCGGTTTGAAAACGGCGTCCAAGATTTGTTCCCGGCGCGGATTGGGAAACTGTTTCAGGCTCCAGAGCGCATCCGGGATGCGGCCTTGTTCTCCGGACTTGAACGCGCAATCCTGTTTGACATAGGTCGGAATCAGCGCGGCCTTTGCCTGGCTTACCACGGATTCAATGGCGGCAACGCCGCAATCGCGCCGCTTTTTCCCTGACTCGCCGCCAACGATGATCCAATTGACCGGCGGCCCGCTCCTGGCAAGTCCCGGAATGAGACTCACATTTTCCAGCAACGGTTCCATGCTCAAGAAACGAATCGCGGCTGGAATCGTTCCCAGCAAGGGGATGCGGAGATTCGCCATTTCTTGATTTTCGACACTCACACCCAGCCAGAGGTTTGAATGCGCCCGTCCCTCAAAGCGCCATTCATAAAGCCAGCGAGCGAAGGCCGGCTCATGCGGCCAATTAGTCAGGTGATTATAAGCCTCGCGCGTGCGCCCTTCCCAGCGTTCGGGCCGCTTTGTCAACAGAATGACGTCCACGTTTGGCGCAAGGTGGATTTCGTTCAACAGTTCCGTAAATGTGTCCAGCTTCCATTTCCGGTCAAGCCAGTCGGAATTCGAGTCCGCGAAAAACCGGATGCGGCGGAGCGTGCCCGTGCATTCGTTGTCCGCCAAGGTGTTTTGGATCAAGGCAGAGAGTCCGGTTCCAGTTCGTTGCCTTGGGATCAAACCGCACGGTTTGCCCACGCGCGCGAAAGGTTGCGTCTGATGGCACTTGTCACAAATGCAGAGTTTATTCAACCGGCGGAGCTTGGCGGAGAAATCAGCGACGGGCACGCGCACGCCCTTGGGTCCCCACGTCTCGCGGCCCATGCCGCGCATGACGCGGGCGATGGTGCCGCATTCGGCGTAACAGTTTTTGCAGCCGGGCGACACCTTGTCGCAACCGATGACTTTGTTTCCGGTGTCATCGCACCAGCCGATTGAGTTTTCGATTTTCATTTGGCGCTCGTTTGGTCGGCTGCGTCGATTGCCTTGCCAATTGAGCGCAACGCAGCGGTTTGCAAAACCTGCTGTTCGTTGGACTTCCGCCAGTATTCACGAACGCATTTATTGGTTTCCTTCATATCTTCGCGGGCCGCTTTGGTGCCGCCGGCAGCCTGGGCGATGATACAGATGAAAAGAATGCAGATTAGAAGGGTGCCGGCAGCGAATCCGGCGCAGAATATAAGTATGGTCATATTTTTGGTTGGTTGTTTTTTGTATCTAAAATTGGCGTTTGTCGCCGGTCACCGGCTTCGTGAAATTCGTGTCAAAACGGTTTTGCCTTTCGCGCCTCTTTCACCTTTCCGATGATGGATTCCATCGGTGCGATGGTTTCCAGAAATTCGTCCATGGCGTCCGGGTCCCAATCTTCCACCGGCTTTTCCTTTTCCAAATCCTCAAAGGTCAGTTCAAACTTGCGCGCGGCCGTGGTAACGGTGCAAAACAGATTCCGCTCAATCAGGCTTTGGCCTTCGTGGTGTGCTTTATCCACCAAACCGAGTATTCGCAGTGACATCTGCAATTCCTGTTTCACCGCGCCCAATTCATCGGCGGTTTTGATTGGAGCCGGCAGCCGGTTGGCGATGTGGACGCACGCCTGCACTTCCTTCAAGCCGATGCCGGATTTGAGCAATGGCAGGATTTCCTTGCGGCAAAACTCCAGCCCTTCCAGGTTGAACAGAAGCTGGTTGCGCCCGGACGCCTGATTGAATTTCTCGCCGGCGGCGCGGAGCAAGTTCACGGTATCAATCTGCGCCGTCACCATTTTGTTGCGCGCTCGGATGAACAGCTTTTCTCCGGCCTTCACGGCGGCGGAGCGTGCCTTGCGCGCCATCTTGCCCGCGCGTTCGGTATAGGTCGCCCCGGTGTCAATTGGTGGAAGTTGTTTCATACGGTTACAAGATTGGGTTGGCTGGTTGGCATGGGGCGCGCGAAATACTTTTTCCGCTCTCCAGCCTGCCATGCTGATAGTTCGGGCGAATTTGCTGCTACCAAGGCGCACGCTATTGGCGGGCAAACCGAGTTTCCGCACATTCTGATTTGCTGCGTCTTGGTCAAATTGACAACCTTGATTTCGCCTGTCTTGGGATGCACCAGCCAAGCGCGGTCAATCACGTATTCATCCGAGAAACCTTGCGCGCGGAATAGTTCGCGGGATTCGAGCATTCGCATGGCCAAATTCCAAATGACGAAACCGCAGACCGTGGCAAATTCCCCCTCGAATTGAACGCCGTGCTCGCGCAAGAATTGAGCCACGCGCCGCGCCCCGGCGATTTGGTGTGGGAGCAATGAACTTGCGGCATCGGCTTCCGTCAGACCGAAACGCGGCTTGGCTGTGACCGTCCGTAGCGGCTCGTCAAGCGCTTGTCCCTCGGCTTCGCTGCCGTAATACAGATTCAGCCCGCCAAGTTTGGCCGTAACGATCTGCTGTTGGGAACCTGTGCCGCTGATTGTACTGGCCGGTTCATCCGCGCCGTGGCCGGGATTGGTATTGAAACCGCCGTTGTGCTGGGCGAGATAGGCAGTAGTCAGGCCAAAGCGGTTTGATGCGTCTTGCGTCGGAAGCTGTTTTTCAAGGGAGTGGTTTCGATTGTCCCCGTCGTGTGCGCCTTTGTGGCTGCTATGGAATTGCGTAAGACTTGCCGCAACCAATCCATGATGCTGGCCGCCAGCGCTGACGGTATGCGCGGGTTCGTTCATATCTGGCGCTTTGCCGTGCGTTTCTGGATTGCCACGGAATTTCACCAGGTTTGCCGCTGCGAGACCGAAATGACCGCCCTTCACTTGGGCGCATAGCGTCCGCATTGGTTCATCTGCCGGCATGACGCGCTCATTTGAGGCATTGGATTCTTCCTCGATGAATGGTGCCAGTGAAGCATCAACGAATGCCTTTTCGCCGCGCTGCGCGCCGGTTATCACCTTGGTGGGTTCATCTACGGATTCGACTCGGGTGTCGCCGCCCTGATGGGTGAGGCTGACAATGAACGGACGCGCGGCCTTCAAGACATAGCGGTCAACGCCCTTGGCGATGCGCCGCAAGGTGGCATTGGCCAGCGGGCGCTTGCACTTTGCGAGCCGCGCTTCCTGTTTGGTAAGAAAAATGGAATTGCAGGGAATGGACCAATCAATGCATTCGGCGATTGTCCGCCACGGTTTCAATTTCAATGATTTTGCCAGTTCCGGCGCTGCGTGCGTTGGCGCTGGCCAGACAATCGGCATTCCATCACACCGGGCGATTAGAAACAGCCGTTTGCGGATGGTCGGAACGCCATAATTGCACGCGCGCAACTCCCGCCTTTCGACGTGATAGCCGAAACCGCGCACAAGCTGTTCGCGTGTGATGCTGTTGTCGCCCTTTTCATCCTTCAACACTGCCAGCATTTCCTCAATGTCTGGATGATCGGCTGGAATTCCATTTCCCAGCACATCAATGAACGCCTGGAATGTGCGGCCTTTGTGCTTTGGATCGGCCTTTCCATTCGGAAGCAATGGCCCCCATGTCTGGATTTCTTCGACGTTCTCCATGTAAATGACGCGCGTGCGAATGTCAGCCCACCGGAAGATGACAAAGGCGAGTCCCCGAATTTTTTTGCTCAACGGTTTTCCGCCCTTGGCCTTGCTGAAATGGCGGCAGTCGGGAGAAAACCAACCCATGCCAACCCGGCGGCCTTCGGTCAAGTGGCGCGGGTTCACGTCAAAAATATCTTCGCAATGGTGAATCGTTTGCGGATGGTTTATGCGGTGCATACCCAGCGCGTTTTCGTCGTGATTCATGGCGTGGTCAACGTGCCTGCCCAGCGCCAGTTCAATTCCGGTAGAGGCACCGCCGCCGCCGGCGAAACCGTCAACGCACAATTCGTCCATCACGTCCAAAATGAATTGATCTCGAACCATATTATTTGGTGATTTGTTTAATCCGCGCTTCGCTCATGTTCGCGCGGGCCGCGTCTCCCCGCTGGCCTTCGCGGCGGGCAAGGTCCATCAGCTTCTGGAAGTTCATGGCGCACTTGTTCACCGTCTGTTTGTCGAAATGACAGATGCGCGCCAATTCCGCCACGGTCGGTTCCCGCATCCCCACGGCGGCGGTTTTGAAACCCAACTCCAGTGCCATCGCCCGTGTGGACATGCGAACTTCGTCAGCGGTTTTCTGATTCGATTGGTATTCAATCAAATAGCGCCATGCCTTTGCATTCAGCGAATTGAGCCGCCGAAGCTGGTCGCCATCGGCTTCACAAGCCGGGCCGGCGTTGTGGCTGTCTGCAAAGACTTCGAGCACGTCCGCAATCATCTCCATGCACACGGCGCGCGGCATGTTGTAGCGGGCCGCCAAGCGGTTTAACGCTTCCTCGCCGGATTCCTCCGCCGCTTCGTGGCCGGGATCGGCATAAGCCGTTTCGTTCGTGTGAATTTCTTTCATACTGATTTGGCCTTTTCGTGGCCGGCGGAAATGGCCTTGAGATAACAGGCATTCATCCAACCGCCTACATTGCGGATACTTCGGCGCTGCAACTGCGCCTGGCGGATGACGGAATTGACCAGCGCGGCGTCCTCGACTTCGATTCTCTGCCGCCAGTGTGCCGCGTTTTCGAGCGACAAATGCGGCACCAGCCGCATGATGTCCGTCATCATTTCGGCGGACGTGCGGCGGCTCAATTCGCCAACTTCGTGCCCGGTCCCCTTTTGCTCATGGACATGCCCATGTAATTCTTTTAAGTCCGAAGACACTACATGCTCATGAACATGAGCCAACCGAGCCGGCGTGGCCGGTTTCGGGGCATGTTCTGGCATGAGTTCGGGCATGGCATGAGGGGCATGAAAGGCATGAGTGACGCATGGATTGTCCGGTTTCGGCGGCGGCGCTGGTGGCGGTTTCGGACGCGGAAAATCAATGGCCGGCGGCGGTGCGATTTCGCACGCGGCCCGTGTTAAAACACGCGCCAGCCGTGAATTTTCAGACAAAACAGTGTCCAGCGGCCTTTCATTGGTGAATAACTCGGTTTGCTGGCCGAATTCGTTCAACATCTTCCAAATGACATCCGCGCGCACGCGGATGACGGCCTGGTAAGGATCGAACAGAACCGCGCCGCACCGGTGCAAGCTGGCCACGGCGGAATTCATCTTGGCTGGTCGGTCGAACACGCCAACCAGCAAGGATGTCTGCACGATCTCCCCGGCGGGCGCGATGGCCAGCGCCGCAACCAGCAATTTCAATTCGTGCTTGTCGAGGTTCATCGGCTAAACGCATGTGTGCCGGTGTGCCCCTTGGGAAGCATACAACGCCGGTTCGTAACCGTATTACTGCCGGGCAGGGTGGCGTAGTAGTCGCAAACCGTGGCGAGTTGTAGGCGGTCTATCTCGGCGGCAATCAGCGCGCCGGCCTTGGTCAAAGTGCGAATGGGATCGTCGCTCAACTTCCACGCCGGCGCGTCCCACGGCCATTGGGCAGGCGGTTCAATATCCCGCATGGTCGTTTTACTGAAACGCACCTGGGCGGATGCTGCCATGGCGTAGCAGGAACCGGCGCATGACAATTCGCCTTGCCTCTGCGTGGCATCATGTTCGGCTGTCCAACCCTCCTTGGATTTTTGCCGGGCGCGTTCCTCTTTGATAAGTTCAATTCCAGTTTTCATAAATCAGTCTCTATTGGCCGGGTTGTAATAAAACGGTTTGGCGCGCTTCTTGGGGCTCTGGCCAGAGCGCCCCCGCGGGCGGCCGGGCGGCTTCGACTTGGCGGCCGGCGTGGGTGCTCGAAATCGCCGCCAAAACGCCTCAGTAGGCAATTCCGCCAGCGGATTAGGGTTTACGGGCGTCATTGGAGCGGCCTTTCATCTTTGAACAAATTGGGGAGGTCCGCTTGCGCGGCGATTTTCTCCACCAACAGCTTAAATTTGGGCTCGGTATCCATCCGGTTTTGCACCGACTTCGTTCCGTGCCGAATCGCGCCGCAATCCCGGTCAAGGTTCCGGGCAATGGAGCGCACTGAGAATCCCCGGCGCCTGGCAATATAGGCGGAAACTTGGCGCGCGGCGGTAACGTCCTCCGTTCTCAACCGGCTGAAGACGAGTGATTCATCCACATCCAGCGCCCCGCACACGCCCGCCACAATGGCTTTTATCTTGCCGTTGAATGCGGGTTTTTGATCCGACTCAATCATTTTCACCCTGACGCGGAGGACGGAAATCTGTCTGAGTTTTCGGATTCGCGCCTCCAGCCTGGCCACTTCGGCATCCAGCGTCGCGTCATCAATTTCAGAAAGTGATCTCATAAAATTCGTGTCAATTGGCGCAATTCGCGTCCCACGGTTTTTCCCTCTGTGTCTGCGCGCCTCTGCGGTAATTCTGCGTCTGCTTTGGCACGTTGAGTTCCCGCAATTCGAACATGTCTGTCCATTCGGGATGTGCTGCAATCATGTGCCGCACCGCGTAGGCGGTGAAGTGATCGTTCAGCCAGAAGCCCCGCTCCCGCTCCAGGCGAATTTCGCGCCGCGCCAGTTCCTTGCGAATGCCGTCAACGCGGTCCCGCAACGATTCCCACAAAAACCGCTGGCTCACCCCGCGCCCCGTCCTGCGGAACCGGCCGTAATAGCAAGCCGTGATCCGATACAGCCGCGCCATCACCTGGCCGCCGCCTGGTGTGGCCTTCCATGCCTCGAAACGCTGGGCAATCGTCGGCTCAAAAAGCTCTGTCTGAATCGTGGCCATTTAAATGGACGGGAATTCCCGGCGCAACTGTGCGTAGATGGACGGGTGACAAATGATCTGGTTGCCAACCCAAAACGCTTTCGGGATGTACTTGAAATTGCGTTCACGCTTTGACCACTTGGCGCGGACGCGGCGTTTCTTCGTGCGCGGAAACCTGAATTGCTTCCGCTCGCAAGCGTTGGCGCTGACAATGATTGGGAGTCCTGGAATCATCCTTTCAATTCTTCTGGCGTCCAAAACTTCTCTTCACACCGGGAGCAACATCCATGGCTCACTGCGTCTGGCCGCAGAAAGTGCAATGGCGCGCGGCGCATCGGATGTTTCCCCCACGCGCAATAAGTGTCCGTGGTGAGATACCACCATACTTTTCCCGCCAGTTGGCGCATTCGATTCATTTCGCATCCCTCCAAAGCTTGAAGTGGAGTTCGATCAATTTGAGCGCCGCGAGATATTCCAATCCATGCTCATTCCGGGCGTGTTTCTTTTTGACGGCAGCCTTGAATTCATCCGAGCTGCCAGAGAAACATCCGGTTTGCAGGTGAATGCCTTTATCCGTGTTCACCGCCATTAATTGGCGCTGATCGCTTCCGAGTGGCCCGATGAAGAAAAATGGGCGCTGGCCGATGATCTTATTACCTGCAAACGTGGACTTGTCGAAGCGCGAATTGTCGAAGCGCGAATTGTCGAAGCTCGACTTGTCGAAGCTCGACTTGTAGAAGCTCGACTTGTAGAAGCTCGAATTGTAGAAGCTCGAATTGTCGAAGCTCGACTTGTAGAAGCTCGAATTGTCGAAGCTCGACTTGTCGAAGCTCGACTTGTCGAAGCGCGAATTGTCGAAGCGCGAATTGTCGAAGCTCGACTTGTCGAAGCTCGACTTGTAGAAGCTCGACTTGTAGAAGCTCGACTTGTCGAAGCTCGACTTGTAGAAGCTCGACTTGTAGAAGCTCGAATTGTCGAAGCTCGACTTGTCGAAGCGCGAATTGTCGAAGCGCGAATTGTCGAAGC
>CAZHIM010000002.1:165200-169506 GCA_964532525.1 uncultured Bifidobacteriaceae bacterium
AAGCGCGAATTGTCGAAGCGCGAATTGTCGAAGCGCGAATTGTCGAAGCGCGAATTGTCGAAGCGCGAATCTTTGCAATCCAATTTGATGCCGCTAAAGTCTTTCTCCGAAAGGTCGGCTTGATCGAATTTTTGTCCGGCCTTTACCGCAGCGCAAAATGCTACTTTCCAGTTTTCACCCTCTAAGGTGAACATCACTTTTTCAGTGATCCAATTTTTAATTTCAAATTTCATGGCATGTTTGTTTTTGGGTGCCGTCTCTCCGGCTGTCACGCCTGGAATTAGCGCCGCGTTCCGCTGATGCCATCCGCCCAGGCAACTAGGCTCGCCGGCTAAACCTCCGCCGGCGACTCGGGGATCGTTACGCATTCCCCAAGAGGGGAACGATGGAAGTGCCGGTGCCGATTTGTTGCACCAGTTGCAGTATGCTGGTGCGGATCACTTGCGGACGGTTGATCATCTCGTAGCTCAGGCTCAAGCCCCGGTCCGGCGTGCGCGTTTTCAGCCTCGCCGGGATTTCGAACACGGTCCCGCCTTGGAACATGGCCGCGCCGGCGCAAATCTGTGCCGGCACCTCCAGCGCTCCGGAGGCATCCCCCAACGCCGCCTTCACTTCCACCTCTTCGGCGTAATTGACGGAATACGCGCCCGTCTGCGGATTCCACACCCGCTCCCATCGGGCATTCTTATGCCCGTGCAATTGCTTCACCAAATCCAGCAGTTCCGCGCCGGCCGGGAATTGGTTGTCCGTGCCAGCGGTAAACAGCGCCAGATTGTCCTCGATGAACGTGGCAAATTCGATCTGGGTGAATACCTTCCGGTCCGCGCCGGCAAACGCTTTCCATTCCGGAGTCTCAATGGCATCGAAAACCGCCTTGTGACTGCAGAATGCCGGCGTCAGTTCCGGGGCCGCGGCGTGATAATCCAGCATGGCTGTGAACGTCACGTTGGTTTCCGTCATATTGGCGAAAATCAGCGTCGCCGCCGTCTTGAAACGATTCACGTAGTCAATGAAGCTGCCTGCCTCCAGGAGCCGCACCGAGCGTTCGATCCGCGTCGGCGGATAGAACCTTTTCAAGCTTTCCAGCTTCTGATTTTCAGGGATGCACACCACGGGTTCGCCGCCGGCGGTCTGCATGATGTGTGGTGCCTTGGCGCCCAATGCCACCATGGCATTGAACGTATCAACGCTGGTGTTGGTTGTTTCCGACATATTATTCCTTGGTTATGGTTTCGTTGGTTAAAACGGATTGGTTCACGCTTGCTTGTGCCCCGCGGGCACCGGCACGGCATTGGATGCTTTTTCCGCCGGCACGGGCACCGGCACCGCCTTGGGTTTAGCCGGCAACGGCTGCAGCGGCAGACTCGCCTGGTTGGGATCCTCCCGCACCAGGTTGAAATCCGCGTCCGCGTAAAAGATGCTGCCGGGAATTTCGGTCTCCGGGATCTTGGCGCTAATCTTCGGCAGGAAAACCAGCGTGCTGGCGTCGCCCTTGGAGGCTGGCGCAATGCGCATGGTAAGCGTCACGCTGCCGCCCTTGTTCGTGAGCTGCACGGCCGCGGTGACCTGTTTCAAGGCCGTGGACAGATCCGTGATGGCCCGGCCCTGTTTATGGGCGGCGATGATGTTTAGAAACGCCCTATCAACGGATGGAGACGCTTCGGTTGTGGAGTCGAGTTTTTTCATGTTTTTGTTTTGTGTTGTTTACCGCAAATCGTGGTGGTCAAGCTGAGACAGCTTGCTCAATCTTCTTCAACGGGAACACGCGGCCCGGCAGCGGCCGGATGTCGTGTTGCTGGCAAAACTTGTAAAACGCCTTTTTCTTGGCGGTCTCAGTACGACCGTCATTCAAGCCCAGGATTTCATGCGCCTGGGCCTCATTCACCGCCAGATGACCGGGCACGAAATACACCGGAATAACCGCGTTTGGCTGGCTAGTGGGCATAATGAGAAAGGAAAATCGCGCCGGAAATCAGCAAACAGGCCGTCAGGCCTACACCCAGCAACAGGAGGGCCACCACGCCCATGCGGCTCCGCGCGTCCCGGCGGCAATCCGCCAGATAGCCCACGCGGACCAATTCAATTTGCGACGGCGACATCTGGGCCCGGAACTCGCCGCGCGCGTTACGAAGGCTGTTGGCTGGTTTGCTCATGGCGTAAAAGGGGCAGCCGATGCGGACGAAAACGCGCTCGGCAAACACACGCTCAGAAGGGCGCAACCGGCAACTTGGGGACTGGCCGGGAACCGATTGCGCAGGGCATCCGCTGCCCCAACCCTAATCCCGGCCAAAATGGTTGCAGGGGACGGGATTCGAACCCGCGTGGACCGGCTTATGAGACCGGCGCTGGAACCAGGCTCCAGTCCACCCTGCAATAAAAGGGGCGGTCCTTGCTGGATAATGGCCGCCCGCAAGGGCTGGCCGTCCGCAAGGACCTTTTTCAGCGCGGAACCGCCGCGCAACGGATTGGCAGCCCCTGCATGAATCGGGCTGGGCTGCATTTGGCAGCCAAAATTCGATTTGCCGGAAATCACTTTGCCACCTCCAGAGTGATTTCTTTCTCGTAAGTCGGCAAAATTCGGTTCAACGCCATCCGAACCACATCGGAAATATCAATGCCGTTGTTTTTTGCGACACGCTCCAGCCGGGTCATCATTTTTCGCGGAACCCGGCAACTGACACGCGGCTCTTTAATTTTGACCGGCTTCGGCTGGGAGACTGTTTCGGGGTTCATCGTTACCCGACGTTACCAAATGTCACCCTACGGTGTCAAGTGGGATTT
The DNA here is from genome assembly GCA_964532525.1 of uncultured Bifidobacteriaceae bacterium. GTDB lineage: Bacteria > Verrucomicrobiota > Verrucomicrobiia > Limisphaerales > UBA11358 > UBA11358. The sequence goes on from CAZHIM010000002.1 coordinate 167,982, forward strand.
TATCTTTTTCTTGACAATTGGAGCCAATGGGAGACAATGGCACCATGAAGAATACGGAACCAAGGATTTCTGTAAGGGTGGAGCCGGGATTAAAAAAGCGATTAGAAAAGGCTGCCGCTCATACTGGAATTGATGAGGCCACCATTACCCGCAATTGCATTGAAGCGTTTTGCTCGCACGTCGAAAAGACCGGGGCCATCACCTTTCCCATTGCCATTACCACCGCGGGAAGAAAGCCGGGCAATTTGGTATTCAACGAATCTGAGGTTTCAAAATATGAACCAATTCATCCCGCTAGTTCGACTTCCACTTCCGTGGACAATCCAGGCACAACGGGGGCTCTTGATGATGCGAAGAGGCAGGAGTTGCGGAAGAAATTGAATCCACGCGCGGCCGCTGCCGGTCTTGGATTCGGGCAATTACCCAAAGCCAATCGTCCCAAACCTCCTGTTGAGCCGCCGGAGGCAGCGCCAGAAAATCCGCCAGCATCTCATGACGAAGAATGCTCATGATTGGAACGACACCATGCGAAATGGCGTGGCCCAGTGCGCCAAGCCGGGCACCGAGAAGGGCCCTTCGAGCAACACCAAACCACGCCAATCCGGCGCGTTCGGTCCCGCTCTTTTCAAAATTCTCGGTTTTGGCTTGGCAGGGCCGCGCTAAATCAGACTCATTATCCTGAATTCACCAACAAAATGAAAACATTTCTTGTCGGAGTCGTTACCTTTCTTGTTGTTAACTCATTCAGTCAGACCAATATTCCGGTTATCGCTGTCAAGCAGTTTCGCGCCGCGGCCAGTTGTAAAGTCAATCTTGGCTTGGCGGAAAATCCACGAACGCACACCGGCATTGTTCTGGCCGTCTATTCGAACCGCTTTATGTTCGAAATTGATGAACCAACTCACCCTTCCGTGGATCGCATGGATATCATTGTCCAGAATTATCCCCACATGGAAGAACTGGCTGTAGATCAGAGAATCACGCTTCTCATGCAAAAGGTGGGCACCATTCAGGGTCTCAATGAAGATGGCACCCTGGCTGTTGGAGAGGTTCTGGAATTGTGGGACTTTTATGCTCCACCCATTCCCACGTCCGAGCAAATCGCTGCCGCTCAGGCCGCGCAAGACAAAACCAAGGCGGACTCCAAAGCCCGCGCTATCGCGCAAAAGAAATTGGGCGATGGCCGGGGCGAGCGTTATCGGGATGGGGACGGCGTTGAAAAAGATTTGACCAAGGCCCGCGACTGCCTGCAGAAAGCCTCCGCTGCCGGCTCGCCCACTGCCAAAGACGAGCTTTTCAAGCTTTCGGCGCCATGAATTTTTCTACATTATTTTCTACAGCAGTGGAGGTAAAACGAGTCTTTTCTGGTCTTGTGGAGTCCATTATGCTTGGAACTGCAACCGCATTTTACCTGCATATCTGTTGGTTATCCAATGATTGTGCCGGTTTGCCACACGGCGGGAAACAGTATCGAGCCTCCTTGGCTCCACCATTTTGAAACGGTGAAAAGGCCCTCGATTCCCCG